>CAYZGP010000112.1:1288-18952 GCA_964478065.1 uncultured Pirellulaceae bacterium
TTCGTACGAAGACCAGTTCGTACGAAGACCAGTTCGTACGAAGACGAAACACTAATTGGCACTGATTTTCACTAATCACGCGCGGGTGACCGATGCTTTTTTTTCAGGTCAAAAATTAGTGTCGACTATACAAGATTAGTTGCGCGATCACGCTCCGATGGTTGGACTGAAAACAAAATACTTGTTCACTCGAGGGATTCTTTATTTTGTTTTTCCCATGCTTCCCAGTAATCTGTCGCGACTTGCATCAAATCTTCAAGTGAAATTTCGCGGACTTTCCCTGCTTCGTCCAATACGCCAATGGACTGTCGCCGGGCAACGAATTTAAAAACGCCTTGGCCACCTGAAACAATGCAGTCGTTCTCTTGCATTTCGGCGCAGAGAATATCCGGTTGGGCGAAATTGATTACGTCCAACTCCTCGATCCATTCTTCGGATCCGTATTCGCGATAGGCAAACTGTGTACATTCATGCAAATTGACGCGAAAGTATTCGCCTGGCAGAGGAAACTGCGAACGCAAATATTCGATGCCGATGTTCAATTGGATTTCACCGGGAACCGACCCGGAAATTGACTCAACGGTTCCATCGTGTAAAACATTCCAAAGGGTAGACTGCGGGTTGGAAATCAAGTTGTAGTCAGTCAGAGTAAAGGATGGATCGGCTGGAATTTTCAGCTGAGTTTTGCGAAATTCAAAGTTCAAGACGCTTTTGAAAGCAAGAGTCTAGCTTACTTGAACAATCAACAGGATACCGAAATGAATAATTTGTTCAGCATCAAACGGCTTGTATGCTCAATCTGCGTAACGTTGATTGTCGTGAACGCGTCGATCGCTCAAGACACCACGACAGAAAACACCACAAAACCGCTTGAGTTACCCGAGTGCGACATTTTCCTGTTTGACCTCGAAAATACTGGCGAATCCGGCTCGCCAATGAAACTTTCAAACGGTCGCAACATCACCCGCCGAAAAGGGTACGACAATCAGCCTTGGTTTACTCCTGAGAGTAAGTCGATTTTGTTCACGGCCAATCATGCTCCTGATCGAACCGATGTTTTTGAGTACTTTGTTGAATCCAAAGAAACAAAGCCGGTCACTGATTCGCCCACGCAAGAGTACTCGCCTCAAATTTCACCCGACAATAAAACAGTTTCGTTCGTGACCGATGGTAAGACGGCGAATCAAAGTGTCTGGTCGGTTCAGCGTGGCGAAGATTCCAGGGCTGATCCCAATTCAGAAAAATGGCTTTTGAAGAACCAGGGCGATCGTGAGCCGGTTGGCTACTATAGTTGGAATCATAAAACAGGCTATATCCTCTACTGGTCTCGCTACGGATATGCGGTGCGTCTGGTGCATGAATCGAAAGAGCTTTCGCACTTTGTGACCGGCTCAGCCCCGCCCAGTTCGCCTTACATTATTCCCGGAACAGGCAAATTCAGTTTTATGCATCGGCAATCCAATGAAGAAGTTTGGATCAAAGAGTTGGATCCGGAAACGTTGGCGGTGCGTCCGCTGGTAAAAGTTGTCGGTTCCAATCCGAATTACGGATGGACGCCAGATGGTTGGATTGTGATGTGTGATGGCACGAAGCTTTTTCGTTGCTTGCCGACGTCCAAGAATCCATCGGAAAATAAATGGGAGTTAGTGGTTGATCTCAAAAGCCACGGAATGAAGTCGGCTTCTCGAGTCGCGTTGAGTCCCAATGGAAAAATGCTGGCGGTCGTTGGATTGCCAACTGAAGAATAGGCAACTGGGAACCCGATGCCGTAAGCGAGGGAATAACCGCCAGGTGCGCGCCCTCGCTTACGCACTAATCGACCACGAAGTTCACTTAGTCTCTCACGCGTCCGGTTTTTAATTCGGTGAAATATTCCTGCTCCAATTTTTCTTTTTCCAAATCGTCGTGGTCCCAGTTCTTCAAGACGTAAACGCCAGACTGAATGATGAAAGCGATGATAAACGTGAGCCAGACCAGCCCGCAAACGACAACGGCTTTTTGTAAAAGCTCCAAAGTGCTCAATTCGGTTCGAAGCATCACTGCGATCATGATGACGACCATTAACAGTGCCGCACTCAAAAATCCAATGCCCACATACGGGCTTCGTGATGCGGCAGTGAAGAAACTGACTGTCATGTAGAACATGGGAAACAGCCAAAGTGCCAATGAAATAAAATGCCAGACGAAGTGGCGATCAACCGGTGAAAGCCCGACGCCGATCAATCCAATCGTCGAAATGATGCCGAATACTGCCGTGGCGCGAATCGAAAATGAGCGGCGTGGATCAGTGATCCACATCATTATAAATACTGGCGTCACAGCCAGCCCCAGAAAGATTAGTGATCCGTTGAAGATTGCATGGTGTTCGTACGCCATGCAACCAAGATCGCTGAGCGAATTGTTGGCAAACGAATAATCTTTATAGCGAGACATTGAAAGCCCGGTGCAAATCAAAAATTGAATCACACCTATGACCGCGGCGGCGACAACCAAGATCAACGAAAGTCGAAACTTGTTAAATCGTTCTTGAGAGCCCAAACCTTCTCCCGGTTATCAAAGTCATCGAAATCAGCCTACTTCTTTTTCGTTTCCTCAATTGCTTTGGCAGCAGCGGCTTTTTCTTTGGCAATTTTTTCGGCGTTTTGCTTTTGCCAAGCCGCGGAATCCTTCATGTGCTGGGCCATTTGCTCTTTTGAAAACATTCCTTTGATTCCCATTCGAACGTCAACAGAAAGTTGAAAGACCGCTTTGTCGATTTTTGCCATCTCTTCATTCAAGGCGTCGATATCTTTGGCTTCCGAATTCATGTGATTCCAAAGGAGTTCGCGTCGTTGTTCGCGATACGGGGTAAACTCATCAGCTTTTGACGCAATCAGCTCTTTGGATTTGACTGTTTGCTCTTCAGTCAAAACGTTGAGATAGGGATTGAGGTAAATTTTGTGAAGTTGTTCCTCGTCGGTTCCAAGGTAAAGAAGGTAACCCCGCAGACGGCCAGTCGCGGGATCAAAGTCGTAAGGAACCGTTGGGACAATGAGCTCTTCTTCAGACTCAATGCCGTTTCGCGTTATCAATTTCGGTTCCTTAGTGGTATTGGATATGCAATAGAGGAACTCATCGTTACGAAGGAATAGACAATTGCCACTGGGTGCAAGTGATGCCTTAACCGAATTTTTATCGCTTTCAAACGTATTGTGCGCGATTTCTTCAAGCTTTGAATTTGCTTGTAAAATCATCACACCATTTTCTTCCATTGGAATGTAAAGCTTGTGCTCGGCAAGCAACGTTGACGAGTAGACCTTTTTGGTTGGCAGACGCACACGATGAACGAGCTTTCCAGATCGCATGTCGAAACATTGCATGATGCCATTGTCCATCGGCAAATAGATATAGCCGGTCAAGCAAATTGACGAAGGCACGTTGGCCCCTTCAACGACTTCCCAAAGTTTGTGCGTTTCGGATACATCACCACGGCCGCCGATTCGGATCGCCATCATCTGCTTGGTTCGTCCGCCGTGGACGTAAGCGATTCCGTTGCTGACGAAAGGGGTGGAGACAACATAGTCATTGACACCGTCGCAGCGCCAAAGCTCTTCGCCAGTTTTTGGATCAAAGCCACGTAGATAGTCTTTCTCGCTGATGAGCAACTCAAGTGAATCTTCTGCACCGTCCTCTCCGCGAACAGTAGCAATGAAAGGAGTTGACCAGCTACGATTGACATCGTCGATTTTCCAAACCGCTTTGCCTGTGTCTTTTTGGAATGCGTAGACCGTGTTACTTTCGATACTCGCGTTCACGATTACCAGGTCGTCATGGATCACAACGGATGCACTTGTACCGAAATAATCGTTGCCCAAGCCAAGGTTGGTTTGCCAAACGAGTTTTCCTTCTTTGTCGAAAGCAAAAAGTCCGGTGCATCCAAAATAAGTGAACACCATATCGCCATCAGTTGCCGGTGTGCTGGATGCGAATCCGTGTTTAAGCAATTCTTGATTAAGTTTTTGAGTTGCCGGCGAGCCTTTGATATCCCGTTGCCAAAGAAACTCACCGGTCTCTCGGTCCATGCAAAACACATGGTGTTTGAGCAATTCGACGGCTCCGCGATCCGTCGGCGACATACCGTATCCCGAACAAGACGTCAGGTAAATTCGGTCTTCAAATACGATTGGGCTTGAAGCACCTCGGCCTGGAAGTTCCGCTTTCCAGCGCACATTTTTTGTGTCGCTCCACTCAGTCGGCAAGCCTTCGATATCGGTGACCGAACGGCTGCTAACACCGCGATACTGTGTCCAATTCAATTCCTGCGGCTTTGCTTTTGTGGGCGCAGGACCGCCGCCAATGGACGTGCTCAAACTTCGAATTCCTGGACCACGCATCGCCTTGTTTGTTTTTGGTTTGAACGCTGGGCCGGCAGTACTGTTCCCGCATCCAGAGATGGCAACTGACATTAAGAGAACAAAAGCGAGTCGAATGAAGTGTGGATTTATCATGGGACTAATTGAATATGGTTTAGTGTTGGAATTCGACTGTCAAAATATGGTTTGTAATGGTTAGTTTTAATCGACGTTTGGACTTAAACAAGCATCTTGGGGTTGGAACAGATAGCCAATCCTTCAAAATTATGCGAAAGTTCTTTAACTCTTCAGCGCTAACTGGATACTAACTGGATAAAATAGAATTGAGAACAACGCTTAGAAAATCTCGCCGTCGGTAGATCTTAACAATTTCGTTCATCAATCGCGAGATTGAACTTAAATCCAAATTTGAGAATTGTAATTGATCGTACTACCGCGATTGGAAAATATTCACACCCTGAAAATGTGAGCCGATTTTGACCTCAACAGAAACACAGCGTGCCCCGAGTGGTCGAACGAGAATGGCTGAAAAGTCGTTTAATCGTGTGTTGATGCAGGTGGTTGGGCCCGTCCTGATTATTTTGATGATTGGAGCGTTGGTCTTCTTTCTGATCGAAGTCTTCTATCGCGGGCCACATTCGGCGAGACTTGGGTGGGTTTTTGGTTTGTTCACCGGTGCCGCAGTTCTGGTTAGCCGGATTTCTGTTGAAGAAGGCATGGAGCGCGCCGCGTTATTCGGTTTCGGCCTAGCTGCTGCAACCTTGATCGTGACGCTGCAACTCGTGGACTTTGAATACGGAGCCCTGAGTATTGTTCTTAAACCGATTGTGGTTTCACTATTTATTGCAGTCGTTATGTGGTCGGCGAATCGGCTTACCTGGGACTGTACCGTGATCGATGAAAGCCGTGACGTTTCGTCGATTGGAATCATTGAATTGATCAAGCGTAAAATTCGCAATCGGAAAAAGAAAAAGCCTGCCAACTCTACCCTTGCGAAACAAGGTGACGCGGCAAGTAAAAATGATGGGGTGGAGACAGACGATACTGATTTCGAAATGAGCTCAGTTGGCAAGTTTCTGTTTCTGTTTTTCGCAAGCTCAAAAACAAAAAACACTCCAGGACTCTGGATTTTCTATTTTGCAATGGCTGCGTTTCCCATTTTTGGGTTTGGCCAATGGTTCGCACAAGCCAATGACTCGTGGGGATACCGTTGGATCTTTTTCTTGTTCGCAGTTTATCTGGGAGCTGCACTTGGGCTGTTGATGCTTACCAGTTTGCTGGGACTTGAGCGCTATTTGCATAAACGCGGTGCACAGATGCCTGGTTCGGTTTCGCGTACTTGGATGACGGTCGGGACTTTGTTTGCACTTGGGATCATGCTAATCATGCTCGCTCTACCCAGTCCCAGTTTGTCTCTTGGTTTTGAAAATGCGCTGGGTTTTTTGACGACTGATAACAAGAACACTTCCCAACATGCGGTCGGAAACGATGGTCAGGAAGAAGGCGATAACGCGAAGGGTGAAAAAGCTGGCAAGCAAGATGGGGCTAAGCAAAAACCTGGCGACAACGGTGAGGCCAGCGGTAAAGGTAAGAACGGAAAAAAGCAAAGTAACGCCAAAGGCGATTCGTCGGGAAAGAAAGGCGACAAATCAAAAGGCAATCAATCGAAGGGGGACAAGTCAAAAGGGGACAAGTCAAAGGGCGATAAATCAAAGGGCGACAAATCTGATGGCAAAAAATCAGAAGACTCCCAGTCGAAAGGCGACAAGAAATCCGAGAAAGATCAGCAAGATCAAAACGACAAAAATCGCGACCGGGACGATCAGCAGAAAAAGAAGCAAGACAACGCCAATCAAAACAATGCAAAGCAAGCGAAGCAGAACCAAGGAAATCGCAATCGGAGAAATCGAAACCGCAACCAGAATCGGCAACAGCAAAACCAGTCCCAGTCCAGTCAGCCGTCCCAATTGCTTCAGTCGTTTGGCAAATTCATGCGTTATGTCATCTATGGGGTTGGTTTAATTGTCTTGGGAGTGGTGCTGTGGATGTTCCGAGATGAGTTGGCGAAATTTTGGGAAGAGTTGTTTGGCAAGAAGGAAAAGAAAAGCGAAGGCGAAGCGAAACCGATCGAAAAAAGTAAGCCAAAAAAGCCTTTGCCTCCGTTCTCCCGCTTCCAGGATCCATTTTCCAACGGAGCGGCTGCCAACTCTCCGCCTGCAAAAACGATTCAGTACACATTTAGCGCGTTTGAAGCTTGGGCTCGAGATCATGGACTTGCACGCGAATCCGACCAGACTCCCCATGAGTTTGCCCGGAAGCTGCCCGGGCTTTTTGCCAAGGATCAAAATTCCAGATTGGATAGTGCGGTTGTGAAAGAGATCTCTTCGGAAGCTAAGAAGCTGGCAGACATTCACGGCAAAAGTTTGTATAGTGGCGTTGCTGTCGACGTGAACGTCGTGCCAAATCTAAAGCGGATTTGGCGTTTGATGTTTGCCCACGCTCCACTGCCACAAAACACGCAGCAGGTTTTAGTTAACTCCTGATTTTGCCTGTAAGATTCTTGTGGGTTTGTTGTCTTTGTTTCTCACAAGCTCAACGTGTCATCTTGAGTGTTGGATAGCGAGCTTATAAATCCGCCTGTTACATTGTTTGCAAAAAATGCCGAAACCAGAATATATTCCACTTGAGACTTATCAAGAGTACCCCCAGCCTGAAATGGTTGAGCGCGCGACGACTTTTTATCAAGAGATACGACGTCGTCGAACGGTAAGAGATTTTTCCGATCGTCCTGTTCCCAGAGAAGTCATCGACCAGTGTATTTTGGCAGCAGGGACAGCTCCTAATGGTGCCAACCTGCAACCGTGGCATTTTGCAGTCGTGGGCGATCCGGCGATCAAGTCAGAAATTCGTGCGGCCGCTGAAAAGGAAGAGCAAGAGTTCTACGATGGCCGAGCTCCGCAGGAATGGCTGGACGCTTTGTCGCATTTGGGCACCGACATGCACAAGCCATTTTTGGAAACCGCGCCTTACTTGATTGTGGTATTCTCCAAGGCCCACGATGTGCGGGAAGACGGTTCGAAAGTGAAACATTATTACGTGAGTGAGTCGGTTGGAATCGCAACTGGATTCCTAATCGCCGGCTTGCATCATGCGGGTATGGCAACGTTGACTCATACGCCAAGCCCAATGAAATTCTTGAACAAGATTCTTGGCCGGCCGTCTAACGAGAGGCCATTTGTATTGTTAGTCGTAGGCTATCCAGCCGATGGTGCCAAAGTGCCAACGATAGAAAAAAAGACGTTGAATCAAACCACGACTTATCATTGATACGATTTGATGGTAGCCGACTGCTCGCTTTAAACCGATTGTTAACTAAGACGCTGCCATTAGTCCGTGCTTTGTGGCGAGCAAATTCAAGAGGTCTTCGAAGTCAACACTCTGCATAAAATGAGTGTTCAACAGCTCCTGTCCTTTTCCCGTATGCACACCGATCGTACGCAGCATGGTGTTGGTTTGTGGGCAAGCGAAAGTGACTTTGATTGGTTTGAGCGATTCAATCAGGATGGCCGACCGCATGATCGAATAGTGGACAGTGAACTGCACGTGACGGTGGTTTTCGGTGTCTGCCCATTGGACCAAAATAGTCATCTTTACATTCTCTAAGTAATAGGAAAAACCAAGATCCATTTAACAAACTGCAAGCATCAAACCAAGTTGTGCTTCAAACGCGAATTGAATCAACCGCCTGGTGTGAGTTGTTTGTGAGGCCCAAGTAGTTAAAGCCTGTACATCTTCAAAATGTGACAACATGCTGTGCTTATTACTTGCAGGTTCCCAGCGAAGTCGTAAGTACACTTGGACGTTTCAGAAGATATCACAGAATGTCATACGACAGTTCATTTCTTGTTAAAAACAAGATGTATGTATATTTGACTTGTCTCGGCTCAAAATCTTACAGACTAAAGTTTGAAAGTTTGAATTAGCAACAAAAGTCAAATGAGACTTTTCGCGCGTCAAACCATGGGGAAATTTCTTTGCGAGTTGTGCCCCAGTCTGCGCCGAAATGATTAGGCATGCCAAGCGAAGTGATCATCTGTGTGAATGTTCCCACAAACTGTCTCGCTCGCAAAATCTTTCACATAGAGCTGAAAAGCCTACGGTTTTGGTTTCCCTGAGCTTGGATGCAGCGTTAAACCTTTACTTCGCTTGAATTTCCGAACCCAAAACCTTATTCTGTAGCTGAAATTATTGTGAATCAAATAGAAGCTGATTCGCAATTTTTGGTGGTTCCCTTATTCGAGCACACTCAATATGAATCGGCTGTTTCTAATTTTTGCCTTTTCAGCATTTATTGCTGGCTTTGTCTGTACATCTTCAGAATGCTGCGGGGTGCAAATCAATTTTGATTACAACTCGATTGGCAGTAATGATGCAGATGCGGCCCTTGCGTTTGCTACAGAACAATGGGCAAGCGAATTCAATGACGATATCACCATCAACTTGCATTTTAGTTTTGCCAATCTCGGCGGCGGCGCGTTGAGCCAAGCTCTATCAGCTCACGAGTCAACGACTTATTCTCAATTTTGGGACGCCACTCGGGCAGACCGAACTTCCGGTGACGATTTCACATTTCACAATGGTTTATCAACGGGAACTTCGTTTTCCGTTTACATTAATCGTACCAACGAAGCCTCAGGGCAATTCGGGGAGACGCCCTACGTCGATAACGATGGCGGTCGCAATAATACAACCGTAAGACTGACAACCGCCAACGCGAAAGCTCTAGGATTGCGTTCGGCTCACGATAATTTGACAGACGCTTCAATCGTTTTTAACAGCAGCTTTGCTTGGGACTTCGATCGCAGCGATGGCATTGACTCCAATGCGTTTGATTTCGCTGGGATCGCAATGCACGAAATCGGACATGCACTGGGTTTTGAAAGTGGTGTTGATATTCTTGATGGATCGCTTGGTGCGTTCAATTCGGATGATGATTTCGATGTTGTTTCATCAATCGACTTTTTGAGATTTTCATCCGACAGCGAAGGCGCCGGAGCCGATATTGATTTTACCGCCGACAACCGATCAAAGTACTTCTCAATTGACGGCGGCCTAACGGTTGCACTTGATGGTGGTTCACATTGGTCGACAGGGGTTGCTTATGGTGACGGCGAACAGGCCAGCCATTGGCGTGATGGTTTGGGGATCTTGGAACCGACATCTAACCCCGGCGAATTGCACGACATTTCGAGCTTGGACATTCAAACGTTTGACGTCATCGGCTATGACCGCAGTTTTGCAGCGGTCCCTGAACCAAGCAGTATCGGGGGCTTGATTCTCTTAAGCAGTTGCTTACTGCGACGCCGACGCCGGATCAATTGCTAAAAGAGTTGACTCGATCTCGACGCTGACAGCCTCGATCTTGTTGAGCTAAACCAAGGTCCGGTTTATTCCGTCGATGGCCGAAACTGTCGACGGGCAGAAATTGAACGCCGGCCATGCCAAAATCGAAATCACCAAATCTGCCCGCTGAAGATTGGCTGGTTGTCTGCTTATCCAAGTCGAACCTACGTCAGATGAATTATTTCAAAAAGTGGATTCTAGCATTCGTGATTACGATGGCTTTTCTGACCTACCTTATATACCTATTTCTTACGACGAGCTGAACTCAGTAGTAGGTGGTCAGGCGAAAGTAGCTTCTTTGGCCAAGGGCCATATTCACCGTAGCCTAGGGCATCGCCCTAGGAAAGCGAAAGCAAACGAATCAGCTTTGGCTGAAGGCCATATTCAAACGGCACCAAAGAGTTCTGTGAGTTTGGCCTATAGCCAAAACGGTTGAGTCCGTTTAACACCTAGGGCGATGCCCTAGGTTACGGTGAAAAGAGGCCGTTGGCCAAGTTCCATGCGGACGACGTCTACCTACCGCCCCCGAATTACTCCAAACGAGTCGGGAAACAGTATATCTGGGCCGCATGAAATTTCGGTAGAAGAGTAACACACGTAACTGCGAACCGAATTCAAACTGCAAGCATCAATGCTTTTGAACTATCGGCAACTGCCGGGCGACGTTCTCAGCGTTTCTTGGCCTTTTTCTTTATTGCAGCGAAGAAGAAAGTGACCAAAAAGAAAACGAAGAATGTTTCCTTCTTCGATTCTTGACTTTGTTCGCGGCAACAAGAATACAATTTCCGCTCGGAATATTCAGCAGCTTTGTAATTCCGCATTAAAGGTTGGAGAAACACAATCTTCGTACATTTGGAATCCAGTTACAGGCGATCCTGGACTCGCAGTAACACAAATCGTTTCTTAGAACCAATGTCGCACCACTCTTGGAGGCGCATTTACTTACGCCGCGGAGAGCCGTGCGACGTTGAGGTAGGATCTTAGTCTTGAATTTCAATGGTGCGCCAAACCGAGCCTAGAATTTCGTCGTCGCTAACCACAGCCAGATTCGGCCCCGCTCCAGACTTTGCGACTCCTTCTACTTTAAGGCCAGAAAACTGCGCGAGTCGTATGGGCCGGTTTGCTCGATGAAAAGAAACCATCGGCTTTTTGTTTTTGTTCAAACGAAAATGACCAGCTTGATAAAGCACAGAATTAAATGGGCCATCGTCTCCTGGGTCTTTGGAAGCAACCGAAAGCACTGGGATACCTTCCTTCGTTCGCGCCATCAAATGCAACGCACTGCAATCTCGAAGGCTCGTGGTTGCTTCCTGGTTGGCTTTTCCCAATACGGACGTGCGAGTCAATTTGGATGAGCCGATGCGTTGAAAGGTATGATTTGAAAAGTCGATGTATCCCCAATGGATTGTTCCAACCGCTGTCCCGGTCGATGTCTCACCGCCACGCTCACCATAAGCCAAAACGGTTTTTCCAAACGCCTCGAACGCCACCATACCCGCGACGTTGTTACCTTCATAAGAGTTTTGTTCATCGTTAAGCACGTGACCAAAAAATTCCATCACACCTAGAACCTCGAGTTCTGGCCTGCCTTCATCGTCGTACTTTAAAGAGACATGAAACACTCGTCCAAATCTGCCGTCGTACTTGCCGCTTTCCGCCAACAAAAATTCATTGCCTCGGCTGGGGATCTTGCAGCAAGCCTCTAGATCACTCGGCGCTCCGTCTCTATCTTTCCAATCAGAAACAGGCACTGGCACAAAATCAGGAAGTCCATCTTTACCGATTTCCAAAACCCCCAAGCGAAATCCTTTATCGCGAGGGTTTTTCCGATCATTTACGACGAGGTAATGGTTGTCGTCGATTTGTGCCAAGTCACTGTAATCAAGTTGCTGGGCATTGCTCACTTGAGAAAAGATGACAATCAAAATTTGAAATGCAACGCATATCGTACTGTTTGTGCTCACGCGAACGTTTCCATCTTATAGGGTTTAGTGATTCGATTGCGATTCGTGAAAGGCGACAAACAAACGCTGGTCTGATTGAGGTCACTCGATCGCTGAGATCCTGGACAGCCGAACAGTTTAGTGACTAATTTCGCAAGAGCTAGATAGGGCGGATTAAATAAAGAATATGTCGGATTACGGCGACGATTGGTCCCAATTAAGCGATACCTTGAACAGCTTTGGTATTCGACCGACGTCTTGCCAAATCACGAAAATAGGGACAATTGCTTGAGCACTGGTCAAGTTGGTCGTGCCAACGACATCGATCGGCCCGTTCGTTGCCTGCTTAGAACGTTGTTGCATTGAGTTAAGCATCGCGAGCTAAGTCGCCCTGATCGTTCGTTCGTGGCCCAATTGAATCTTAAGCCAATAGCGATTTCACCACCGAATGCTCTTGTACACCGGTCAGCCGAACAGGCAACCCCTGATGTGTAACCGCAAGACGTTTGTGGTCTAGCCCAAGGCAATGCAGGATCGTAGCTTGAATATCGTGGACGTGGATTGGAGATTCGGTGATATTGAATCCCATCTCATCAGTCTTGCCAATCGAAAACCCTTGCTTCATGCCGCCGCCCGCGAACCACATCGTAAACGCTTGTGGATGATGGTCTCGCCCCAGCGAACGGTTCAACGCCTTGCTTGCTTCGACCATCGGGGTGCGTCCAAATTCGCCACCCCAAATTACCAGTGTGTCATCGAGTAACCCGCGCTGTTTAAGGTCCATGATCAATGCCGCGCTGGCCTGATCGGTTTTCTTACACTGATCGCGAAGTCCTTTTTCAACATTACTGTGATGGTCCCAGCCAGTGTGATAAACCTGAATAAATCTGACACCACGCTCAGCCAGGCGACGGGCAAGCAAACAATTTTTTGCGAAGGATGGCTTCTTCGCTTCGGCACCGTAAAGTCTCATTGTAGCTTTGGACTCGTCAGAAAAATCCATCAACTCTGGAGCTCGCATTTGCATTCGGTAGGCCATCTCGTAGGCGTTGATTCGGGTTGCGATTTCGGGGTTGGACGCAAACCCTTCTCTCTTTTGATTCAGCGTTCGAATCAAATCCAAAGACTCACGTTGGGCGCGTTGATCAAATCCAGTTGGATTCTCAACATTCAAAATCGGATCGCCAGCGCTTCGGAAAGGGACGCCTTGGTGCGAGCCAGGCAGGAATCCCGAACCCCACATCGCCGCCCCGCCGCTTAAGCCTCCGCCGCTATTCAAAACCACAAACGAAGGCAGGTCATTGGCTTCACTGCCCAGTCCGTAACTGAGCCACGACCCCATACTTGGCCGGCCGGGCAGGGCACTGCCAGTATTGAACAGCAACTGAGCGGGCGCGTGATTGAATTGGTCAGTCTTACAAGATTTTACGAACGAAATGTCGTCTACGATTTTCGATAGCCAAGGAAGTTGGTCCGAAATTTCGGCACCGCATTGGCCATATTTTGAAAACTTGAACCGCGGCCCGAGCACCGCAGCGTCCGGTTGAATGAACGCATAGCGTTGGCCAGCAATGACCGATGGCGGAATCGGTTGGCCTTCTAGCTCTTCTAATTTCGGTTTGTAATCAAATAGATCCAAATGACTGGGAGCGCCTGCCATGAAAAGGTAGATCACACGTTTGGCTTTGGGGGCAAAGTGCGGAGACCGTGGAGCGATTGGATTGTCACGATTTGGTTCGGTGTCCTGCGTTGCCCCCAATGTCGAATTCGAAAATCCACCCGCAAGCAGACTGGCCAAAGCAATTTTGCCAATGCCGACTCCGCAATCGCGAAAAAAGTGCCGCCGTGTTCGGGCCTCAACGCGTTTTTGAATTTCTGGGTTGATCATGCTTTTGGAGTTCTTTTAATGTTGCTTGTCGGAGTACTTCGCCGAATTGATTTTGCGACTAACGCTTGGTAATCGCTTCGTCCAAGTTCATTACTACCCGCGCCACCATCGTCAAAGCGGCTAATTCCGAGCTGGCATCTTTTTGGCCGGCAACCTTTGCAGCGTCCAGTTTTTCTGTCTTCGATTCGCCGACGTAATCGAAACGCTCTTTTTGTTTTTCAAAGTACGAAACCAGCGCCGCAAGTTCATCCGGATTGGGTCCGCGGGTCAGCACTTGGCTGAACAGGAATTTTACATGGGCTTGGGGCGAGCCCAGTTTTTGCTCGGAGGTTTTCCGGGCCAATGCCTGTGCCATCTCAAGGAACATTGTGTCGTTGAGAACTGTGAGTGCTTGGAGTGGCGTATTGCTGCGGCTTCTTCGCGCCGTACAGCTCTCGCCTGTCGGCCCATCGAACACGGTGAATGCAGCGAACGGAGCGGCGCGTTTGGCGAAAGTGTAAATCGAGCGACGAAAACGATTTTCACCAGTATCGGCATTCCATTTTCTGTTTCCATAAGCCAACATTGTTACACTGTTGGGTTGCGGCGGTCGAACGCCCGGACCGTACATTTTTGCCGACAAGAGTCCCGACGATTTTAAATGTGCATCCCTGATCATCTCGCCCGTCATTCGCAAACGTGGGCCGCGGGCAAGCATTCGGTTCTCCGGATCAACCTGGAGCAATTTTTTGGTTCCCGTTGAATCTTGTTGATAGGTTTTACTCATCACAATTAAACGATGAAGCTTTTTCATCGACCAACCGCTCTCTTTAAATTCGACCGCCAGCCAATCCAGTAATTCGGGATGAGTTGGTAGCTCTGACTGAACTCCAAAATCGCCATCGGTTCGCAAAAGTCCTGCGCCAAAAAATTCGCGCCACGCTCGGTTGACTGCAACGCGAGCGGCTAACGGATTAGCATCGGAGAATAACCAGTTCGCAAACTCCAAACGATTGGTCGGCCGAAAATCTTTGGGCGTTACAGATTCGAAAATTTTCAAGATGCCAGGATCGACTTTTTCTTTCGGACTTAAATACTCGCCACGGTGATGCCGAAATGTAGGGCGTGGATTGTCGGCTGGCCGTTCTTGCATCACCAACGTTTCGTATAGTTTCGGTAGCTTTTTCTTTAGTTCTTGGATCGGTTTTCTGGCTTCGGCAAGCACCGGTGTGGTTCTCAAAAAATGCCTGCGAACTAATTCAAGCTCTGCGTCTGACCAATCGTTTTGCGATTTGTGTACGATGAGTTTCTCGACGTCTTCAGGAATTTGAACCGCCATCGCGTCTGGTTTGTCGGTAAACGAAAACCGAAATCGCCCTAGACTAGCCGCGTAGTGACGTTCAAAAAGTAGTTTGATTTTCAGCTTTTTTTCGCCAGAATCTACGTCGATCGAATTTGCAAGATTGACCACCAGTTGCAGTCGTTGGTTCTTTTTGTTTTTTGGTTGCCAGCCAGAAGACCCGTTTCCATCGAGCACAAAATTTGTTTTGTCTTTGCCGCCAGTGGTGCTCATTCCATCAGACGCGCCAGAGAACTCGGCGGAAGCCCCATCCACCCACGCATCAATTTCGCTTAAGAAAAAATCGCCACGCGGTCCTTCGTAGTACGCACGCCCTTGCCCTTGTGCTGGAAGTCGGTCGTCAGGAATTGCTTCGATGCGAATTGCTGTGAGTGGTTTCTTGAATAAAGTTAAGTCAAAAGTAAATTCATACTCGTCGCGTTTGGTAATGTCGCCACTGGAGAAAATGGAACCGTCGTCCAGCAGTGAAAGTTTGGGCATATTGGAATTCATCGAGCTTGGCCGCGCGATTGTCCAGGTTGCCGCTTTGTTCCGCGTCTCCGAGATCCATTGGCTAAGAGACTTTTCCAAGTCTTTGTCGAGTGCAGCAAATTTTTCTGCCAGCTTCGATTCCAACTCTTCAATCTGGCTTTTGATAATGTTGGATTTGGATTCAAAATCTGCTTGCGGAATTTTATAGTCTGGCTCAGATGTGTTGTTGAGCAGAGCCATCATTCGGTAATAATCCGTATGTGTAATTGGATCGAATTTATGTGTGTGGCATTGAGCGCAGCCGGTTGTCATTCCCAGCCAAACCGTTCCCGTTGTGGCGACCCGATCAACCATGGCATTGAAGCGATATTCAAGCGGATCAATGCCGCCTTCTTCGTTCAGCATCGTGTTGCGATGGAATCCAGTCGCGATTATTTGATCGGGCGTCGGGTCCTGAAGCATGTCACCGGCCAATTGGTAAATTGAAAACTGGTCGTACGGTAAATCTGCATTGAGCGATCGGATAACCCAATCACGGTAAGGCCAGATGTTTCTCGGGCGATCTTTTTCGTAGCCGTTGGTGTCCGCATATCGAGCCAGATCAAGCCACGGCCTCGCCCAGCGTTCGCCGTACCGCGGAGAGGCAAGCAGTTTGTTGACCATTTTCTCGTAGGCAGCGGAGTCGCTAGAAAATACAAATGCAATGGCTTCCTGTGGAGTCGGTGGCAAACCGGTTAGATCAAGATAAACTCGCCGAACCAACGTAAAAGCATCTGCTTGCTTTGCGAATTTTAAGTCATTTTTAGAAAGTTGATCCAGCACAAAGCTATCGATTGGATTGATTGAACCATTTTTGGGAAGTGGCTTTTTGGTCGGAGGCACGAAAGCCCAGTGTTTTTCGTAAACGGCTCCTTCGGCAATCCATTGTTTGAGGATGTTTTTTTCTTCAGAAGTTAGCGGCTTCTTTAAATGTGCGGGCGGCATCTGCGTATCGACATCGTCAGAGAATATTCGCATGACCAATTTGCTGGAGTCGACATCACCTGGAGCGATCACTCCCGACTCGATAGCGGAAGATCTTTCATCCAAACGCAACCCAGATTTGCGATGGCCAGCTTCTGGCCCGTGGCAGGCAAAACAATTGGTGGCCAGGATAGGGCGAACGTCGCGATTAAATAGAACTGTGTTTTCTTGGGCTTTGGCTGGCAATGGAGCCAACAAAACAGACATCACTAAAATCGCTAGTGATTTTTGAAGTGAGCGAAATGATCTGGCAAAGTCATTCATAACCCGATTATAGCAGCGTTTTGCGGCACTCGCTTATCTAGCCTAATTTCAAACGGCGCGATGAACGTTGCTCGAAAAAGCTCTGATTTCACAATGCAGAACGCATTTTCTCCCTGCTGCGACATAAATTCATCTTGACCCAAAATACTGAAAATGGAAAATCTGCAAGCAGAACATAATCCATGGAAGGATATCAAATGATCAAAACCAAATTTCATAAATTACAACTCGAAATTTTGGCAGGTTTCGCTTGCCTCTCACTCGCCGTAATATTCGCTGGTTGCTCGAACTCTGTTGCCGAGAACTCTCCTGAGAAATCTAAAGAAGCAACACCTGCACTGGTTGCGCAGCCAAGTGCCACGAGTTCTGTTGCCGCAGTTAAATCGGGAGACGTTAGTTCGCCCGCCAGCTCACCCAATGCATTGCCACCCGTTGAAGCCAGCCCGGAAGATGTCTGCGTGCGGTTCATGAATTTGCTTCAGGCTGGGAATCGAATCGCGGCCGAGCATTTGTTGACACGGACAGCGCTCATCACCACGACCAAAGAAGGCTTGAAACTCCAACCGATGGGCGGCCCAACGGCAGAGTATAAATTTGACGCAGTTCGATATGCCACATCAAAGAATCAGTTGGCCCAAGTCAGCTATATCGTTTGCGACAGCGTTGATGGTGAGAAATTCGAAGTGCCGATTACCTGGCTAGTTCGCAAGCAGACAAAGGGCTGGCGAATTTCGGGCATTATTCTTGAACTGGAAGACGGCGTGATTGATCTTTTAAGTTTCGAAAACATGGCCGACGTGGTAAAACTCAAAATGGCTGCCGCAGAAGAAGCGGTTGCTGACACAACGGATACACGCCAAGCCGACGCTTCGGCGAACGGAACGATGACTTCGAGTCCTAAACTAAAGTAGTCACTTGGTCGTTGGAGTTTGGCAACCAATGTTCCGCGCCGTGTCCAGCTGTTTTGACGATAGCCGCAGT
>CAYZGP010000112.1:19052-20515 GCA_964478065.1 uncultured Pirellulaceae bacterium
GATAGCCGCAGTTTTGTCGACCGAATCAATAGTCGTTGTTTCGCTTGATCGTCTGGTAGATGTCAAGCAACTGTGGATCGTCAATTTGCAGTTCATGTTTTCGTTTTTTGGATACGATGTATTTGTAAAGCAACATGATTCCGATGGCGCATCCAAAAGCCACCACTAATCCGGCAGAAATAACCAACGCGTTTTTAGTTTTGGTCATCGCGGAGCTGCCAAAAACACGAATCGCTACGTAGCAACAAGTGGCTAACACCCCAAGTGTCACTCCACCGCCAACGGCGAGGTAACGATCAACCGCAGAAGCCGTGTTGGATTTCGCGACCTGGTAAGTCGGATCGATCATCACAGCTGCCTTGTACGCGACGGCAGCTTCTTTGAGTTTACCCTGTCCTTCAAGACTAACGCCCAAGTTATTCACACAGGCTGCACGGTTGGGGTTAAGCACCAGCGCGCGGCGAAAAATCGCTTCCGCTTCCTTCGGTTTGTTCAATCTGAGCAATGAAAGTCCATTGCCCATCAACGATTCTTCGCATTCAGGGTCAAATCGAAGGGCTTGCTCGTACGCTTCAATTGACGCTTCGAATTGTTTATCGATTCGCAGTGAGTGACCGTGCATCTCATGCGAGTAACCAAGCGTTGGGTAAAGACGAATGAGTTCGCGAGTAAACTCTAACGCTTCATCGGCGCGATCTTGTAAACGCAAGCAAACGGACAGCCCGCCAAGGTACCAAGGGGATTCCGGTTCAATCGAAAGTGCATGACGAAAATGTTCTTCAGCTTCTTTGTGTCTACCCAATCCCAAGCAAGCTCTGCCCAGCGAAGCGTAGCCATCGCCATGAGTCGGATCTGCCGTGATGGCTTTCATCGCCAGGTCGATCGCGGCGTCATGACGGTTGGCATCCGAAGCAGCCTCGGCGCGTTCGACATTGATTCTGGATTCGTGAAACCTGTTTGTCATTGGTAAAAAATTGGCTGGCGAAAATCGAGACTCGTTGCTGTTTCTGATTTTAGTAGTTTAACGCCAATACCGCTCGTTAGGTTGGACATTCCGGTCCGACATCCAACTTTTGCAGCGAGCGTCGTGTCAAATGCGTTTGATAGGTTTAACGACAAACCGCTTATTTCTCAGTCCGCGGGAAGGCGCCGGCGCGTGCCAGCAGGATCAAGTAGCGCCGTCGCCAATTACGATTCGCGGCTTACGATTTCTTACGCGTATTTTTTATTGGCAAGATAAAGTAAAACGTGGGTACGCATTTGGCCGAAGGCCTCTGTCACCGTAGCCTAGGGCAATCGCCCTAGGTGTAAAACCATCCCAACCGTTTTGGCTGTAGGCCAAATTCACTCAACACGCACCGTTTTGAATATGGCCTTCAGCCAATCACGATTCGCGGCTTACGATTTCCCTAGGGCGATGCCCTAGGCTACGGTGAAATTGGCCCTTGGCCAAAAAAACAGCA
>CAYZGP010000113.1:0-5774 GCA_964478065.1 uncultured Pirellulaceae bacterium
AACCCAATATCTTCCAGACCCAAAAGGTAGAGACGGGTGCGTCGTGGAAATAAAACTTAGCGGAAACCGAACACTTTCGATAACACAAGTGCTTAGCACACTTGTGGTCGGCAGAGGCACGCTGATCGACATTAGTTCCAAGGACGAAAAAATAAAAACAATTCTTTGGCCGTCCAAGTAGTACGGGCGAGTTGTAGGTCAACTGCGAATAGCAAAATGATGGACGTAATCGGCGAAGAACACTAGCGGTTTGCCTGTCGTGAGTAAATAGTTCGTAGTGCTGCCGCCTTCAGGCGGAATTTCCGGCTAGCCGGTACTACAAACTAGTCAACTCTGTCGCTAACGCTTGCTATTGTGATTCCATTTTTCCGCGTCGGTCTATTGGCTCAACCATGGAAGCTTTCAGGAAGTCAGAATTCAAGCGACCGATAAACGCGATGCTGATTCCTTTTGGGCATTGAGCTTCGCACTCGGCGTAGTTTCGGCATGAACCAAAACCTTCTTCTTCCATTTGCCCGACCATTGACTTGGCGCGGGAGTAGCGCTCGGTTTGTCCCTGCGGAAGCATTCCCAGGTGAGCAGATTTTGCGGAGGTGAACAGCATTGCTGAGCCATTTGGGCACGCCGCCACGCACGCACCACAGCCAATACAGGTCGCTGCGTCGAGTGCCGTTTCGGCAACTTCTGGCTCGACCGGGATTGAGTTGGGTTCTGGTTTGGGGCCGGAGTGGTTGCTGATGAATCCGCCGGCTTGAATGATTCGATCAAACGCGGAACGATCGACAACCAAGTCTTTGATGACAGGAAATGCTTTGGCTCTCCATGGCTCGATGAAAATTTCAGCGCCGTCTTTGAAATGCCGCATGTACAGTTGGCAGGTCGTCGTTTCGGCTTGGGGGCCATGGGCTTCGCCGTCGATGACCATGGAACACATGCCACAAACGCCTTCGCGGCAATCATGATCAAACGCCACGGGCTCAACGCCTTCGGTGGTCAGTTTCTCGTTGAGGCTATCCATCATTTCCAGAAACGACATGTCGGGCGTGACGTTATCCAGCTCGTATTTTTCCATACGGCCTTTGTCAGTTCGTGTATTTTGACGCCAGATGTTGAGTTTGATTTTCATGATTTATAGTTCCTCGCTGCAAGCGGCAATGCGTCGAATGCGAGCGGCTCTTTGTTAAGTTCAGGTTCCACGCCTTCGCCTTTGTATTCAAACACCGAGACATGGGCGAAGTTTTTGTCGTCGCGTTTGGCTTCACCTTCAGGCGTTTGATGCTCTTCTCTCAAGTGGCAGCCGCAGGACTCATCACGCGATAATGCGTCTCGACACATTAATTCACCGAAATCTAAAAAGTCGATCATTCGACCGGCGTGCTCAAGCGATTGATTCATTTCAGTGCTCTTGCCCGGCACCTTTACATTTTCCCAAAACTCTTTGCGGAGCGCCGGGATTTTTTTCAAGCCTTCTTCCAGCGATTCTTTGCAGCGGGCGATGCCACAATGCTCCCACATGATTTTGCCAAGCTCACGATGGAACGACTGTGAAGAGCGATTGCCGTTGACTGACAGCAAGCGATTGATTTGATCCTTCGCTTCGTTCTCGGCTTCTTTGAAAGCCGGATGGTCGGTCGAGATTTCGCCAGGTTTATGCCTGCTCAGAAAGTCTCCGATTGTGACGGGAATAATAAAGTAACCATCGGCGAGGCACTGCATTAGCGAGCTGGCGCCCAAGCGGTTGGCACCGTGATCAGCAAAATTGGATTCGCCAATCGAATACAAACCATCAACGTTGGTCATCAAGTTGTAATCAACCCATAGGCCGCCCATCGTATAGTGAACTGCCGGGTAAATTCGCATTGGCGTTTCGACCGGATCTTCGGCAGTGATTCGCTCATACATTTCAAACAGGTTGGCGTACTTTCCTTTGACCTCGGTAATGCCTTTGGCTTCGATGGCGGCCGCGAAATCGAGGTAGACGCCGTATCCAGTTGGACCCACGCCCAGCCCCTTGTCGCAAACGTCTTTGGCGTTTCGTGCCGCCACGTCGCGGGGAACGAGGTTTCCAAATCGAGGGTATCGCTCTTCGAGATAGTAATAGCGATCGGCTTCCGGAATGTCTTTTGGTGCGCGTTTTTCATCCGGATCTCGCGGCACCCAGATGCGACCGTCGTTTCGTAACGACTCACTCATCAAAGTCAGTTTCGATTGGTACTCGCCTGAAGCAGGAATCGATGTTGGATGAATCTGTGTGAAGCAAGGGTTCGCAAAACCAGCTCCTCGGCGATACGCCCGAAAGTTCGATGTTACGTTACAACCTTTCGCGTTTGTCGAAAGATAAAATACGTTTCCGTATCCGCCTGTTGCCAGTACGACTGCGTCAGCGGCATGCGAAGTGATTTCGCCCGTCTCAAGATTCCGCGTCACGATGCCGCGTGTTTTATCGTCTACGACAACCAAGTCCAGCATTTCTCTGCGGGTGTGCATGGTGACGCGTTTGGCAGCGATTTGCTCTTCCAAAGCTGAATAAGCACCGAGTAAAAGTTGCTGGCCCGTTTCGCCGCGGCAGTAAAAAGTTCGTTCTACCAATACGCCGCCAAAGGAACGGTTGGCAAGCTTGCCGCCGTATTCGCGTGCAAACGGAACGCCCTGCGCGACGGCCTGGTCGATGATGGATGTGCTTAACTCAGCCAAACGATAGACGTTTTTCTCGCGGGCACGATAGTCGCCACCCTTTTGCGTATCGTAAAACAAACGCCAAGTCGAATCGCCATCGTTGCGATAGTTTTTCGAAGCGTTGATGCCGCCTTGGGCTGCGATACTGTGAGCACGCCGCGGGGAGTCCTGGAAACAAAAACACTCAACGTTGTAGCCCATTGCGCCCATCGAGGCGGCAGCCGATGCGCCGGCAAGTCCACTTCCGATGATGATGACTTTGAATTTTGGGCGGTTGTTTGGGCCGACCAGTCGGAGGTTATTTTTGTGATTCGTCCAGGCATCTTCGATTGGCCCATCAGGAATTTTTGAATCTAACGTAAGCATAATAAATGATACTTTTGTTGTTGGCGTTTTTGTTGGATCTAAGGTAAGCCTTTGAAATGCCGCAGCGGGAAGCTTGGCCTATTTCAATGGGCTATTGTTGGTGGTTAGTGGCCACCCGTTAACAGTTCGTGGGCGTAGTTAACGGCTTCTGGCATTTGGCCGCTCAAAAACGACAGTGGAACTGCGATAAATCCAAGGACGATTGCGACGGTGAGTCCCGTTGCGGTCATTCGAAGGATCTTGTTTCGGTCAGGATTGTCGAGGCCAAGCGTTTGAAACAAACTCCAGATTCCATGGTTCAAGTGAAACCCAAGTACTACCATCACCGCCGCATAGCCCAACGCGACAAATGGGTTGGAGAATGAATGAGCGAGATTGTTGTAAACGTAGCCATGCTCAAAGGTGCCAAGCTTGATCGTGCCGGTTGTAAAATGCAGGATGTGGAAAATAATGAATCCCAAAATGATTGTGCCCGAAAACATCATCCAAAGCGCCGGTAAAGAAGCGGCTCGTTTTTTATTGCGGGCATAGCCGATGGGCCGGGCTTCGGCGCTGAGCATGGCGAGCTGCGTCACGACAAACACATGGAGTATCAAACTGGTAAGTAATACCAATCGAGCGGTCCAGAGTCCGACACCTTCGGGGATCATTGGCGCGCCGACGACTTTGAGAAATTGCCCGTACTCATCAATGTGCGGAACGCCTTCGGCGGTCTTTCCAGTGAACGCTTTGAGGTTGCCGGTGACGTGCCCCAAAAGAAAACCAAAGAGGACCAGTCCAGTGATGGCGGCAATGAATTTTTTGCCAATCGTGCTGGCGTACAACGCTTGAATACGATTCATTTTTTTAGGGCGCTCTGTATTGGCGTCGTGTATTTTTGGTGAACAAAATCTAGCGGGGAAAATATCCTGACGGATTCCAATTTTCGACCGAATCAACCAAGATTATAAACACATATGTCAAATGGCTAAATGACTGGTTTTGAGCGATTTTGGGGATTTAGCCAGCCACCACTATCTGGTTGGCTTGGGAGAATCAAGACAAACGTGAATTGCCTGCGATGATAACCGAATTAGCCCGCTCAAACTAACTGGATTTCAAGCTGATTCGGTTTATTTTCAGGCGCTAAGATCGCTGGCAGGATGACGGACAAGATGCATCCTACAATTCGCTCGCTTTATAGATTTGGGAAGTTAGTGAGCGAGCCGTGCCCGGATTATCGTTTCGATGCGGCGGGTGCTTTTTGCTTGTTTTGTTCAATGCGAAGCTTTTCGTTAATGAGAAGGTCTTCGACTTGGTCGCGAATCATATTGCGTTTTGTGCGTCTAGTCCTTGATGACTTTGACCGTGAAGCTGTTGATGATCGAGAAGCCGCTGATGATCGAGAAGCCGCTGATGATCGAGAAGCCGCTGATGATCGAGAAGCCGCTGATGCGAGCGAATAGAGCAGTTCATCTACTGATATTGAGCCATCTCTATTGATATCTGCGTTTGCTTCTATGGGGCGCCTCATTACGGAGTTTTCCCCTTGAGAAAGCATCTCGTCTCGGTCTTTGTCGTAAGTTTTCATAAGTGATTCAGCATACTTTCTGTACTTTTCCACAACACCAGGATCAAGACGTGATAAGCGTGCCCGCACTGACAGAAGCTCTGTTTTCCGTTCGGCTTCGACAATGCTGCCCGCTGAAGTAAGCTTCTCAATGCAGATGATGCCGGCAAGGGGATATTCCGCGCGATTCTCTTTTGCTTTCTCATTGGTTGCTGCTATCGCAATCGAGATCGCATCGTTGGCGGCGGGCCCAATCTCGGCTAGTGCATAGACGATGGACAAGTAATCGAATTTTGGCGAAGAAGTTTTTGGGTTTTTCTTAATCGCTTTGGTTTTCAAAGCTTCGTAACGCTCGATTAAAACTGGAACGGCGGCGGCTGCATCCGACCCCCAGTGCTCAATCAATTGAAAAGCCGTGTCGTGTTGACCAGTCAAGTCCGCACGCATTTCAGCGGTTAGACGCTTAAGCACGATCTTTTTGTCAAGTGTAAGTGCATCGAGCGAGAGTTTTTGTAGAGACTCGTTTTCAGATTTCAACGACTTTAACAAAATGGTATGGCGCCGGGCTGCTGGCAACGATGATTGTTCAAGTATGCCAAAGGCATAGCTCAGGATGGAACTCTCGGGATGTTTTTCCTTAAATGCGGCTTCGATTAGTTCCAGTTGAATTTCGTGGCCCAAATGCTCCATAAGTTCAGGGTCGCGATCAAACATCATGTACGCATAGTATCGAATCGTTTCGTTTTTACTAAACGCGGATTGGTAAAGTGTGGTGATCAATCGCTCTTGTGTTTCAGAGAGTTCGGGCGGATCTTCTTTTTTGCGTGGCTCTTCTTTTTTAGGCGGCGGTTTTGGTTTTTCCTTGACCACTTTAGGTTTGGGAGTTGGCTCTTGGTTTAAGGCAAGTGCCGTGAATGGGTGGAGCAGCGATAACGTTAATAGAACCGCAAGATAGCCAGTGATTTGAGGACGCATGGTTGACTCCAGATCGTGCAATTGCATGTATTTTTT
Organism: uncultured Pirellulaceae bacterium; assembly: GCA_964478065.1. Lineage (GTDB taxonomy): Bacteria > Planctomycetota > Planctomycetia > Pirellulales > Pirellulaceae > Mariniblastus. The sequence goes on from CAYZGP010000113.1 coordinate 5,603, forward strand.
AAACCAGTTTTTTGCGCGAAAGTTTCGCTGGAATTTCCGATGATTTATGCAAATCAGGCAGGAGGCAAGACAGATTTCTCCAGAAGAATGTACTCGTCAAGACGATGATGATTTATGCTCAAACATGACCACGGGCTAGTCACCAGCGTACAGTTGCAAACGGCTCGCCCCT
>CAYZGP010000113.1:5874-14853 GCA_964478065.1 uncultured Pirellulaceae bacterium
CTCAAACATGACCACGGGCTAGTCACCAGCGTACAGTTGCAAACGGCTCGCCCCTTGGACTTTGGACGCGTGGATTCTTTTATCCCGCTTGGAGCTTAATGAACGCATTCCGATTAACTGCTTCGATAGCTGTTGCACTTGCTTTGATTTATTCAAATGTCGAGCTGCTTGGAGGTGACGGTCATGGCAGTCGCTGGAAGATGGTGTACTCTCACTATCGCGGATGGCCAGTCCATTTCCAAAAACTATCGAAAGCCGAACAATTTGTCGACGACGGGTCTGTTTACCTCAACATGACATTAACGGATGTTGAATGGTCTATCGTGGAATTTAGCATTCTCGCCCTTGCCGTAAATGTACTCGTGGCCTGCGTTATGCTGGCTTGCGTTTGGCGAACCACAATCTCGCTGGCCAACCGATTGCCAATTACAATATCAGCGAATTTGTTTGCGACAATGTTTCTCGCAATTTGCATACATCAGTACTTGGATGGGCGTGATTTCATCTACGTTTTCGAGAGTGCACCACTATACTACGGTCTTGGCAAAGAAAATTGGCTAACCCTGATTCCAATTGCGTTTGGACTCACATGTGCACTGTTTGCAATTTTTGATTTGATCATCGAACGTTTCTTCCGCCAAACAACACGGCAGCACAACCTGGATGGCGAGTAATAACAATGCGACGCACTAATTCCGCTTGACGAGCTAGGCAGACCAAAATTCGCAGTCTTTCCGAGATTTTCTGAATGACTATTTTTGTCTATCGACGAGTTGGTTAGACTGCGCTGTCTGCCTTGGATCCTTTAAGCCCAACCACGAAATACTATTTTGAATTCTGTCATCATCATTCCCGCGCGGTTAGCGTCGACTCGGTTGCCGCGGAAACTGTTGCTGAGCGAAACGGGTAAATCAGTTCTGCAGCATACTTATGAATCGGCTAGTGCCAGTCGAAAAGCAACACGGGTCATCGTGGCGGCTGACGACGATGAGATTGCCAAAGAAGTCAGGTCGTTTGGTGGCGAAGTCATCATGACGCGTCCGGACCACATTTGCGGAACCGATCGCGTCGCCGAAGTCGCACAATCTCTCGACGCTGAGATCATTATCAACGTTCAAGGCGACGAGCCGGAGATTTCTTTCGAGGCAATCGATCTGGCGATTTCAATGCTTGAAGAAAATCCACACGCACCGATGGCGACTTTGGCGACTCCAATTCGAAGCTCTGAATTATTAGAAGACCCTAGTTGTGTCAAGGTCGTCGTCAGCAATCATGGCCAGGCGATGTACTTCAGCCGCAGCGTGATTCCTCATCCGCGAGAATGGAATGAAAGTTTGCTTGCGGCTGACCCGCCGAACTTTTTTCAACATGTTGGACTTTACGGATATCGTCGTGAATTCCTATTAGAGATTCCGGGCCTGCCTGTATCTCAACTTGAAAAAATCGAGTCGCTTGAACAGCTGAGAGTATTGTTCAACGGAAACACGATTTTGGTCGGAATGATTGACCATCCCATCGCCGGAATTGACACGCCCGAGGACTATGCGTCGTTTGTCAGAAGACAGTCGAGTTGATAAGATACCCCTGATAAATGAACACAGGGGCGAAGCGCATTTTCGATCGGATCATGCGCTTGTTTTATTGATTTCTTAAAGGATTGAGCGGCAAATTAACGCAAGTGTTGAATGCCGTTTGCAAAGGACACATAACGAATGACCAAGCATATTTTTGTAACCGGCGGTGTTGTCAGCTCACTTGGGAAAGGTCTTACCAGCGCGTCCGTTGGTATGATCCTTGAGCAACGTGGCTTGCGCGTGCGGTTGCAAAAACTGGATCCGTATATCAACGTCGATCCGGGCACGATGAGCCCTTATCAGCACGGCGAAGTTTACGTGTTGGATGACGGCAGTGAAACGGATTTGGATCTTGGTCACTACGAACGGTTCACGCATGCCCCTTTGACTCGCAAGTCGAACTACACCACCGGCCAGATTTATCTCAATGTGATCGAAAAGGAACGTCGCGGAGAGTTTCTTGGCAAGACTGTTCAAGTCATTCCGCACATCACCAATGAGATCAAAAACTGCATTGGGAATTTGAGCGGCGAAGATGTTGACGTTGTGATTACGGAAATCGGTGGCACCGTCGGTGACATTGAGAGCCAACCTTTCCTGGAAGCCATTCGTCAATTCTCGCTGGACGTCGGCAAAGAGAATTGTCTTTATATTCACTTGACGTTGGTGCCCTATCTCAAGGCGGCCGCGGAACTCAAAACAAAACCAACCCAACACTCTGTTGGTCAGCTTCGGCAAATCGGTATCCAGCCAGATATTTTGATCTGCCGAACCGAACGAGAAATGGCGGCTTCGGATCGTGAAAAGATCGCCTTGTTCTGCAATGTGCCAGTCAAAGCAGTCATCGAAGAGAAAGATAAAGACTTTTCGATCTACGAAGTGCCACTTAGCCTCGTTGAACATGGGTTGGATGAACTGATTGTCAGTAAGCTTGGTTTCCCGAAGCAGACGTTGGATTTGGACAACTGGCGAGAGTTGCTTCATCGTTTGCGAAATCCGGAAACGGAGATCAGCATCGCAGTCGTCGGGAAATATGCCGAACACAAAGACGCTTATAAATCAATCTACGAATCGATTGACCACGCTGGAATTGAGAACCACGCCCAGATTCGTATCGGACGAATTCAAAGTGAAGAGATCGAACGAGAAGGCCCCGAGCGTTTGCTGACTGGGTATGACGGAATTCTCGTGCCTGGTGGATTCGGTGAACGCGGAACCGAAGGCAAGGTAGAGGCAATTCGCTGGGCGCGTGAAAGAAAGATTCCTTTCCTTGGGATTTGTCTCGGTATGCAGTGTGCCGCGATCGAGTTCGCGAGGAATGTTGCCGATTTGAAAGGCGCGAATTCGACTGAGTTCGATAAAGATACGCCGCATCCCGTGATTTGTTTGTTGGACGAACAAAAGAATATTACCGACAAAGGCGGCACGATGCGGTTGGGAGCTCAGACCTCACAAGTCAACGAAGACACTCAGTCGCTTGAGTGTTACCAGTCGGATGAAATTTCCGAGCGTCATCGCCATCGTTACGAGTTCAACAATACATATCGAAAGCAATTAGAGGCTCACGGGCTTAAGATTGCCGCGACCAGTGAAAACGATTCGTTGGTTGAGATCATCGAAGTCGCCGAACATCCCTGGTTTGTGGCTGTTCAGTTTCACCCGGAATTCAAATCAAAACCAACGAAGTCCCATCCGCTTTTTGCAGGATTTGTCGAAGCCGCGATCCAACGTTCCAACAGCGGTTCAAAACAAGAAGTCGAGAAGGTTTAACTAGCCGCTTGCTGTTGAAGTTGGCAAACCAGTCAGGAGTTATCATGTCAGACGAAACCCAACAAGAATCCGAAAAACCAGAATCTGAAAAAACAGAATCCGCAACAGCTTCCGAAAATGCAACTGCCGGAAGTTCAGCTTCAGATAGTTCGGCCAGCGAATCTGGCGGTGGGCGGCAACTGCCACCTGCGAACTTCATGGTTTTGCTTTCAACTCTGGCGACTCAAGCCATGGCAAGTCTTGGGTTCATTCCAGATCCTTCCACCGGCAAGCCTAATGTAAATCGCCCGATGGCCAAACACTTTATCGATATGCTGGCGATGCTTCAGGAAAAAACCAAAGGCAATTTGGATGAGGAAGAGACGAATCATCTCCGCGATGCACTTCATCAGTTGCGAATGACTTATGTTTCGAGCGAGAACATCGACATGAACGCTCCGCCTGAACCAGAGGAAAAGCCTAAATCTTCAATCGTCCTGCCTTGATTGCCGATGGTTAGCGTCAATCAACAAGCTCCATTCTTGAATCTGTTTTAGTCCGAATTAATTGTAGATCCAATAAGCTTCCCGCTCCATTAAGACTTGAATGCAGATTGCCATGTAGAAAACCATGAGCAAAAAACACAAACGAAAACACAAACGAAAACCCGCTGAGGCTAACTTCGCGCCAAAAAAGAAGTTTCAAGACGAAGGTATCAATTTCTTCGCGATGCTTTGTGGGTTGGTGACTTCGTTTATGATTTTGTTCATGATTTTTGGTCAGTTCTCAAAATCGCCAGAAACAGCACGAGTTTTGAAAGCCAATAAATCTGGAGACGAAGTCTCGGGAATTCGAACGATTGACGACGATTCATTTGTAGAAGTCGTCACTTCTTCTGATGCGGATATGTTGGTAAAGAGTCTCGCCGAACTCGACGATTCATCTGATTCAACTCCCAAAGCAAGAGTGCTCGCTGCCCGCCGTCGAATCAAGATTGCCAACAAGATGTTGACGATGAAACTGACAGAATCCCAGCGACTGATTTCACTTAAAAGCAAAATTAATTCACTTTCATTGATCTACATTCTCAATAATGAACACTCATTGAATGAGCCGAGCGTTGTCGAGTCGATTCGTGCGATTGCCGGTGAATATGCCGAGGATGCTGATGCTGAACTTGCTCGGTTAGCCCGGATATCGATCCTGCGTGTCGACATGATGGAGTTGTTGAAACCAGGGCGTAACGGTGGCGTGAAACCAATCGTAGGACAAATGGTCGATCTGTTGAGAGATATGCCAAGTGACCTGGATTTGATTACGAAGTGTAAGTTGATCGTCAGAACTTTAAACGATCGTGATCGGAAGTTAGGCGCCGCGTTGGTCGGTGAATTGAACAAACAAAAGTTACGAGTTGCAGACAAGTCACCCGCAGGTAAGACGATGGTAGAAACTTTGGTCGACGATCAAATCTTGATTGAGGCTAGGTTTGAACAGTTGTATGACAATCGCCGAATTAATGGTGAAGCGGGACAGAGTAACCTTTGTGAAACGGCTGGACAGTTGGTGACCAGGCCAGATGCGGGAAAATATTTATTTTCTGTTGTTGACGATCGTGTTCAATGGTTTGAAAAAGACGGCCAATACGAACGGGCCAAATCCGTCTATCAAAAGATGCTTAATTCAGTCGACAATTTAGTTGATCCAGAAGCATCTGTGGTTGCACGCAAACTTGCCGAAGATGGTTTGAAGCGAATCGAGACGATTGGTAAACCGATCGCGTTTGCGGGGACGTACTTGGACGATGCCCCAATTGACCCCAAGGAATTCGAGAACCGAGTCGTGGTGGTGTTGTTTTGGTCGAGCAAGGACAAACAGTCACCCGAAGCATTTACTCTGCTTAGTCAGTATGCTGCGAAGTGGGCTAATTCGCCAGTTAGAATGTTGGCTGTTTGTAGCGATCGAGACTTGGACAACGTCTCTCAAGAGGCAATTGTAAAAATTGCCGCCAATTACAAATCGATAAAGTTCGTGGCTGGCGGCAAAGTGAATCCGATTTTGGATCATTCTCCGTCAACCAAGACGCCACGAGTCATGCTGGTCGACAAAAAGGGAAACGTGCAAACGACAAATTTGCCGCCCAATGAAACGAAAATCGAAGTCGATTTCCTGATATCGGATTGAGGCCGCTGATGGATTTGGCGTCTGTCGTCAAATTAGCGCGCGTCGTTCCGTGAGCGAGAAGACGTCCCTGCCCGAGTGTTTCGACGGATTAAAGGAGAGGGCTGAGGTAGCCAAACATTATGTCGTCAAGCCGAATCGATGTTCAAAAAGTATTGCCATAATCGTCCGGTACGATTGGGAATGTTTGCCCGATCAATTTGCTTGCCACCGCTTTGTAGACCTGTTCGTGTCCAGTTCCTGCACAGCTACCCGGGCCTGCTTCGAGAAAATTCCATTCGCCCGTTTTGAGTCGAACAAAATCGGCGCAAACCAAGCGAGAGGTAAACGAACGACCGATATCAGCAGCGTACTGGTTCAATGTGGATAGGTCGGACTTGGTCAACGGAAACCCGTTTGCATTGGGTGCAGCGTGTACATGATGGAATGACCAAGCATAGGGCACTTGGTCAATGATCCATGTTCTGATTTCGAGTGGAATCGGGCCGTACATGGATTGCCCCGAATCTACAATGTCCAGCCATTGTCTGGCCAAAATCAATTCGTCCCACCCGAATGCTCGCCGCAGTTCTCCAGCTTCCGATTCCAGCTCTCTTTGATTGGTGACTTTGGATATTTTGCCACCTAATTTCCATGACGAGATTCCGGCGCGAACGAACAGTGGGAACGAAATGTTTTTCGGGATCGGCTGGTCTACGCGCAGAAGCCAAGTCTTTGGTCGAGGTGTAGCGACATTGTTTTCATCTAGTCGATGCAACACCGATTCAAGGCGAATAAGTGGTTGGCGGTCGTCAGGGTAATCGAAAATGTTTGGCGTGCGCTGAACCAGTTGCTTGTAGTCGTTTATACATCGAGCACCAGCAAATAGAAAACCCTCGTCATCTTGCTTGGCTTCTTGAATCGGTTTGGCGCCAAGGTCATCAAGCCAGTAAAGGTTTCGCATTCCTCTTTGCTCAAACAGCTTGTCATCGCGTGCATCAAAGAAGAGTTGCATCTCACGCGCGTCCCGTTTTGCATTCGGCATAATTGGCATCACTTGGTGACACGAATTACTTGGCTAGTTTCTTGGTCGCAGCGGGTGCCTGGGTGGAAGCGATGGGTTTACGTTGCTTTGGTGTCGTCGTGCATGAGCCGCAAAATTCAATCAGTGCTTTGATGAAGTTCGAAAGAAGTTGGCTTTGGTAGCGATAAGGGTTCCAGCAGATCGCGACTTTTCTGGTCGGCTTTGCACCGCTGAGCGAACGGTAAACGATTTGGCCGCCCAGGTCTTCTCCAGTGGCAATCTTTGGAACCAGCGACAGACCGTGGCCAAGCGCGACAAGATGTTGAACCGTCGTCAATTGTTCGATTCGAGAGGCTGTGATTGGTTGAAAGTTTCTCCGATTGCAAAACGCTTCGATCGTGTCCAGCAGGCAATGTGTGTCGCCAAGCAGAACGAACGGTTCCTTGACCAGGTCTTTGGTGGTGATTCGTGTTCTGCTGCAAAGCGGGTGGTCGGTTGGAAGAGCCAGAAGCAATTCTTCTTCGAATAATGGTTCGATGTTCAAATATTTTGCGGAAGCTGGAAGTGCAACCAGCCCGACATCGATGTCTCCATTGGAGCAGCGTTTGAGCAATTCGTCGGTTGTGTCTTCGCAAATGATAAAACTTGCACGGGGAAACTGGCTGCTAACGGACGTTAAAATTTGAGGAAGCAAATAAGGGGCGATTGTGGGGATCGCAGAAACACAGATTCTACCGGTTTGCCCATCGTCGGTGATCTGCTTCTTGGCATCATCGACCATCAAAAGAATTTTGTCTGCTTTGGTTTGCAATACCTGCCCGGCAGGAGTTAGTCGGATCGAACGACCTTGTCTTTCAAAAAGGGGTTGGCCAAGCTCTTTTTCAAGTTTGGAAATCTGTTGACTGAGAGCGGGCTGCGAAACATTGCAGTCTTCTGCGGCACGTGTGAAACTTCGATGTTCAACGATCTTGCTAAAATAGCGTAGTTGCCCCAAGTCCATTGTTAACCCGTGATGATATGGTTGATCTATCGAGAGTTGGTTTGAAAAGTTTGAACCATCACTCGCCCTAGGTTGGATGAAGCGTCATTATGGAGGTCTCAGCAAAAGGATGCAAATTCTTGAGATCTGTAAAACGAGGTTTTGGCCGGTGGTTTGCCCTAAAATCGGGAAAAATTCATGGTGATATTTTTCCCAACGGATTTGCAGGTATAAATTTACGAAGTAAATGAAAAGCGCCCAGTTTGCTATCATCAACTTCTGGTCACGGCGCAAAAATAAAAACCGCCCGAATTCAAATAGAACCCGAGCGGTTAAGGACGTCATTTTGTCGCTTTAGTTTGTTCGCAAGCGTGCCAATCAAACCAAAGGTGTTCGCATTTTTAAAGCGAAGTGAAATCGTCAAAGTTGAATGCCACTCCTTGCTGAGGAAAGATGGCGTAAAGCGTCTGGGCAAGGTAAAGGTTGACGGCTTCTGAGAGTCGTTGGATTGGCTTTTGAGGTATCAAAACGATGTCTGAATCTCGCAGCCAAATCTCGTCAGAAGGCTGTGGGCGTTTGCCCAAAAGTGCACCAGCAAGGTCCAGTTTTGTCGCTGTCAGACGCCAGTTTTGATCACGTCGGAAAACGATGACTTGGCGAAGATTGCCGCCTGGTGAAAATCCTTCAGCCAAAGCAACGGCTTGCATGACACTTGTCGGACCTGTCAATTCAAAACGGCCAGGTCGTACTGCTTCCCCAACCACATAGATGAATCGTGGAGCACGTTCAATCAGGATGGGGGTGACTTCGATTCCACCAAGACGTAGTCGGTAGCGAGCGTTGACTTCGCGGCCGATTTCTTTGAGCGTCAAACCGATCGCAGGAACACTTCCAATTCCGGGAAGCTGGACGGTGCCGTCTGGTGAAACGGTAGCCGCTCGGGCTTGACCACCCTGCCCTGCACGAGCATCAACGGAAGCCAAAATATCTAATAGTGGTGTGTCGCTCTGAGTTACCTGAACGACGATTGCCGGGTTTTTGACGAACTCTGTGTACTTGTCATTCAATTCGCGTTGTAGATCGTCAATCGTTTTTCCCGCAGCACGGATTTGTCCGATCAAAGACAGTGAGATCATTCCGTCTGAACGAACTGCGAGTGCCGTTTGATTCAAGCTTGCGTCAATCGGTGAAGAGACTTGGATAACATCACCAACGAAGAGTTGGTAAGGCTCAAAAGACTTCTCACGCGTTCGCACGTAGACGAATTCAAGTGAATCGTCGACTCGCAAACGATACTCCGAAACGTGAGGCGTGCGGTGCGGTCCAAGATATTCGCCATAGCCGAAGGCTTCGAAAGGCACTTCGGTTCGCTGACGCCATCTGGCCTCCCCAAATCGACCAGTTATGTTTTGGTCGACGCCTTGAAGGGTTCGATGAGGTGGAAGTCCGCCTTGGTTATGCGCAAAGTTTCCGCCGCCAAAGTTTCCGCCGCCGTA
>CAYZGP010000113.1:14953-19906 GCA_964478065.1 uncultured Pirellulaceae bacterium
GCGCCGATGGGAACTCCTGTTTGAAATTCCACTCCTCCGCCGCATGAACCGTTGCAGCCGCCTTGGCATCCGCAGCTGTAACCTTGGCACAGAACAACGTTTTGATCGTGGATCACTTCGTCGTGAACTGCCGGCGTGATTTGCGCCAACGGGCGTGCCGAGACAGGTTGAAGATGTGCTTCGACCGGTGGGGCTTGGTCAGATTGAGCTGCGATGATGGCCAAAGTACCTGCGATGAGGACTCCGCAGGCAATCAATTTATGAGAAAACTTCATGGCTTCCATGCCTTTTTTTGAATCTATAAAACTCTTGAGCAAAAACACGATCAATAGCGAGACGATTAAGATCAAAATAGATCTTTGATTCGCTCAGAAAGCGATTTTGGTTCTGGATCTTCTTTTTTCGGAGGCAACCTTGAAGGTGGCAAATCTCCTGGTTTAGTCGCGACTCGGTCTTCATATTGGACTGGTGCTTGAGCCACAAATTGTGCAGCAGGCATCCATTGAATTCCAGCAGAAGAGTTTGCGACTTGGACCTGCGAGGCGACCACGGCTTCTGAGTGGGCCAGTTGGGCAAGACGTTGCTCGCCCAATCGGTTATGTGCTTTGGCGAGGTTTTGCCAACCTTGGGTGGTTGGATTGGCGATCAGGCTTTGCTTGAACAATTCAGTCGATCGTTCCAGTTGACCAGTTTTAGCAAGTAAAACTCCCAATTCGTTTGCACTTCGGAAGTGATTGTTGTCACTTTGAAGGGCGACTTGGTGAAACACGATTGCTTTCGCTGTATCCAGTGGACCTGGGACGGTCTGTGTTTTCATAAGGGCAGTTTGAAGTTTGCCAAGGCAGAAGAACGCTTCGGCTGAAACCACGTTTCGTCCACCAGCAAAATCAAGCTGCTCTTGAGCGACGGTATAGTATCGTTGCATCGCTTGGGCTGGCGACATGGAAGCTGCTTCGGTAGCCGAAATGAGGTTGGAGCGGTGTGAGTCGATGACTTTGGCGACGTCCAGTGCAACGGCCGATTGTGGGTTTTTGACAACGAAATCTTCAGCTTCTTTCATGAGCAAGATTCCACGACCAAGGGCTGTCGAAAAGTTATTGCCACCGATGCTCGCGTCGTTCGCTTGTGCGATGACTCTCAACGCTGAGTAGAGTTCCTGTTTTGCCGCAAATGACGCACCGCGACGAGAAAGCGATTTGCCATACTCGATATGATGGGCGGCTTGTTGTGCAGCGGATTCTGGTAGAGCCGTTGAGATCGGAGTGATTCTCATGTCTGAGTAATCGGGTGATCCATATGTCTGATTTTGCATCTGTCTGGCGGGAGAGTGCGATTGCATCGTTTCCTGGCTTTTGTTCATCAAGACGCTTGCAGGTCGCTCGTTCAAAGTGCTCTGATCGCTTGCCATGCTCGGCAACGCGTTTAGAGAACGAACTTGGTTTGATGTGTTATGAGCAACTTGTAAAGCAGGTGCACGATTGGGTTCAGCAATATGGCCCAAAGTTTGGACGTCAGTTGATTGCTCGGTGTTAAATCGGTTCGATTGAAAACCGGGCAACGCCTTTGGTTGGGTCGTTGACGATCCGCTGGCTGTTCCTGACATGAAAGGATTTTTTTTCCAAGCCGTACCCGAACGTGAAGCAGAGCCTTGACCTTGTGGCTGAGTCATTTGTGCCAAAGGCTGAGAAGCCATTGTTTCATTTGCACCGGTGGTATCGCCCGTGTTGATGCTTTGGTTAATTGTTTGTGAAACAAGTGTCGTTTGCGAAATTTCACTTGGAGGTGCGACTTGCTGGTTATCCAGTGATGTTTCACTTTCCGACAATAACTCGGATTCGGGTTGCTCTGAATCCAGCTCAGTGAAATCGAATTCTTCGTCGTCCATGACCAGCGGCGGCAGTTCGAACGATTCCATGTCGGTTGCTGGCTCAGGGCGTGGCAATTCCGCTTGCTTGGCAGCGAAAGACGCCCCCAAGTCAATGGCTTCTGGCTCGTCAGGGATGGCCGTTTCCACTGGCGCCTCGTCACTGACGCTAACAATTGCCGTTGAATCAGCTTGACTGCTTAGGTCAAGCTTTGGTGATTCCCCAATTTCTCCAAAACTTGAAAGCGGTTTAAATTGGCCAGCAGTGTCTTGGGTTCTTTCAGCCTGCAAATTGGGTTTGGATTGGTGAAAGAAGTACGCTCCGATAACGCCAATTCCTAATGCGATCGCGATATGGTGCTTAATATTGAGTGGCATCTCAGACCTCTGGCATAATGGTGTGGGGTGAAAGGCCAAAAGAAGAGCCCTTCAATGCATCGAAAATATGCATTCCACCAAACGTATCGACCAACCTAGTTCTAACTCCTTACGGAGTTGTTCCGATTAATCCAATTTATCCCATTCCGACGGGGGAATGATCGGTACATGCGTTACATTTTGAACCTCTCGTTTATCTGATGGGCAGTGTTTGCCTAATCGGAAAACTTTACCGCCAGGGCAAACCGATAGCATCATGTGAAAGCAGATTCAATTTCTGGTGGGGGTTTTGCCTTACTCAAAATCGAAGCCAACGGGTTCTCGTTTTCGCTTTAAGGCGATGTTGGGAGCCTGAGAATGGCCAGTTGAGAACGGGCAACCGGGTTGGACTTCGCCAGAAAGGCTTGGCTTTATGTTCGTCAGATATCCATCTTGGAAGCGGGCTTCGCGTTTTGATGGACTTAGCTTACTTATTATAGAGTGCACCAGCGAGTAGCTTTTGTTATTCGCCTTCGTAACTAACTTTGCTGATCCTTACAGCAATCACGCAGGCTTGGTGCAGATTTCAAGGCATAAAAAAACCTCGAGCAGAACCCGAGGTAAGTTTAAGCAATTTGAATTGTCCCACACGATTTACTCAGCCGCAGCTACAGCCGTTTCTTCGCCTTCAGCTGCTTCGGCTTCTGCATTGGCAGCTTGTTGGATCGCAAATGGATCTTCGCCGGCGATTAAAAGATCAAGCTGCTTGCTAAGCTGGCTAACAATGTTGTCACGCGAACCCCCAGTGAACGTTGAAAGATCAGTGGAAACGGAAATCGGAATTTCGGCTTTGGTTTCGATAACGGCTTTGCTCATCGCGACGGAGAACGAGTTTTCTTCGTTGCCAGGTAGCGCTGTCCGCTCGCTTGTTTTGATTTCTTTAAGGTTTGCACCTGCCGCAACGTCGGCCAAGCGTACTTCGGTAACAGTCGCGGCAAAACCGGCTTCGGTAAGTTGCTCAACTGTTCCGCCGCCAACAGCCCATTGCCAAGCGTCCAAGCAAATCCCAACATTCGGCTGGCCAACTGCTTTAACAAGCGTCAAAAGCTCTTCTGCGGCGTGGATGAATTTGAATTCGCCATCTGCGGGTTCTTGTTGCGTCGCTTTCAGGTAAAGCCCAATCTTGAGATCGCCAAATTTTTCGCTCAAATCCTGAAGTCGACTCTGGTGCTTTTCAAAGTTTTCTTGGAATGAAAAATCAGCATTGTTGGGAGCGATTTCGACGTAACAGCCTTTCGCATTTAGCGTTGTTGCCAAATCGAGGATCGTAGGGATTTTCTCAAGTGAAGCGTTATATTGCTCGTCGGCAGCACCCAAATCGATTGGCAATTGGAAGGTCCCCATGTCGATCTTCGCGCTTTGAAGAAACTGGCAGGCGAATTGTTTCCCAAGTGTGTCGTGGCGGCCAATCAGATCGACCATGTCAACTTCGACTCCGTCAAAGCCATGAGTTAGAGCAAGCTCGATAAGTTCGTTTTGTTTACCAGCAACGCCTAAACCTTGGCTATTAAGAATTTTGTACATGTAGTCAGATCTCCTGTATTATTTTTGACGCCCATTCGTCAATTTGAATTGCCCGCAGCGGTGGCTCATACCGTGGGCTTTGCGAAGCAGGCACGTACGAACATTTTAGGGAGGGCATAGAATTACATTGAATGCCCGAGGATTATTGCAGAATTGGCCGATCAAGCATAGGGCCGCCGCCGAGTTGTTTGTCAACTTGTGTGGCTTTTTACGGTCCCGCGGGCCGGCTCCAACAGCTTTTTCGATTCGGGCTTGGATTTGTGCGACTGCCGACCCATTTCACTCGTTTGCGTAATAATGGATTAAATGTCAAAGGCTACCGAATGCGAGGGACTCTGGGCGTCCCAATATTAATAGTGCGGCATTTTGTCGGACCAAAATTCTGTCCAATGACTTGCGAGCTTCTCCCGACTTTGCGTTGATAGCCCTGGCGTTATGCGCGATAGCCCAATGGCACTGACTTTTCGATAAGTCATGGGTAGCCAAAATGGAAACCGACGCGTATAGCGAGGAATCTGCCTGTTTACACTTCTCCAACACCTCAGTCACGGCTGCTTCTTGGTCCGTTTGTTCAAATGATCCACCGCTACAGACGTCCAAGGGGAGCCATCAAAAACCTAAAACATCCCAGCATATAGGAACGAGCCCCAAAAAAGCCGAACTTGGGAGTGGGAGAAGTGTCATCCGTGACGAGTGTCACTCTAATAAGTGCACGACGTATTCCCAAAATCCCGTCAATTTGACTGATTGGTGCGAAGTCTGTTGGTCTTTCGCGGGGGCCGTGCTATTCTTTGGGATAGAGATAAGTTGAGCCGTTTGGTGGTCAAGATTGGGTTTGGATTTCCAGATTTGAATATTGAGCGTGCCTGTTTTTGGCGTTTTGAACAGCCCCAATTTTGTGGTTAAAAAGCGTGCCAGAATTGGGAGCCCAAGGGGACCAAATTTATTCTCAGCTGATTTGGCGTTTGCTGGAGCGATGTTTTGGCGATTTCGAAAGATTGAGCCGACGGTTCATAAGGAGGGAGCAATCCTGACAAGCGAACGAAAATATCAGGGGGCGAATTGGATTCGACCGGACTGTTAGAAGTTTAAGTGGCGTGTCGTAGCTGGTCAGAGGGCTACGTAAAAATCTGACCAAAACCTTTAAT
>CAYZGP010000114.1:0-3477 GCA_964478065.1 uncultured Pirellulaceae bacterium
TTCAATTTGGAATTCGAAAGTCGTGTAAGCTTTTAGGTTTTTCCTGGAACGCTTAACCAGGCATTTTTCCTGCCGCGATCTCTTCTTCGAATTCGTCCATCATTGGCCAATCGATCGCGCAAGTCCCAAAATCGGCCATGTGAAGGTAGCCCTCAACTCGCTTGATTGCAGAATCCAAAAGCTCGTTGTCTTTGCGGAAGATCGGTCCGTGGCTTGGTAACAGCCATTCGACATCACTATCGCGGATACGTTTTAACGATTCCACAAACGCAACCAAATCGCTGCCGTGATGGGCGTCGATCGCGCCAATGCAGCCGTCACGGTAAATGTTGTCGCCGCTGAAAAGGTACTTGCCCAAGCGAAATGAAAGTTGACTGTCGGTGTGACCGGGCGTTAACCAAACTTCCAGTTCAATGTTTCCAACCCTGATCGTGTCGCCTTCGTTGATCAACGTTTCGACTTCGACTGGCGGCATCGTCATGTCGATCCCTTGGGCTTCGATCAACGCAAACGTCTTAATCCGATCGCCAGTTTGTAATGGCTCGGCGGCTAATGGATGAGCTGCCACCTTCGTTCGTAATATCTGTTTGGCTTTGGCGAGTCCTTGAATGTGATCAACGTCAGCGTGCGTTGCGATGAGCGCTTGGCAGCCGGAGAATGGCAAGTCGATTTCGCGAATCATGTTGATCACTTCGTCAACGACCTCTTCGTAGCCGATGTCGATCATCGCCCATTTGTCGCCATCAAAAATCACATACACATTGCAACCGAGAACCTGCCCGAGTTGATGGTTGACTTCGATGATGTTTGGGAAAATTGGCTTGCGTTGAAGCATACTGGCATCCGAATGCGAATTAACTGAATAAACTTATTTTATGGATTTCAGACGTTTGGTTCAACAACACGCATTTGCGGCGGATGTGCATACGGAATTCAAGAGTAGTGGCCCAACACTCGATGGCCACTTGAAAACCAGGCAGTGAAAGCAACGACGTCCGATCAAACGGATTCCAATGCCTGGGCCAAACCGGCACGATAGTTCGGGAATTGCAGCGTGATCGAAAAGTGCTCAAGCAACTTTTTATTGCCAACTCGTTTGTTGCTTCCTGGTCGCGAACCATTCGAATTGTTGTCAATCTGTTCCCACGGAATGGGATCGACTTCAAAATGGTTGGCGATGAATTCGTAATAGTCACGCCGCAGCGCTGGGTTTCCGTCGCTAACCAAAAATGTTTCTCCGGCTGGGTTTGCGCTTGCGACGGTTTCCACAATCGCGGCACCGTCATCCACGTGAATCAGATTCAGGTAGCCGGCTGAAGAGAGTTTCTCCCACTGACGGGCTTGAATCAGTTTGCCAGTGGGAACGCGGTCTTCACCGTAGATTCCGGCAAATCGTAAAATGGTGGAGCGGGATTGGAATCGACTTGCTCGAATTACATTTTCGGCTTCCAAACACGCTTGTCCGCCTTCGCGCTCTGGCTGGGTTGCGGAGTTTTCATCCACCCAGTCGCCGCCGAAATCTCCGTAGACTCCAGTTGAACTCACGTAGATAAATTGCCCGGTTTCGTCGGAAAGCGATTTTGAAAGCGCGTCGATTGCGTGCTTCAATCCTTCGACGTAGACCAAGCGGATATCAGAGTACTTTGAGCGATCCATTCCAACGGCAAACAGAACCGTATC
The DNA here is from genome assembly GCA_964478065.1 of uncultured Pirellulaceae bacterium. GTDB lineage: Bacteria > Planctomycetota > Planctomycetia > Pirellulales > Pirellulaceae > Mariniblastus. The sequence continues at coordinate 1,681 of CAYZGP010000114.1, forward strand.
GACTATCGGAAGCTCAGAAAGAGAATTCGAATTTGTGATGTCGGCCACGATTGGGCGCAAACCCAAACGCTCAAGTTCGGGCGCCCGTTCTGGATTTCGTGTTATCGCGAATACGGAATCGCCAGACTCAATCCATCGTTTTGCGACACGAAGTCCGAGGTAACCGCACCCAAAAATTAGCCGTTTCACAAGTTTCCACCAATCGTTTTTAGCGATGTTCCTAACACATATTCTGAATATAGGGAGTCAGAATGCCGGAAATCACGATTTTTCTAGCCTCAAACGGCGTTTTGAAACGTATTTTAATACGGGTTGGATTCCCCTTTAGGCTTCGTAACATGACAATGGTACAATGTTAAGGGGAATCTAAAATGGATTATTCACTTTTATAATAAACTCATTTCAAATCATTATTTGAGACACAACAAGGTTTAGGATCAACAAATATGCCCAAAGTAATTCGCTTTTTAGCTTGCATGGTTTTCTTACTCACGTGCGGGCTGTTGAACCAGACCAGCAACGCTCAATTAGATGAAATTTTGTTTTCGGGCAAAGCTCCCGCTGACGTGGATGAACTTCTCCTTCTCGAAAAGCACTTTGCTGAGTTGGCAGAGAAAGTTAAACCGGCCACGGTCAATATTCAAATGGGCGGTTCACAAGGCTCAGGTGTTGTCGTTTCCAGCGATGGTTATATCTTGACAGCGGCTCACGTAATCGGCCCCCCAAACCGCGAAGCAATTATTACTTTCCCAAATGGTGACAGAGTCAGAGCGAAAACGCTGGGCGTTAGCAATTCTGTTGATTCGGGAATGTTAAAAATCAAAGAAGACCAAGGTGAGAGTTTTCCTTATCTCGACCTGGGTTTGTCCAGCGATCTTAAACTAGGCCAGTGGGTTATGGCGGTCGGTCACCCTGGTGGCAAGGATCAAGCTCGCGGCTTGGTCGTAAGAGTTGGGCGAATTATCACGAAACAAAATCGCGTCTTGAAAACCGATTGCACATTGGTGGGTGGCGACTCTGGTGGACCGCTTCTTGATATGAGAGGCGATGTGATTGGAATTCACAGCCGTATTGGTCAAGATCTCACCGAGAACCTTCACGTGCCAGTTGATCAGTATTCTGAGAACTGGGATCGCATGGCCAAGGCCGTCATTCTTGACGGTCGCCCTGGCAAGCTTGGAATCGATATTGTCGATGAAACCAACGAAGTCAAAGGCGTTATAGAGAAAGGTGCAGCTGACAAGGCTGGAATTAAAAAAGGCGACGTGATCATTAAATTTGGCGGCAAGAAAATTGAAGACAAGGATGACATTTCTTCTACTGTCAAATCTCTTGATTTGCGTCCCAACGATAAAATCACAATCGTTGTCTTGCGAGATGGCGAAGAGGAAAAACTACAACTCACCGTCGCAAACGGTGGTCCAACTCGCCGTAGACGATAATCCAATCGACGTCTCAATCTATTTTTTAATCAAAATACGTTCCCTTAGTTGAAGTCAAAGAATGAACCACTTCAAAATTAACTTAAGCTTGATCCTCGCCATTTGCTTGGCATTCTGTTTTCCGTTGACTTCAGTGACGACATCAGTCATCGCGCAAGAAGCGCCTGCTAAATCCAAAAAGCAGGAAAAAGAATCCGATGATGATCAGGAGTCCGAAGACAAGAAATCTGAAAAAAAGAAGTCGACCAAGAAAAAATCTTCCAAGAAGAAGTCGACTAAAGACTCATCTGATGACGACAAAGAAAAAACAGATGACAAAAAGAAGTCTGACGACAAAAAGAAGTCTGACGACAAA
>CAYZGP010000114.1:3577-5486 GCA_964478065.1 uncultured Pirellulaceae bacterium
AAGCTGAAAATAGAGGGAATTCCAGGCGTTTCAATTCCAGACTCTTTGGAAGAAACAACACGCGGATCAGTAGTTACTCCAAGAAGTCAAAGAAATTTGTTTCCGTTTTTGATGAAGTCGTTGCCTCCGTCAATGATTCGACTGTCACCATTTACGGTGACAGAAGACAGGTCGCATTGGGCACAGTCATTGATGCTGACGGATTGATCTTGACCAAAGCCAGCCAGCTCGACGGAAATCTGACTTGTAGACTTGCCACTGGCAATAAACGACACAAAGCCAAAGTCATCGGTATCGATCCGGAGACAGATCTGGCCCTTTTAAAAATCGAGGCCGAGGATTTAACCCCTGTTATCTGGAGTGAGGAAGATGCTCCTGTTACTGGTCGTTGGGTTGCGTCTCCCAAAGCCGAGAGGAAAAACACTGCGGTCGGAGTCGTTAGCGTTGACGCACGAGCTATCCCGCCATCCAGCCCCTTTATTGGGATCCGAATGATTAACGTGTATCAAAAGAACGATGACGGTGAAGATACCAATATCGGGATTGGTGTTCGCATTACTAGTATCGAAGACAAGTCCCCAGCGGATACCGCAGACCTGTGGGTCAACGATACAATCATTCAGCTTGACGATACGCCAGTCAAGAACAATGCTCAACTGTTAAAAGCCATTCGTCAATACGATGTTTATGATCGAATTACCCTCAAGGTTCTTCGTGGCGAAAAGGAAATGGACATCAAGCTTACACTTGCTTCGCGTGACCAAGTCAGTTCAGCCAATCGTCGTACCAACATGCAGAACAGCATGGGAAGTGAGCCGAGTCGACGTCGTAAAAGTTTCCCAAAGTGTTTTCAGCATGACTCAATGCTAACAGCAACTACCTGTGGCGGGCCGATTGTGGACCTTAGCGGAAAAGTTGTTGGAATCAACATTGCTCGTGGTGGCCGTGTCTCAAGTTTGTCGTTGCCAACAGCGATCGTTTTGCCAGTTATCACCAAAATGAAAAAAGGCGATATGGCTCCTGAGATCGTTAACAAGGATCGAATCAAAGCCATCGATTTAGAGCTTGCCGAGATTCAAAAATTGCTTGGCGATTTGCCAAGTAGGAAAATTGTCCTGGAGCGAAAGTACAATGTTGAACGTGCTCGTGCTCAAGAACTGAATCGGACCATGTCTGACTTGAAAAGACGGCTTGCTGCGATCGAAGAGAAGACCAAAAAGTACAAGCTTGACTTGGATGTTGCTAGAAAGCAGTTGAACAGCAAAGGCAAAATTCGCGAGCAACTTGAATCTGACCGAAGAAAATTGATCAACGGAAGTCGGTAATTCTGGATGATTCAAAATGGATCGGCGCCGCTGGAAAAAAGCAAGGATTCCGCGACGTCGAAACCCAGTTCGGTAAAACGAGGTTTTGCCTGGAACCGCTGGTCGAGAAAACTTCACCGCTGGGGAGCAATCATTACGCTTGCTCCCCTTTTTCTGGTGATCGTTTCTGGACTGTTGCTTCAAATCAAAAAACAAGTCACTTGGGTTCAGCCCGCCACCGTCAAAGGCATCGGTGATACACCAGAGGTTGACTTTCAAAGCATTCTTGAGGCGGCTTCATCCGTCCCTCAATCCGACGTCAACAGCTGGGAAGATATTGATCGGATTGATGTTCGACCGGGCAAGGGAATGGCCAAAGTCCAATGTGCCAACTGCTGGGAAATTCAAGTCGACTTGAAAACAGGCGACGTACTTGCCGCCAATTACCGACGCAGTGATTTCATTGAGAGCCTTCACGATGGCTCATTCTTTTCGGATGCTGCCAAGCTCTGGGTCTTCCTTCCCAACGGCCTGATCTTGCTAGGCCTTTGGTGTTCCGGTTTATATTTATGGTGGTTGCCGATTGGTGCAAAACGGAAGAAACG
>CAYZGP010000114.1:5586-19412 GCA_964478065.1 uncultured Pirellulaceae bacterium
GGTGTTCCGGTTTATATTTATGGTGGTTGCCGATTGGTGCAAAACGGAAGAAACGCAAAAAGCAACTAATGAAACCCGACGTAAGCGAGGGCGCCGAAGATCCTCGCTGACGTAGGTAGGATGGACATTCTTGTCCGTCTTTTCGCTTCCTGCAACGGTTGTGGACAGGAATGTCCAACCTGCGTATCTGCGTCGACTCAAGTCAAATAGAACGACTCAAGTTACTTGAGTGATTCATTAACTCTAAAGCGATTCGAGTTGCTTTAACCGAGCGATCGCATTTTTGTAATTCGCTGGCTGATCGGTCTTTTCATAATACGTTGCGATGTTCGCCAGGCACTGTGAAGCCTGCTCGAAGTTCTTTTGCTTCACGAACCCTGCATGGACTTGATTCAACATGTTGATCCCCTGCTCTTCTCGGCCTCGCATCAGATAAGCCAGTCCATAGTCCGCTTGAGCTCGCAAACGTTCGGCTACTGGCCAACGATTGGATGATTTAATTGCCGATTGAAGAAGGTTCATGCCTTGTGCCAAGCTTCCATTCTGAAGCTTTAGCGCTGCAAGGATCGCTTTCGCGCGGTCTGCCAACAACGATTCCTTTGAGCCTAGTCTCGTTAAAATTGCGGACGCGGGAGCCTGTTGTCCACTGTCGATCATTGCCAACGCTTGTTGCATTTGCAATTCCTGTTTAAGCAATGAGCTGTTGACCAACGCTTCAGACTTTTTGAAAGCCAGGATTGAATTTTGCGATTCGTGTCGTTTCAAACTTTGCAGTCCGATCGTCGCCCAGATGACGGCTTCGTTGTCAGACGTGTTATCGGAACTGAATTCCAGGTTTTGCCGACCAAGAGAATTTTCCAAACGGCGAATCACAGCACTTGGCCATTTGTTTGAAACCGGGCGAAGGAAGGCGGCTTTTTTCCAAAACGTTGGATCGCTCAAGCCACGTTGGGCCAGCCAGCGGCTTTGCAAATCAATTGCCGTTTCCCAACTCGATTTCCATTGATCCAATTTTCCCGCGTGGCGCTGAGCTTCGCCCATTAGCAAAGCGATTTGGCTCGCTTGATAGGGGTGGCTTGTTTTGATCAAACTAATTGCTGCGCCAAAATGTTTGATGCTTTGGTCGTCGTTCTCCAGCATCAAATTTGCAATGCCTTCTAAACGATGTCCTTCAACGATCGCTAATTTGGTGAGCGATGTATCTTTTTGCCAATTTCGAGCAAGCTGTAAAGCGATTACTTTTTCAGGTTGATTGATCTCCAACAGTTTGAGCGCTTTTTTCCTTGATAAGACAAAATCCGGGTGACGTCGAATCGAGGGAATAAAATCTTGCCAGCGATCTTTGCCACTTCCACCCCACTGCTCGTCGAATAGTCGTGCAATCTCAGTGAGGCGATCCCAGCTAACTGTTTGCCCGTCGGCACCGATCAGGATCTTTGTGATGAGGTCCGGATAAAGTGAAATGAGACTTCGTGTCGAGGCGAATTTTTTTTCCTCCAACAGCTCATCTAGAACACTTGCCAGGTTGGCAGGCGTAAACGCTAAATTGTCTGTGTCGCCCAGTAGTAAACCGCCGGCCAGCCGAACATCCTGTTTGTCGACGCTTGAATCAAGAACGGCGCCGTTATTTGCGGTCGCTTGATTGGATTCTGAGTTGCGCGAAAACGTTTGTTTAAGGATATCCGGATTTGATTTATTTGTATCGGTTTTGAAAAGCGAACAGCCCGTAACGGCGATTGTCAAAACAAAGCAAAGGCATAACATCGCGCGTAGGCTCTTGGAACGTATCCAATTTGGGTCCGTTGCCAATTGACTTTCATCAATTCCACTTGTGTCGAAGTTGGGCATCAATAGTTCCGTGGGACGACGTTGTGAAATTTGAACGCATGATGAAGACCGCAACTGTCTAGATCGGTTTGCAATACCTCATGGGGACCGAAAGTTGACAAGGTTGGGTTGCCAGACAAGATGGTAGGGTGAACGCTTAGTTGTTGAAGCAATTCCTCACTGATTGATGCCGATTCCGATGGCGTGTTGAATACGTAAGGCCGAACCATGATGACCAACTCACGGCGAAGTCGGCCAGTGTTCTGCTTTCTGAAAAAGAACCCAAGGACAGGCAGTTTTCCAAGTCCTGGAACCGATTGCCGATCATCAGAGATTTCATCTTCGATCAATCCTCCCAGTGCGACTGCCAGTCCGTCTTTGGCGACAACGGTTCCGCTGATCGTGCTTCGGTTAACCGTGTCAACTTCCTGATTCACAATTACACCATTGGTGTTTAGCACCGGGATACGTCCGCCGTTAAGCACCCGGCGTGCGTTTTCTTGAACGATACGCAGTGTCACCGTTCGATCCGCATTGATGCTTGGCGTGATCAGCAGCGACTGGCCAACGTCACGAAGTTCTGTGATTGGCGTGCCGGCGATGGTTGTGTTGTTATTGCCGCCAGAAATGACTTGGGGCGAATTGAATCCGACAGTGAACGGGATTGTGTCACCGATGAAAATGCGACTGACTTCGTTGTTTGCCGTTAGAAGAAGCGGCGTGTTCAAAACCGTGACGCGATTGTCGTCTTCAAGCATCTGTAATCGTGCGCGAAAACTGTTGTTGACGAACTGAAATGTAAAGTCGCCTTGATTGAGCAATGAACCGCCAGGAGTCAACGAAGCCAGACGTCTGGCTGCTCCCGATAGAGTATCGGAACTGGGTGGCAAAATGTCACCCGTTGTAAAACCACCAGCGGTTGTCGAGCCATCAGAGAATTGGTAATCGAAAATGCTACGAAAATCATCATCCAAAAGCACGGACATGACTTTGACTTCCAGCAAAACCAACGGGGTTGGTACATCGAGGCTCGTGACCAACGTTTCAATTTGTTTCATCGTCGTGTCATCAGCCGTTCGCACGATGACTTGATTGTTTCGGCGAACCACCGTCACATAAATGGTTGCCTGACGTTCTTTTAGGAGCTTCGAAATTGGATCGCTTACCCCGCCGGAATCAGGTGACTCAGGTCCTTGGTTGCGTTTGTTGATGGCGTCGATGAGTTGTTGGATCTGTTCTGATGATAAATCAGAAAGCGGTTGGCTCTCGTTGTTTGAGCGATTTTGGTTGTTGCCAAGATTCCCTTGGTTGTTGGTGAATCCGCCAAGCCCATTGAGCCGACTGAATTGCCGACCACCGTAAGCGTAGTTGCCTTGATAGGCACCAAGTCCCAAACTGCGGCTGTCGACCAAGTCAAAACGATTCAGTCGGTAGATGATATCGAGAATCGAATCCTGATCGCCCACGCCAAAACTTAGTTCGACCCGGTCGCCAAATAGATCACGAATCGCAACTGCCGCGTCGACAGGATTAGGGTAAAGTAAAGTAAACACGCGAGTTTGTTCTTCGCGGAAACTCGCCAGGTTTTCTTCGTACTCTTCAGTTGTGTAGATTCGAATGACACCAGAGTCTTGGTCCGTACGAAAATAAAGGTCATGCGTTTTTGTCAAGTTCTCCAGAACATCCATTGGGCGAACGTCGCGGAGATAGAGATTGACTTTCATGGCATTAGCGTCGGTCGATGGCACGATATTGATTCCCGATTGCTCGGAAAACAGACGCATAGCTTGACCCAGGTTTTGGTCACGAAAGTCGACCAATTCAATTTTCTGTTCTGGAATTGCAAAACTGGAGTAGCTGGGAGTCAGAAGTGGATCGTTTGCATCGATCAATGGCTCAAGCGTCGATGGATCGATGATAACTGTGTTCGGCTGAGCTTGCTCAGGTTCAAGCTGCGGACGAATCGGCGTCGGCGCATTGGGAGTGTTCGAGTCCTGTGCGGTTGATTGATCGACAATCAAGAACGCGAACACGATCGCTGCAAACGCAAGCAGCGCGCGCCGGGTGATCGTAAAATGCAGTGACATCCATGTCATGTTGTGGCCGGTTGCCAAACTATCAAAGCGCGTATCGCGATTGAAAATGAGTGGCTTTAACGAATTGGGGGCTAATCGTACAAATAAACTGTACGTTCCAGTTCAGGAAAGTGCAGCTCTATCATCTCTTTAGAGATTTTCTTGACCTGCATCAAGACCCAAACCCCATCGGCAACTGTCACTGACATCTCAGTGTTAGCACGAATTCGTATCACTTTGTCTTTTGACTTAAGAAGTGCCATGCTTCGTACGCCCCCCAAGATCTTGGATTGGACCTGAAACGTCGGCATTTGAAGCAATTGTTTGCGAAGCTTGGCCGTTTGCTGGGCCAAGTCTTGGGTTAGCTTGGCAATCTGCTTCTTGATGCTAGCTACCTCACCCTTCAGCTTATTATTTTCTGCTTGGAGAGCTTTGTTCTGCTCGAGGAAGGCATCGAGCCGTTCGACGTCGCGAATTTTGGAGATCGTTTTTTGGATCATGTCCGACGGCGCGGTCGGGTCTTGTTTGGCTTTTTGAGCTGGTTGAGCAAATCCGTTCGAAGCCGATGTAAGGCAAACACAGATTGCCATCGCGAAAAAGACAAGAAGCTTTGAAACGTTTAGTTTTGTTTTTAAATTCATTTCAAGTTCCCGTTCCAGTAAGCGCCACCGCTCAAAAAGCCACACTGTGTTTTGGCAACAACACGATGCCACCATATCACGCACTAACTTAACTTCCTGCCGCCAGCAAAGCGACAAAAAATGCTATATAGACATAGCCAACAACTGCCCCGACTCCAATCGTTAAAGCCGGAGTGAGGAAAGCGTTGAGTCGTCGGATCGCCGATTGAAATTGGTCTTCGTGAAAATCAGCGACTTCTTCCAATACCAAACCAAGATCACCCGACTGTTGTCCCACAGCGATCATCTTTCTCAACATCGGCGAGAAAGCGTTGCCCTCATCGATGGCATCTGCGAAATTTCCGCCTTGGATGATTTTTGAGCGTGTGGCGTTAACTGTTTTGGCGGTAAACCGATTGTACAGTAGTTTCTCAACTGTTCCCAATCCGTCGATCAGTGTAATACCGCTTCCCAGCATAACACTCAGACTTCGGGCAAACGTTGAAGTTTCACAAAGCTTGAACAGGCTGCCAACAAACGGAATGCGAAGTGCCATACGGTCAATCCACATTCGACCTTCTTTGGATCGGTAGGCGACCAAGGCAAATACGAATACACCGCAGGCAACGATTCCCGATACCGCGTAGTATTGTCTCAGCCACGCTGACGCATTGACCAAATTTTGTGTCATCGCCGGCATGTTCTTGCCGAGGCTTTGCAAATAGATTTCCAGACGTGGGATCAGGTAAACGACCATGTACGCCGTGACGCAAACGGCAATCACAACGACCAGCAGCGGATAAATCAAAGCCGACGCCACCTCTTGTGTTCCTTTTCGACGACTGCGCATCGTGGTCACGGCCCGCCCAAGAACAGGAGGTAGCTCGCCCGTTCGTTCACCAACGCGAACCAATTGGACTACGAAATCCGGAAAGCAACTATGTTTGGTCATCGCACTGGAAAGACTATCGCCAGTTTGAATATCTTTGACGGTCTTTTGCCAAATGTTGCCTAGCGATTTTCGTGGAGCCTGATCCACGAGCGCGATTAAAGCCGTCAACAGTGGCATGCCGCCTCGAACCATCATCGACAATTGTTGGAGGCTTAACTCAATGTCAACGGCGCGCGGCCGAAGCCATTTTGAATAATCGAACCCTGATCGAGCCGATGTTGTATTGGTGATTGGATGAACGCCGGTGACGATCAAGCCGCGGCTGCGAAGCTGAGACGCCGCCGCAGACCGGCTGGTGGCATCGACGACTCCCGAACGGGCGCCGCCGGAGGCATCTCTCGCTTTGTAACGAAACTCGGCCATCGAATCGTTTTACCAAATTCAGATTAATAAGGGCTGATGACGTTTGCGATTTGCGACACAGTCGTTTCCCCGCGAAGCAGCTTGTCAACGCTGTCATCCAACAAGTATCTTGATTTTCGCTGATTCAAAAGCTGTTGAATATGCGTTTCGTCTGGACGACTGGCAACCATGCGCGCGATTTCTTCGTCAAACTTAATGAACTCGAACAAACCAATTCGTCCCATGAATCCTGTGCCCGCACAATAGCGACATCCGCCAGGTTGGTAAATCGTTTTGCCCAACAAGTCGTCGCGAGAAAGTATCGTTGCTTCTGCTTGCGTTATTTCAGCTGGGACTTTGCATTTTTGGCAAAGCTTTCGGACCAACCGTTGGGCGGCAAACAATCTTGATACGGCTCCGATCAAGAACGGTTTGATTCGCATGTCGGCCAATCGAGTAATCGCGCCAACCGCCGAATTTGCGTGGATGGTGGTAAATACCAAGTGCCCGGTTAACGCGGCACGAATCGCGGTTTCAGCGGTTTCTTCATCGCGAATCTCACCGATCATCAAAACGTCAGGATCGTGACGAAGCGAGCTGCGAAGCGCCTTGTGAAAACTGACTTTGTCGTTGGCGTCGACTTCGACCTGTGACACGCCGTCGATCACGTATTCAACTGGGTCTTCGATCGTAATCACGTTCAGCGACTTTCGGTCAATCAAGTTTCGGATCGCAGCGTAAAGTGTGGTGCTTTTGCCGCAACCGGTTGGCCCTGTCATCAGTATCAAACCGTTTGGGCGATTGATCACGTGCTCGAACGTATCAAGATCTTCTTTGGACATTCCCAATCGCATCAGCGTAAGGTCTTGAGTTTGAGTCGCCAGCAATCGCAGTGTCATCCGTTCGCCATGCTTGGTCGGAATCGTAGCGGTGCGAATGTCAATTTCGTTGCTGTGTTCTGAGCTAAGTGTAAAACGTCCATCCTGCGGAGCCCGGCGTTCGGCGATATCCATTCCCGACATAACCTTCAGCCGAGACAGCAACGGGTTGTGAACGGCAAATGGAAAACGGCGATAGTCGTCGAGAACGCCATCAACGCGTAATCGAATACCGACGTCAGTCGACGTCGGTTCAATGTGAATGTCAGTCGCCTGTCGGATCAATGCTGCGTGAAAAATTTCATCACCCAACGCAACGATGTTGTCCGAATCGGGATCGACTTTGGTTCCAGTAAACTGAATTCGAACCGGTTCTGCCTGATTGCCATTCCAGCGAACGGTGTCTTGGAAAATTCGTTGGATTGCTCGAAAAAGCGTCGTCGGTTCAGCCGCAACGACTTGAACTTTTTCAGAGATGTAGCGGCGAACGGCCTGGATGCTTTGATCGTCGTCAGGGTCTTTGCATGCGATTAACACAGCGCCGTCTTGCTGCGTGAACGGAAGGACTTGCCTTCGAGTGGCTAGGTTTGCCGGAATGCGCAGCGCCCAAACCGGATCAATTTTGACCTGATCCATGTCAAGCAAGTTGGTGCTGTCGTCGACGGTGGTTGATTCAGGCATGGACCAATTGGCAGTGGTTAACAATTGAAAATGGGTTAGCGTCGTTGGATCGATAGTTTATCAAACGCGACGGGATATTTGGGCGAGGGTTTCGGGGTGCCGAGCCAGTCCACGGGCCGTTTTCTCGGAAATCAAACGAGCACGCCAGAGTTTGGCCAGACTATCGTCAAGCGTCCACATCCCTTCGTCGCCGCTAGTTTGAATGATGGATGCAAACTGATTTAAGTTCGAGGTCGCAATTAGATTTGAAATCGCCGAATTGACGTGCATGACTTCGCTGGCCAGAACGCGGCGTGTTGACTGAGGCTCGTCCACGTTTGGATTTTGATGACGAGGAAGTAAGTGTTGCACGATGACGGTTCGCAAAACGGTGGCGACCAAGCGTTGGGCCAGGTTTTGTTCTTCGGCAGAAAAAGCTCCCACCAAACGCTCAATGGACGTCTTGCAATCGCCTGCGTGAACGGACGCAAAAACCAAATGGCCTGTTTCAGCAGCGGTAATGGCAGTGCGAATCGTCTCGAGATCGCGAAGTTCGCCAACGAGGATCACGTCGGGGTCTTGGCGCATGGCTCCTTTGAGTGCCTGGCTGAAATCTCCGACGTCCGAGCCGATTTCTCTTTGATTGACAAGCGACTGATCGGAGCGATGAATAAACTCGACTGGGTCTTCGATCGTGATGATGTGCGAAGAACGAGTTTGGTTGATTCGGTTGATCAATGCCGCGATGGTGGTGCTTTTTCCTGAACCCGTTGGTCCTGCGACGAGTACCAAGCCGTCGGTTAACGAGCAAAGATCGTAGAGTTTTTCATCCAACCCCAGCTCGTCCAGCCCAGGAATCGTGTTGGCCAATCTCCGAAATGCAAAACAGGTTTCACCACTTCGTTTAAACGCGTTAAATCGAAAGCGGTTTTGCTGGTCGAGGGAAATAGCACCATCGGTCGATCCGTTTTCTTGAAGATGCCGCACCAATGTGGGTGTTAAGATCGCATCGGAGAATTCCTGACTGGCTTCATTGGTAAATAGATTGTCAGGAAGCTCTGCAAAGAACTCTTGCGTTAGCGAACCATCAATTCGAAAGTGAAGGGGTTCCCCTGGTGCTGCGTGAATGTCCGAAGCGTCCAACGAAACGGCTTTGAGTAGGACCTTATTGAGGAGTTCACTTTGTTGTTCGGGCATCATCGGCTCCTAATACAGGACTTCCTAAATTACGAAAACGATCGTCCAGGTTTTTTGAGTGCTGCCTTCTGACTCGGGCTTCATCGTAATGGTGACCGGGATAATGCTTTTGGCAAGCGTATTGACGTCGGTTAGAAAAACGAGAACATCGGCGTAGGCTCCTTTGACTTCGACAGGCCAAAACTCAACCGGTTCCTGTGCTGCCTGTTCATCCATCATACGAAACAAGTCTTGGAGATAGGAAGAGACGACAACGCTGTCTTTACCACCTTGTGACACAATGGAGAGGTTGTAATCACGCATCAGTTCGGTGATTTTTTCAAGCGTTTCCAGGCGACCTTTGCGGCTTCTCCAGCCTTGACTTAATTCGCGAATTTGTTGCTTTGAGTTGGAAACGCGATTGCGAAGCCGTTCGAGACTTTCCTGCGCGTTGGAGAGATTTTCTTTTGAGATTTCAGCGGTCGCTACGGAAACCGACGACTGGCTTTGGAGAACGTACTCGGCTTCGATTTTGGCTTTTTTACTGTGTGCTGGGACAGCAAACAGGACGGAATAAATCGCAAGAATCAGCGCAGCAGGAAACAACATAAGCAGAAACTGCTCGCGTTTTGAGTTGTCCTTAATTGTTTCGAGTTTCATTGCGTTCATCGTGCAAATTTCTAATTTGATTTGCGAGTGATTGATAGCGTAGCGATCGGATTGGCGATGGCTAAGGCTTTGTACTGACGGACAATTTCTTTCGTGGCTGAACGGCTGACTCAAAAGGGCCTGTGTCGGTTAGCAGGATTTCGTAGTCCCACGGTCCGCCGGTGGTCAGCTTTTGTTGGCCTTCCTGCCGAGCGGGATTGACGGCCCACCCGAGCGGAACTGCTTTTTCGCGCAAGCGTTTTGCGAGGGCCTGAGCCGATTCACCGTTGAGCGACAAACCGGAAATCAAGACGCCTTCTTCGGTACCACCAATTTCCAGGATCACCAACTCGGGCGTTCGTAGATCGATCAAAAGATGCAGCAGTTTTTCGATTCGGTTGCTTTGGTTGTCCAGAAAAAATTGGACCCTTTTCAAGTCATCGCCCAACGCGGTGTCTTCAAGTTCGACTTCGGCGCGTTTTTCGACGATCGAAATTAGCTGCGAATCGTATTTCTTTTTGTCGAGTGCAGGTTGTTTGATCAAATCGGTTTGCATTGCGATTTTGTCATTGTGGGCATGAAGGTAGCTCCAATGCCAAAAACAAAATCCCAACACGGCTATTGCGATCAAACCAGAAATTAAATGGCGTGTCGGCGTGCCACCAACTTTTTTGGAGCGGCGAATGAGTGGGGCCGGGAGGTCATCAAGTCGATTCAAGCAATTGGAAGCAACTCGCCCTGTCCACTGGCCAATGACGTTGGAATCGGAAAGACTTCGGGTCTCAATTGATTCACCAAAATCAATTTCTGCCGTCGTGCCCATCAAGACCGATGTCTTGGCCTGAATTTGATCGCGTATAAATTGTTCGTTGTTGGCCTGTTTGACTTTGACCAGCCGGTGGCCTTGATTGGAAAGCAAGTAGGCGAGCTCGCTCCAGATTTCAACCGCATCGATACTGCCATCGGTTTTGCGACGACTTTTTTGGGCGATCAATTCACCAGTCCCGGCTAATCCTGCCGGGTGAGAGATTGAAATTTCGCGGCAGCCTGCCGATTCGAGGACTGCGTTTACTTCGTCGAGGTCAGTCTTACGAATCGCGCTAACCCAGTATTGTTGGTATTCGTCATTGCGACCCAAAGGGGAACTGGCCAATGAGATTTCATCGATGTCGATACCGGACAGCGTTTCCGCTTCGAACTTCAATGCTTCTTCGAGTTCCTCAGCTGCGATGCCAGTGACGCTAAGTTTGGGCAAAGAAACGATTTGGGACCAGACTTCCGTTGAAGCAACAATCGTTTGCGTTGCCAACGGCGGTTGTCCGTTTACGACTTGGTCGACGACATCTGTAAAAGTCGATTCAACGTCGACTTTTTCCTGGATTCGAAAAACCGGTTGGTCAAAATCGTTGCCAAAATCTGCGCGGATTACTTCTCGGTTGTAGAGCAGAATGACCGAGATTTGAGGGCGACGCGGCATGTTACGAAAACGTGTTCATTCAGTGATGATGAAAAAAAGTTTCAACTCAATTCTTATGGATTGTCGTCTTGTTGTCTTGCCTGAAAATCGAAGCAAACGGTTACACCGCCGTGAGGGACCTGGATGTATTTGACCTGCCGTTTCCCGTCGACTTCGGCCACGATCGCTCGCAGACCAACGGGGATGCTTCTGAAAAGAAACGAGTCCAACTGTTCATCTTCATCGTCAACCACCGCCAGTGTCGTCAAGGACGATTCGGGGGCTGGGGTCAACAAAGCGACGGTGACTTGCGCGTTTTCTGGATTGTCGACCAGGACTTTGCCGGTTACTTGAACCTTGCCGGTTGTAAGTTCCGTTGTCAGGATCGTGGGTTCGGTTGCGTCGTTGGTAAGCGGAACGGTAATTGAAACCGCTTGCGTTTGCCCTCCGTCTTCTTCAAGTGTTTCGGGAGGGCGGCCCCAAGGGTCAGTCAGCGTTCTAGATCCCATCGGAAGTTGCAAGTAAGGCCCCTGCCAACCACACGGCAATCGAATGGTTGAGTAGTCAACCGGTTGCGTCGGACCGGGGCGAAATTGATACGGAAAATTTGTAGCCAAGTCTGAATTTGTATCCCACAACTCGCCAAGCATTGTGGATTGAGGTTGGGATTGGTCGACATTTAACCCGGACGATTCGGCCAGCGGCAACCGACCAACGTCGCTCAAGAATCCGCTTATCAAAGGCGTGCCGTCGATTTGGTATTTTTTGACTGGGCCAAGGGTCGCCGACTTGATTTCGCTTAGCAGCCGTGATGCCGATTGAAAACGTTGGTTGTCGACTTGTGGTTGAAGTGACTGAATCGCGACCGTGGCGACGATCGCAAGAATTACAAGCACGACCATAAGCTCTAGCAGCGTCAATCCAGCGCGAACACGCCCACGTGAACAGGGCATCAAAGAACTAAGTCGAGACGCAATACTGGTCATTCTTAAACTCCGAACAATAGGTGGCGTCCGCAAGTCGCTGACGATCAATCAGCTCGCAAACCTATTGTAGGTTGAGCGATGACTATTTGCGGTTATCGGGGAACCGTAAAAAGAGCACCATGTCGTCGCCACACTCAGAAAGCGTAAGCTCATTGGCTTCATTTTCGCCTGGCTTCATATTGGCAACATCAGCTGGCGTTTCAATTTCGCCATTGGGACCGGCTGAGACGACACGGATATATTTTGATTCGGTTTGGTCGATCGTGCCATTCTCGTCAAAATCGACTTGTAGTTGAAGCTCATTTCCCCAGCCATCAACGATTGTAGGCTCGCCCGTTTCGCTGCGACCGGTTGGGTGAACGTAAGGGCCGTGCCAGCCGACTTTGTTGACAGGGTCGTAGACTTGTAATTCAGGTGCTGCTTCAAGCATATGCTCTGGGGCTTCTTCCTGGACAAGATCATTGATCCTTCGTGGCAAGGCGTTTGATTTGTGCGAAAGTGTTTCAATCACGCCGTCTTCACCAGCGATGGCATCACGAACCGTGTTGAGGGTTGCTTGGGTTGCAATGTGAGTTGGGTTTTCTGCTTCTCCAGATGGCGTCACGATTTCTATGTTGTCGAAACTTGGGATCAAGATCAGCGCCATCGCGATCAAGATCAGCATGACAACCATCAACTCCAATAACGTAAGACCTTGGCGTCGCTGGGACGAAGGTTTCGGTTTTATATATTTTAAGTTTGTACGGTTCATAGAGTTTTATTCACAGAGAAGAGAGGTGGGAGAACTAGCTCCTGAAAACTAATTCTGTTGGGTGTAGTGGTTTTCCAATTCCCTTGAAACGCTGTGGATTCCATTCCGGTCTGGAATCGCTGCACCGACATAACGGGCAACCGATTCGGATTCATTGATAGGTCTTAACTCGACCAACAAAAGGTATCGAGAGTACATCTCTTCTGGACTTTGATTTCGGTCATCAGAAAAATGTACAGGGGTTTCTGAAAAAGCAGCTCTGGGGCCGGCTCCAACGAGCGAACATTGTTCACCCAATCCAAGCAATACATATTTGGCACCATCGACGGCTTCAAAATTCCAATCTTCACGAAGCAACGTTTGAGCAACCTCGGAGCTGAGGGTGCAAACGTTTGTATCCGAGCCAACACCCACTGGAAGTTGATCGTGTGAACTAAAAGTCGCGTTTTCAGTTTGGGCTTCGGCTGGGACCAACTCAGTGATTCCAATCAAGCGAAGTGCTTCGACTTCTGGTGGCGAAAGGCTGGTCGTTTCAAGAATGTCAGATCCACCGATGTAGGGTGGGATGCTTCCGTCCAACGATCCTGCACCAGAAACCAGTGAGTCAAAACGGTTTCCGATTTCGCCTTGGGATAACACCGCGTTGCGACGAATCGTGCTGTCGATCTCCGGCACATTTGCTGCAGCGGTAGCGACTTGGGTTCGCTTAAGCATGCCAGGCAATGTTGAAACAACGATTCCACCAAGTGCGATCAAGATGGTTAGGACAACCAAAAGCTCAAGCAGTGACAGACCGCGATTTTGGAGATTGGAATTCCGGCAATTCTTTGAAAGCCCGCCGTTGGTCCATCGCTTATTTATCGGTGCGCAAAAGCGGACCGATTGGCGCATGGATGCTCCAAGGACTTTTCGGTCGTCGAATTTTCGATTTTGGAAGTGGATTCCGAACATAACTCGTTCAACAAAATGCGTTTAAATTGATTTTGCGTGGAATGAGACTGGAGCCTATATCATATCGACACAGTTGGAATCGATATCAATTATTCTCTTTTTTACCTAAATTACCATGCTAAAGGCGTTTGCTGGATCGACCGTTAGATGCCTGTTTGGTCGTAAATAACGCTTGTTAAACCCTAAGGTTTGCCCAGAAATTGCCAAAAAGGCGAGAAGATCGACAGTAAATTTATTCCCTAGCGTGCAGCTGGTCACTTTGGGGCCGGCAATTCCCTAAAAAGCGTGGGGCTAAACACTTAGTTGCTGAGAGCGAATTTCCTACATGGTTTGAGCAGGTAGGCGAAATGGGGCGTGGAGGCTTCAGATTAGAGGCCAGATAAAGGGGCACGAAATGGGCCACTGCCCCGTAACCGAGTCGCCAGACTTCGTTTTTTTCATCCAAAAATACCAAGCAGATATAGAAAAATCCTGCCTAACGTTTCGTTGGGCAGGATTCTATGT
>CAYZGP010000115.1:0-9830 GCA_964478065.1 uncultured Pirellulaceae bacterium
AAATGCTTGCACGCGAATCGAACGCAAATTTGCCTATTAAAACGATTCGCTTCCATGGCACTGGCTTACTTATCTGTGTCAATCGATTAAATTTAGCAGTCTTCTTGGTTTGCAATTTCTTGCTTTCCTGTTTTACAGACGCCGTTGTTCGCGTTTTGTTGCGATTCCCGTTTTGCTGAACCTTTTCTTTTCTGGTTCGATATGCGTTTGGATTCCAGTAACGAAAAGTTGACCGAAAAGTTAACCGATGACTTGGTCGACAATACAAAATCACGTTGGCCGACTTATCAGCCGATGGTGTTAGTCGCATTGGCGATGTGCGCCGGGATTTCGTTCGACCGCTGGGCAACTGACCGCTGGAATTCATTTTCCTGGATTTTGTATCTGGTTGCGGCCTGTGTTTGCGGCGCGATTTGGTTTTTTGCCTGGCGTAGAGCTGCTAAAAACTCGCTGATGTTATCTGGCCGAATCGAGTTTTTCGCTTCGACAATTTTGCTGATCGGGTTAGTTTTCATATCGGCATTTTGGCACCATGGCAGATGGAATTGGTTTGGTGCCAACGAGATCGGGAGGTTTGCCACCAATGTTGCGACTCCCTGTTGCGTTGAAGCAACTGTGATCTCGGAGCCACGTTTCATGGCGACATCGGAAGAAGATGAAGCCGAATCCGGTGGCCTGCAGCAAGAACGTCGCACAAAATTGACCGTACGCGTAAAACAAATTCGAGATGGTGCCCAGTGGCGTCCGGCGACTGGGATCACTGACTTGATTATTCACGCTCCGACGAAACATGTACGAGCCGGAGATCAGATTCGAATTTTTGGTCGCTTGGTTGCCAGTTCACCCCCAACCAATCCTGGGCAGTTTGACTTTCGAGAATTCTATCGCGCACAATCCAAACTGGCGTTTCTCCATGCGTACAACGTCGAGTCGGTGAAAGTGATCAAGCCCGGAGGATGGACTCAAGCCCGCGTTGTGTCCAAGCTCCGCCAGCGGTTGAACGAGTTGACTTGGAAATTCGTCAACAAAAGCGAAGCCCCGTTTGCGTCCGCGATTTTGTTAGGCAATCGCGAGCAGCTTTCGCGCTCTCGCAAAGACGCGTTTATGGAAACTGGGACTGTACACTTACTCGCCATCTCAGGCCTTCATGTTGGAATTTTGGCAGGTGCGTTTTTTCTTTTCTTTCGGTTTGGATTGTTGAGCCGTAAAAAGTGTTTGCTGGTAACGGTTTTGTTTGTGTTCTTTTACGCTTGTCTAGTCGAGTTCAGGCCGCCCGTTTCCCGAGCCGCGATTTTGATCACGCTTTTTTGTTTTGGGCGGTGGCAAGGCGAAAGTCACTTTTCTTTTAACCTGCTGGCGATTGCTGGCGTTATTGTGTTGATTCTCAATCCAAGCGATTTGTTTGGACTTGGTCCTCAACTTTCATTCTTAGCCGTTGGTTCGCTGACGTTTGGAAGCGATTGGGTATTCTGGCCGCCATCGACTGATCCAATCAAGCGTCTGATTGCCAGTACCAGACCGTGGCATGTTCGCACGTTCAACTGGATGGGCCGACAGCTGCGAACGGCGATTTTAGTCAGCGGCCTGATCTGGGCCGTCGCAATGCCGTTGGTCGCGTTTCGATTTCATTTGGTCGCGCCCGTTGCGTTGCTCGTCAATCCGTTGTTGCTGGTTCCGATTGCGTGGGGGCTTTATGGTGGATTGGGTGTGTTGACGTTCGGTACGTTTTTTTCGCCTATCGCGCGGTTTTTCGGTTGGGTGTGCGATCGTAATTTAGCTGCGATTGAATGGATGATTGGGGCGGCGCAAGCGATTCCCTACGGCCACTTTTGGACGGCTGGCCCGCCCGCTTGGTCGATAAGCATTTTTTATGTTGGTGTGTTCCTGGTCGCTGTTTATCCACTAACCAAATTGCCAGGTCGCTGGATCGCAACGTTGGCGTGCGCATGGTTAGTGTTTGCGTGGTTGGTTCCAGATCAAGTCGAAAAGTACTTTGAAAGAAGCGGAAAGAATTCGCTTGTTTGCACTTTTATCGACGTCGGGCATGGCTCAAGCGTTTTGATTCAACTGCCCAACGGCAAGAACATGTTGTACGACGCCGGGGCATTTGGATCGTCGGGTTACGGTGCCAGGAATATCGCGGGCGTGTTGTGGTCGGAGCGGATTGAGCATCTTGATGCGGTCGTGCTTTCACACGGTGACGTCGATCACTTCAATGCCTTGCCGCAGTTGACTGAGCAGTTTTCCATTCGTGTCGTA
Organism: uncultured Pirellulaceae bacterium; assembly: GCA_964478065.1. Taxonomy (GTDB): domain Bacteria; phylum Planctomycetota; class Planctomycetia; order Pirellulales; family Pirellulaceae; genus Mariniblastus. The sequence continues at coordinate 2,260 of CAYZGP010000115.1, forward strand.
TATGTTTCGCCGCAAATGTTCAACAGCGATTCGCGCTCGGTGATTCGATTGCTGGAAGTGCTGGGCGAGCGTGGTATCGAAGTCCGAACTACGGTGGCTGGTGATCGGTTAATCAGTGATGGTTCGACGGAAATGAAAGTGCTTGGCCCACCAGTGCATGGGACCAACGACAATGACAATTCCGATAGTATTGTTTTGACGCTCGAGCATGCTGGAGTGAAGATTCTGTTGCCGGGCGATTTGGAACGAATGGGGTTGGAGTTGTTGCTGGAAACTAAGCCAACGCATTTTGATTTGGTGATGGCTGCCCACCATGGAAGCAAAAACAGCCGTCCCGCCGAGTTTATGAAATGGGCGAGTCCAGATTTCGTTGTGATCAGCGGTGGCAATCAACGCGTGTCTGACAAAACTGCAAGTGTGTTTGAAGCAGTAGGAAGACAGGTCGCTCGCACTGACCGTGACGGTGCGATTCGTTTTACGGTTGATAAAACGGGTGCGTATCTAAAGAGATGGAGTTCGAGAGGTTGGGAATGAAGTTTTGTTTCTTAAGTTTCTTCTCCCGGCGGCGGGAGTTTTGGAATCTGTTTTGGCTGACGCCAATCTGCGTGAGGATCTCGCGAGACGATTCACGGATCAGATCGCTGACGTGGTTGCCGAGTACCAGCTGAACAAAGCTCTGTTCAAAAGCCCCGGAGCGATTCGGTATCGGTTGGAAGTGGGAGCGTGGCCTACGGACAAGCCGATCACCACGATCGAGCAACACCAGAGGCGTGGGGCCCTTGTGGAAACACGAAGACGCCAGCAAGAAGCAGAGAAATCCAAGCAGCAGCGAGAGGCGTTTGAGGTGGTAGAGAGAGATTGGGGCACAGTTTGACGCGATGACATCGGAAGAGCAAGAAGCTTTGGCCAGTTCGGTTTTGAGTCGAGAAGATTTCGAGGCCTGGCAGCAATGGCCCGGAATCTATCGTGATGATCTTTTATGCTCGGCTTAGAAAATTACTGGAATGAGCTTGAGAAATTGAGACTGAAAAACGAATTACGGGCAAATAGCAAGGATTGCTTGTGCGAGAACAGGATCGCCATTTAACGCAGCGATTGCGGCCAAATTGTCTTGCAAAACCTCTGTGTAGCCGCCTGCGATCATTTCGAAGAGTAGCTTCATAAGTCTCTCTGACTGAGCATCAAACAAATCTGCACATAGCTGATCAGAATCCCCTTCGAAGGCACGCGCAAGATTCCAATCCAGCATGGTAATCATCTCGGACTGAATCTTTATTGAATTCTTTTCAAGCTCATCAACGAAATACGGCAGCGCATAATAAAAGGATTTATATAGCGCGTCAGAACAAGAATTGATCTCAACTGCACGACGAAACTCTGAAACTGAAGGAGACTTTTCCTTCCAAGACCTGAGTTCTGCTTGCACCAGCCGGCCACTTTCTGATTCGTCCCACAATTCCGAGTCAAGCGAAATTCGTTCCGTCAAGTTTTTCTCCAAAAGTCAAAGCAACAATGCAAGCAACGAAATCTAAAAATTGTTGAATTGCTAACCAAGTCTGTTGTAACGGCCCGACTGTACCAAATCAAACCAATTTGCGAGGTTACAAGTGATCAAAAGATTAATGCTATTCATCGCCGCTGGGAACCCGACGTAGGCCGGCGCTTACGCATCGGGTTTCCATTTCGAGGGCCGTTATGTTAGCTCTCTTCGGTGGTGATGAACTCGCGGCTTACGATTACCCAGCCGGCGAGGCCCAAGGCAACGGCGGCGATCAATAACAGTAATCCAATATGCAACGCTATCGGAAGACCTTCACCGAATACTAAACGGTAGTCTTTCAACGATGAAGGCGATGGGAAAAACCAACCCGCCCATCGGATCCCTAACTCTTGCAAGTGAAAACGGACTGTGAATTGGTTGATCAGCACGCCAGGAATGGATGCCAATACCATTTCGGAGCCAATGATATACCCTGCCCCAACAACCATCGCACGCTTGATAAATAGTGTTCCGATGAGCGAGAAAATCGCTGAGTAAGCCAAGCAGGCAAATAAATATACACCAGACATTGCGATCCAGAATTTCTCGGGATTAAGGATTCCCAGCATCCGATCGGCGATGATTACACACAATGAAAGTGCCAGTAACGAAATTGCGAACGACACGACAAACGAAGCTAAAAACTTGCCTAGCAAAATCGAAATGCGAGCACCGGGACGACTTGCGATGAAGCCCCAACTCTTGCCTTCTAGTTCTGAATAAACGTTTGGCGTGGCCCAAAGCAATTGGGACAAAAGGCAAACCAAGGAGATCAGCAGGACCGAAATCAGTTTGGCAAAATCTTGAAATCCAGTTAGGTCACCAGAAACTCTCGTTCCCAACGACAATAGAAACAGCATTGTTGGCGGGAAAAGTGCCAACATTAGCGAGACGGACGTACGCTGAAACGTAAATGAACGTTGGAGCTCGAATCGGCAGGTGGCAATTGCGCCGTTTAACCAAAGTTTCATGATGCGATCCCTCGATTCATTTCACCACGGTGGATTTTCATCAGCGTCGAGAAAAGTGTTTTCAAGGAATCGTCCGTTGAACTCATTTCCGTGACCGAAATGTCGTGCTCTTTCAATATCGCAGGCAGTTGATTAAAGACTTGGGATGCCGTTCGTGTTGAAATCAAAAATGAATCGCTGTCGCTAAATTGGACTGACTCAATATCGCAACATTCGATCAGTAAATTGGCCAATCGTTTTGGGGCTGAGGAGCGAATATTTAAAGTGTAAGGTGAATCGGCGAGTAGCGATCGGACTTCTTCAGGCGAACCGGATGCCAATAGTCTTCCGCCTGAAATCAGCAGGAACGAAGGGTTGACGGCTTCGACTTCATGCAAAATATGGCTCGCCAAAATCAAACTCTTGCCTTGGGTTGCCCATTCTCGAAGGAATTCCGACATCTCATAACGACCAACCGGATCAAGTCCGTTGAATGGCTCGTCGAGAATCAAAAGGTCTGGATCGTGAGCGATGGCTTGCGCGATTTTTGCGCGTTGCCTCATTCCCAGCGAGTAATCTCGCATCGGTCGATCCATTGCGTAAGTTAGTTTGACCACGTCGAGTGCTTCTTTGGCCCGTTTTTCAGCTTCGCCAAAACCGAATCCATGCAATTGGCACAAATAAGTGACCCAGTCGAGTCCGCTGACGCGTGGATAGGTAACCTCAACAGCGGGGCAAAGTCCCACACGACGGAGGAGTTCACTTTTTCGCCACGGGTCTACTCCAAACAAGCGAACCGATCCAATCGTTGGTTGTAGTTGTCCCAGGATCAAGTTGATCAATGTGGTCTTGCCCGATCCATTGGGCCCAAGCAAACCGTATGTGCCTGACTCCAGACTCAAGTTGATGTCGTTGACACCAATGACGGTTTTATAAAGTTTCGTGATGTTATCCAGTTCAATCATTGTGTTGCCTCAAACTTGAATCGGTGCCGAGACACGTCGGTACAATGTGAACAAAGAAAATAGGGTGACCCCGCCCAGAACTACAAACGCTTTCCAAACTTCGGGAAAACTTTGGAAGCCAAAAATAAACTCCTGTATGTCACCGAGGCAGTTGTAAAGCGAAACAAGCCGCCAGTTTTTAGTGGCTTCGATCACGCTCGGATCGTCTGGGATTTTCATCATTTGGGCTGATATTCCAGCCTGTATTGCCTGGTATGCTCCGTGACCGAGTGCCCAGACCGCGAACCAGGAGAAATTGGCGTAACGACTTTCTTGGGTCAATGAAGAAAGCATCAACGCGAGTGAAGCAGTTGGAATGACTAGCGATAATGACGCGATCACGATTCGTATTGGGATATCCCAAGTGTTTATTATGACCGAAACGTCGGGAGACATCATGATGGCAAAACAATAGAGCACCAGCGCTGGCAAAGTTGAAACGGCAATCATATACGAGGCGGGAATGCAGAGCTTGCCAAATATGTATTCCAGTTTTCCGATTGGCCTCGAAAAGTATACGAGAAATGCCCGCGAACGTAAGTCTCGTGAGATCAGCGAAGGGGCAACAGCACCGATAAGAAAAAGAATGAGAAGTGCTTGGGGATATCGAAAGAAAACCATCAACAGCCAACGCCAAACATCGTTTCGAATACGTGCCGTATCGCCTGACTTAAATGCATCGGCCAGTTTGTCCGCGTGCGGAGCTCTCGCAAATTGACTGCGAAGTTGTTGTTCAATCGCCAACTGTGTCGGGTTGGCGTTGACTTGAACATCGAAAGTTTCTTCGAATTCAGAAACCACTTCGTTGTCTGTAACATCATTTGTGGCAATTGCTTTTTCAACAAAGAAAAATCCCAGGCCCCAATAGAGAACTGGCAACCATGCCACGAAAAGCATACGGCGAACCCATCTCGATTTCGCTGCCAGGCGAATTCCACTGGTCGTAATGATTGTCCAGCGGGTGAGGGGCGACGTTTTTTCGCCACTCCAGCCGCGATAGCCAACATCATGAATCGGCATTTTGACTTTCCTTTGCTGATTCAACGGTTTCCATGAAAATCTCTTCCAGTGAATTTTTCGCCGGAGTCAAAGACTGAACGATGGTGCCGGTTTGATTTGCACATTGCCAGATAATTTCGGCCAGTTTTGGATCGTTGCTTCCAACAGCGATTTCGCCATTGGGTGCGATCGTTGGCATTATTTCTTTGTCCTTCAAAGCGTTAACAAGGTTCTCTGTGTCGCCCAAAACGCGAACTCTAAATGACGGCGAGTCGGTCTTGCTCAGGTTAGCGATGCTGTCGCTGAGGCGGACTTGTCCCTTTGCCAAAATCAAAACGTTGTCGCAGATTGCTTGGACGTCCGGCAAAATATGAGTCGAAATCAAAACTGATTTTCCTGACTGCGTCCAAAGCAATCGGATGCGTGCCAAAAGTCCTTCACGTTCCTCGGGGTCAAGTCCAGACGTGGGTTCGTCAAGGATCAAAAACTCGGGGTCGTGAACGATGCTGGCCGCGAATTTGACTTTTTGTCGCATGCCCGTTGAGAACGTATCGATGATTCGATAACGCTCTTGCTTCATGCCGCAGAAATCCAAAATCTCATGGGCACGACGAAGCGCTTCCGTTTGAGGAAGCCCCGAAAGACAAGCCGCGAATTGGACAACCTCCACACCAGACATGCCTGGGATGTAGCAATCGTCTTCGGGCATGTAGCCAACCTTGTTGCGGATCTCTCGACCGGCTTTACCAAGCGGGTGTCCGAGAACCGATCCGGAACCTGAAGAGAGTTTTACCAAATTGAGCAGGAGTTTGATCAACGTCGATTTGCCTGCACCGTTGGGCCCCAATAGCCCAGTGATGCCGGGTTCGATATCGAGATTGACCCCGTCAAGTGCGCGCATCGTCTTGTAATTTTTGACGATGTTTTCAAGCGAGATCAGGTATTTAGGCTTATTCAAGATTGCGGTCGAGTTGAGGCGGCAAAGTTTGAGGCAAAATCAGTTTTCGCCCGGCTTTGGAATTGCTTGGAAAGTTTCCAGAAATTTACTTGTGTTTTTTGGTGATGTTTTTCAATGTCATTCAACGGTAGCCATTGGGCAATAGGTACGTTTTACATGAGTGCAGCTTGAATTGCACGAATCGAAGCCAACAAGCGATAATCTTATAACAAAAAAATGGGCCACATTAAGTGACCCGTGATTGGTGTTGCTGATGTATGGCGTTGAACGTCGAAATTTTGGGTGGAGTTGTGTTTAAGTTGAGTCGTCACCAACCCATGACCATATTTGATTCGATGGCTTTGCGGGCTTGTTCAAGATCGGTTCCGGTCTCGGACATATAAAGGCGGATGGCGTGAACTTTGTCGCCGGCTGCTTTGGAAAGGCAGTCGCGCGCGACACCGCAGGGATCTGATTCGGACGTGATCCCGAGCACTCCTTTGGAAATGACCCAACTATCGCGGGGCCGTTTGGTTAATCGGACAATGTTTTCACCTGGGTAAGAATCGTTCGCAACAGTTGTCGCGGTTCCCTCACTGTCGGCCCAGGTGATGATAATATGTGCGTCTGTTTCTACTTCAAAAAGCGGCATGGCTGATTCCCCTTAGGTTAAACCTGAATTTCAGAACCATTTCTATCCCATGAGTTTGACACTTGCGGCCAAAAATTTCCAGTAACGCAAGCGAGAATTCATACGGATTCCAATTTTAGAGGCAGAACTCTCAAACGATAGCGATTTTTGAAAGCTCATTTTTTTTCCAGACTCCTCAAACGGCTTGAATTATTCCACTAAAAATTGCTTCTATTCCTTTGCTGGTTTGAAGCAAAAGATTCCCGTCTGAATTGATGCCTTGGCAAATCCCCAATCGTTCAGTTTGGCCAGCTTGATTAATTCGGATTTCTTGACCACGAAAAGCCAATCTTTGGTTGTAGGTTTCCACAATTTCGCTAATTGGATTGCCTTGACCGGTACGCAGTTGGCGCGTGTCGTGATTTAGCTGTTGGATGATCGCGATCAATAAATCTTCAAGCGATGTGTTTTTTGAAATTTCAGCAAGGATGCTCGTCGGACGTCCCAGCTTCGTTCTGGAATTTTCATCTCCATTTTCTCGAGTCGCTGATTCCTGAGGTGACAATGTGCGATGGTTTCGAGTCTGTTGGTCCCCCAAACCACCCGATTCGAGCTCACTCTGGTTGTTGTTGACATTGATTCCTATTCCAACGGCGTAACAAACGTTGGGTTGCGATTGGGAGCCATGTGTACGGGATTTATTCAAGTTGGCTTGATTCGTCTGCCGGATCGACTCGATCAAGATTCCAGAAAGCTTGCGGTTTTCAACCAACAAATCGTTTGGCCACTTGATCGCGATGTTGCGGAGTCCTGTCGTCGCTTCGATCGCCTTGCACGTGGCATTAGCAACAATGATGGGAAGCAGCGAACGAGCAGCGACTGCTTCCTGCGAATTGGCTACTTCAAAACAACTCAATTGTGAATCGGAGGTGACCCATGTAAACGTCAGGCTACCTTTGTCGGACCACCAAGTTCGCTCGCGTTGCCCGCGACCGGCCGTTTGGTTGTTGGTTAGCACTAACGCGGGAAACGGAATGGCGTTGTGTTTGATCAGCTCAATCGCGCGATCGCTGGTTGATCGGATTTCTTCATGAAAGTCGATGTGAGCGACCGAAGTTTCCTGTTTGATTCGTTCCAAATCGAACATGTTAACAATAGATTGATTTGGAATTGCAGAATTGGCTACGTGACAACGTTAATTGTACACGGTTCTCAAGAAGCAAGAAGCACGGTCCAAATCTAACAGAGGCCAGCAATGCAGTATTACAGTACTGGTAACTGTTTGAGCCATCCGTTGGACTATTTTGATTTCAACGCGTTCACACTGCCGGGAGCATAGGAGCCTGTACCACTTAATACCGACGCTGGGATGTCGATGTCAGAGACGTGGTTTTGAATGCGAGTAGCAGAACCTGCATTTCCACCGTTGGCGTAAAACGAATTTGAAGTCGGCTGTTGCGAGTTTTCGAAGTTCACTTGTGAATTGGCTGCTGGTCTACTGTTTGAGCCA
>CAYZGP010000115.1:9930-16965 GCA_964478065.1 uncultured Pirellulaceae bacterium
GTTTGAGCCAAAACCGTTTGATGATGCGCTAAATCCGCCTTGTCCAGTACTCGAATAGCCTGGGGTGAAGTTGTTGGCAGTTGTCGCAGGCGCCTGTGGGGCACGAAGCGAACCAGAGGAGCTGCGCAAAACGTTGTTGGGCAAGCCCGACGCCAGGCTAGAATTGGAAACCGACGTCTGGTTGGAGAACGGAGGAACTTGCAGTTGCGCGGTGCGAGTAGCAGGCTGGCTGGTGGTCTGTGGTTGGAACGTTTGCTGCTGTCGGAATGGCTGCTGCGTTTGGAGTGGCTGTTGAGCCATTTGTGTTTGAGGTTGGAATGGTTGTGGAGCTGTTTGTGTTTGAGGTTGGAATTGTTGTGGAGCAAACCCTTGAGCTGGCTGAGCCGCCATTTTTTGGGCTTGAGCGAGCTTGGCTTGAGCGACTTGGGCCTTGAGTTGTTCGATTTGCATTTTCGCTTCGGCTACTTGTGCCATTAGCGCTTGGCTTTGGCCTGTATTTGTCGTCGCGGCAGGTGTTCCGCCAAAGTTTGAAAGCGCTGGAGCAGTTGGTTTAGGTGTCAAAACAGTCAGAGGGGGAGGAGTAGATTCCTTTGTCATCGGTGCACTTGCCCCAAAACCATTTGAGTTTGGAGTCGCAAAACTGTTTGCGCTAAATCCGTTGTGAGCAAGTGCGTTGTTGGTGGTTCTCGAAAGTTCATTGGCTTTGGCGACAAATGAATCTTTGACTTTACTTGCCGAGCTGGCCAATTTGCCGTTGGCATCGTAAGTCGCGTTTCTTGCATTGGCCAATGACTGATTGATACTGTTGGCCGCTTCAGAAAGTCCAGTTGGTGTCTCGATGTCTTTCCAGCCCTTAGTCAGATCCTTGCTTGCTTCCGCTGTCCTTGAAGCAAACGAGTTGGTCGGGGCAAAATCGTTGGAAGATCCAAAGTCATTGGACCCGGAGTCATTTTTAGAGCCACTCCCGCTCATGGCTGCTTTGAATTCTTTTTGTTCCGCGTTGAGTGCAGATTTTGCACCCGAACTAAATCCATCAAGTTTTGATCGAACGCTATTCTGGGCATCAGCAACGCTGGAAGATTTGCGAACAGGTGGTTGCAAACCGCCGGTCCCCATGCCTTTGATCGCCGACTCGACGTCGTTGCGAATGGAGTCCTTATTGCTTTCGTACATGTTGCGCGTCCCTGAACCGTCAACCTTGGCCATCTGGTCTTTGGCTTTTTCAGTGCCGGCGGCAATCTGCTGTTGAGCGCCATCGATTGGAGAAGGATCAAAATGCCGCGCTGGAGGCGGAGGCGTACTGGTCGCCGAGCCTTCTGCTTTTTTCCAGAAAGCAAGTTTGCCAAAATCTGGTTTGGTGAGTCCGCCAGAACGACAGCCTGAGAATGCAAAAGTTGAGACTGCAATTAGACATACAGCCAAAGACATTGATTTGACGGTGGTTTTCTGATTGATTTTCATGAACCAAACCCAACTTGAATTCCGCGGAAAGGGACGCCTAACCGGCTAAAGCTATTTAGCCAGACGAGTCTACGTAATCAGGTAATCGGTATTACCATCACTGTTTCTTGCCAAAATCGTGGAAGAAATAGTTGGCTACGCATAATGGGTCGGGATGTTAGAGAGGGTGACAGCTTGCGTCAACGTCGCAATCGCTGGCAGTTCATGAGCCAGATCCAATGTTTGTTGGTGCTAGCGAGTCGCAGTTTTCGGTGCGTAGGAAGGCGAAACTTGGCAAAAACCGGACACGCGCCGCGCGCATGAAAAAAAGCCAAGCGATATCGCTTGGCCTTTAGTTGTTTACGGTTTGCGGAGTTGGTTCCGCTATCAAATTCGTGATGCAGTTCGTTGGTTGGCTACTTCGTGCTTGCAAAGACGCTTTTTCATTTGCCAGCAAAAGTGGCGATCAACGGTGACTAATCAACGGTGACTATTTTGCAGCCGCGAAACGTTCGGCGACTGCACCCCAGTTGATCACGTTAAAGAACGCACTGACATAGTCGGGACGTCGGTTTTGGTAGTTCAAGTAGTAAGCGTGCTCCCAAACATCAAGTCCAAGGATAGGAGTGCGGCCTTCCATCAAAGGGTTGTCTTGATTGGGTGTGCTTTCGACGACCAATTTTCCGCCGTCTACGCTTAGCCAAGCCCAACCGCTTCCAAAGCGAGTGCCGGCAGCGGCTGCGAATTTTTCTTTGAATCCATCAAAGCTTCCAAACGCAGCGTTGATTGCGTCGGCCAATTCACCAGTCGGTTCGCCACCGCCATCCGGGCTCATGACTGACCAGAACAAAGAGTGATTTGCGTGTCCGCCGCCGTTGTTGCGAACTGCCCCGCGAATGTTTTCTGGAACTGCATTGAGATCCGAAACCAGGTCTTCGATTGATTTTGATCCAAGGTCCGTTCCTTCAAGAGCGGCGTTGACTTTTGTGACATAGCCGTTGTGGTGTTTGCCGTGGTGGATTTCCATCGTTTTTGCATCAACGTGCGGCTCAAGAGCATTGTGCGCGTAGGGAAGATCGGGAAGTGAATAGGCCATTTTATTCTCACAGTTTATGGTGAATGTTTGAATTGAAATTCTTATCGTTCGCTCGAAAAGCAAGCCAATAGGATACCGAATCCAGATTCAACTGACAATTGGCAGCGGACGACGGTAAAATAATTACCAAGAAAACGAAGGGGGATTCGAATTGGTGTTTGAGTTGAATCCTCTACGGATAGCAATCGCCAGTCCACGCCAATAGAACTTGTTGACGAGTAGCCGGCGATTACGCAAGCAGAATTAGCCTTCCATGAAATGTCCCAATTGCACCGCCGCTCTGAAGCGAATCAAATACGCTGGCGCAAACGTTCATGAGTGCCCAAACTGTTTCGGACACTTGGTTGAGAAACGCAGCATAGCTCGAATCGAAAAACGAATCGATAAAGACATTGACGAGCTTAAAGATGAAGTGCTTGATTCATCTGGAGTCGATCTTGCAGAGAAAATTCGTTGTCCCCGTTGCCGTAACAAAATGCGCAAAGAAACAGTCCGCAAGCCAGGGTTTCAGATCGACGAGTGCGACAACTGTGATTTTGTTTGGTTTGACGGAGGCGAGTTAGCAAGTTTGCAGCTTGTGTATGAGTCCAAGGAACAAACCCAAGAGTTGAATGGGATGCGAGATCGACTTGAAACGATGACCGCCGCACAGCGGAAAGCCTATGAAGATCGAATCGCAAACTTGGTCGATTTAGGGTCGCCGATGGAACAAGCGATCCGAGAAGCGACTTTTGAATTGACGATGGAATATTATGGAAGAGCGGGGTTTTTTTTCGGCCGTTAATAGTTCCGCTACTTGATTGCCGAAATTGAACTAGCGTTCAATTGGCTTGGTAGCGGGAGCGATTTGCAACTTGGAAGCATCATCGTTGATCATCAAGTAACGACGGATGTCTTTGACTGCCTGCGGCGCAAGTTCAACCGCGTTGGCTGCGAACCACTTCTTTTTGCCTTCGCGAACGGTCAGGCGGATGAACGTATTCTTGCGTCGCCCAAACGTGTCGCCTTCAATCGTTTTCTCTTTGAATTCGATATCGACAATGAAGGTACCCTTCTTGCTGAAATTCTCTTGGTCTTCGCATTCAACATAGAGAGACGCAAAATCGGCATCGGCCCGACGAATCTCTGCTTCTGTTTCAATGATGTAGCAACGGAGTTTTTCGACGATAATGGGCAAGGGAGTTGAAGTCCCGTACTCTTCGGTGAAAAGTGGCCGCCCTTTGAGCTTTCTCCATCTGACTCCGGCAAGCGAAGTTTCTTCGGTGCTTTCGATGTCCGGGAAGTCACCAATCGCATTTGCTGAGGCTTCAACAACCCGGTTGCGACCAAGCTCTTTTGCACGAAGAAGCGCCGTGTCCGCTTGAACAAAAAAGTCGGTTTGGCTATCGCCTTTTGTATACTCGGAAACGCCAAAGCTGGCCGTAATGCATTTTCCGTCAAGCATTTGTTGGGGCGTTTTTGTCAATGCTACGCGAATCTCTTCGGCACGTTGAACGGCAGATTTCAGGTCGCAATCGGCACAGAGGATGACAAACTCTTCGCCGCCGTAACGCGCGACTAGGTCGTTTGAACGAACAAATTTCTTCAGCAACCCTGCAAAAGAAACGAGTGTTTGGTCGCCAATATGGTGATTGTAGTTGTCGTTAACTTGTTTGAAAAAGTCGATGTCGCAAACGATCAAGCTGAATTTGAACTCGGAGCTGCAGGAGGCCCGGATGTATTCATCCATTACTCGCTCAAACTCGGCGCGGTTGGCGACTTGTGTAAGCGGATCAAGCATCGAGAACTTGTAGAGATCACGAAGCTGACGCTGCAAGTCAATTTGGATAGATGAATCGTGAACGAAAATCACCGCACCCTGAAGTTCATCCTTATCGGAAATCACCGGAGCGATTGTTATTTCGACTTTAACTTCTCGACCACTGCGGCCCACCAGACGATAGTTGCCGTTGATCTTTTTTCGCGATACAAAGCAAGCCGCAATTGGGTCTTCGTCGTCAGGAACAGCAATCCCATTATCATCAGTCAGGCCCAGCATCGACGGGGTCAAACGTGATCCCACAACGTTGCCGCTACTCATTCCAGTCATGACCTCAATGGTTTGACTCCAAACCATGACGCGATGTTGTGAATCAACAAATATGATTCCGTCACGCAAGTTATCCATCAAGCACTTGCGGAACAAATCCGGTAGGATCCGTTTGGGCGGAATGATGACTGGGATGTCAGTTATCGTATCGTTGCTATTAATGGGTGTTGACATTGCTGTATGTGGATTTTGTAGGAATACAATTGATGAACGATTGCTCATCCAATCGAAATATGTGGCGACGAGACTCTGTTGAAATGTACGGCGCAAAACGCCGATTGAGACCGATTGATCGGAATTCCAATCGGAAGGAAAATTGATAAATCCGATAATTCCGATTTAGCGGATAATTCGCCGGTTAAGCCTGAACGTTTAATTCAAATTTGGAGTTGCTTTGTGAAATTGATTTCAACTTGCCAAGACAGTCAAAACCGAATTGGAGTCCTTGGCGAAAACCAAGATTGCGTCATTCTGGATCCAGCCAATGATTGGCCAGACGAGATGAAACAATTGATCGTGTCCTTGGATGGTTCACCACAGTTATTTAATCGGTTAGCTGATGCTGCCAAATCAATTTCTGGTTCAGCGTGTCAATTATCTGCACCCATTTCACAAGCGGAAAAATTGGTATGCATTGGGACCAATTATGCGGATCATGCCCGAGAGATGGGCGGAGAACCGCCCGAAATACCGGTCGTGTTTAACAAATTCCCATCTGTTATTGTGGGGCCAGACTCAGAGATCCGTTTACCCGCAATCAGCCAAGCGGTTGACTTCGAGGCAGAGCTAGTCGTTGTGATCGGTAAACCTGGAAAAAATATCGCGCTTGATTGCGCGATGGATCATGTGTTCGGCTACTGTTGCGGCAACGACATCTCGGCACGCGATTGGCAAAAAGGTCGGCCCGGTGGGCAATGGCTGCTAGGCAAAACGTTTGACACGTTCGCTCCTCTGGGGCCAGCGATCGTTACCAAAGATGAAATTCCGGATCCGCAAAATCTCCACATTCAACTTCGGCTCAATGGTCAAACGATGCAGGACTCGTCTACTAGCCAACTGATCTTTCCAGTCGACTTTTTGATCAGCCATATTTCAAAATTCGTCACCCTTACGTACGGCGATTTGATTTTTACTGGTACTCCTTCTGGGGTTGGAGCCGGTCGAAAACCGCCCGTGTTCCTCAAGCCAGGCGACAGCCTCGAGGTCGAAATCGAAAACTTGGGTGTGTTGCGAAACAGAGTAGTAGCGGATTAGCCAAGCAAGAATGTGTGTCACCGCTAGCATCTAATGCAGTCGTTTTCGCCCCTGATAAAACGCATAAGCGTTGGTGTGCATAGCTATACGGGAAACCCTCTAAAGAGCTCACCCAGACTTGCAATTCGACGTTGGCGTAGAGGCCAGAAATTGCCGAATAAACAAGAAAGAATGGCTTTTTTGGTTTTCAGGCAACCTATTCAATGGTACTTCGACGAAGCGACGCACGACGGCGTCGAATGGTGATTGATCCAACTGTCCCTGCGGACGACGTTGCTGCTGACAATGCGCAGTCAACTACCACAAAACGCAGCAAGAAAAAGCCAACTGTCACAAAGCCCGACGACGTCCGCGCTTATTCGTATGGTGCCGATCGACGCAACCAGCTCAAAACGACAGACCTGATTCCAAAACGAGTTTTGTCCTACATGCTTGTCCTGATGGCGATGCTGTTGAGTATTGCCTTTATTAATTTTTGTTCTACTCATGCCAGTCAGTGGAGCGCTCAAGTTGGCGAAGCCGGGATGAGCACGTTGGCGATTCAGGGCCAAGGAAGTTTGGCCAGTTGGTACTCGTCGTTCTTGTTGATCATTTCTGGAATGGCCAGCATTCAGATTTACGCTCTGCGCCAGCATCGTTGCGATGATTATCGCGGAACCTATCGGCTGTGGATTTGGATGGCGATTTTGTTTCTTCTCGCCAGCGTCAATTGCGTGGTTGACTTGGGTGGATTGGCAACCAATCTGGTCCAAGCGTTTACGTCACAATCATTTTCCGATCGACCTTGGTTACCGATTACAATAAAGCTCACAGCGCTTTCATTGTTGGTGGCACGAGGTTTATACGAAGTCCGCAAGTCACGCGGTTCATTTGCATTGGTCGTCGTTGTCTGGGTGGCTTATTCCGTTGCCGCAGTGATGCAGTTGCCTGCAGCCAAAGAATCGTTGGTGAATCTTGGCTCTGAAAAAGTCATGGGTAACTGCATTTTGTTTGGAACCAGTGCCTTGCTACTGGCCCATTTGACTTACGCCCGTTTCATTTTTCTGCGGGCTCACGGTTTGATTACGGTAAAAGTCAAAACGAAGCGGGCCAAGAAAAAGAAAACCAAGGTACCGCCGAAAAAGAAGGCAACGACCAAAACTGCAACGACCAAAAC
>CAYZGP010000115.1:17065-19382 GCA_964478065.1 uncultured Pirellulaceae bacterium
GCAACGACCAAAACTGCAACGACCAAAACCGCGGCGACTAAAACAACCAAAGCAAAATCTACTCGATCGAAACCTAATAAATCGGCCGCAGCAAAAACGAAGTCCAAGTCAAAGACAAGCGAGTCTGAAACGGATTCTCAAAAATCAAAAAGCACAAAAGTTGCTGCTTCGACGTCAAAACGTGCCACGAAATCGACAGTCAAGTCCAAGCCTGCGGCTACTTCTCAAGCAAACAAAAAGACCACTAAGCCAGCTTCTACCGCCTCCAAGAAAACCGGCAAGGCGGAAGAGAAATCTCCTTCTGAACTATTGAAAGAGCTTGCCGCCGCTTCTCGAGCCAAGGCAGCTGCTGAATCCGCGAAAACGTCCGCGAAAACGACAACGAGTCAGCAGGACGACGAATCGGGTGAAAGCATTATCAAAATGTCCAAATCCCAACGTCGCAAGTTGCGAAAGCAAAACAAACAGCAACGCCGCGCTGCATAAATCGCGGCCTCAATTGTTGTTCGTTCAATCGTTCTATTTCGCAAGCTCTGGATTGGTTGATTTACCCAGCCATCGAACATTCGCGAGTTATTTGTGTCTTACCCGCGGGTTGCTTCACGAATCGGCAGTGTTCGCGTAAGATTGCCAGTTCCAAAAATTGCTGAATTCAATTCGACTTCACCCCAACATTAACATGACCGTTCGAACACGTTTTGCTCCCAGTCCAACCGGCTTTCTTCATATAGGCGGCGTTCGGACTGCCCTTTTCAACTGGCTGTTGGCCCGACAGGCTGGTGGTCAGTTCATCCTGCGAATTGACGACACGGACAACAAACGGAATGTAGGCGAAGCGCTGCAGCCGATCTTGGATGGATTCAAATGGCTGGGCATGGATTGGGACGAGGGCCCAGAAGTAGGCGGTCCCCATGAACCCTATTTCCAATCCCAGCGACTTGAAAATCACCAAGCTGCTGTGCAGCAGTTGCTGGCGTCAGGGCATGCGTATCGGGACTACTCAACCAAAGAAGAATATACGAACGAGCGCGAGACTGCCGAAAAAGAAAAACGCGTGTTTAACTACTCGCGCAAATGGATGGCCCAGACGGATGAAGAAGCCAAGGCTTTCGAGGCCGAAGGACGGTCCTATGTCGTGCGTTTGAAAATGCCACGCGAAGGCAAGTGCGAATTTCACGATTTAATCCGAGGCGATTGTTCGTTTGATTGGGAACAAGAGTCCGACCACTCAATTGCCCGCGCTAACGGTACGTGCCTGTATCACTTGGCCAATGTCGTTGACGATCATGATTTTGGAATCACACATGTCGTTCGAGCAGTGGAGCATCTGACTAACACGCCGCGGCAGATTTTTATTCTTCAATCACTTGGGTACGAGTTGCCGAAGTACGCACACATTCCTTACGTTGCCGAGCCAGGAAGCTCAAAGAAGCTTAGTAAACGCAAGATCGCTGAGTACTTGAATAACAAAGAATTTAAAAAGCTCTATCAAGCGGGAGCCAAGATTGGCGAGCGGATTGGGATCAAAGCTGATCCGGATACGTTTAACCCTGTCTTGATTGATTTTTACCGCGACATTGGTTGTCTACCCGACGCGATTGTTAACTATCTTTTGCTCGTTGGCTGGTCGCTCGACGACAGTCGAGAAGATTTTTCGCGCGAAGCAATGCTGGAGCTGTTTTCTTTGGAACGAGTCGTCAAAAGTGAGGCGAGTTTTGACCCGCAAAAGCTGACCACATTTCAAAGTCGCTATATGAACGATTTGCCGATTAAGCGTAAATCGAAAATGTGTTTGTCGTTTCTTCAGGCCGCGAAACTCGTTGCTGATCCACCTCCGTGTGATGTTAGCGATTATCTTGAGAAAATCATTACCGCTGCCGGTGATCGAATTTGCATGGCGGGAGATATTTTGAACTTTGACACGTTCTTCATTGACGACGAACAGGTCACGTTTGATGAAAAGCCGTTTCAAAAGCGATTGGTCAAACCAGAAAACGCAGGTGGATTGCTTGCCGATTTCCAAACCGTGCTTCGTGAGGCTTCTGATTTTACGGCAGAGGCTTTGGAGAAAACGCTTCATGAGTTTTGCGAATCAAAAGGCATTGG
Organism: uncultured Pirellulaceae bacterium; assembly: GCA_964478065.1. Classification (GTDB taxonomy): domain Bacteria; phylum Planctomycetota; class Planctomycetia; order Pirellulales; family Pirellulaceae; genus Mariniblastus. The sequence goes on from CAYZGP010000115.1 coordinate 19,172, forward strand.
CCCGGGCGATATCATTCACGCACTTCGCGTTGGCGTAACGGGCAAAGCCGCTGGATTCGGAATGTTCGACACGCTGGAATTGCTTGGGCAAGACCGGTGTGTGAATCGAATTCAAATGGCGCTTGATAAACTAAAACAAGTCGCAACGTAAAACGATTCAACCGTTCGAATCTTTGGGCCGCCTTTGTTTGTCAAAGGCGGCCGTTTTGTT
>CAYZGP010000116.1:0-3271 GCA_964478065.1 uncultured Pirellulaceae bacterium
TCCTTCCAGTAAATCAGGCCAAACTTCTCAATTTGGCTTTTTGTCATACATTCGAAACCATAAAACTTCTCAAGCCGAAGCAGAGCACGATTGCGAACGACTGGATTTCCTTCTTCAAACTGAACCAGTAGCTCATCAATCGGCTTTTTCCAGTCGCTAGGATTGACATCTGGCAACCGCTTTATGGCCTTTGAAAACTCGCATAGTGCGTGGGGCCATGAGTGCGAATTGAATACGGGAAATTCCTTGGTGTTAGGAACCGGAAGTTGAGAAATTTCGGCGAACTTTGCCACAAGGACGCTTTCAGGCATCGAAAGGAACAAGCTGCGAAAAAGCGAACTTAGCGGATCATAAGCGTATCGACTTCTGGATATGTATTCCATTTGGTATAGCTTCAGAGACAAATCGAGGATCTCGACTTGTTCGGCCAGAGGCATTCGGATTACCAAGCGGGAAATGATATCCAAAGCTGTCTTGATTGTGTTTTGGAGAAAAACAGCTTTCGGCTCGATTGATGACGGATTCGAATAGGGTGCCTTCAAGGCTTTTTCTAAGCCGGACTTTGCCGTTTCATACAAATCCGTCAGTCGGTCGTCAGACATTGCTGCCACACGGTGTCGCGACAAATACTCTTGCCGAAGCTTTTCATCTTTGAGGTGAAATAGAATGGAATCCGTTCTAATTGGATCGTGAGGGATCAGCCATATTGCGGCGGCCTTGATGCTGTCGGCACATAAATTCTGGCCGGTGAATTGAGGTGGAAACGGTGCCTCCTCTGAAAAACGAATCACCTCATAAGCCGGTTGGATTCGTTTGAAATAGTTTTGCCCAAAGTGGTAAGTCGTACGGTTTTCATTAGGATGAAATCCGACTCGTTGGGATTCCGGCTCAAAAGTGGGGGCCTTCAATTCCGTGATTTTTCGAAACTGCTCGAGCAATCGCCAAGGATCATATTTCATTCTCGCCAATTGGTTGATACGACGGTTTACATTCGAGAGTAGGATCGCATCAAAGTTTGGATTCTCTCGTGGAAAACGAAGTTGTTCTTGAATACGGCTAAGCACCATAACATTCCAAGCTTCAATCGAAACAAGCGACAGGTTGGTGTGTTGGCTTCGGACGTTTTTTTGAATTCGTGCGTAACATAACCGTGCGAGCTTGGCTGCTTCCTCTATCTCACCGACCTGCAACAAAATAGAAACACGGCGCATGCGCCATGCTATCGAAGTTTCTTCTGGCCATGCCTTTAATGCGTTAGTTACGAGTTCATGGTCAAGATGGGCGAATCCCCATAGCGATTGCTCATAACAAATGCGGGAAATTTCATCCGAGGTCAAGGAAAAACAAGACTTGATTTGGTTTGTCCATTTTTCGAAGAGATCTAACCTGCGTTCTTCACGAGCAAACCTCAAAAGGGCAAATGCGAGTTCCTTCCAACTTGCTTGAATGTCGGTCGTCGAATACTCAAAAGTTGATTCTGATAGGTTTGCATAAAGCAACAATTCTTCTGGCAAATCGCTTTGCGGTTTCGGAACCGCTTCGTGAAATTTGAGGGTTACTTTCCTTGCGTTGCAAACGTCAATCTCTTCAAGTAGTTTTTCTACCGCTTCAGCAAAGTTGGAAAACATCGGAAACAGTACAACTATCAGCCGCCAATTTAGCTCTCGGAACGCAAACAGCTTTTCATAAGTTGTATATTTGGTTCCCATGTCGGCGATCGGGTTCACCCAACTGTCCGTCGAGTGCCAGACTTGCCATCGAACCGGCTTGGGCGGAATCACCCAGCCGGGATACCGAAGCCGATTAAGCCTCCAGATCCGGGGGCCTACCAACAACTCTTTTGTGTTTGGCTTGCTATTCATTTCTGCGGCTGACTGGGTTCATTGATTACATGCCGAAAAGCCGGTTCAAAACGATCAGGAATTCGCGAATCGGTTGGCGGAGTTAAGTCGGTTGGAGAAGAACTTGGCCAGTCTTCGGGGGCAGTGGGTTTGCCTGCTTCCAAGCACAATAGAAACCATTCGATAGCAAGACGATGCCGATCAGATGCGTCGGGAAAATCTTTCGGCGAAAACAAAGGCGCCAAGTCGACAACGGTAACGTTCCGCTGTTCGAGTACCCTGCGTTGCGAATCAGAATAGTCCATTACGCCAACCAAGTAGATTCTTGGGGCGGCGTTTCCCAAATGGTCACGCACCCAGCCTGACCAGTGCAAGAAATTTGGATCATCTCCAGAAAACCCAATTACGCAAACGATGTTCTCGATCATTGTCTGCTGTGCCAGATTGATTAGGGGAGCGAACTTTTGGGGGTAAGTACGAAAGTCCTCTTCTGTGAAAATGAATGGGCGGCTCGAAGGGAACGAACCATGCAGCTTTACGATTCTCGGGCGAGTCACGAGCGGGATATCTTCCACTCGTATAACAGTGTCGTAGTTGAGAGGTGCATCTCGTTCGAGCAATGTGTCGTAATTTGTCGTTAGAATGTCAGCCCAAGGCAAACTTAGAAGCAAGCGGTGCAGGTAACTTGGTTCGTTTTGCGAATCTGGAATCGCGTTTACCAACAACTCATCGAGCTTGATTCGGCCAAACGTTGCCTCAAACTCTTCTGCCAGCCTCAGTGCTCCGCTGATCGCTACAGATGTGTTGAGTCGATTCCGTCGATCCTCATCGCTAAAGTCAGGACTCGGCATCAGGCTGTCGATCATCAAGTTCACTAAGTCTCGCCAAAGAGGGAAACGCCGGGCGTTCTCATGAAGCGGCGTTGCATTCAGACTAAATCCCGAACCAATCATTACCGCCGCTCTCCCAACAGTCCCTTCACTTGGATCAGGAATCAAGCTGCTACCGCCAGACCAAAGCGCCTGCCGGATTATTTCAATGTACTTGCGGTCTGAAAATTGTGCCATTCTTACTCCTTAAGAGTGGAGTTGCGGATCAAGTTGACTTTGGATTATAGACACTTCAATTGCAGTTTTTAACAACCAATTTGCGCGACTATCGACAAACACAACAGGATTTCGACACAATATCAGTTAAACGTTCTTCCGCCCTTGAGTTGTGAGCAGCTTGTAAGTTCCAGCCGTCTTCATGTCCCGGTCAAATCGACCGAGGTCACTTCAGGCACGAGACGGGCGATGTAAATTTGAGATTTTGATCTAAAAGGCTTCTGACGAGGACAAACAACTAAATCTAAACACCATGCGAGGAAGAAACGGGCGAGGAAGAAACGGGGACAAGGAAGAAACGGGGACAAGGAAGAAACGGGGACA
>CAYZGP010000116.1:3371-8070 GCA_964478065.1 uncultured Pirellulaceae bacterium
GGCGAGGAAGAAACGGGGACAAGGAAGAAACGGGGACAAGGAAGAAACGGGGACAGGTCCAATAACTGCCTCAGTCACATCGGAGGAAGAAACGGGGACAGGTCCAATAACTGCCTCAGTCACATCGACCGACGGTACGCAATTTGGAGTTAGCATTTAAGTAGGCGGAATTGTGAGTGAGCGTTTATCGAAGTGGTCACGTTCTTCCTTGCTTAACTTCCTCCATTCCCATGGTGCAACATGGCGATTGTCTGTCCAAAGTCCACGCGGTTCAGATTTGGCGTTAGTATGAGAGGCTTTCAGCTCCGGGTCATCGGAGTATTGCGGGGGCCAAGCTTAGGCCGGCAGCAACGATGGCCAGCCTGATTCGTTGTTCACTAAGGTAAAGTTCTGCAACCATGCGGTCGTTCCGGTCGTGATTGAGGTCAACGATGCGGGGCGTTTCTCCAAACACGTGGGCCTCTGCGCCGTCACGCCCACATGCCGGCCAGCCAACCAGTGCTAAACGCGGATTGGAAATTGAAACCACCGATCGGTCCGTCGAGGTCAAGGACTTCGCCGGCAAAGTAAAGCCCCTTGGTCGTTTTGGATTCCATCGTTTTCGAATCGACTTCTTTCAGGTTTACACCCCCAGCGGTGACTTCCGCTTTTTCAAAGCCCAACGTTCCGTTGATGGCGAATCGACATTGTTTGACTTGAGTTGCGATCGCGGCCAACTGCTTTTTGGAAAGCTCTGCGTTACGCATCTGCAAATCAATCTGGGCTGAATTCAATAAAGATTCGCAAAGTCGTTTTGGAAAGAACTCGTTGAGCAAGTTTCCTGCGATCTGTTTTCCGTCGTTGGATTTTTTACTTGCAAGAAAATCCTGGAACTCGCTGGGAGAAAGCTGCGGTTGGAAATCACAAATCAACTCAAGCGTCTTTCGATCGGGATGACGAGCAACTTCACGACTGACATCCAATACAGATGGCCCAGAGAACCCCCAGTGTGTAAACAGGAATGATCCCTGGCGATGGGCAAGCGAACGGGCTTTGAGTTTTTTCTTTTCAGATTTTGAAAGTTCAACACCTGCGGGTGGTGAAATCTCCGGCTGCCAAACATCGACGGTCGCATTCTCGATCGTGATCCCTTTGAGCTCATTGGCCCACTGGCAGCTATTGAGAATCGGAACGAGGGAAGGAACTGTCGGAATGATCGAATGGCCCAGCTCGTGTGCCCAAGCGTAACCGTCACCCGTCGTGCCACAGCCGGGATACGATTTTCCGCCTGTCGTGATAATCAATGAATTGGAACGATAGGTTTCGCCATTAGCGTGAATCAAAAAACGATGTGGCTCGTTTGAGGCATCGCTTTCGCCAGTCGATTGAATTGGTTGAATGTCATCGACAGCGTGTTGATTGCGGATTGTGGCTCCGGCTTGAAGGGCGATTTCCACTAACGCGTCACGCACGTCGATGGCTTTGTTGCTAACAGGGAAGATCTTTCCGGTCGATTCAATTTTCGTCGCGACGCCTTGGGCCTCGATCTTCTTGATGACGTCCAGTGGCGGGAGCGCCGAAAGCGCTGAGTGGAGAAATCTGCCTTGCTTGCCAAATGCTGAAACGATTTCGCGGATGCTACAATTGTGCGTGATGTTGCAGCGTGTGCCGCCGGACATCAAAATCTTTACGCCCAGCTTTTTATTCTTTTCAAGCAACAGCACCCTTCGACCTCGACTTGCCGCACTCGCAGCTGCCATCAGCCCAGCGGCTCCGGCTCCTACGATAATGATGTCCCAGTCGTTCAATTTTTGGTCGTGTGGTGAAATTTTAGGTGAATGTTTGACGAGTCGTTAGTGTCGACTGGAATGATTCAACAGAGTACCAAAACGCCTTTTTCAAAAGAAGTTTCAATTCGCATAAGTCACCCCAGTTTATCTTGGCTGCGTGCTTTTTAGACGTGTTAAATTGCGCAAATCAGATTTGGCAGCTTGTTCAGAAATCTTTGAAAATTTGGAATCGAGGTGGATTGGTCTGCTTTATTCGTTCACTGATTCACGTCGATAAAAAACTAGGTCCGTTTTTCACCGCGCAATATGGGTAGGAATCGATGGTTTTAGTTTTTTCTCGAACTAGAAATGTTGCATTTTCAAAATCCGATAAAAAGATCGGGGCCTTTCGCGCGAGTGCAATTCTGATTGCAGCTTTTTTGTGCGTTGCTTTGATGTTGTGCGACCGGAGTATGGGGCAGACGGTCGACGACTTTGGAGCCTGGTTTTCGATCAATACGTCGGGCAAGTGGAATCCTAACGATCCGGAATCTCGGCTGCGTTGGTGGTTCGATGGGCATTTGAGATACCTCGACGATTCAGATGGATTCAACCAAAGCATCTTTCGACCTGGGATTGGATATCAACTGACTCCCAACACAAACGTTTGGGTGGGGTATGCGTGGATCAACGAGCTACCAGCCAGTGGCAATCCTGTTTTTGATGAGAATCGGATTTGGCAACAGCTGTTGTGGTCCAAAAAAGTTGGTCGGCAAAAGCTGTTTTCTCGGTCGCGTTTGGAGCAGCGATTTGTTGAAACGGGGGACGATACCGGCTGGCGATTTCGACAATTTGTCAAATCGGATCGCCCGCTTTTTGAAGGCAGCCAGGTTAGTTTGGTCGCGTGGGATGAAGCGTTTATCGATCTCAACGAAACGGACTTTGGGCAGCAAGGAACGTTTTCGCAAAACCGGCTATTTCTGGGCGTCGGTCGGAAATTCGGTGGCGCCGCGAGCCCGAAGCTAGAGATTGGTTACCTCAACCAATTTCTCCGAAGAAAGTCCGGTGGCGGCGAACGGTTCAATCATATCTTATCGGTAAACTGGTTTCTCTCGTTTTGAGCCGCAGGCGGAGATGTTCACCGAGTCTGCTGTGATAAATTCAACCCGTAGGTTCCAACAAACACGTTTGTGGGTATGTTGTTGTGCTTATCGAATTCAAAGTTAAATTCGAATTTGCGACTTAATTCTCGATGGCACGACTTAATGACCATACAGCTGATAGTGACTCATCCCGGTGGAGCTCACAAAGACGATTTTCTCGCGTGTAGCTTGCTCGCACATTTGCACGGCGTTTCGATTGAGCGGCGAGATCCAACAAACGAGGACTTGGCCAATCCATCGATCTGTGTCGTCGATGTTGGCGGATCGTACGATCCTGATTTGAACAATTTTGACCATCACCAGTTTCCACGAGATGCTCCGCCTCTATGTGCTCTTTCGCTTGTCCTTCAAAGTATGGGGCTCTACGAAGACGCGTTGGCATTTTGTGCTTGGCTGCGTCCAGCGGAATGGCTGGACACGTTAGGGCCAAACGAAGCCGCGAAATTGATGGGCATTCCTCGCAATGCATTGGCAGAGCTAAATTCGCCTCTCGATATCACGATGCTAAACCGGTTTGCAAAGCTTGCTGAGCTCAAACCAGACCATCCGATCTACCAAGTCATGTGTATGGTCGGAGAAGACATCGTTAACTATCTGCGATCGCTGCGACAACGATTGGACTACCTAAAAGAGCACGCCCAGTATTGGACAATTCAAACCGACGCCCAGCCGTTGCAGGCTTTGTTCTTGGAGAAAAGCGAAACGATCGCGGAAGACCCGTCGTTCGGAATCTTTGCGTTCATTGAAAGCGAAGGAAAAGAAGAGGAAGTTCACGGGTTGATCTATCCTGATCGGCGAGGCGATGGTTACGGTTTAACGCGTTTCAATGACAGTCAGCGGTTGAATTTTTCTCAGATTGAATCGCAAGCGGACGTTCGTTTCGCTCACAAACGTGGCTTCGTGGCGAAAGTGAACACATCGGATCCCGTGAGGCTTAAGGAGCTGTTGAAGCTCGCGATCGTCCAGGTAAGCGGATGAAGTTTTAGCTGTCGACGCCCTTCGAACCATTGTCTCGTTTGCTAAACTGACCAGTAACCAAGGCATCCAACAAAAAGATTCTCAACGTGTTACAGATTAGTATTATTCCAGTTACCGAATTCCAACAACATTGCTCTATCGTATTCGATGACCAGACCAAAACGGCTGTCGTGGTCGATCCTGGCGGAGAGGTTGAAAAAATCGTAGCTGGTGTCGAAGAACTGGGCGTGACTGTCGAAGCTATTTGGTTAACGCATGGGCATTTGGATCATGCGGGTGGAGCCGAAGCGGCAAAGAAACAATTCGACGTCAAAATTGTTGGCCCGCACCAAGCCGACAAGATGTTGCTGGACAACATTGAGAAAACAGCCAAGGGCTATGGTTTAACGGGAATGTTTAATGCGACTCCGGATCGCTGGTTGGAAGAAGGCGAAACGTTGACAGTCGGCGAACACGAATTTGAAGTCCGTCACTGCCCTGGGCACGCGCCTGGTCACGTGGTGTTTGTTAACCATGCGCACAAGATCATCTTGATGGGCGACGTTCTTTTCAAGGGCTCGATTGGTAGAACGGATTTGCCAGGGGGCGATCACCAAACGCTTCTCAATAGCATTGCCAACAAAATCATGACGCTCGATGACGACTATCAGTTCACTTGCGGTCACTCCGAACCATCAACGATCGGTGTCGAGCGAAAAACAAATCCGTACCTGCAATAGAAAAAAGGTTTTGCGGTACGATTGTAATCCAAGGCGAGAGGTCGTTTTGAATTCGCTTGTATAGGTGGCTGCTAATAAACGGCGGCTAATA
>CAYZGP010000116.1:8170-19342 GCA_964478065.1 uncultured Pirellulaceae bacterium
GCTAATAAACGGCGGCTAATAGACGGCAGCGCATAAAAAAAGCGGCTCAACCTGATGATGGTTGAGCCGCCGTTATTTTTAGATCGCTAACTTGGAATCAAGTTCCAGGTTTAGTGACCGTTAGTCTTTCGACTTAGTTGCATCCGCAACCACAGCTTGAAGCTGCAGGAGCAGGAGCAGCACATCCGCATCCGCCAGCGTTTCCGCCACCGAATGAACCGCATCCGCCGCCGCCATTTGATCCGCAACCAGCGAACAAGCCGCGGACGCGAGAGATCATGCCACGAAGTCGGCTACGAACTCGGCCTTGGAAAAGACCTCCGCCGCCACATCCGTTGCCAGCAGCAGCGATACCGCCACCGAATCCACCGTTGCCAGCGAATCCAGCGTCAGCGAATCCACCGTTGCTAACGAATCCACCGTCAGCGAAACCACCGTTGCCAGCGAATCCACCGTCAGCGATTGCTCCACCGCAAGCGTCGTAGCTTACTGATGGGGCTGCGTTAACAGTTACAGGAACTTGCTCAGTAACAACACGTGGAACGCAAACTGTTACTGTGTAAGGAACTTGACGTGAAACAGTGCGTGGAACGCGGATTGTTTTCGTGTCAGTAACTTGACGTGATACTGTGTAAGGAACCTGACGTGAACGAGTTTCAGAAACCATTCGTGTTACGCACTGTGGTACTTGGCGAGTCTTAACTTCGCTAACCATTCGTGTTGTGCAAACAGGAACCTGCTTAGAAACAACTTCGCTAACCATACGTGTAACGTTGTAGTTTTCAACGCGAGTCTTAGGCTCACAAACCATACGTGTTGTAGTGTAGTTAACCATACGTGTTTGAGGCTCAGAAACCATACGTGTTGTTGTGTAGTTAACAACGCGTGTTTGTGGCTCGCATACGTATCGAGTTGTAGTAACAGGAACTTGGTGTGTTGAAGGCTCACAAACCATACGTGTTACTGTGTAAGGTACTTGCTTGCAAACTTTTTCGCAGCGGTACTTAGTTACAGGAACTTGCTTTGTGTTGCACTCAGGAACCCAAACTTTTTTGCATACAGTGCGATCAGGAGTCTTGCAGCAAGTTGTGTTGCATGAACCTGGGCAGTATGTGCGGCAACCAGTTACAGGATTAGTTGACCATGAACCACGTGTTCGGTTGACTTTCGAGTAAGATCGGCCTGGGATAACTTGAGAACGAGTCTCAAAGTGACCACCACGAACTGTCACAGTTTTCATTTCTGTGTAAGGAACGCGGATAGTGTTTGTGACGTTTCGCATACGAGTCTCAGTGACTGCACGACGATTCATCTTTGTGACTGTCTTCATGTGAGTTTCAGTAACAGCGCGACGAACGTTAGTTGTAACAGTTCGCTGCTTGTTTTCCTGAATCGCACGACGAACGTAAGTCGTTACTTGCTTCTGGTGTGTCTCTGTAACAGGTCGCTTGACTGTGTAGTTTACAGTTCGCTGACGAGTTTCAGTTACCGGACGCTGAATAGTTGAGTTAACAGTTTTCATAATTGTTTCGCGAACAGGTCGCTGAACAGTGTATGATTCTGTCTTCATGATTGTCTCACGAACAGGACGCTGAACTGTGTAGTTCTCTGTTCGGTAAGCTGTCTCGTTAACGGTGCGAGTCGTAGGGACTTGCTGCGTATCGTAGACGGTTTCGTTAACAGTTCGGTACTTAGTGACCTGCTGTTGTTCGTTAATAGTTCGCTGCACTGTCTTCATGACTGTGTAGCTGCATCCGCAACCGGATGCAGGGGCAGCTGCGGCAATAGTGTTGTAGCTTGCGCCACCACAACATTGGCCGAAGCTGAAGCTGGCTGACACCATTGCTGCTGCAAATGCTGCAGAGGTCAGTAGACTTCTAACCAATTTCATCGTAACTTCTCCAAAAAACTGACGTTTCTAACCTTGGAGGTGGCATCTGGTCTGGCGAAACACTCACCATGCCAACCCTTCGAATGCCTAATGCTGGTCACTCTTTACTCGTGACCAAGTCATGATGTGGCATAAGACGCTTTCCCGATCTGTCAATCGAAAGGTCCTCCTGACGAAATCACAATCGGATGTCTGGGTAGAAAGAGATGAGTGGGTGGTATCAGGTATTTAAGAAATTCATAAACTTTGGAGCTAGTATGAGGGTTATGCCGATTGCAGTGACCAGAAAGCAAATTTGCTTTGTTGTGAGTGTGATATTAAACCTATGCCGGATCGGGGATATTTAAGAGCGATTGATTGTTAAGTTGTTTGGGATCAAGAAGTTATGTTGAGAACAGAAGGCAATTGGCTTTGTCTGGTCAAATAACTCAGTTGATCGCTACCGAAATTGCTTGATGTGGCGAGAGTGACTAGTGAAGAAGTCACGTATTTTAAATCTCTTATTTCCAAGCCCCGATAAGCCAATTGAATCAAATGGGGCAATAAAACCCAAGATTAGCCGCACTATTGCAGTGGTCGCCTATCCTATTTAGCCTTTGAAACCCGAAAGTCATTGGCTATCAAGTGACATTTTGCCTGAGAGTTCAAGTAAAATTGGACGTACCAAAGACTTGAGTGGCCAGCAAGAATAGAGTGAGCTTACTAAAACCTAAGTCTTCAGTTGAAACCAAGCTTTTACAGTTAGTTGTATATACCCAAGGGTCTGAAACGGATTGATACAAGTTGAATTCCAGCAAACTCGAACCTGATTCCAATGTTCCCAAAGCGGTGGTGAGCCGTTTGAGTCTCTACCTGCGCGAACTTCAGCAGTTAATGCGGGTTGGCAAGGAAACGATCAGCTCCTCCAAGTTGGGTCGTCGGTTAGGAGTCACAGATGCCCAAGTTCGCAAAGATTTTGCTTATTTTGGCCAGTTTGGATATCCAGGAATTGGATACCGTTGTGAAGAGTTGGTTTTGGAGATCCGACGGATTCTAGGTACTGATCGAACTTGGCCAGTGGCACTTATTGGCTGCGGTAATTTAGGCCAAGCCCTTTTGGGTTACCGTGGATTTGGAAAACAGGGCTTTCGAGTGGAGGCGGCGTTTGATATCGCCCCCGAACTTGTTGGAAAGACCTTCGAAGGGCTAACTGTTCTTAATTTGGACAGCATGCCACAAGTGGTCAAGAAACTTGGGATAAAACTAGCGATATTAGCCGTTCCAGCTTTAGCCGCGAACCAAGCTGTAGATTCACTTGTCGAAGCTGGTATCACGGGAATCTTGAATTTTGCCCCTGTCACGCTAAATTTGCCAAAAACGGTTAGCGTCGTTGGTGTCGATTTGGCCATGGAGCTGGAACAACTTGCCTTCGCGGTGGTCAAACAAATTCAGAAGTAGCCCAAAATCGGCTCAGTCCATATTTTGATCCACATTTAAGGTAAAAACTACGGAACCCCTATTTTTTATCAAACGCAATTTTGGTAAAAAACCTCTCAGCAGAGAAACTGCCCGATGGTGTAATGGCAACACATCTGGTTTTGGTCCAGACATTCTAGGTTCGAGTCCTAGTCGGGTAATTCTCTGTTTTTCGTTTAATATAAGACGGATTTTCCTGCCTTTTTTCCCTTCCAAAACCCTGCCTTTAAAAGTGTAAGGGAAATTAAACCATCACAAATTAACTTTGGGTTTGGTTTTTCAATCGGGAATGCGATCTTTTGAATTGCATTTCGCCGGAATTTGCCAACAATGGATTGACGTCCTTGCAGCAAAGTTTCGCCAGTCATTCGATTCGGACGCCATATCTGGAATTCCCAGCTAATTTATGTGAAGTTTTGCCTTGGCTGGCATCTTTAACCGTAAGCTAACTCGCCATGCCTGAAATGGTTGGTTGAGACAAAATTGCGAAATGGGATGTCCGCTTGAATTGTCTTGTATTTAGACAAAATCCAAACTGGAGCACGTGATGAAACGAATATTCTTGGTACTTTTTCTGGCGGTAGTAATGGTTCCCCATACTACTTTGGGACAAAACTATTACCCTCAGCAGACGTATGTTCCCCAGCAGTCATATGTGCCCAGTGGGACGATTCAGCCAAACAATTCTGTCCAGCCGTATAATACGGTTCCAAACTACAACACGGTTCCGCAATACAACACAGTTCCGCAGTACAATTCAGTTGCTCCTTACAACACAGTGCCTCCAACAGTCGCAACCAACGCCAAGCCGGCTTGGTACCAAAAGCTAACTGATAAACGAATGCACGATTTTGGAACCGTTGCGCGAGCTTCCAAACAAGTCCACGTTTTTGAGTTTGAGAACAATACAGAAAACGATTTGGCGCTTACGTATGTTCGTGCAAGTTGCGGGTGTACTAAGCCTAAGATCTTGACGCCCAAGGTTAAACCAGGTGAGACCGCCAAGCTTTCGGCTCTCTTTGATACTTTGAATTTTTATGGAGAGCGAGGGGCAACGCTTACTGTTTCACTTCAAAAAACGGGTGGTCAATATACCGAGTTTGCCGAGATTCAGTTTGCGGTCAAAGGCAAGATCCGACGTGATGTTGTTTTGAATCCAGGCGAGCTAAATTTTGACGAGGCTTCGATTGTGTCCAAAGGCCAACGAACAGCGCGAGTCTTGTACGCCGGAAATGTTGATTGGAAAATTCTTGAGGTCAAATCGACCAGCCCCAACTTTACTGCCGAAGCCAAAGAGATCGAGCGCAATCCCAGCACTGGTCGTGTGACTTACGATGTCATTGTGACGTCCAATGGTGAACAAACAGCGGGCAAGCTAAACGAGTATTTGACGATCGTGACCAACGACGCCAAAACCAATGGCATGCCAGTCTCGATCAAAATCAATCCGTCAATCAAAGTTTCTCCAATCCAACTGGGTGTTGTAACCAAGGATCAAAACGTCAAAAAGAAATTGATTGTTCGTTCGGCAACAGCTTTTTCGATCAAGCAAATCATCACTAACGATTCGCGGATTCAATTCGCGCCTGTTGACGGCGAAAAGTCGCTTCATATTCTTGAATACACGCTTGATACTTCCGTGCCGGGCAAGATCAATCAGCAGATTGAAATTGTCACTAGCGGTTCTTCGCAAGCGAAAACTAAAGTGCCATTTGAAGCACAAATCATTCCAGCTACCGTTGTTTTGGAAAACGCAAAGTAAGTTGGGAAACAGTGCATCTATTGGATTGCTGTTTTTTCAAACAAGGGCACGCCTATTGCGTGCCTTTTTTCGTTTCCAAAATGTAGGAAGCTGTATGTTACTTTTAAGACAACAATACAGGCAGTTGTTAGTTAGGCTAGGCTAGTGAATGAAGGATTTTTGACGTACATTTGGGCTTGTTGAGAATTGAATACTCAATCAAGAACAACTCAACTAACCAATCATCTCGGCGCGTCGCCTCCCTCGCAGCGACCGACTTCTTAGACTAACGTCTGAGGCAATCGCTTTTTCGACCAGGACATTCTCGCCAACAGACTTAAGCCCAAGACCCCATTTCAATGCTGATCGAAATCCAATGTGGAAACTTCTCTAACTACGACGAAGGCACGGGCACCTACATGACCTGTGCTGAAAAGCAAATTGTCTCCAGCGATCAGGCTGGGCAAATTGTTAAATGTTCCAAATGCGGACAGGACATCGAAGTTCCACTTGGGATTGGAACGACCAGACGTAAGCGTGATTCGGCTGAACCTGAAGCGGGGGCTGTGGCCGATCAAGCCGCAGGTCAAAAACGCGAGAAAGTCAAACGGCAAAAGCCGGTCAGTGTCGCGGGAGAAGCACCACAAAAAGCCCGGCGTCGACGTAAAAGTTCAGATGCAGAGACAGGCGAGAAAGCAGCCAGAAAACGTTCCACTCAATCGTCTTCTGGTAGTGCTAAGTCACGGTCCAGTAAGTCACGTTCGGAGACCCCAGGAAAATCCAGAACGAAATCGGCTCGTTCCAAATCCGGTGCTTCATCCAAGGCCGGTGCTTCACGGCGGCGTAAGTCAGAATCGGATGAGCTGTCGCTTGAGTCGCCAACGATTCGTCCAAAGGCAGATGTAATGTCGATGGATTTTAATGACGCCTCAACGGTTGCGAATGCCACGACGGAACGATGCAAAAAATGTGGGAACGAATCGGTAGAAGGTCGCTGTACCGTCTGCCGACACGTTGAGCAAAGATTCGAAAAAATGCATCAGGACTTGGGCGAAATCAAAATCGAAAACGTTGGCTTTCAGCGTTGGTTTTGCGAAACGATGAATGAAGGCGTTTCGATTAAGGTCCTTGAATACGCGTCGCACGCCCTGCTGGGATTCTTGGCTTTGATGCTCACTGGTGCGGGCATCATTTGCCTGACGGGGCAAGGGTTTGGAGTACCGGGCGGAATCGTTATCCTTACCATGGTTGCGTTGCTAACTGCCCTTTATTGCGGGCTGATCTTTAAAGGATATCAATTTCAACGTGATCCAAGGGCGAGATTGTCCTGGTTTCAAAAGCCGTTTTGGAATTTCGTGTTGATGTGCGCCAGGATGACGAACTGGCAAGGCTACGACAGTCGTTTAAAAGGTCGTAAGATCATCAAGTCACGCGATAGCATGTTTGGTGACATTGAGCTTGTCGAGCATCCGGATCTCAAGAATTGCAGTGTCTTGGACGTTCAGGGCACCCGAGTTTCCGATCGTGGCTTGAAGGAGCTTTATCGCCTCAAGCATTTGCGGGTCGTCGTTGTGAAGGGAGCTGATGTTTCTCATGAGGCGATCTTCCGTCTTCAGCAATCGGTTCCACGACTTTGGATTTGGTATTGAGCCGTAGAGTGAAATTCATTCTGTTCCGCTTCGCGAAACCGCTGCCAAAGACAAAACAAAAAAAAATTCATCGGTGAAGTGAACTCGGGTTATGACTCGTGAGCTCGGTTATGACTCAATCCCACTCACCCATGACGACGTTGAGTATGACCTCTTTACCTCCGCGCAGAACCTTCACCTTCGCGCTCGCACTCGCTTTTTGATTACGAAGTACTTTCGTCAAGTCAGTGTGTTCCGCAATCTTCACTGAATCATATTCGACAATCACATCGCCGACTCGAAAGCCTGCCTTTTCCGCGCCCGAGTTTTCAACCACCCATGTGAGTTCGCACTCTGTAACCATCGGGCTATATCGAATGCCAAGAAATGCACCATTCCGAATGTCAATTCTTGCGTTCAAGCTTTGCTCAAGCAGTTCACTAAAATTCGGATCGACTTGGGTGCCAATCAACGCCAGCGTTTCGAGTTGACGAAAGCTCTTGAAGTGACCGAAGGCACCAGGCCCGACATTGCAATAGAAAATTTCCAATTTCGAAACCGAGTTGGACTGAGAAAGCAACTTGATGGCGTCGTCACTAATCGAACATTTCTTGAACTTCACATTTTTTAGCGTGAATGCTCCGAGTAAAGTAGACGCCAATTCGTCGTCGACTTGTGCATGGTTAAGCGTAATTGAAGAAAGCCCAAACAGTTCGCCAATGTCGTTAAGGTCTTGTCGGTCTCCGCCCCAAGTGCTGTCGATGGTCAGCGAATCAGCCATCGCGTACGCCGCGCCTTCCGGGGGTTTGGCATAGACAACTTTTGCGTTGAGCCGTTCCAGTCGTCTGGCGGCGATGTGTTGTCGATAAAGCAGAATTTGGAAAGAACACAATTGAGCTTTGCGCGAAAGTTGCAAGTCATCGCAAACACTCATTTGGCGAATGGCTTCAAACGCCTCTTCGGATCGAGTCGGATTATGAAGAGCAAAGTGTTCAAGGATTTTGAGTGTGCGAACTCGAAAGTCAGCATCGCCCGTTTCAATTTCGTTCACCAATAACGGGATCGTTGACGCCGAAGATTCGAGGATGTCAAACATCGCTTTTTGTCGAATCGAAAAACGATCGCTCCTGAGTCGAGCCACCAGTTCGGATGGAGCGGCTGGTTCGTTGGGCTCCTGCTCGTGTTCAATTGCATCGCTGGACACACCATCAACGGGCATCTCTTTATTGGCATTCGATTGAACGAAATCCGTTTGAACGGCATTCGCTTCAACAGCACTGGATTTTTCTTGTCCATGCGCAGGACTCCCAATAGCCAGCCAACCGATCGTTGGCGCAAACGAAAGTGCCATGAGCAAAATCGCTTGTTGAAATTGGGATTCAATGAAACGCATGCAATTTAATTGTCGGGTTGTTTTTGAGAGATTATGAATACCAACCAGCGAATTGTACTGCGCAACCGCTTTTGAGGTTGAGAGGAGTTTCGCTGAGAATTTAGTCGTTTTGCGAAATTCGGTGACCAAACTACAATCTCAGATTCGAATTCTTCCAAAATGCTTGAAACTAATGTCTTCCGATTACCAACTACTCGATTTTGGAGACCATGAAAAAATCGAAATGTTTGGTGGGACAGTTGTGCGTCGCGAAACACCTTCGGCAATCGGAGAATTGGGGCTTCCGCGGCAAGAATCAGAGCTATCGTTTCGTTTGGGTAGGCATTTGAGCCAAGGCAAAGCGAGCTCTGAAGGCAAATCAAGTCATGGTAAAGGCTCTTGGACGGGACAAGCCAGTGCAACATGGCGCACAAAAATTTGCGATTTGACTTTTTCGCTCCGGCAAACGCCAACTGGCCAAGTCGGCGTGTTTCCAGAGCAAGCTCACAATTGGAATTGGATCGCTGAACTACCCGATCGAATGCAGGGAATGAAAGCCCTTAATCTGTTCGCCTACACCGGCGGTACAACGATGGCGTTGGCAGGCAAGGGGGTCGAAGTTGTTCATGTTGATGCAGCCAAAAGCGTCGTCAGTTGGGCCCGCGAGAACGCCAGCCTGTCGGGCTTTGCCGATGCGCCCATTCGCTGGATCGTTGAGGATGTAATGACATTTGTTAACCGAGAAATCAGACGTGGAAACCGTTACGATATTGTTGTTGCCGATCCTCCGTCGTTTGGTCGGGGGCCAAAGCGTGAGTTGTGGAAGATTCAATCAGATTTTAAACCGTTGATGAACGCGTTGGCCGAGTTAACTGATCGCCAGCCCAATCTTGCCTTGTTTAGTTGTCATACGCCCGGGTTTGATCACAATATGCTGGAGCAGATGGCAAGTGCAAGTTTCGACCAAAGCGTGAAAGCAAAATCAAGCAAAGAATCTTTCCAGCTTTCAATTGAGTCAACCAGTGGCAAACGACTGCCCAGCGGAAGTTGCGTTCGCTGGATGGATTTTTGAGATCTTGTTGAAACCGAGTTCTCATTCCTTCTGAAATCAAAAATCGGTAAGTGACTTTGATCGAAAAAATAACCAGCCTTCAAAACCCTCGAGTAAAAAAAGCCATTCGGCTTCATACTTCTCGCGGCCGTCAAATGCAGAGGCGAATCATTGTTTTTGGCGAGCGTGAAGTGACGCGCGCGATCTCGGCCGGGGTTGTGTTCGAAGAAATCTATTTGCACGATGACGCGCCGTCGGAGTTGATCAATTCGGTTGTGAATAAGAGCGGGGCGGGGCAGATATTCCAATTGACGTCCGAAGTGTTTTCGAAACTCGCCTATGGAGATCGAAATGAGGGCTTGATCGGGGTGGCTCCGCGTCCGGGCACTGATTTGAATTCGCTAGAGCTGCCTTTGCCCGAATCTGATGATGGTGCGCTGGTCGTGGTCGCCCAAGCCATCGAAAAACCTGGCAACTTGGGAGCCATCGTTCGATCGGCGGACGCATGTGGCGTCTCGGCGATTCTTTTGGCAGACACGCTTACCGATTTTTATCATCCTAATTCAATTCGCTCTAGCACCGCTGCTGTGTTTGGGATGCCAGTTGCAACTGGTTCAAGCGAAGAAATCATGGATTGGCTGACCAATAACCAATTCAATGTATTCACAGCGATGCTTCAAGATTCCAACGAGTTCTTTCAAAACGATTTGAGCGGCAACGTCGCGATCGTTTTAGGCAATGAAGCCAACGGTTTGACTCAAGAATGGAATCGGCCAGAATTCAACGCAGTAAGTCTACCGATGCTTGGCAATGCGGACAGCCTGAATGTTTCGGTGACTGCGTCGGTGATGATTTATGAGGCAACTCGCCAACGCAAGAATTGGTCGGGATGAAGACCAACTGAGAGAGAAGTTTGCTTAGGTTGAGCCTACGCTGAAAGAGCGCGTTGATTGTTTGTGACAGGAACGGCTTGTTGAGATGGTTTTGATTCGGTGACTTGCGGCTTTGTGAATCGGTGAAGTAACACAAAGACCAGTACCCAAAACACCATGAATGCGAATAGTGAAAAACTGTGCTTCCAGTTTGAAAAGAATCCGGAATCACCCGACAAAGAGAAAGTCGGCTTTGTAGATTCCGCGTTACTATCGCTTGAATAGCCAAACACAATCTTTTCCTGGCTGTCGGCAGAAAATCGGTCCATGAAATCGTAGCCAAGTTCGACCTCGAGTTGAGCTTCTGGCTTGAAAGAATACGTCTCGTAACCAGGCAGCGTCAAAGAGTTTCCTTGCATACTCACGTTAGTAAGTAGGTGACCGGCAAGTTGAGGATCTTCAATCTTCAGTTGAATCGAATTAAGGGAAAAATTCTCGTCATCGGAAATAGGCTGAATATCAAGATTGAGGTGAAGTCGATCGAGGGAATCATACCCCTGCTCGTCGAAAAATTGCCAAACTTCGCCTGCCGTGAGCTCTTGATTATGCTTTGGAAGAGTAAAGCACCTGGAGTTTTGTTCCTTACAGTTGGAACATTGAAAGTCGCCTATTTTGAAGTTGGTTTGCCGGTCAATCACAACTTCGTCTCCCAAGATCATGCTGGGGAAAGAATATGTGATAAGAACTAGCGAGATTGCGCAAACTCTTGCGATAAAGCTAACCATTTTACCCAACATGATGACGATTCTTGTGATCTAGGAGTACAGAATATTTTAATCCAACTTGCTTGTTTGTCTATTCGGAGATTGGATGCTTGCATCCCCAGAATTCAGGGTTTTCCCAAGACAGACGGGGTATTTGAACATATTGGTTCAACCGTAAAATCTTAGGTGAATGGGTGTTATGCAGTTTGAATGCCGTAGCCGTTCGGAATTCCGAAGGTTTTAATCGCCAAGGCGAATATTTGCACCTTCAAATTTAATCAAATAATTGCAAAGCTAGAAATATCAACTACTTAAGTAGATCAGTTTTGGGCTGGTAGCAGGGTAAATTTATTTTTTAACGAGAAATATTTGAGCTGAGTCTAACGATTATCTTCATA
>CAYZGP010000117.1:0-19099 GCA_964478065.1 uncultured Pirellulaceae bacterium
ATGGAGACATTCATATGGATCGCGGTATAATGTCATGGAAACCAAACTCGAAATAGCGCGGGATAACAATGCGATGCACGCGAAGCCCGGCTTGCGTGCGGTTTTTTCTACTTGCAAGATTTCCGTCAGGACTCGGTGATGCGGACGTTGTCCTGCTTAAACATGCCTGAAAATGTGAACGCAGTTCCGACAGATTCCCGTAGCACTGATGTGCGTCGTGTACAATTCATGCAATCAATTCGTAAGAATCGCATTTTCACAGTCATGGTCTTTGCCGTTTTGGTTGCCGAAATGCTCTCCATTATGGTTTCGATGCTACTATTTCGCGATCAAATCAAAGCAATGTTCGATCAACATTTTGGAGCTCAATTTGGCGACATGTTTCGCGCTAAGGATGTTCGGTTGGGGAGTTTTTGAAACGCGGAGACGCAGAGAGCGCAGAGTAGATGTGATTAAAATCTCTGTGCTCTCAGCGTCTCTATTTTCTTGTACAACAGATCAAGCAAGTCCTGTCGTTCGTGTCGCTGGGGTTCACGTGCACAGATGATCGCCGAGTCTCGCGAAAGAATATTTTCAACGCGATAACTATCTTAATCGCGGCAATCGCAGGGATGGTTCCATGTTTGGTCAGTCAACGTAGCGTTTAAACGTCGAACTTGATTCCCTGGGCCAGCGGTAACTGATCGGAGTAATTGATCGTATTGGTTGCTCGGCGCATGTAAGCTTTCCAAGCGTCGGATCCCGACTCGCGGCCGCCGCCGGTGTCTTTCTCGCCGCCAAACGCCCCGCCGATCTCCGCTCCACTGGTTCCGATGTTGACGTTGGCAATTCCGCAATCCGATCCGGCAGGTGAACAAAACAATTCCGCTTGGCGAATATCGCTTGTGAACACTGAACTGGCTAACCCCTGTGAAACCGAGTTTTGGATCTCGATCGCTTCTTCAAAATCTTTGTAGCGGATCAGATAAGTGATCGGGGCAAACGTCTCATGCTTGGTGACGTCGGCGGTTGAATCAATTTCTACCAACGCGGGTTGCACGTAAAATCCAGAAGGCACGTTTTCGGTAATTCGCTCGCCGCCGTGGACAACGCCGCCTTGTTGCTTGGCTGACTCAAGTGTCGATTGCATGTTGTCGAAAGCGTCTTTGTCGATTAATGGACCAACCAGCGTTGATTCCTCTAATGGTGAACCGATTGAAAGTTGACCATAAGCCGACAACAGTTTGTCTCGCAACTCATCCGCAATAGATTCGTGCACGATCAAACGACGAAGCGATGTACAGCGCTGGCCGCAGGTCCCAACGGCTGAAAATACAATCCCACGAACGGCTAATCCCATGTCGGCAGACGGTGTCACGATCGCCGCGTTGTTGCCGCCAAGTTCCAAAAGCGGTCGCCCCAGTCGAGCCCCAACGGTCTGTGCAACGGAACGGCCCATCGCGGTCGAGCCCGTTGCTGATATCAATGGCAATCCTGTGTGAGAAGCGATTGCTTGTCCGACGTCTCGGCCGCCGATCACTAGTTGAACAAGGTCCTCGGAAGCCTCCGGCATTTTTTCGATGGCTTTGACCGCCACGGCGTGACAGGCCATTCCAGTCAAAGGCGTTTTTTCAGATGGCTTCCAGACAACTGGATCGCCACACACCAAAGCAATCATCGCGTTCCAAGCCCATACGGCGACGGGAAAGTTGAACGCGCTAATGACTCCGATTGGACCAAGCGGATGCCATTGTTCGGTTAGACGATGCATTGGTCTCTCGCTGGCAATGGTCAATCCGTAGAGCTGCCGGCTGAGTCCCAGCGCAAAATCGCAAATGTCGATCATCTCCTGGACTTCGCCAAGTGCTTCCTGAAAGATCTTTCCTGACTCAACGGACACAATGTAGGCCAAGTCTTCTTTGTTGGCACGAAGCTCTTCGCCAATCGCACGGACCAAATGGCCTCGAGCAGGAGCGGGAACGACTCGCCATTGTTTGAAAGCGACTGTGGCGCGTTGGACGGCTTCGTCAACATCGGCAGTTGTTGCAGAAGCGATTTCGCCCAATGGCTGGCCATCGATTGGCGAGTTAATCGTAATCGTTTCACCTGAACCGGCTCGCCATTGTTTACCAAGCGACACAGATTGAAGTGGCGTTGGAACGCCGAGACGACTAAGAACATCGAGCGTTTTGCTTTTGTGATCAACTGAAGTAGTGCTCATTGGTTGCTCTTTTGTTCTTTATAGGGCTCTAAATTTCGCCCGTTTTTTCTGTGGTGTTTGAATCGAGTATTAGAATCGATTGAACTGGTTGCCTTTGAAAAAAAAAGCAAAGGCAACTGCAAATCGTCAATCTTGAATCTACTGACTGACTTCGATCGTTCGCGGATCCGTTTTACGAATGATACTGCTCACGCCCGTTTGGTTGAAGCCTTTGAAGCCCTCGTTGCGTTCAAGAATTTCCAGATGCGAGCCAACTGTGCCTTCGGTAAGGAATTTTTTCGCTTGATCCGAAGTGATGAATCCCTTTTTAACTGCCTCTTCGGTTCGCGAAGGAATCGAGTACCAAATTTCGCCCGTTGTGAATGCTTGGCGAAGATAATCGCAATCGGTGAACGGAGCCATCGTGTTGACGCCTTCACGTTTTAGCTGCTCGCGTGCTGCGTCGAAATCGAACGTACACTCAAGGTGATGCATGCCGGCTTGCAAGAAAGCTTCGCCGTAAAGCTGACACCAAAGCCCAACGGTACTCACTCCCAATTCGTTTGAAGCGTCCGTTAAACCTTCGTGCGCAAAATCGCCTTCGAGTTCTTTCGGTGTCAGATCAACGTCGGCGAAAATGACGATGCCGCAACCGGGTTGCTCGAGCACTTGTGCGCCCCAACCGGCTTCTTCGCCCGCGTAAAATCTTTCGCGGCACTGAAATCCGAGCAGCTCAAGCACTTCAATCAACGACTTAAATTTAGCGCGGCTGCTTCGATAAGTGTGATGGTCGTGATTGGCCCAGCCGAGGCCAAGTCGATCCTGGCGGCCTTTTTGAACACGAGCGGCATGATTTTTTCGCTGCCAGTATTCTCGTTCCGTGGCAAAAAACAAATCGCAAGTCCAATCGACTCCCAAGTCCTTGATCGAGGACTTGATTAAGCCAGTTGCCAGTTCGAATCCTGATTGATCGTCGGCGTGGTCGCGAAGTCGGAGCTTAAACGCTTCGTAATGTTTGGTTGCCATTGCGTTAAGCGCGTCACTGGTAAATGGAACCGTCCAACTCATGTATCCACGTCGCTCGCAAACCCAAAGCTCGCAATTCTCAACTGTTGCGATTTTTGCTCGACGCATCTGCCCATTGCGACTACCTTCAATCGGAATCCCATTTAGATTTTGGCTGGCCAAAAATTCAGCGACAGCGTCGACTTTGACCACCATCCGTCGTGTCGAATCCGTGGTCACACAAATCGGAACGAACAGTCCGGCTTGGTGCGTGTACCAACGGCCGTGTTCGTTTTCCGCATCGAATTCGTAACCAACGGCAACCAACTGGGCTTCAAACGCGTTTCGGTTGACTTGGGTGTCTTTGCTGACCGCCAGATGATCGATCCAATCTATCAATCGTGTGCCAGTCTCATGAAGCATCCGTCTCTCAAGCTGGTTTGCAGGCGCACAGTCGTCGCAAAATTCGTCCACCAACTGGCGGTACAGCGAATCTGCTTCCGGTTGTTGTTGCCAGTCAAAGTTTTGAGTCGAATTCGGTTTTTCTGGATTGAAATTCATACGTCAAAAGCACCTTGCGAGATAGCGGAGGGGTTTTCGTTTTCGAAGCAGATCAGTTTACAACTTTTAGGTCGCTATATAAACCGTTCTATAGATCCGATTGGTCGACTGTTTGCAAGTACTATTTGACCTGCATTGGCGAAAGTCAACAATCGCAGTTTCGGTTACACTGATTTGGCGATTCTTCCTGCAAACTATCCAGCCGCTCAGCAAACTATCAACGCGTTGGTGGTCACTGAATCGTGGTACCGGATCAATTGAAATAATCGCTTCAAATTAATAAACAAGCAAAGGAGTGCCACTTGCCATTTTTGATCGGAACTGACGAAGCTGGCTACGGCCCCAATTTAGGCCCGCTTACGGTGACGGGAACACTCTGGCAATGCGCCAATGAGGGTGAAGACCTTTACCAATCGTTGTCTTCGATCGTAACCAACGTCGGCAAACGCGAAGCAGCCACAAAACTTTTTGTTGCCGACTCCAAAAAAGTCTACTCCTCCAGTGGCTCAATCGCAGCGCTCGAAACAAGCGTGCTGAGTTTGCTGCGGGCGACGAACAATCAAATTCCTTCCAACTGGCAAGAGCTAATCGACATGGTCTGCCCTTCGGAAGTGACCAAGCATCTCCCCAGTCAGGTTTGGCTGGCAAGTCAGAAATTGGATCTGCCAGTCAAAGCCGATATCGATCGGATCAAACTTTTGAGCGATCAGTTCTTGGCTGAATCAGAAAAAGCCAAAACGCAATTGATCAAGATGCAATGCGTGGCGGTTTTTCCACCCGAGTTTAATTCGCAAATCGAAGAGCTTGGCAACAAGGCGACTTTGCTTTCTACCAAAACGCTAAAGATCGTCCGGCAGCTAATGGATCAAACCGATGACGATTTGGAAATCGGCTGTGATAAGCACGGTGGGCGAAGTAAGTATGCGGGACTTATTCAAGCCTTTTTGACTGACGAATTTATTAGCATTGGAGAGGAGTCAACTGACGTCAGCGATTATTGCTTTCGGGAAAACGACCGCGACGTTGCGATCCGTTTCCAAGCCAAAGGGGAATCGTTTTTGCCGACAGCGTTGGCTTCGATGGTTTCGAAATACGTTCGAGAAATCTTTATGATGCTCTGGAATGATTTTTGGCAATTGCGAATTCCCGACATCAAACCAACAAAGGGCTACCCGCAGGACGCAAAACGCTTCAAAGCCGAGATCGAAAAATTCCAAATCGAATTAGGCATCGATAACCACTCCATCTGGCGAAACCGGTAATCTCTGACGGGTGTGAAAACCGGCCAAGTTGCCTTCTACTTTTTTTCTCTTCGTCTTCTATTCACGTTGTCTTTTCGTGTTGTTTAACGCCTTGGCCGCGCGTAGATGAAGGCGGAAATAGTGGAATTACTCCCAGTATGACTCCCAGTTGCCTTGGAACGCCTCTTTGAGGCGTGACATATCTAGGCAACAGTTTTGATAGGAGGTTCGGTTGCCAGCCAAGTATTCAAGCTAACCAATTGGTAGTTTTGGGTAATTTGGATCCCGTTTTTTCTTTAAAAAACGAAAGCAATCTCAAAATTAAGTTAAATTACCGACGAATAGAGTTGAGCAGAACGGGCATTATTCGCCGATACATTGACGATAAGAAACCGTCGCTGGTCGCATTGGCCACTCAACCTCAAACACGGCCGCGCTAAGTTTTACACCAAGGAATATTCAATGGACGTCAACGATATTTTTGATCAATTTCGTGGACGAGATGATAGCAGCAACCGCAGAAGGCGAAACGGCAATACACCAGAGGAAAATCTGAAAAATGGTTTACGTGGTGGAGCGGTACTCGCTGTTATCGCTTTGGTTGGATTTTTGTGCTACTCAAGTTTCTACCGAGTAGACGCAAGTAACCAGGGAATCGTCTTACGGTTCGGAAAACATCATCGAACTGTCGAGCCGGGATTACAGATGAAGTTCCCTTGGCCGATTGAACAGGTCCACACCGTTCCTGTTCGCCGCGTCCAATCGCTTGAATTTGGATTTAAGACAAATTCGCCAGGCCGCGTGACTCAGTACGAACCGCGAAATGCGAACAATGACGAAGTCGCCGAGATGTTGACGGGTGATTTGAATTTGGCGCACGTTGAGTGGATCGTTCAATACAAAATCATGAATGCCACCGATTCGCTGTTCAATATGGCAGACGAAAACTGCATGATGGGCGACATCATGGCGACCATTCGATATTCAGATATCAACCCAGCAATTCCTGATGCTATCCGTGACGTTTCCGAAACAGTCATGCGAAAACTTGTCGGTGATCGCAGTGTTGACTCGGTCCTGACGATGGGTCGTGAAGAAATTGCGGGAACGGCAAAACGTGAAATCCAAAAAATGCTGGACGACTTCGAAGCCGGCGTTGAGATCATCACCGTCAAACTTCAAACGACGTCGCCTCCCGAGCCCGTCAAAGACGCTTTTCAAAACGTAAACCGCGCTCGGCAAAACAAAGAACGAGTCGTTAACGAAGCGGAAGGTGAACGCAACCGTCAGATTCCAGCGGCGCGAGGCAAGCGAGATCAGTTGATCTCCGAAGCCGAAGGCTACCGCGAAAAGGTTGTCAAAGAGACGCAAGGATTGATTAACGCGTTCAACGCGAAACTTGCCGAATACGAAAAAGCCCCCGACGTTACGAAAAAACGTTTGTATCTCGAAGCGATGGAAGAAGTCCTCAGCCAAGTCGGCGAAAAAACAATCATTGATGAGTCAGTCAACCAAATGCTTCCGATTTTGAATTTGAACCCTGATAGGTCAACGCCCAATCCACTTCGCGGAGGCAGAAAATAATGAGTGCTAAACTAACTTTTGCTGCCATTCTCGCAGGCCTGTTTGCCATTGCTATTTACTTCACGACCTATGTGGTTAACGAAGGAAAGCAAGCAGTTATCACCCAATTTGGAAAACCCGTTAGCTTTGTGACGGAGCCCGGTTTGAATTTTCGAATTCCACTGATCCAATCAGTGCACCGATTGGAAAAACGATTGTTGCCATGGGACGGCGCGCCTGAAAACATGCAGACCCGTGACAAGAAACGAATCTTTGTCGACTGCTGGGCTCGTTGGCGTATCGTTGAGCTTGAAACTTTTTTCACCAACGTTCGTTCGGAAGAAAAAGGTCAGAAGATTCTCGATGACTATGTTGATTCAGCCGTTCGCGATGTGATCGCGCGAAATAACTTGATTGACCTGGTTCGAACGACAAACGACAAACTGGTTTATGAAACTGAAGAACTTGAACGTTCGGCGACTTCGCGAGACGTCGTTAAAACTGGCCGCGAAAAATTGGAAATGGAAATCCTGCGTGTCGCCAGTGGTGAGTTGGAGGAGCGATATGGAATGGAGTTGGTTGCGGTTCACATTAAACGCGTGAAATACAACGACCGTGTTCGCGATACCGTTTACGAACGAATGCGCAGTGAGCGGCAGCGCGTTGCACAGTTGTTCGAGTCCGAAGCTGACGAAGAAGGTAACCGAATCAAAGGTCTTACCACCAAAGAACTCGACACGATTGACGGTGAGACAAAGCAAAAATCAAGCGAGATTCGCGGTTTTGCCGACGCGGAAGTCATCAAAGCAACCGCCGAAGCGTATGGCAAGAACCCAGAATTCTTCGAGTTCCTGCAACGATTGGAAATGTACAAATCCGCGTTGAAGTCGGACACGAATTTGATCCTTTCCACCAACAGCGACATGTTCCGATTGTTTAAGACGACCAATCCGAGACAAGTTTTACAATTCGCTGAACCACAGGTGGCAGGTGATGCAGCGGTAAGCGAACCGCCCGTTGAAGCAGCTGCCGTTGAAGCGACAGCCGGCGAGGTGGCAACCGATGAGACGGGCTCAAAGCAGGAATAAACGGAAGTCAATCTGCTGAAGTCGATCAACTGGAGGCGGCCAGTAAAAACTCGCCGCTTTTCTACTGTTTATATTCTACTGCTTATATTTCTGCTCATACTTTTTGAACAAACGCAGATGACGGTTGGACAAATCAACTTTCCGTCCTTGAATAAACGCCGACAATGTTTTGGTCGTTGTTTCCAGTGGGTCGCCATCGGTGATGAACATCGACGCGTCTTTGCCGACTTCCAGCGAACCAATCCGATCGTCCACGCCAAGGATTTCCGCGGCGTAAAGCGTGATCGATTTCATGGCTTCTTCTTTTGACAAACCAAAACCAACTGCCGTCGCGGCGTGGTAAGGCAACGTTCTCGCGTTCCAGGTTTCGCTGCGGTCGGTTCCCGAAATGCAATATTTCACACCTGCATTTTCCAGCCGATGAGGAAGCGAGTAGGAGGAGTCGTATCCCTCGTCCCGACGCAGCGGTAAACGATACACCGCCGAAATGATCACTGGAACGTCGTGCTCTTTGAGAAGGTCAGCGCACTGTTCCGCATCGTAACCGCCCAGAATAATGACTTTCAATTTTTGCTCGACACCGAACGCGATTGCGGATTGGATTTCGGCGGCTTTGTTGGCGCGGATCATCATTGGAAGCTTCCCATCAACAACATCGATCATGGCTTCCAGACGGGCGTCATATTTTTGCGTTGCGTCTTTAGCGGCCCGAGCGTCACGGTAGGCACGGCTCTGGTCAAAAAGATCGCGGATTTTGTGAAGCTGTTTGGCGCGGTTGGCTTCGGCTTCTTTGATCTCTTTTTCCGTCATCCGTGCACGTCGTCGGCTGGAAAGCGTTTGCGAAGGCCAGGTGATATGCAGTGCGGTTTCCGATTTGATGGCAAGGTCTTCATAAGTCCAGCCGTCCAATTGAATGACGGCAGATTTTCCAGAAATGAGTCCGCCAGAGGGAGCAGTCAAAGCGAACAAAACTCCATTGGCTCGTGTGACGGGAATGATCACGTTGTCTGGGTTGACGGAAACCAACGCTTTGACGTTGGGATTGACTTCGCCAGTCTCGCTAAAGTCATTGGTCGCACGCACGGCTGCGATTTCGGTCAGGCCCATGTGCGAATGGGATTCGATCATCCCTGGGAAAACATGTTTGCCTTTGAGGTCGAGTGTTTTTGTGCCCTTGGGTTTCTTTACTGATTTCCCAATCGCCGTGATCTTTCCGTTTTCGAAAAGAATCTCTCCGTTTTCGATTGGAGCACTGGAGATTGGGTGAATGGTGCCACCGGTTAACAAGATTGGCTTTTTCTGTGGAGCGCCAGGGACTTCTTCATCTGCCATTACCGGCATCGCGAACATGAGCAGGCACGCTGCGGCGAGCAAGGTGGCTTGCGCGGTTGCGATAAAGCGATTTGTTTTGGCGTTGTTGATAGTGTGATCCATTTGCTTATTCTCTGTGTCGCTGATGTTTTGAAAGTTTGCGGTCGGTTGGCTGGCGACTATCTACTCATCATGATGGTGGTGATGCCCGCAGAACTCGTCGTGGCGCGGCCAAAGCCGTGCCGGATCAATCGAACTTGAGTTTGGTTTGGCCATCTCTTCGCCCGACTCAAGAACTTTTTGGATCAAGGCAAACCGCTGTTGTTTGACCAGCGTTTGGGCTTTAGCGTCTTCCAAGTGGTCAAAGTATTTTCGCCCATCGATCCAGGTTTGTTGGACTTTGGTAAAGTTGGAAAGCGGGTGGCCATTCCAAAGAACCAGATCGGCGTCCTTGCCAATTGCGATTGAACCAACACGATCGTCGATTCTCAATTGTTTCGCTGGGTTGAGCGTGACAAATTTAAGTGCTTCAATTTCTGAAACGCCACCGTAGCGAACGGCTTTTGCGGCTTCGTGATTAAGATGCCGGCCAAGTTCGCCGTCATCGGAGTTAAACGAAACCACAACGCCTGCCTTGTGCATTAACGCGCCGGCATAAGGAATCGCGTCTTTGACTTCGTATTTATAAGCCCACCAATCTGCGAACGCGCTGGCCATTGCGCCGTGTTGGGCCATTCGATCGGCGACTTTGTAGCCTTCGAGGATGTGTTGGAAGGTTCCGATCGTTACGTCGTGTGATTCCAATGTTCGCATTAACGCCAGAATTTCGTCTTGTCGATAACTGTGGCAGTGAACCCAGCGTTTGCCGTCGATAATCTCGGCGATCGCGTCGAGTTCAAGGTTCCGGCGTGGCGGCAAACCGTTGCGATTCTTTTCCCAGTCTTCACGGGATTTTTTGTATTCAATCGCAGTCCGAAACGCGTCGTCCATGATCTGCTCGACACCCATCCGGGTCTGTGGATAACGTCCGGTTGGATTGTCCCAGTTGCTTTGCTTTACGTTTTCACCAAGTGCGAACTTGATTCCTTCGGGCGCGTTTTCGAACTTCATGCCCGTTTCGTTGATGCCCCAACGAAGTTTGATGACTTGGTTTTGTCCACCGATCGGATTGGCCGAGCCATGTAAAACGTTTGCTGTGGTTACGCCGCCAGCAAGTTGTCGGTAAATGGTCATGTCGTCACAGTCGATCATGTCACCGATGCGAACCTCCGCCGTGATTGCCTGGCCGCTTTCATTGACTCCGCTGTCGGTTGCCATATGCGAATGGCAATCGATTACTCCGGGGGTGAGGTGAGCGCCTTTGCCGTCGATCACAATGTCGGCGGCCGGTAATTCTTCGCCTGCCGCGTGGATGGATTTGATCACGCCATCGCCGATCAAAACGGCTGCGTTCTCAAGGTTGCCTTTGTCGGTTAAAGTCCAGACGAACACGTCCTTGATGAGAACGGATTTTGGTTGAGCGGGAAGCTCCGTCCTGCCGTATGCACCAAGCGGAAAGTTCACTGGAAATGAAGCGGCTAGATTTTTCTTTGTGGCAGGTTTGTCAGACGATCCTTTATTGTCATCCGATTTGGCGGCGACTTTGGAATCAGCACTGTCGTCTTCCTCCATCAGCGTCGCCGATAAAGGAATTGATTTACCGTTAGGTAGCGTCAGTTGTCCGTTGGCTGTGTTTTCGTTTGAGACAATGACTGAAAACAAACTGATGCCGTCGTGGCCAAATTCATCGGTGCGAAATGCGCCAGTGAGTCGAGTGCCCGTCAACGCGATGGGTTTCACTTTGACTGTAGTGGATTTTTTTGACTCTTTTGCATCCGCATTCTTCTTTTGGGATGCCTTTTGCTTTTTCAATACGCTGTTGGCGATAATCTCGCCTGACAACACGTGTTTGTTTTCTTTGATGACCAAGCTGTGTTTGTCGAATCCAGCGGCGGCCAGTTTCCATTCGCCTTCGACCTCTCGCAAGTGTTCGTGCTCAGCAGGAAAGCGTACTCCGTCGACCCACGTCTCAACGATTTTCGTTTTGTCTGCAAACAAATCACCATCGGTAACCAAAACGTTTGCCAGTTTCCCTTTTTTCAAAGATCCAA
Source organism: uncultured Pirellulaceae bacterium (assembly GCA_964478065.1). Lineage (GTDB taxonomy): Bacteria > Planctomycetota > Planctomycetia > Pirellulales > Pirellulaceae > Mariniblastus. Next base: position 11,099 of record CAYZGP010000117.1, read on the forward strand.
TCTGGTCTTCGACACCATAAAGCTTCGCAGCGTTGACTGTCATTGCAGCCAAAGCGGATTCTGCAGACAGCCCGCGTTTAACGGCGATGCGAACATTCTTAAGGAAGCTCTTTTTGTCTTTGAGACCCTTGGTCGTGAACGCGAAAGTGACGCCTTTTTCTGCAAGTCGTTTTGGGTTCTCAGGAGCGTGGTCCCAGTGCATCAACGTTTCAAGCGAAACGTCGCTGGCTGATTCTGGCGAAGACACATCGGGAGCTTTTGGGAAATTGACGGGTAGAACAATCGGGCGGCCGAGTGCTGCGATTTCATCGATGCGTCGATACTCGTTTCCGCTTCCGAGGATAGTTAACTTTAAACCAAACTCTTTGGAAAACCGATTGGTTCGGACGGCGAACAACTCATTGGAGGCTTCGATCATGACCATTTGTTGCCCCGCGATAGTTTCCTTCAAGCTCGCAAGTGCGGAGTTGGTTTCAGGTCGGGGCAGGGCAGTGTCGGCCCTCGCGGCTTGCCAAGCCTGTTGGTACCACTGGGCGTCGTAAATTGATTGGCGGGCGAGTGCGTATGCGCCCATCGGAGAGTTGGGGTAGCCTTGTCCGCGTCCGCGATTGACAGTCAATCGAAGATGTTGTGCGACATTGGATTTCAATATCGATTGTTCGACCGAACTGTTGCCGAGGCTCACCAAACAACTTTGGCCTTGAATGACGCCTTTGTTGGGAGCCACCAGCGTCGTGGTGAATCCAGCCTTGCGATATTTTTCTGCGCTTAGTTTTCCAAGCGTCAGTTGGTCGGCTGCTAAAAGTTGAGGTGTTACTTTGGCGTTCCAATAAGCCGTTCCGTTTTTGCTTGCGTCGAAATCAAAAGCTTGTCCGTGGTAGGCGTCGATCAGTCCTGGGTAGACGTGCTTGCCTTTGGCGTCAACGGTTTGTGTTCCCGCAGGAATTTTGACATCGCCGATCGCGATGATTTTAGTGCCCTTAATTAGGATCGTTTCGACGGCAGGTGTTGCAGTCGGATTGCGATGGACAGTCGCGCCGACGATCGCAAACACGTCTGGCGAATTGGAACTGAGGCCGTCTTCTTGGAGCGACGAACGATCCTTGTCAACGGAGCGCTGCGTATTTGCTTTTTCTTCGTCGTGGTCGTGTTGGGCGACCAGAGACGAAGGTAAATAAACTTGGGCCAAGCAAAAGCAAAGGCAAGAAAAAAAATGGATCCAGCCAGTTGAAAGTCGCATGTCGAATCCGCCTCAATGATAGTTGAACAAAGTCAATCAACTATAGCATGTGGCAGAAGAGGTGTTTCGATTCGTCGTAAGTTAATTCACCAATAATCCAAACGCAGGTTTGGAGCAAGTCAACGATGAAGCTACCGCAAGCGCAAAGGGTAGGCTGCGGCTTGGCAAATCCAAAACGGGCAAACATGCTGATCGTCTAATGGAAAACATCACGGCGGACACCAACACAAAACATAAGCAGGCTCCAAGCGATTCTTTTGTCAAAGCCAACAGGGCGAGAAAGTAACTCAGCTGTTGATACTCCAATTCTGTTGTGACTTTGGCCATATTTGGTTTTGTGAAGGATGACGGGCTTTTCAGTATTTTGCTATGCGTATGTTGCATAGCAGTAATACGGTCTATGCATTGGACGCATAGAAGGTTGGTCGCCATAATTCGGGTCAAAATGACTTAAAAGAACCAACGTTTTTGAAAGGAGAAGATCGTGAGATTAAATCGTTTTGCGTTACCAATTTCGCTTTGCGCTTACTCGTTATGTCGAGTATCGGATTGGCTCAAGATGGAAAGACGCATCGATCGGGGTTTCACCCCACGGGGCCAACATGCCTGAGGGAGGCAAGTGCGGTAACTGGAAAAACATTTACTTCGGTCAAGGCGGCTGGCACGACGCCTTGCGTAGTGCTTGACAAACAGGTCAAAGTAGCAATCCAAAGGTTAAGCATTTACCGATGCGTACCACAGCAATATCATTGACTCAAATGCTCGTATAATGCGAACTCAATCGAAAACATAAAACATCTAAATTTAGGAAATAGAAAAATGGCAAGTGAAAACGGAGGCGGTTGCCCCTTCGCTCATGGTAGTAACACCTCAACAGAAAAACCGGTTGCCAAGTGGTGGCCGAAAACTCTTAACTTGGACATTCTGCATCAACACGGTGCTCGTACCAATCCGATGGACGAAGATTACGATCATCGTGCTGCAGTGAAAGCGTTGGATCACGAGGCGGTGAAGAATGATGTGAAAGCACTGATGACAGATAGCCAAGATTGGTGGCCTGCTGACTGGGGGCACTACGGCGGCTTAATGATTCGTATGGCTTGGCACTCAGCGGGTAGCTACCGGATGGGCGATGGTCGTGGTGGAGCCGGTTCTGGCAATCTCCGTTTTGCCCCTTTGAATTCATGGCCTGATAACGCAAGCCTGGATAAGGCTCGTCGTTTGCTCTGGCCGGTAAAACAGAAATACGGCAACGCCCTGAGTTGGGCTGATTTGATCATCTTGGCGGGCAACATGGCTTATGAGTCGATGGGGCTCAAGATGTTTGGTTTTGGATTTGGCCGTGAAGATATTTGGGCCCCGGAAACCGATATCAATTGGGGTGCCGAAGATGAGTGGCTGGCCAACAGTGAGAATCGCTATGAAGATTTAGACCAGCCGTCCACGATGTACAATCCTTTAGCGTCCGTTCATATGGGTTTAATTTACGTTAATCCCGAAGGCGTTAATGGCAATCCAGACCCGGCCCGTACGGCCAAACATATTCGTGAGACGTTTGCCCGAATGGCGATGAATGACGAAGAAACGGCTGCACTCACTTGCGGTGGTCATACCGTCGGAAAAGCACACGGTGGTGGTGATCATGCAAACATTGGTGCTGAGCCTGAAGCCTGTGGTGTTGGTGCGCAAGGTCTTGGCTGGGCAAACGCTGGTCATGGTGATAAAGCCTCGAATGCGTTTACGTCCGGTATTGAAGGAGCCTGGACTCAAAACCCAACCCAATGGGATATGGGCTACTTCGATTATTTATTCAATTGGGAATGGGAATTGACTAAGTCACCAGCTGGTGCCCATCAGTGGAAGCCGGTTGATATGCCCGAAGACCAAATGCCGCTTGATCCGTCGGACCCGTCGGCTCGTCAGCAACCGATGATGACGGACGCTGACATGGCGATGAAAGTTGACCCGATTTACAATGAAATATGCCAAAAATTCATGGCAGACCCGGAGTACTTCGACGATACCTTTGCACGGGCTTGGTTCAAGTTGACTCACCGTGATATGGGCCCAATCGCGAATTACTTGGGTCCCGACGTACCGACTGAAGAGTTGATTTGGCAAGATCCTGTCCCTGCAGGTTCGACTTCGTATGATGTGGATGCTGTTAAAGCAAAAATTTCTGACAGTGGTTTATCTGTTGCCGATATGATCGCAACAGCTTGGGACAGCGCTCGCACGTTCCGTGGTTCGGATAAACGTGGTGGTGCTAACGGTGCTCGCATCCGATTAGCGCCGCAGAAGGATTGGGATGCGAATGAGCCGCAGCGATTAAGCAAAGTGCTGAACGTGTTGGAAGGGATAGCTTCTGATACCGGCGCGTCGGTGGCTGATGTCATTGTGTTAGCTGGTAATGTGGGCTTGGAGCAGGCAATCAAAGATGCGGGTCACAAGGTCGACGTGCCGTTTGCCGCAGGTCGAGGCGATGCAAGTGATGCTCAAACGGATGCAGAAAGTTTCTCCGTCTTAGAACCTATTGCTGATGGATTTCGCAACTATCAGAAAGAGCAATACGCTGTGGGCCCAGAGGAGCTAATGCTAGATCGCGCTCAGCTATTGGGCATTACCGCTGTTGAAATGACGGTACTGGTAGGTGGCATGCGTGTTCTGGGTGTCAACCACGGTGGATCCAAGCACGGTGTGTTCACTGATCGTGAAGGCCAGCTAACGAATGATTTCTTTGTGAACCTAACCGACATGAGTAACAGTTGGCACCCAGTAGAGGGTGGCAGTACTTACGAGATTCGTGACCGTAAGAGTGGTAGTGTGAAATGGACTGCGACTAGCGCGGACCTTGTGTTCGGTTCGAATTCCATTCTTCGCTCATACGCTGAAGTGTATGCACAGAGCGATAATGGAGAAAAATTCGTTCGTGATTTTGTTAGCGCTTGGACCAAAGTAATGAACGCAGATCGATTTGATTTGCTTGGCTAAACAACATTTCTTAAGTAGAAAAATTGGCCGCTCTCTCTTGTAAGAGGGCGGCCTTTCTTTTGGCCACGCCGTTTACCACAAAGCGAAAAATGCCCACCTGCGAACCGATAACGTTAGCCTAGTTGTTCGCTACGTTTTCTTTCGGCCAATCGAAAACGGGATTGATTTCGCACACATCATCGATGGTGAGCCTAACGTGCGGATCAGTCACAATCAGGGTTCAGTGATTCAACAGATCCGGGACGGGCTAATTGCTGCCAAGCTGTTTGATGACCCACCCGCCGATTCCGAAAAGGACTATCAGGACCAAAGCTCCGAGTTTGAGCAATCCCTTAATGCTGCGTCCGCTCACTCGTGTCGAGCGACTTGAATTGTTTTCGCGTTCGCTCAGTCTACGAGCCCTTGTTGGGGCTGGTGAAGAATGTTGAGTATAGGAAAGCGCATTTTGCGAATATGAATTTTGGTGCGAAGGAAAATTCGGTTGCGTTGGGCGATGCTTTTGGGCAATGGCGTTTGAGCCAGCGAAACTGGTAACGGCGAAAGCCATACAAACGATGAAGGCAACAAGCAGCGTTTTCATTTGATTGATCCTCAAGAATGGAGGTGTTTACGAATAGAGGCTTTCAATTTAAGTGACGAAAGCTTGGAATTCAAACTTTTGCATCCCAATCATCCAGGAATTTGTGAATTCAGCGCATAAAAAAAGAACGCCATGGCTTACATGGCGTTCTTTCTGTTCTTTGTCCGAAGCAGCTCTGGATTATTGAATCGGGCTTGCATCGTCGTCATCATCATTGTCGCCAACTGCAACTGCAATTGCTGTTGCAATTCCGCCTACTAGAAACAAGCGTCGGCTGCCAGCCAACCCGCCGCGAAGCAAACCTCCGCCACCGCCGCTGAATGCTCCTCCGCCAAAACCGCCGCCGCCGAATCCACCGCCGCCGAATCCACCGCTGCTACCACCGCAAGCGCAACCGCATGGTGTAGATCCGATTCCCTGGTAAATTTGTGAAGGTGATGCGTTGGATAGAACAATCCGACTGGTCGCTACTGGCTTGGCAAACGAAACAGTTCTAGCGGTAATCGGCTGTGCACCGAAAAGCTTGTCTGTTGCGCCCAGTAGCTTGTAAGGGCCAGGCTTAACATCTGTGAACGAGAAATTGCCTTCTCCGTCTGCTGTAACCGCATCAATGACTTTGCCATCAGCGACAAGCGATATTTTAGCGTTTGGAACTTGAACCATTTCGTCGTTGATGACATTTCCTGTCAATTTTCCTTCAACCGAAAGGGTGGCAACAGCTGCTTTAACAACAGTAGCTTCTGGAGCAGCAGCTTCATTAACTTGTGCGACGACCGGTGCCGACATGAAGCCGACGGCAGCCATTGCAATGAACTTTTTGAAAACAGAATTCAAGAGCATCGGAAATCCTTCAAAATTGGGATGGGTAATCGCATCGTGCCCGGTCAATATTCGGGCGTGGCCAAATATTGCTTCCAAGAATCGCGATAGATTTAAAAATTGCAAAAATGCGGTATACCCTCGCTCGATCGAATTTGACAGTTAAACGTTGCCAAGCTCAGCTAACGTCGCTGTGCCGAGAAAACTAAGGGATGAGATATGTTTCGTTTGAAAACGGCTCGAAAGTTGAGCGTCGTCGGGCAGTACGACGGTTCCGGGACCAACCCACATTGAGTAGTAACGAAAAGAACGATTCTGCAGTCGATGAGCCCATCGGGTTTGGATTCAAGCCATCATTTATGCCTCACATTTTTGAACCTCTGAATTTTGCCTTTCCTGTTTTCTCTATCCCACCTCACCTGTGTGCAGTCGTCGTTTTGCTATCACTCGTGTTAAGGTTTGTCGGATATTTGGGCTTTAAGGATTAAACTCTAGTGGGTAATTGTGTCGATCCTTCAAGCAAGTCAGAGTTCCAGTTTGGCTAGAGACTAGAAAATTCAAGGACCGATAGCGTGTCAAATCAACCCAAAACTCACACCAAAGCTCAACCCAAAACAACGCTGCTTCGTCGGCTTTTGACTTGCATGATGTTGGCGGTCGCGTTGTCCAGCAGCACGGGTTGCTTACTCCCTATTTACGACGCTGATCCGGCAGTTCGTGCTCGCCAATTGATCTATACATCGGAAGATCTTCGTTCGTTGCGTGACGAGTGGACTCGGTTCTGGTTCCTCGACCAGCCAGACCACATGACTCCGATCCGCACACACGGTGGTATTCTGTAAACGATTTTCAGAAAGAAGTATTCACATTCAGTTGCGAGTGTGAATTCTGACAGCAACTGACTGACCTGTTAGCCGGTCGTTTTGTTTTTGCACTGTCACACATCAAACAAAAAAACGCCGGGCCTGCACACAGCAAGCCCGGCGTTTTCTCGTTGTCGTTGGCTCAAGCCGTCCCCTGCCCGACCAACATTCTCATCACCATTCAATCAACGAAGCTTAAAAAATTCCCGTCTCGCGAATAAACTCGACGCCGACTAGATACAGCGGATACTCGCTTCCAATCGAAGTGTTGTGGCAGACCCTGCCGATCACTGAAACGTTCTCTTCCAGTAAGCCCACTCGTATGAATTGATGGTCAATTGGTTCGGGGCAGATTAGGCCAACGCCTTTGAGGCTGATGTCTCGTGACACGACCCAAAACAAGTCCCCGTCCTTTTGAAAATCTTCGTCCAAAGGCTGTACTGAGAGCGAAATGCTACGGGATTCGCGTGGATGTTTACGGCGGCTTTTGTATTCGCTTGGCTCAACGTCTACCATGGTTCTTAGGCGTTGGGCGACAAGAAAAAAATCGGTTTGCGGTGTGCGGTTACGCGAGTGATAAGCGTTTTCATTGTGTCGCATACCTGTCTCCTTTGGGTCAACAAAGATAAGGGTGGTTAGGGAGAAGTATGAAAATGTGTTCCCAACAGAAAACGTAGCTTACGATTTCAGGACTGGTCGGGTAAATATTCAGAAACGCGAGAGATTGGCCATGGGCGACTTGAAAAACGCTAAATTGATTTACGCAAAAGGGTTTTTATTCCTTCTTTCGGGGGTGATCGCTGCGTCCCTGGTTTTAGTTGAAATGCCAACTCTCAAAATCACCCTGCTGTTGGCGATCTCAATTTGGTGTTTTTGTCGAGCGTACTATTTTGCGTTTTACGTGATCGAACATTACGTCGATGGTGATTACAAATTCGCAGGCCTCGGTTCCTTTGTTAGGTATTTGTTTTGGAAATGAGGTGAATCTTAAACCCTGATGTGCCTGATGAGGTTAGTCACCCAAGCTCGAAACGTCTGCGATTCCGATTTGATATTCGGTCTACGTCTAATTTTTATAGCTGACCGGTTTTGTCTTTGCTGTTGGCGTTGTGCTGCAAAGCAATTGAGAAAGAGAAAGAACCGCGGATGGATCTGATGGGCGCGGATAAAAACATTGGTGGGCTATCGCTACCGCGTTTATCTGCGTCCATCGGCGGTGCAAAAATTAGTTACCAAAAGCGCAATGGTTGTGCTTTCACTGCTGGGCGTAGCCGTCCTCGCTTGTCTGGTTATTTGACATTGCGATGAAAGAAATTCAAAAACGCTTTCCAGTCATAATCCGTCACGTCATGTTTGCCGTTTCGAATATGGTAGCCGACTCGCTGGCCGACTGGACTTTCGATTTCTGGCATCTTGGGTTCGGTCAGCCCCAGCCCTTTTTCATCAAACAAATTCCACGCCGGCTCTGCGTGAAAGGCTGACAGAAACTCGCCGCGCGGATCTGCCCA
>CAYZGP010000118.1:0-19089 GCA_964478065.1 uncultured Pirellulaceae bacterium
CTCCAAAGCTCATCGCGCTGATCATGATTGGCTTGTTGATGGTGTAGGCTGTTGGCAGCTTTCGCTCTTCACCCAGGATCACGGAGAAGGGCTCCAGTTTGTCCGATGGAACCGGAAACATTGAGTGGCGAATCTTCAATTCGGTGGCATCGAATTCGTTTTGCGAACCAAACGACGCTGCCGAATCGACGTTGTAGGCTTTGCGGTAAACTTCCGCTCGTTCCTGTCGATTGAACGGCCGTTCTTCTGTATCGCTGGCGAACAGGTACTGCCGCATTTCAGGCCCGATGCTTTCGATGAAATATCGAGCCTGGGCAAGCACGCCGAAGTTCCGGAGCAACGTATGTCGTTTCTGCACGAACATGTAGAAACCGTTGATCACGTTCAAAAACAAAAGCGTGACGGTCGCAAAGTGAAAATAGAACGAGCCGAAATATCCGGCAAGGAATGAAACCGGCAGCAACAACAACATCGCGATGTTGACCGACCGCGACATCTTGTGCAGGTCGACTTCCAGCGTAAGGGCCATGTAATCGGCCTCGTTTAAATTAAAGGAATGGAAAGGGACAACGAATTGGTCGCCAGAACTATCAAATGATTACAACCGTTTCCAGTCTAATCTTGTCACTCCAGAATTGCGATGGATGCCCTGTTGACTAGGTGGGACGTTTTTGCCGCTGCGACGAGCGAGAAAGCTCACTTGTTGTGAACCGTCACGCGTTTGGTTCCTGCTTTTACAGAACCAATAACCCAGTTGTCGTGCCCGTGCTCAGTGAGCGTCCGGCGAATGCTGTCGGCGTAGTACGGGCTAACAATCATCGCCAAACCTAATCCCATGTTGAACACGCGATACATCTCTTCGGTTTCGACGTTACCCATTTTCTGAAGCCAATCGAAAACCGGCGGGCGCTCCCAAGCATTCGCATCGATGTCAATTTCGATTCCATCAGGCGTGATCCGCTCAATGTTTTCTTCAAGTCCACCGCCTGTAATGTGAGCCAAGCCGTGAACGACGCTTTTAACTTTGTACTTACTCAACACCTGCCGAATCGCTTTCGTGTAAATCAAAGTCGGCTCGATCAAGACATCGCCGATCGTTTTGTCGGTACCTGGAAAATTGTCTTCGGGTTTCTTTTTGCCAACGTCGAATACAATTTTTCGCACGAGACTGAACCCGTTGGAATGCACGCCACTGGAAGCCACACCAATCACGACGTCTTCGTCGGAAATCGAATGTCCGTCAATCACGTGTTTCCGTTCAACAACGCCAACGCAAAATCCGGCCAAATCGTAATCGCCCCGTTTGTAAAGGTCGGGCATGATCGCCGTCTCTCCACCCAGCAATGCACAATCGGCTTGTAAGCATCCGTCACTGATCCCCGTTACGATTTGCTCCAAGGCAATCGGGTCGTCATGAGACATCGCCACGTAATCGAGAAAGAAAAGCGGTTCGGCTCCGCAGCAGATTGCGTCGTTAACACACATGGCCACCAAATCGATGCCAACTGAGTCGTGCCGATTCAGCATTTGAGCCAATTTAAGTTTCGTGCCGACCCCGTCAGTGCACGCGACCAACATCGGGTCTTCATAATTTCGACGGAAAAGTTTCGAATTAAAATCAAGCTGAAACAAACCAGCGAATCCACCATCAAGTTGTCGCACGCGGGGCGAAAACGTTCGGTGCATCAGACGCGGCAAGCGCTTCATCGCCTCGTTGTAAACGTCGAGGTCGACTCCGGAATCTTTATAGGAAACGCCAGTCATTGGGGCCTGATAGTTGGAGCAAAAATGGGTTGTATTACCGCGTCAAGATACGCCGTTTGAATAAGCAATAGTTTGCCCGATCGACCCTTTTCCGGCAACCGTGTACTCAACATGTTTAACCGCTTGATTTATTCAAAACCGATTGCTTCGCCCATTCGGCAATTCCAACATAGTCAACTCTTTCGGGCGCTGGCCCATTCCAATCAGCACTATCCCGCGTTAATGGAGTGCTGGATTACCTCGCGCCATAAGGTTTAACGGATCAACCGCAGTTAGGAATCGAGGCAGTCGTGCCGGTCACGCGAGAGTACTTTGCTCGGAAAAAAACGGTTAAAAACTTCCCTCATTAGGTCGAAGATAAAAGAATACACATGTTGATTCAGCAAGGAAAGCGGCGCATGGGATTGTCAACCAACGGGATATCGACCAATGTTAATGAACATGCGACACACACATCCAAAACTTCAATTTACTCACATGCTGCCCTACGGCGCAGTTATTCATGAGCAAGGTGTGCAGTTTGTCATCTTCAGTAGAAACGCGACTGAAATGCGACTTCTGCTTTACGATGACGTCAATGACAAAGAACCATCAGAGATAATCAACTTTGACCGCAGTAATGATCGCTGGGGGGATATCTGGAGCATTTTTGTACCGGGCACCGGGCCAGGCCAGCTTTATCATTTCCAAGCCAGCGGTCCCAACGACCCGTCGCGGGGAATGCGGTTCCATCCCAACGCTCGATTAATTGATCCGTATGCGAAAGCCCTTGCGGGAACTTTTCAACCTGCTGTTGACGGTATCATCCGGCCGCCCAAGTGCGTTGTGGTCGATGATTATTTTGACTGGGAAGGCGATCGTCATTTGCGACGCGACCTTTCCGAAACGATCATCTACGAGATGCACGTCAAAGGATTCACTCAACATCCGTCTAGCGGTGTGAAGAACCCTGGAACGTACTTGGGAGTTATCGACAAAATCCCTTACCTCCAATCGCTGGGCGTAACGGCTGTCGAACTCATGCCTGTTCATGAGTTCCCGATTCACGAAGCTGATGGCGAGGTATGCGAACGACCGAACTACTGGGGCTACGATCCACTGGCCTTTTTCGCACCGCACCGTGGCTATGCTTCTGACAAAACTCCTGGCGCTCAAGTCAACGAGTTCAAGCAAATGGTCAAAGCACTTCACGAAGCCGGAATCGAAGTCATCCTTGACGTTGTCTTTAATCACACTTGCGAAGGCAACGAGCGCGGTCCATCGTTGAGTTTCAAAGGACTTGAGAATCCCGTTTACTACATGCTCGAATCAGACCCGAGCTACTACAAAAATTATTCGGGCTGTGGAAATACCGTCAACGGCAACCATCCGATCGTTCGCGAGATGATCTTTCATTGTTTGCGACATTGGGTCCACAACTATCACGTTGACGGATTCCGATTTGATTTGGCTTCGATCCTCAGTCGCGATCGCTCTGGCAACCTCGTTCCCAACCCGCCGCTTGTCGAAGCGATTGGGCAAGATCCGTTGTTGGCCGACACAAAAATTATTGCCGAAGCCTGGGATGCTGCGGGCGCGTATCAAGTCGGCTCGTTTGGCGACGATCGCTGGGCCGAATGGAATGGCCGATTCCGCGATGACATTCGTGGCTATTGGCGTGGCGATTCAGGAACGCGAGGTCCGTTGGCAACTCGTTTGGCCGGATCGGCTGACCTTTATCAACCTGGTGGCCGTCCGCCGTGCAGCAGTATTAACTTTATTACTTCGCACGATGGGTTTACGCTCAACGATATGGTGAGCTATCGCGAAAAACACAATCTCGCAAACGGCGAAGACAATCGTGACGGCGACAACAATAACTTCAGCGAAAACTTTGGCGTCGAAGGGCCAACCGATCAGCCGATCATTGACCAGCTTCGTTTGCGCCAAATCAAGAATCTGATCGCCACTTTGATGCTCAGCCAAGGCGTTCCGATGTTGGTCGCCGGTGACGAGTTTCGACGCACGCAAAACGGTAACAACAACGCTTATTGCCAAGACAATGAAATCTCATGGCTTGACTGGACGTTCGTTGAAAAGCATGCTGAACTGGTTCGCTACTGCCGATCACTGATCGAATTTCGACGTAATCAGCCGACCGTTCGTCGCGAGCATTTCTTGACAGGCGTTCCCAACAGCAAAGACGGCTGGTCGGACGTGAGTTGGTTTAGCCCACTGGGAACTGCGGTTGATTGGCACCAGTCGGAATTACCGATTATATGTCTGCTCGCAGCCCCCGCCCCGACCGAAGACCCTGATGGGCTTGGGCGTGATGTGTTGTTGATGATCAACTCCAGCAGCCAAGGTTGCCGGTTTATTATTCCGACGATTGCAAAGTCGAAAAAATGGCGGCTGTTCATTGACACATCGCTTCCATCGCCGCACGACATTTACCCGGAGCTTAACGGCCCCGAGTTACCGATAAGCGGAAGCCACACGCTGCCTTATAAATCACTGGCCGTGTATGTCGCCGAAAGATAGGTGACGGTTTCATTTGGAATAACGATTTCAATTAAAGACAATCAAAGCACGCTGAAACAGCGTGCTTTTTTCGTATGCGAAATCACTCGCGAAGGGTGGACAAGAATTCTGTCCGTCTTTTTTACGGGCAGGAATCTTCCTGACGATTCGCTTAGGTAATTTGCATCTGGTTGCTTCAAGCGTTCCAATAGTACGGAGCGTGATATTGTTGTCATGCTGTCCAGATCCATTCTCGATTCCAATCGGCCATGCCACCGCGTTCCAAACAATCCAGTGATGACCATCCGTTTCCGATGGGGTGCTGGTTTGTACCGCTATTGTTTGTGCTGATGATGATTGCCAGTAGTGTTTGGCAATCAAAAACGAGCGTTTATCGTGATACGTTTCTTTCGCAGTATGATGCGTTTTACTATCACAACCTCCGGGCAAATTTAGTACAGGGGAACGGGTACGAATTAGATTTTTCTGAAGCAAACATCGGTGCTAGTTTAGAGAGCCTTCCAGCTTTCCAAGGCTCAAGATTAAACTGGATCTATTCGATGGATGTTGACGGACCGACCACTAATCACTTTCCGGCGGTTCCGATTCTGATGGAGGCAGGCCATTTATTGACGAGTGGTCCTTGGAGTGGGATGGTTAGTTTTGGCACGCTGCTACTGGCACTGGCGCTTGCTTTGTTGGTCAATCAAATCAGAAGCATGTTTGGATTCTTGCCCGCAACTATCGCAGCGGTTACGATCTTTGCCGACGTCTTTCTCCAGCAGTCGCCGACTTTAGTGACATGCGATGCCTGGATAACGGCGTTAGTCATAATGTCCTTCGTCGTTTTTCTCCAAGCCGTTTCGCCGACCCAAACGCCAACCCACACTTCGCTTGCGACCCCGCCGCGCTCCCAATTGCCTCGATCCATTTGGAAGTGGCCAATGGCTGGGCTTTTGTTGGGAGTCTCGATGCTTTTTCGACCGTCAACCAGTTTGTGGCTGGCGATTTTGTTGCCTTGCTTTGTTGGTTTTGTCGTTGTGATGCTTGTTCGCAAGAAGTTACCAGCACGAATCGGCGAATCGTTTTTGCTTTTCTCGATCGGTCTGCTGATCGTTATCTCGCCTTGGTGGATTAGAAATTGCAAAGTAGCAGGCGACTTCAAACCGCTTGGCAATGAGATGCAGCAAAAAATTATCGGAGCCTACGTTTTTGGAGGACCAACCCAAGGCAACCTGAATGTTGAATCGATTATTTTATCCAAAGAGAAGTTGTTGATGGAGCAAACCGAATGGACAGATCCGATCGACAAAGAAACATTTGTCGCCACAACGCACCAAGAACAAACACAGGATTGGATTAAAGCGAATCCGAATGCGGCAACTGGTTTGATGCTCAATCGAGTCATGAATCATTTTGGAATAACGAGCCAAGATCCCAAATACCTGGAGCGGATCAATCTTGTTCTAGCGATCGGCGCACTGCTCGGCTGTGTTTTGACTTGGCGGCGTTTTGGATTCGTCGTGATTTCATTGATCGCCGCAAGCACGTTGGTTACAGCGTTGACGTGGTCGGACTATGGACGGTTCTCGCTACCTATCCGTCCACTATTACACGCGGCATTTGCGTTAGGTTTGACGCAGTGGATTCCACGGAAGCAACGCAGGAAGAATCAATCGGCAGAAACTGGTGAAGAGCCATTGTAGATTTTCGATGGCTTCATCAACTACCGTCTAAACCGCTGTTTCAAGTATCGTTTCGCTGACCTGGATGGCACGGAAAATTTGAAACGCGAAGTGTCTTCGTTTGGGCCTTCAAGATCTGGTGTCTCCAGCAGTTCGTCAGGGGGCAGAACGTCTTCCTGCTCTTGCGTCTCTTGCTCTTGAAACTGAGAGCTCGCCGCAGGTTCCAAAGTCGAATTCGAGTACGCCGGTGAGCCAACAAATCCTTCTTCACGCCCAAGCGGCACCGCATTTTGGTCGAATCTACCGTAGCTAACGGGGCATGTATCGATATCGCATTCGTTGCTGCCACGCCGCTGGTATCGTGGAGCTTTGCGAACCGCATTGTATTTCGCATCTTCTGACCATTCGCCTTCGGTCAGCACAATGTTATATCGGCTAAGCAACGAACCGGACGTAAAAGAGTAGTTTAGCAAAGCTTGGTTGTAGTCTACAACGGCACGATGGACGGCGCTTTCGGCGGTTGCAGCTCGCTGTTCTGCGTCAAGCAAAAAGAATACTTGGTCTTGCCCTTCGCTAACACGCTTACGTTTTGGGTCAAGTTCTTCCTGAACGGCTACACGGGAATTAAACGACGTGCGTAAATTGGCCATCGACCGATCGACTTCTGTAAACGCCTGATTGAGATCGTGAAGGATCTGTCGCTGCTGTTCTTTCAACAACGCTTTCTCGCGGACAAGATTCAACTCCGCGTTGCGGATCGCTAAATGCCCAGTGCGATTTCCGATCGCTCCACCCAGCTCAACTCCCAACTGCCAGTCGTCGAGGTCACCATTGATCAAGTCATCAAACGCACTTCCGTTTGCCCTTGATCGACTACCGAACAAGTCATCACCGAAGCCACGAAATCCGTATTGACCGACCAAATCAAAACGCCATTTGTTGAGGCTTTTCGCGGCAAGCAATTCGAGTTCGCGTTGACGGAGTGCCCATTTTTGACGTCGAATTTCTACGCGGCGAGCAAGGGCTTGGACTTGTGATTGCTCCCAATCGAATGCAACCGGTGCCACGTCAGGTTCTGAAATCGGACGAATGATTTTTCCGTCGCTGGTCGGCAGGCCCATCAGTCGGCGAAGGTTTCGCTCGGCTCCCATTACACCCAACTGACCGTTGAGTACGCCTGTCAAAGCATTTTGTGCCTGGGATTGGAAGTTGAAATACTGCTGGCGCGCCTGGGCTTCATCGTCAGGGCGTCCAACGCCATTTTCGAATCGAAGTTTTCTGTTTTCCCAAGTCGCACGAGCTGATTCGCGAGCAGCGATTTTTGTATCCAGGTCACGATAAGCAAAATACAATTCCCAATAGTTGTTTTCGACATCGCGAACCAAGTCACGGACGGCAGTTTCAAACTGGGCCAGCGAAATGTCACTGCGAATTCGGCTGATCAGTACACCGTTGTAGACGCCAGGTGTCGCATTAGGCCCAGCGATTCGATTGACCAATGTTCCCCGCCCCCGCGCCAACGGTTGACGAAGTTCCATCAAATTCACGATGTCGTACGTACTTCCAAACGTGTTCGCTGGCGAGTTGCTTCGGTTATAGTCAATCTGGTTTCGAAGCGCGATTTGGGCACCAGAGGCGGTCGTCTTTGCTAGTTCAAATCGAGTTGCACTTGTGTTGGTAATTGAGTTTGCAGCACCGCCGCCAAAGAACAGGTTGTTAAAGTTTCTTTCGTTACGGTTGTAAGTAAAGCTCGTGTTGACTTGGGCGTCGAACGCACTCAAGGCTGCTTCTACGCTTTGGCCGTTGGTTTCAAAAATCGCTTGATCAAAAAGTGTTGTTACTCCGCCGGGAGCATTCACAACGACACCACCGAGCTTCTGCAGGACTTTGCTATTTGCCAAACAGACTTCGACGCATTCTTCGACGGTCAACTCCCAAGGCAACGTTTCCTGAAAGCTTGAAATCGTCATCGGTGGACCAGCCAGAAGGTCTGATCCATCGGTATCGAATTCGTCCACAAGGTCCGGGTATTCAATTCGCTGAAGAACGTCAGAGCAAGGTGTTACGTCGGCCGGAAATAGAGACGCTGATTTTCGGTTGGCAGTACAGCCTATCCATGTCGTTGAGGAAACGATAAACAGAATGCAAAAAAACCGCACCGCGAATGTGGACGGGTGAAGCCTGTTTTCGTTTTGAGTTCGAAAGCCAAAATACATGGTTTGCTCGTCAATTGTCAGAACTGGCAGAACGTAAATATCTGCGAATATCGTTATCATCGGAACGAAAATACGTTATGAACATGATGTTCCTGATGAATGGATTAATCGTTCGAATCGAGACAACCGAACTGAGTAGAGAGTTTTGCCCAACCCACAAGGTCGCATGGCAATACGCGTTGGTTGACAGCGGTTTTGAATGTCAACCAGATCGCGGCGCAGTTTGGCAGAGCTGTGCAAAAGTTTAACGACGAGCCGGCCAAATGGCATTTACTAATAACCTCACGCAAAGGCGCAGAGGCGCAAAGATCTTGTGCGACTAACTAATTTCTTCGCGCCTTTGCGTGAGGCTTGTTTTCGTGAGTTATTTATCTCGGCATTGCATGACGCGGCGAAGCATGTTGCAGTTGCGAGTTAGGGTGCGGTGTCAATCGCACATTGGCAACATCGAGAGCGAGTCACTCCAGCCAGTTTTTTTTTGGCCGAAGGTCATATTCACATTAGGCGCATTTTCGCGTTTTTAAAAAGACCATTAGCTCAACGGGCGTAGCAGCATCTGACTACTGACGCCTTAGACCCCAAAAGTGCTTTTCAAACGTATAAGGCACCTTGTTTCCGGGGCGACAAAATCCCAGTGGAGAAACGCAGCTTCCTGGTCTGTCTTGGTGCATTTGATAAGGCAATAAAACAGATGACTTGAAGAAATGATAAGTCGAGATCAACGTTTGGTGGTAGTCACCGGGTACTGCCTGTCCGTAACGTTCCAGTGTAACGTCTTCGAAATACAAAGGCTGGTAATGGATGTCAGGAGCCGCCCAGGCGAAAACTTTCGGTGTTGGCTGAAACTGTGTCCAATGTGCATTTGAAGAATTAAGCAGCTGGGGCGAACGGTCTTCTGGAACGTTTGTGCTTTTTTCGCGAATGTCCAAACTGATCCCACGTAACCCTTTGCGTGGCCATGGACCGAACGCTGGACGTTCCGGCTTTCGGTCTTGCTCGTCATCGAAGCCCGGGTCGTCATCGAAATCAAGATCATCCTTTTTGTCTTCTTCTTCGAAATCAAGACGTTGAGGCGATTCGTCTTCGGATGAGTTTTCAACTTCTTCGTCTTTGGGAACTTCACCCGTAATCGGATCCTGAATCAGGAGCCGCTTCGCAATGCGTCCCGTTTTTTTGGCGGGGACGTAATCGGATTGAGCATCAACTATTTGACCGAACGATCCAATCGAAAACACATACAAAACGGCAAGTGCACAAGCAACTGGAAATGTGGTTTGAATTCGACTCATAGAGATCACCTTGATTGGATCGTTAAAGACTCATTGTCTTATCGACCAGTGTGATCGGATGAATTTTGAAAACTGCTACGTTGCAATTCTCTTGGTTGATCAAAACAGATTCTTTGATCGGGATCGATTGCTTGAGCCGGATGATTTGCTTGAGTAGAAAGCTTTGCTTGAACCAAGAGCTTTGACTGAGTGGCAGGGTTTGTGGAGCGAACAAGATTTAGGTAACCGGCAAAGTTTGCCACCGCCGCAAAAAGGAAAGACTTATCCGGCGAGTGGGAATCTTGATGCACATCTTGAGCCGGATAAGTTAGCTTAAAATGCTAGTCAAAATGGATGCGAGCTTTTTCATGCCAAGCTGAGCCTTTTCAAGAACGTTAAGCCCAAGAATCAACTTAAGCCAACGATTTCGGGGTAATCTGGGGATAAAATACGCTCTACACTTGGTTTTTCGTTGTTTAGTGCATTAAAATCTGCACCAGTTACATCTAAAATGGTACGGCTTTCCCAAGATTCGGGGGCTGGTGGCAAAAATCGCCAATACTAATGTCAGGAGACGAGATGAAGTGTCGCGATCATCTGTTGAGTCGGCGTAACTTGTTAACGATCGGTGCTGTAGGCGGAATTGGCCTGACGCTAACTGATTTCTTTCGAATAAAAACAGCCCAAGCCGACCAGAAGCACTACGTCAGCAAAGAAGGCAAAGCCAAATCTGTCATCTACATTTTTCTGCCCGGCGGAATGGCTCAGCAAGAATCATTTGACCCCAAGCCTTACGCGCCGCTTGAATATCGCGGACCGAT
This sequence comes from uncultured Pirellulaceae bacterium, assembly GCA_964478065.1. Classification (GTDB taxonomy): domain Bacteria; phylum Planctomycetota; class Planctomycetia; order Pirellulales; family Pirellulaceae; genus Mariniblastus. The sequence goes on from CAYZGP010000118.1 coordinate 10,254, forward strand.
GGGCAGCATCGATACAAAAATCTCCGGCGTTCGAATCAACGAGTTGTTCAAGAAGACAGCTACGGTTACGGACAAAATCGCGATCATCCGCTCCATGACTCACGGTGAAGCCGCCCACGAGCGCGGCGTTCACAACATGCACACGGGCTATCGTCCTAGTCCAGCGTTGACTTATCCAAGTATGGGAAGTGTTGTTTCGCACGAGTTCGGTCCCAGAAACAACTTACCACCGTACGTTGTGATTCCCAATCAAACCAATCCCTATCAAGGCACTGGCTATCTCAGTTCATCGTTTGCCGGATTCAGTCTTGGGGCCGATCCGTCTCAAAAGGGTTTCAAAGTTCGTGACCTGGAACTTCCCGGCGGCGTTGATACGAATCGTTTTGCAAAACGAAGAAAGCTACTGGATGTCGTAAACGGGCATTTTCGCGAAAAAGAAAAATCAGATTCGCTTGATTCTTTAGATACGTTTTACAATCGTGCTTATAGCTTGATCAGTTCGAAAGAAGCTCGTGAAGCGTTCGACATCGAAAAAGAAGATCCCAAAATCCGCGACAAATACGGCCGCAACACTGCAGGCGCAAGAATGTTGTTGGCCAGACGATTGGTCGAGTCGGGCGTTCGGTTTGTCACAATGACTTACGGTGGCTGGGATCATCACGACAGTATCGACCGAAACATGAAAGCCCAGGTGCCGTCGTTTGACCAAGCCTACGCCGCGCTTATTGAGGACTTGGCTCAAAGAGGTTTGCTTGATTCAACACTCGTTGTTGTTTCATCCGAGTTTGGCCGAACACCAAAAATCAACCAAACATCTGGTCGAGATCACTGGCCGAAAGTCTTTAGCAGTTTGATGGCGGGTGGCGGAATCAAAGGCGGCCAGGTTTATGGCAGTTCCAATGCGACCGCCAGCGAGCCAGAAGAGAATCCGCTTTCGGTTCAAGACTGGGCCACGACCATTTACAGTTGCCTTGGGATTACGGCTGACAAAGAACTAATGGCACCGGGTGCCCGTCCGATCGAAATCGTCGACGGCGGCAAAGTGGTCAAAGATCTGTTGGCTTGATTTGTTGATTCCTCGTTTCCACTTCCATGAACAGGATTCAAGATGTTTTGTATAAAACAATCTATCCGTACGTACGTCTTTCTGACTATCTTCTCGGCGATCGTTGCCGCGCTGTTTGCACTGCCTACGACGACGCAAGCTGACAGTCCGCGATTAACAAGGATTCTCCCGCGCGGCGTTAAAGCGGGCGGTGAGTACACTTTGAAATTCTTGGGCAATCGTCTCGAAACCGTTGAGGAAATTTTTTTCTATGACCAAGGCGTCACGGTTCTCAGCATAGAACCGATCAATAAAAACAGCATCAATGTAAAAGTTAAGGTCGATGAGAACTGTCGCATTGGTGAGCACGTCGCTCAAATTCGAACAAAGAAAGGCGTCTCGGACTATCGCTCGTTTTTTGTCGGTCGGCTTGATCAAGTCGCAGAAGCCGAACCGAATAACGAACTCACCCAGGCCCAGAAGATCCCGATGAACGTCACGGTCACAGGCGTCGTGACCCTTGAAGACATTGATTACTTTCGTATCGAAGGAAAAAAAGGCGAACGGGTCTCTTGCGAAATCCAAGCCTTGCGAATGGGATTCATGTTTGATCCCGCGATCGCTTTGTTGGACAAAGATCGTTTCGAAGTCGCCGTATCAGACGACACGCCGTTAACCAAACAAGACGGATACTTTTCCGTTTTGCTTCCGGAAGATGGCGAGTACTTTATAACCGTTCGTGACGCCGCATTTCTGGGAAATCCTCAGAGCCATTACCGTTTGCACGTCGGCAACTTCCCACGGCCGGCGGCAGTGTATCCGGCAGGCGGAAAACCAGGCGAGAAAATCAACCTCCAATTTATCGATGCTTTTAAAGAAGGCACCGACGTTCGCGCGGTTTCAAAAGAAGTTGAATTGCCCAAAGAAGAAGGTTTCCGAGGTGGAATTTTTGCAATCGACGAATCAGGAGCATCACCAACTCCGCTGCCGTTTCGACTAAACGACCTGCCTAATTACTTGGAGGTTGAACCCAACGGGAATTTTGAAGACATGCCTGCGTTGACCCTGCCGCATGCGATCAACGGAATCATTAGTCAGGCAAACGATTTCGACTATCACAAGATTCATGCGAAGAAAGGTCAGGTCTGGCATATCGAATGTTTTGGACGTCGAATCGGATCGGGGCTTGATGCCGTGATTCATGTTTTCGACAAAAACAAAAAAGTAGTCGGTGGCAACGATGACACTCGCAGACCAGATAGTTACATGAGATTTCAAGCACCGGCCGATGGCGATTATTTCGTCCGCGTATACGACCACTTGAGGCGAGGTCAACCAGATTTTGTTTACCGATTAGAAATAACTCCTGCCAAACCCGAGTTGACAATCGGAATCAAACGAGTCGATCGCTATTCGCAACTGCGCCAATCGATTGCCGTTCCTCAAGGCAGCCGCTACGCCGTTCTCGTTCAAGCGAATCGGAAGGACTTTGCAGCGCCAATTGAGTTGATCGGTGATAATTTGCCAGCAGGGATCAAGATGACGGCTCCCCCAATGGCGGCTAACTTGAATTTGATGCCGGTTGTTTTCGAAGCCGATGAGAACACGCCGCTGGGAGGGCAACTGATTGACTTCCGTGCTCGCCACAAGTTCGACGAGAACCGATCTGTCGAAGGCGGATTTGAAAACGTTGCGGATTTTGTTCTCGGGCCACCCAACAATTCTTTGTATTTCACCTGCAAGGCAGACAAACTTCCGATTGCCGTCGTCGAGAAACTGCCATTCAAATTGGAAATGATTCAACCCAAAGTCCCATTGGTTCGCGGTGGACAAATGAAAATCAAAATCGTTGCCCATCGCGACGAGGGTTTTGACGCGCCAATCAATTTGCAGTTTCCTCACCGCACGCCCGGCGTTGGCACGACTTATCAGATCAGGATCCCAAAAGGCAAATCGGAAGCGTTTTATCCGCTTAATGCAAACACAAAGGCACAGGTCGGAAAGTGGCCCATGGTTGTGATCGGTAACTTTGCAAATCTGTCGTGGACTTCAACAAAAATGTGCGAACTGGAGGTCGCTGAACCGTTTGTGACTGCCCAGCTTCCTCGCGTTGCTATGGAAATTGGAAAATCGGCTCAGTTAGTTTGCAAACTCAATCAGCTTACGCCGTTTGAAGGTGAAGCTTTGGCCGAGATTGTCGGCATTCCACCCAACATCACTATCGACACACCTAAAAAGTTCACCAAAGACACGAAGGAATTGATCTTTAACATTCAAACGAATGAGAAGAGTCCGATCGGCAAGCACCGCGGGATGTTTTGCCAAGTCACGATCACCAAAAACGGCGAACCGATCAAATCGCGAGCCGGAAACGCGGTCGTGCAGATAAACAAACCCAAACCGATCAAGAAACCAAAAGTGGCTGCAAAGAAACCCGGCGCTAAACCGGTAGCCAAACCTGAACCGGCAAAAAAACCTGCCACCAAACCAGCTGCTCCAGTGAAGCCTGTGAGCCAAAAGTAAGTTTTGAATTCAAAACCAATTCAACTGATCAGAAAAATGAATTTCAATCGAATCATTACCAACATTGCCATCGCAGCAATCCTCTTGCTCGCTCCTAACATCGCGTTTTGTGTTCAGGAAGTCGGCACAGAATCTCAGCCTGCCGCGGCTCCAGTTGCCAACCCGGCAGAAGCAACTCCAGCACCAACCAAGCCCACGGAGTCGCAACCCGCTTCCATTCCTGCTGCAGCTCCGGTTGAAAAAACAACGCCCGCACCGAGTGTTGAACCTGCGGCCAATCTCAAGACGCCCGCGGTCAAAAACGCGACTCCTGTTAAGCTGCAAGTTTTCCCGGAAAACATCAACCTCACCAGCGTTCGCGATCGACAGCAATTGATCGCTCAGATGGTTTACTCAAACGGAATCACGACGGACGTTTCCGACTTGGTTGAATTCAAGATCGGTGATGCAAACTTCCTCAAGCAAGATGGAAACAGATTTTTGCCGGTCGCCGATGGAAAGACTTCGGTAAAAGTCACCATCGATCAATTCAATATCGACGTCCCAGTAACCGTCTCCGGCGCAAAAACCAATCCGCCGCTTAGCTTTAGCAACGACGTCATGCCTGTTTTTTCAAAAGCCGGCTGTAACGCCGGAAGTTGCCATGGCGCGGCACGAGGAAAAGACGGATTCCGATTGTCACTTTATGGCTTCGATCCCAAAGGCGACTATCATCGCGTGACTCGTGAGATGCCAGGTCGAAGAGTCAATCTTGCCGTTCCCGATGACTGCCTGTTGATCACCAAAGCAACCGGAGCCGTGCCTCACAGTGGCGGTGAATTGTTCAAACCAGGAACCGAATACTACAACACGCTGCTTAACTGGCTTGAGTCAGGCGCATCGTTCGACAAAGGCGAGGTGCAAGAAGTCGTCGGCATTGAGCTTTACCCAAAATCCGTTGTCCTCAATGGTGCCAATGCGAAACAAAAACTGACTGTGCGTGCGAAATACGCAGACGGCACCGATCGGGACGTGACTTCGCTGGCTTACTTTTCAACCAACAATGACAATTCGGCGATCGTCACTCAAGACGGCGTGGTCACGGCAAAGAATCGTGGCGAAGCGTTCGTAATGTGCCGATTCGATACGCACACCGTTGGAGTGGACTTTATCGTTCTCCCCAAGGACTTGGAGTTTAAGTGGAACGAGATTCCTGAGAATAATTACATCGACGTGCGAATCAATGAGAAACTTCGCAACCTGCGAATTCAACCTTCGGAGCTTTGCAGCGATGAAGAATTCATCCGCCGAGCTTCCATCGACATCTGCGGCATCGTTCCGACCCCCGAGCGCGTCGACGCTTTCATCGCCGATCAGACACCGGACAAACGTGCCAAGTACGTTGACGAAATGCTTTCGCGAAAAGAGTTCGTTGAAATTTGGGTGATGAAGTGGTCGGAGCTTTTGCAAGTTCGTTCATCCATTCGCGTCAGTTACAAATCAACATTGCTTTACTACGACTGGCTCAAAGAGCGGATCGCCAGCAATGTCCCAGTCAACAAAATGGTCGAGGAACTGCTTGGCTCACAAGGCGGTACGTTCAGCAATCCGGCCACCAACTACTACCAAAACGAACAGGACAACCTCAAGGTCGCTGAAAACGTCGCCCAAGTATTTCTTGGAATGCGAATTCAATGTGCCCAGTGTCACAACCATCCGTTCGATCGTTGGACGATGGATGACTACTTTAGCTTTGCTGCTTTTTTTGCCCAAGTTGGACGAAAGCGTGCTGAGGACCCTCGCGAGCAAATCGTTTTCAACCGACGCAATGGCGAGACGAAGCATCCGGTGACCGGGAAAGCGATGAAGCCAAAATTTCTTGGTGGCATCGAACCTGTCACCCAAGGCAAAGACCGACGTAAGGTTGTTGCTGCCTGGATTGCGTCGCCAGAAAATCCCTATTTTGCAAAGAACCTTTCCAACATCGTTTGGGCTCACTTTTTCGGGCGCGGCATTGTTGATGAAGTCGATGATGTCCGAGTCAGTAACCCTGCCGTCAATCCAATGCTGTTGGATGAACTTGGCAAGAAGTTCACTGAGTACAATTACGATTTCAAAAAACTCGTGCGAGACATTTGTAACTCGCGAACTTATCAGTTGAGCACGAAAACGAATGTGACCAACGAAACCGATTTGACGAACTTTTCGCATTCATCGCTTCGTCGAATTCGAGCCGAGGTTTTGCTGGATATCATCAGCCAGATTACAGAAACCAAAAACAAATTCCGTGGCCTTCCGCTTGGTGCTAGAGCCGTTCAAATTGCCGATGGCAACACTTCGGATTACTTTTTAACGACTTTCGGGCGAGCAAAACGCGAGTCGGTTTGTTCGTGTGAAGTTAAAATGGACCCCAGCCTTTCGCAGGCCTTGCATTTGCTCAACGGCAACACGGTCAACAATAAAATTCGACAAGGCAAAGTGATCGAAAAATGGCTGGCTGAGAAAAAGCCGCCTGAAGAAATCATTGACCGGCTTTATAAACGCTGTTTCGGTCGCCCTCCAACTGAAAAAGAACTTACCGCTTTGATGACCGAAGTCAATGCGGAAGAAAATAAACGACTTGCGCTTGAGGATATCTTCTGGGCGTTACTGAACTCGCGTGAATTTGTATTCAACCACTAAATCAATCATGTATTTTACCTTTGAAAACAAGAAACTCATTCTGTCCTTCGCGATTTTCGCGATGATGATTGGGGACACACACGCGCAGCAATCCGAAAAGGTCACCTACGATGATCACGTCAAAGGGATCTTGGTCGCGCGGTGTTCGTCATGCCACAACGGTCAGAAACGTGAAGGCGATCTTGATGTCACCAACTACACAAACCTGATGCAAGGCGGTGGCAGCGGCGATGTTATCCAACCGCAAGACTCGGCCAATAGTTTTCTCTATCAACTGATTACTCATGAAGATTCGCCCGAAATGCCACCCAGCGGGACGAAAATTCCCGATACGGAAATTCAATTGATCGCGAAATGGATCGACTTGGGAGCTTTGGAAAACAAAGGCAGCAAAGCCCTAAAGGCCAAGCCCAAATTTGACATGGCGTTGAGTGCCAGCCCGACTGCCAAGCCAGACGTGGTGCCAATGCCGCTTCGAATACCGCTGGAACCGGTCATCCAAACGGCTCGTCCATCAGTCGTGGCAGTTGCGACTTCGCCGTGGGCTCCGATCGCAGCCGTTTCATCGCCCAAACAAATCTTGCTTTACAACACACAATCACTGGAACTCGCCGGCGTGTTGCCAATCGAAGAAGGTCTTGCTCATTCTTTAAGATTCAGCCGCAATGGCCAGTTGCTTTTAGCTGGTGGTGGCAAAGACGGCGCAAGCGGCAAAACGTTTTTGTTTAACGTCCTTACTGGCGAGAGAATCACGACCGTGGGTGATGAGCTGGAAACGGTACTGGCAGCAGACATTAGCCCCAACCATGAGTTGATTGCCTTTGGCGGGCCGAGTAAGCTCGTCAAAATTCTCAACACCGCCGATGGCAGTCTGGTTTTTGAAATCAAAAAGCACACTGACTGGGTGACGGCGATGGAGTTTAGTCCCGATGGAAAATATCTTGCGACTGGTGATCGCAATGGTGGCCTGCATGTCTGGGATGCCGAGGCGGGCAGTGAGGTTTATGCGCTTAAAGCCCACACCAAATCGATCACAGAAATTAGCTGGCGAAGCGATAGTTTAATCGTCGCCTCTGCCAGTGAAGACTCCACGATTCGCGTTTGGGAAATGGAAAAAGGGAGCCAGGTCAAAGGCTGGGGTGCTCACGGCCAGGGAGTTACGTCCCTTGAGTTTCAGCGTGACGGCCATATCGTCAGCTGCGGCCGCGATAAAGTTGCGAAGGTTTGGGATCAAGCGGGAAAGATGATCAAACAGTTCGGTGGCCTGACCGATGTCGCGGTTGCGGTTTCCTATTGCGATGAAACCAAACGAGTTCTCGCAGCCGATTGGGCTGGGCAGCTTAAAGTCTGGAACGCCAGCGACGCTGCGGTGGTTGGCGAATTGGCAGCCAATCCCCCAAAACTGGCTCAACGATTGGCCAACTCACAGGCTCAGTTCAATGCCGCGAGCCAAAAACATACTCCAATTGCCCAACAAGTTGCGATGATCAAATCCAACATGGACGGCATTGCGAAAAACTTGAATGCGGCAAAGCAAACCCAGCAACAAATGCAGCTGAAGCTTGCCGAGACTACGAAGCAATTCAACGCAACCAAGCAGCAGTTTGATTCCACCCAGGCTCAGCACACGCAATGGCGAAAAGAGCTTGACGAAAAAACGAAGGCTAAGCCGTTGGTCAAGGAATCTCATGACAAATCTGTCGTCGCTGCCAGTGCATTGCCAAACGATCCAGATCTGAAAAACAATGTTAATTTGTTGGCCAACAAGATGAAGCAGATCGATTCGCGTGTGACGGAGCTTAACGGTTTGGTACAAAAATCGGATCAGGAAAAGAACACGACCAAGGCCCAGATGGACGCCTTGGCCAAAACAATTACGGCAGCCAATACAGAGATGGCCACTGTTTCGGCACAAGTCACCAAGCTTCAAGGTGAGTTTGGAGCGGTCACTGAGCAGCACAAGAAAGAAGCGGCAGCGGCAGCAGCGGCTTGGGCCGAAGTTCAAAAAGCTCAGCAGGAAGTCCAACGCTGGACAAGCGACATTCAATTTATCTCGCAGCTAAATTCACTTGACCAACAACTTCAAGCAAAACATCAGTCGGTGGCGGAAAAACAAGCCGTTGTTGAGCAAGCTCATCAGAAACTGGTCCAAGCCCAAGAGGTCGTTAACGCGGCTAAAAATCAACGGGCCGCCATCGAAAACGAAGCTAAAGCAATTCAGGAGCAAATTCAAAAGCTCCGTGCCGGAAAATAATTCGAGGCTTATTGCTGGTCTTCATATTTCTGGTTTTCATATCGCTTTAGCAACTCAAGCGTTTTTGCATTTCCCACGATCCGGCAGAGATGCATATAAGGCCGCACACCCAGGACTTTACTTTTCCGACGACCGTGAGGATGGCCGACTCTTCCGCACGAAGTGCACGTTTGCTCCAGAGGATTGGCACTGTCGAAATCGTCGGCTTGTTGTTTGCAATTTGGGCAGTGTGAAAACAGCGTCCAAGTTTGTCCATCGGAATTCCCCGGCGGAAGAAGCTCGACATACAAATCAAGTTCGTGCTGAACGCTCTTTTGCAATGCATCTCGGAAACGCAATAGATGTAAGTTTGT
>CAYZGP010000119.1:0-14258 GCA_964478065.1 uncultured Pirellulaceae bacterium
TCAAGAGTTTCCATTCGAAACATGGACAATCGCATGATCAAAAAAGACTTGGTCATGTTTCAGCCGCGCCGAGTAAAACTTCGGTACGTGATCAGCGCCAAAGATAACAACTTTCTTGAAGGTTTGGAGGTGGAAAAGGGTTCAATCAACGTGCTTGTTGATTCTTCACAAACCGATTTTTCCAAATTTCACCATGACTCAAAAAACTTTAGTCAGTTTGCAAAAGACGTCGGCTTGGGATTGGCATTTAAAGGAGGCAATTTAAGAATCGCCAACTTCCGTGGTCCCATTTTCTACCAACAATCCGCCGGCGAAACCAAATTTGATGAAGTCGAGTCAGTAGGTGAGGTTGATATCAACAGTCAGATTTGCCCAGCACTGGAAGAAGGCAAGTTTGTCCTCATCCGCGGATTCTCAAAACAACCTGGCATACGAGGCGTTTCGCCTTACTGCGTTAAGATCTTGACAGAGAAGATCACTGTTGAAGAACCAAAAGTTGACAAGTGATTGGATTAAATCAAAACGAATTGCCTTGATGCCTGATGGGGCACTTCATCCCGTTTGGCTTCATCGGCAGTAATTCCCGTCAAGGCAAAATTGGCGATTCTGGTTTAGGTAACTTTCGAGCAACGATTTGCAATTCTATTTCGTTTTCACGCGTTACATTTAGAATTTTTTTTCCTGGGTAAACAGACCAGGAATTATTGCGCTTAGTGAGATCCCATGCAATTTCTCCCCATTCTTGCTCGCCTTTGATTCGGTGGCGAATGATCAAGTTCTTAAATTCAGCACTGCGAACAGATGGAAACGTATTTTTTCCAATCATCATTGGCAATTCAAAAGTTCCGTCTTTATTGCATTGGATCCCTCGAATTGCCGAATTTGAAGTTGGTCGATCTGGGCCTTGCCAACCAACGGAAGTTTGGGTTTCAATTCGTTTACCCGTTGCCTCGTCGATCAATTCGCCCGAAACCATGACTGGCTCAGAAAACTCGATTTCACCAAGGTCAATGTGATTTTTTCCCTTTGGCGATTTAACAACGCTTGCCTTGGCAAGCAAATGGTCGTGCCACCCATAGAGCATAAACTTCGGATTGGCTGGAAGGTATAGATCAAGAACTCCATTTGAATCCGAGCGTTGAACCACGTATTCACTTTGAATAAGACTTCCTCCGAAACTTTTTTGCAGCCCTTGGAAAAACGTCAAGCAATTTGGGATTGGTTTTCCGGTTTTCGCATTGATGGTGCGAGCAGTAAATCGCACTGCGTTGGGGATTGAAATTGAGATTTCGTCTGCCGATTCAGGAACCACAAATTTATATTTGCCAAACTTCGGATGAGAAAGCTGGAGTAGATTTGGATTGAAATCTTCCATCAGAAACTCACCATTGGAGTCAGTTTCAACACACCCCAAACCCAAAACGGGATGGTGCATGTGGTACCTTGCGACTTTCATTCCGGCAATTGGTTTTCCAGCTTCATCTGTAATCTTCCCTCGCTTTGGCTTGCACGGCGCCATCACTATTTTGAATCCGTCTTTGGTTCGCTGAGCCGAACCGCCCTGTAGTTGAGATTCTGAAACAGTTGGTGCATTGGTCCAGATGTAGTCAGAGCAATGGATCGTGGCCATCCCAGACTTCCGGGCAAACAAGATATATTCCTTTGTCCAACCGTGGTGATAATCACGTGCCGTCAGCGCTGGGAATGTAAATTTCCCGTTCTCGTCCGAAGTCGTCTTGGTCAGAAAATTTTGCGTGTACTGACGACGGTCTCGCTCGTAGAGATGTAGCTCGACACCAGCGTTTTGAGTTCCGTTTTCAAGAGTACAGACACCGTGAAAGTCATACAATTCGCCAGGCTTCAGCGACCGAAGATTCTTTGCCTCAGGGATAGTTTTAGGCGGAGCCAAAGCCGGCGCAGTTTTTTCGTTCGTCTTTACGGGCGCCTTTAGTGGCGACGTATTTTCATTCTCATTCGCTAACTTTTTCGCTCCTTCCTTAAGCAAATTTAAGCGATCTTGCAGAACGACAATATGCGGATGCTTCGACCCAAAAGTTTTTCTAGCCTCCATCAGCTCCAGTTCCAAGTTTAAAATCCGTTCGTGCAGCTCTAGCTGTTTATCAGAGCCGTAATTGTACGCCTCATTGCCTGGTTTAGAACTAGATTGTGATTTATCGTTCAACGATTCGGATTGCCGATTTGATTCCTTTTGCTCCTGCCGCAATTGCGTCGTTCCGTTTCGTTTACGCATCAAGCTAACAAACATTCGAGCGTCATCCTTTAGGATCGGTTCGTCGCCTTCCTTGAAAGCTTTGTCGATCGCTGCCAATACCTGTTTGAGATTTTTGCCTTTGACGGAAATAGGGTTAACCATCGGTAAAGAAATTTGACCGCTGCCCAACACTACAAAGGGAATTCCCATTGACGGAAGATCGTCAGATCCTGGCCCTGGCAGGTGCACCTTGGGCATGGCGCCAAATTCGCCCACAATGCCTTCGATGTGGATCCCGAGCACGTCGCCCGTTTCGACCATATCGAATTCTTCGTTAAGATTTGGCTTACGAGCCTGCATCAGGGAAACCATGATGCGGCAATTACTACGCAGGATCGGTTCGTCACCAGACAAAAACGCAGTCTTGATTTCTTTTTCAATTTCAAGCAAATTTTTTCCGCGTACGTTAATTTCTTCTACAAGCGGAAGCGCAATCGTTCCGTCGCTATATACTTGAACCGGATAGCCAAACGAAGGAAGGATGTTTGATCCATCTTTTGGCATGTGACTCGGCGGGACTTTGTCGTAGTTACCTACCACTCCATCAATTTGAATGCCGAGTACATCGCCGCCGTCGATTTGATAGTTTTTTCGAACTTGGGGCATTTGCCTATCGCTTTTAGAGGTAGACAATTGCAAATTGCCGCCGGGAAAGAATTTGTTGGACTCACTTGCGTTTTTGTTCGAATCGCCAACCACCGGTTCATCTAACCTGAACGTTAACATTGCATCGTTATGTCCGTGGCGGTAGAGAATCGTAGCCAGTACGCGGGCATCGGGTTTAAGAAGCGCCGCCTCTCCACCGTCCAAATAAGCACTGCGGATCGCCTTTTGAATTTCAGCAATCGTTTTTCCTTTGGCTTGGATGGTCACGTTCGCCGGAAGCGAAAGCGTTCCGTCGGCCAGTACCGGAACGGGATAGCCAACGGCAGGAGGAAGCGGGCTCGATCTTTTTCGCATATAGGTCGGAGGATTAGACAAGTCTTTGCCCAATACGCTTTCGATGAAGACGGCCAGCACGTCGTTGGATTTGATTTGATATGTGTTGACATCGAAAATTTCGCTTGCGTTTTCGACAAGCGCCGATTTGACGTAAAGCGAGCTTTCGCCAGAGCGGGCGAGCGGTCCAAGTGTACTGGTTGCTGAGGGCGAAAAAAGAGAGCCCGCTGAATCCGACGCTATTCCGGATGCTATAGAGGGTAGCGTAGGGCCCGCAAAATCGCCCGGCGCTGTAGCAGCCTCATCGGCAGCGGCGCGAGTCACCGAAACGATTTCTTTACCGCCACGTGACATCGTGACGTTTCCACGGTCAATCGATATGGAATTGTCACCGCTTACTGGGCGGATTTCATATTCGCCCGCAATGACCTCAAGCGTTTGTTTGGAAAGCAAATCCATAATCACGACACGCTCGCCGTTGGATAGGATTTCGACCTTGATATTTGGATCGTCTGACTTGATCACCAACTGGCCTTTGTTGGTGGCGATACGAATGATTTGCGGCGAAAAGTAAACACCAAACCCCAGCAACCCACAAATTACCAGTCCGGCTACCCAGCCAATCCAACTTCCTGAATCTTTGAGCGAAGACGCATTTTTCGGTTTCGCCTCACGTTCCGCCAGCGTGGCGTTCTCTGCCGAGTTGTAATTTGGCTTGAAATCCCAGTTCGCTCGATCACTCGACAAAGCACCAGCAACCGAAGCGGCCGAAGACGGTCGCTTGCCCGGAGATTTCTCCAACAGACTCATCACGAGATCCGAAAGATCATTGGGCACGCTTGGGTCAAGCTCACACGGCTCCGTTGGAACGTCTCGTTGAATTGACTGTAACGTTGCTAGTACGTTTCCGCTGCTAAACGGAAGTACTCCCGTCAGAGATTGGTAAAGCAAACAACCAAGACTAAACAAATCGCTACGGGAATCGAGTTTTGCACCCCGCGATTGCTCAGGCGACATATAACAGGGCGTACCCGCGATCATTCCTGTGCAAGTAAGCTGCGGATCTTCATCGGCCGTTCGCACCAATCCAAAATCCAAGATCGTATAGCGGTCGGAATCGGCGTGCATCCAAATGTTAGCCGGTTTGATATCGCGATGAATCAGGCCAAGTGAATGGGCAGCCGACAAACCTTGCGATACTTGAACGCCAAGCTCACGGACTTGTTCGGCGGGCAGGCTTCCGACGCGAGACATGCGTTGCTCAAGCGTTTCGCCTTCACACCAATTCATTGCGATGTAAGCCAGTTTTCCTTCGATACCAACATGGTAAATCGAAACGACGTTGGGATGATCAATTGCAGCAGCAGCGCGAGCTTCGGCAAGAAATCTTTCACGGGCAGCTGCGCCCAGAGACGGACGAAGAACTTTTAAAGCGACCAGCCGGTTGAGGTTTACGTCAGTCGCAAGATAAACGACGCCAGTGCTTCCCGCACCCAACAAACGCTGAATTCGATAGTGCGCCAATTGCCCAAGTGAACCGTCATCACCTGCTGTTCCATCGGCAGAGTCTATCAAGTGCTGGACTTCGGTGGCTCGATCGTTGAGGTCGTTGTCAGTTTGAGCTGGCGGGTTCAATCCAGTTTTCGAATCCAAAGCCCATTCGCACATCTTTCCGACAAGATCTTTGACCGCAATATCATCGTCCGAACTTTGCGACGAAACATCAGGTCCAGCGGCGTGGACATTGTTGGAAGAAAGAGACTGTCCGATAAACGCATCACGAGCTAGTTCTGTCATCGTGTCCGATTGATCAAGCGACCGAATCGTGTCGGCACATGGCCCACATCCCGACAAGTGCATTTCGCACGACTCAAGTTCGGACACGGGCAGTTTCCCGAGCATGAAGTCAACCAGCGTATCTCGGTCTGGGCAGCGTTGTTTGGAATCTAAAAGTGGTTCAGAGATCATTGGTAGAGCCTCGCTTGAGTGTCACAAATGGGTAGCTACCAAAGGCTATGCGCCGACCTCGCCGAATTTGTACGCAATTGAGAATTTTTTTTTGAAGCCGTTAATCTAGTTTAACGTTTCAACACGGGAAATTGTTGGCGAACCCCCGTTCAATTACTTTCTTTTTAAGACAAAACTAGGTTTTTTCGCCAACAGGTTTGCCACTCGAACCCAGGCCCCAACGAACCGAGAAAGCTATTCCTTTGCTTTGATGGCTTCCATCGTTGCCACCATGTTACCTGCGGCGTTACCGATTTTATTGCCGCGAGCCATCATATCGTAGCCAACCACCATATTGAACTTCCCAGCACTCCAGTGGCCGGCTTTTGAATCATAGGTTTGCGTTCCAGTAATGTCGTAACTGACGTTGGCGACATTGAGACCCTGAAGCACCATCGACTCAGCAACAAATTTTCCAGTCACGGTAAAAGGAACCAGGTTGTCTTTTGGTTCGCCCCGCTTGTAGGTCAACGTTCCACCAATGACTTTGCCACCGCCCATTCCAACGCTCGATTTCGATTCGAATTCAGCTTGGTCAACGTAGACTGGATGAAAAAGCAAAGTGTTGGCGGCCATATCGGCGCCGACAACTGCAAGCTTCGCCGCTTCGGGATCGATTGTTTGTTTCACGATCGCACCGTCGTCGTCCAATTCCAATTTGAATACAGGTTTGCCAAACGAACTTTGCAAAATGGCCTTAAGTTTTTCATTGGCTTCATCAACGGGAATGACATTTTTCTCCCCATTCTCAACCGTCGCAAACTGGTCCTTGCTCATCGGCGTGTCCATCTGCGTGTTGCCATCGATCATAACCTTGATTCCCATTGAATCTAAACCGATCAACTTCTGGTTTGGCTTGGACCAATGCGTGTACGCGAACGTTGTGTCAGCATCAATTTTCTGCTTTTGCCCTTGGACGGTCATGGTGAGATCCGATTCCAAGTTCATTTGAAATGCCTGAGCCGTTCCTTTGGTGTCTTCTTGCGCCGGAAGATGCGAAACCAAGACAGTAGCGGAAAACAGAAAGGCGGAGACAAAGGTACGAAACGAAGTTGACATGATCAGTCCAATCAAGAAATGAAAAAAGTAATGTGCAGTTAGCTTATCAGGTTCGCAGCGGCGAAAAATAGTGCTTGCCATTCCTTCCATGCAATATTGAGTTGGCAAGTGAATTTGGCAAAAGTGAATTGGCAAAGTAAACAAAAAGCCAGCGACGCAAAGAGCCGCACGATAATCTACGGCGTTTTATTGATTCGCTATTCCAGCAGCCCGTCCAACTCATCTCTGAGCCGCGAAATCAAACGGGACTTTGCCGAGTACAGCGTCCAAACACTCAGCCCGTTCTCTTTCGCTATTTCAGCCGCCGGACGACCGGAGATCACAAACTCTCGAAGTGCCGCCCACGTCTCTGGGCGAAACTCCGGCTTCATCAACTCCATCGCTTGAGTGATCAGGTTTTGTTTGTAGTTCAAATCCCACAACGACTCGGCCGCCTCGGGAATATTGCCAAGTGCCGATTGGGTCGCGTTCACGATATCCAATGACTTTTTGCGGCAGTGCTCTCGGTGCTTATTCAACGTCACCGTTCGAAGCCAGCCACGGAAACTTTTCGTCGGTTCGTAGCGAAACTCAGGAAGCTTTTGAAAGACAAGTGCCAATACGTCTTGAACCAGATCAGAGGCGTCTTGAGTTTGAAGCCCCGTTTTGCGAGCCCAGAAGAAAATCAGCGGCGTGTAAAGTTCGACAAAACGCGACCAAGCCTGAAAATCGTTCGCAGATTTCAATCGAATAAGCAGGCTTTCTGACGTGCTGTTCATCGCCTCAGTCTGACAGAGTGAAAGCAGGAATCAACTATCCACCCAGCCATCAACTCGTATTGGCCACATTCCGCATTCCCGATTCGGTATTTGCGCGAGAAAAACGACCAAAACCCGGCTATTTCCAATTGTGGGGCAGACTTGATACCGATATATTTGTGACCTTCATGAAGCCACTATTTTAGTGACTTCGAATTTTAACACTTTGAAAAATCGCTCGGTGCTGCTCCTGCTCGAAGGACAGCAAAGGCATACATATTGCCGATACCGCCGCAGTGATGGAAAGAAAACTATGGCGAATCCGCTAGTTCAAGATCTAATCGATGCGGGCGTTCACTTTGGCCACAGAGCCAGTCGTTGGAACCCCAAAATGGCACCGTACATCTACGGTCGCAAAAACCAAATTCACATCATGGATATTCGTGAGACTGTCCGTGGTCTTCTTCGTGCCAAAAAATATGTTTCCCAAGTCGCCGGTGGCGGTAGCTTGGTCCTGTTCGTCGGTACAAAACGCCAAGCCTCAGCCGCAGTTCAGCGTGAAGCCGAACGTTGCGGAATGCCTTATGTCAGTGAGCGTTGGTTGGGTGGTGCTTTGACGAACTTTCGCACCATTCGCAGCCGAATGGGCCGCTTGGAAGAATTGGAAGCGATTCGTGGCAGCGAGAAACTGGAGTCTTACTCAAAGAAAGCCCAGTCTTCACTTAACCGCGAATTCCGCAAGATCCACCGCAACTTGAACGGCATGCGAACCATGAACCGCTTGCCCGAGTGCTTGGTCATCGTCGATCCTAACAAGGAAAAGAACGCAGTCCTCGAAGCCAAAAATCTTGGCATCACTACTGTTTCGCTGATCGATACCAACTGTAATCCAGACTCAATCGATCTTCCGATACCTGGAAACGATGACGGCATCCGATCCATCGAGTTGATCATGAGCCATATGGCTGATGCAGTGCTTGCCGGTCGTAAAGACGTTGTCGCCAAAAATGAAGGCGCCGATAAAGTGGCTCCAGCGACTGCGGCAGCTCCAGCGATTCCAGACAAAGACGCCGAAGCCGAAGTGGCCAGCTAATTTGCCGGATTTGGTCGGTCAAACCGCGAGCGAGTTTCGAATCCACGATCCGAATAAACGCCGTTGACCACCGAACATTTTTACCTGCCAACGGTCTCTATTAACTAGGTCCGTTTTTTAATCGCATGCGGCCGGCTATTTTCCAGCCAGTCAATATGCTTCCAAGGCTTCTACAAGAACATCGCCACCCAGATTTTGGCGAACCAAATAACAGCAAATTTGAAAAGGATAACAATGTCTATTTCAGCAAAAGACGTAAGCGAACTTCGTAAATCAACGGGCGCCGGCATGATGGATTGCAAAGAAGCCCTAAAAGAATCAGGTGGCGACATCGATGGTGCATTGGATTGGCTACGTAAAAAAGGCCAGAAGGTCGCCGCCAAACGCGCTGACCGTGACGCCAACGAAGGTGTCGTTGTTGCGTTGACAGATGACTCTGGCAAGACCGGTATCATCATGGCATTGAGCTGCGAAACAGACTTTGTAGCCAAGAACGAAAATTTCATCGGATTGGCCAACACGCTTGGTGAATTCGCTTTGAAAGAAATGCCAGCCGACAAAGACGCGTTTGCCGCGTTGACTTACGATGGCGCGACGGTTGCCGAAAAGCTTGTTGAGCAAACTGGAAAGATCGGTGAGAAGATCGAAATTTCTGATTTCCAAGTGGTCAGCGGCGACAACATTTCGTCTTATATTCACGCTGGAAGCAAGATCGGCGTTTTGGTTTCATTCAAAGACGGTGGCAGCAGCGAAGCCCCAGGTTTCTTCCGCAGTGTCGCCATGCACATCGCTGCGATGTCTCCAACGATCATGCGTCCAGAAGAATTTGACGCAGACTTGGTTGCCAAAGAAACCGAAGCCATCCAAGCTCAAATCAAAGCCGAAAACGAATTGAACGAAGCCGAAAACCTCGGCAAGCCGATCAAGTCGATTCCGCAATACGTGAGCAAGCTTCAATTGACTCCCGAAGTCATGGCCGCTGCTGAAGAAGCTATCAAAGCCGAATTGGCCGCCGAAGGCAAACCAGAAAAAATCTGGGACCGAATCGTTCCTGGAAAAATTGAGCGTTTCGTCGCCGACAACACTTTGCTAGACCAAGAGCGTTGCTTGCTAAGCCAGTTCTTTGCATTGGATGACTCAATCACAGTCGAAAACGCAATCAAGAACCTTAGCCCTGAAGCTGAATTGATTGAATTCAAGCGGGTTGCTGTTGGCTAACCCCCCCCGATTCATGAAGCCCTGCTTTTAGCGGGGCTTTTTTTATATTCTAATTGTTCCGTGCGTTGCTTTTAAAACGACCAACGAGTAACGTTCCTTCTCCCGCATCCAACCACCATCCTTTAAGCAATAAGAACTCAATGACCGCGACTGCAAAATACAAACGTATCATTCTTAAACTATCTGGCGAAAGCTTCAGCCCTTCCGGCGAACGCGGGATCAGCATGGATGAAGTGGTTCACATTTCCAAGCAAGTCCATGAAGCCCAGCAACTTGGTTGCGAGATCGCAGTTGTGATCGGCGGAGGCAACATCCTTCGCGGAAGTCAATTCAAGGCCAACAATCAGATCGTCGAAGAAGCCACCGCGCACTACATGGGCATGATGGCCACGATCATCAACGGCCTCGCACTCCAAGACGCTTTAGAATCCGTCGGCTGCCAAACGCGTCTGATGAGCGCGATCAAGATGGACGGCGTTTGCGAACCTTATATTCGACGCCGAGCGCACCGGCACTTGGAAAAAGGCCGCATTGTCATTCTGGGTGCTGGAACGGGTGGGCCATTTGTGACCACCGACACGGCCGCGGCACTTCGAAGCATGGAATTGGGCGCCAACATTTTGATGAAAGCCACGCGAGTTGACGGAGTGTACAGCGAAGACCCAGAAAAGAACCCGCACGCGGTCATGTATTCCGATCTGGACTTTCAAACGGTTTTGGAAAAAAATCTCCGTGTCATGGATTCAACCGCAATCTCGCATTGCATGGAACACGACATGCCTCTAATGATTTTCAACTTTCGCAAAGACGGCAACATCGTAAAGGCCGTCACCGGACAGAAAGTTGGGACATTGGTTACAAGCAAATCCTCCGCGTAGGATTGTTAATTCACGCAACGAACATTTACTTTTCAACAACGATAAACTGAAAGACTGAGCTTACGTTCAGCCAATCTTCATCACAAATACACTGTAACGCTAACGGAGAATCATATGCCAGCGACTGAAATCCTCTCAGATTCTGAGCAACGAATGGAAAAAGCCATCGAGGTACTTAAGAAAAACCTCAGCGGAATTCGTACGGGCCGCGCCAACCCGGGTTTGGTCGACTCACTCCGCGTCGACGTTTACGGCTCGCCAACACCGATCAAACAAGTGGCTCAAGTCGGTGCGCCTGAGCCAGCTCAGATCGTGATTCGTCCTTACGACGCAGGTATCATCAAGGAAATTGAAAAAGCGATCGTTTCGAGCGATCTAGGATTTAACCCACAAAGCGACGGTCGCGTTGTCCGAATCAACATTCCGCCACTTTCGACCGACGTCCGCAAAAAAATGGTCAGCCGCATCAAGGATCTGACAGAGGAAGCAAAGATCTCGATCCGCAACGTTCGTCGTGATGGCAACAAAGCGGCTGATCAAGGCGAGAAGGACAAAGTGCTATCCGAAGATCAACGGGATGACGTCAAGGATCAAATCCAGGACCTGACGAAGAAATTCGAAGCCCAAGCCGCAGAGATCGCCAAAGCACGCGAAAGCGAAGTAATGGACGACTGATCAAAACGCTGTCAGTTCTGCTGATCAACTACCAACCCGAAGAGTTTGACGACAAGCCTAAAGGCGACAACGTTATTCCAACAAAACGCCGTACTTCCGCGATTGTCAAACTAGCAACTCCAAAAAAAAGCCTGCTAACCTTTACCGGTTAAGCAGGCTTTTTTGCGTGTGCAACTCCATCACCAACTAAAAACCGAAACATGGTAACCCGACGCGTAAGCGCGTAAACGAGGGAGCAAGGAAAACCGCCAGTTCATCACAAAACTGACGGTAAGCGAGCTTACCCAACAACAAGCTTTACCGATCAGCGAACCATTACCCATTACCAAACCGCTCCTGATTGTTCACTGCGTGTTGAATGAAACGCTCGTAAAGCTCCGATTGAACGGGTGTAAGCAATTTTTGCGCGTGGGGCATGTTCGGTTTTCCAACCGAATGTCACATTGGTGAGCCGTTTTTTCGGAGTGAGAACTATGAAAACTGGACTGGATACTGGAATGCGATACTCATTTCAATGGTTGATGATCGCAGCATTGCTCATCATCTCAGCCACCGCAAACTCAGGTGACGCAAACGCACAAACGGCGCGTTCTCGCTATAAGTTCGTGGACACCGTCCGTAAAACAACCACACCAAAATACTCGGCCCAGCGTTACTCAGGCACAGAGAATTCAGCGAATCAAACTTCGCAGATGTCGCCTGCCAAACAAACCCCATACTCAGGTCCACTTGACCGTCAGTCGAGATCAGATCAACAGCCAACAGCAGACACTGCAAATAACACTGCTGCGATTCCAAGCTACGATACTCAGCAACCTGGCAACACAACCGACCTCGCGTCTTATCACACGAGACCAGGCAATTCACCCGAACCGGCTCCTGCTCGGCTTAAGTATGAAGAGTCCGTTCCAGCACCACTTCAAGGTCCAGCCAGCTACCAAGAAGTGCAAAATCCTCAAGCATCATTTCAGAGTGCTCAATTTCAACAGCCAGTTCAATCTCAGATGCTCCAGCAACAAGATTTCTTTCAACAACCTGTCTACAACCAGCCAATGGATTTTCAGTCGGTTGATTATTCGTACCAGCGCAATTCGTACTCAACTTTTTTCGGTGTGCACCGAGACGAGTGCTGCGATGAGTGGGCAGATTTTTGCGGATGCAGAGGCGGACTAAAAGCCAACCCAGGTCACTACGGCCGAGAATGGCTACGCTCTCCAAAGGACCCATGTGGCTTGAACCAAGGCGGTTGTCGTATTGGTAAGAAATCCGGTCGCGGATGCAAATCAGGAAGCTGTGGCTCTGGAGATTGTGGTGGTTCACCGGCTCCTGGCTTCGAGTCCAATCTAACCAGAGTGCGTAACACGGGTGGACTCTTCTCGCGAACTCCCAGTGCAGCCTGCGATTGCCCAAGCTGCCGTTAAAACGCAGCTTTAAATTGATTTTCAAACGGCCAAGACTATCTGCGAGGGCAATATGCTAAATCAATTTGTTGTTCGCTGTTTGATCTTCGCGTTTACGACGTTCCTGTTAACCAACGCTTGCCTGGTAGCGGTTTGTCAGGACCAACACGAATCGGATCGAGAGCGAAACCGGCTGTCTGACGTCAAGCTTTTCAACGCTGCTAAAGACGTCATGCAGCTGAAAAAGATCACGCTGGACAGCAAAGTCGATGATCTTAAAATTCCGGCCTATTTATTTCAGCCTAAAAAAATCCGGAGCGATGGCAAACACCCAGCTCTGGTTTGGGTGTACGGCGGGATCCACGACCATTTTGGCACAAACTATTTTCCGTTTATCAAAGAGGCAACGGAACAAGGCTACGTCGTCATTGCTCCCGAATATCGAGGAGCCTCAGGTTACGGAAAAGAATTCTACGATGCCATCGACTATGGCGGGTATGAGGTCAACGATATCCTGGCTGCCGCCAATCACCTGAAAACTCTGGAACACGTGGACCCAACTCGAATCGGAGTGATCGGATGGAGCCACGGAGGGTACATTTCGCTGTTGGCGGTACTGCGAGAGAAATATGATTTTGCTTGCGCAGCGGCTTTTGTACCGGTGACCAATTTGGTTTTTCGTCTCTCCTACAAAGGCCCGGAATACCAAAAGACGTTTACCAGTCAGAAACGAATCGGCGGGCTGCCTTTTGAAAAGAGAGAAATCTACTTGGATCGCTCGCCCTTGTATCACGTCGACAAATTGCAAATCCCCTTGATGGTCCAAGTCGCCACCAACGACGACGATGTTGAATTTGTTGAAGCCGAAATGTTGGTCAATGCATTGCGAGCCAAAAAGCCTGAACTGGCCGAAGTGATCGTCTACAAAGACCCGGCAGGTGGTCACTACCTGAATCGGCAAGTTGACTTGGAAACACTAAAACGCAAAGACACGACCGAGCAAATCGACTCGTGGGCTCGAACTTGGCGTTTTCTGGCTTGGCATCTTCGCGAAAAATAAGGAATCGACTGGCCGTGTTCCCTCAAAGCCCTGACCTGGTCAGCCTGGCAAATGTCGCAGAGAAGAACCACGGATAAACGCCAATTTACGCGAACGAATACCGCGAAAAAAGTCGTTCAAGAAATCCCCAAACGATGGTTTCTGAATCTAGTTTGCCTTTGGTCATTGTCTAAACAGAACGTTCATGCAAAATTGAAACTCAAACCAGTTTCAATACCAGCCTGGCTTTCTGTGCGGAGTTGCGGCAAACGAAGTTTTGCATGTAAACAGCCTCCAATCGTCAGGTCAATATTTTGCCCCAACGATGGGACCTAGTTCTTTGCAAACATTCGAAAGTAAATCTGAATCCGACACAACCAAACTTGGATTGGCGTTGGGCCAGTCTTTAGAAGCCGGAACGGTGATTGGACTCAACGGCACATTGGGCGCGGGCAAAACTCGATTGACTCAAGCCATCGGTGTGGGATTGGGCATTCCCGAAGGCGACGTTGTTAGTCCCACGTTCACCATCTGCGTTCCTTACGAAGCCCGATTGCCTCTGGTGCACTTGGACGCATACCGAATCAAAAGCCCAGAAGAAGTTGACGAGCTTGGGCTGGATGAACTAGCCGAGGACGGCGCGGTTTTGATCGTCGAGTGGGCCGAGCGAATCGAAAAATATCTGCCGGATATGGATATTGAAGTATCGATCAAAGCCGACGGCGAAAACATCCGACACTTTCGTTTTCAAACTAACAGCGGGCTTGGTGAAACGCTAATGGAAAACGTTTCACAGCTTGTAGCGGAATAAGTAAACACGCATCGAAAAGTTTGCTTTCGCCCAAGAGCTTTGCTTGGCCAACTGCACACTGGCCTCGCCGCTCGGTCGAATAATTCAGCGCTGGATCGGAAAGCCCTTTTAAGACGCCCGTCCTCTGCCT
>CAYZGP010000119.1:14358-19056 GCA_964478065.1 uncultured Pirellulaceae bacterium
TTTTCAAACGCAGTGACGCAGAGAGCGTAGTTCGATGCGATTTAAATCTCTGCGCTCTCAGCGACTCTGCGTTTCTATCTTCTTCACCACAGATCATGTCGTCTCGTTCGTGTATTTCTCGGTGGCAATTAGAAAAAATCGGCGTCGTCAGTAACCTGAAAGATAAATTGGTGCCGCGGAAAAGTAACAATGACAACCAAAACCAACGTTCATCCATCAAGCTTGGTAAGAATTCTCACGCAGGATCAAATTCGCTGTTTTATTAGGATCCGATTTTCGCTCAAATACGTAAAGAGTAAGCCATCTTCCGAATTTCGATGGCTTCCACCGGTTATTTTTTGGAGTGATTCAATGCGTTTGCAATCCGTTTTCTGCTTTTTAATCTGTTGCCTATTGGCAATACCTTCCATTGGTTGCACGCAAGACGAAGTCGGAACCAAACAAGAAACACCCACGACCGGAACGCAACAACAGCCTATGGCTGGCGATGACATGAAAGCTGAAACGAAAATGGAAGTGGCAACATTCGGCGGCGGCTGTTTCTGGTGCACCGAAGCGGTTTTCCTTCAACTCGAAGGGGTCGAAAGCGTAGTGCCTGGCTATATGGGCGGCCACACCGAAAATCCGACTTACAAAGACATCTGCACTGGCACGACAAACCATGCCGAGATCATCCACATTAAGTACGATCCCAACAAAATCACTTTTGATCTTTTGCTAAAAGTCTTTTGGACGACCCACGACCCGACGACGTTGAATCGTCAAGGTGCGGATGTCGGAACTCAATATCGCTCGGTCGTTTTCTATCACAATGACAATCAA
This sequence comes from uncultured Pirellulaceae bacterium, assembly GCA_964478065.1. Lineage (GTDB taxonomy): Bacteria > Planctomycetota > Planctomycetia > Pirellulales > Pirellulaceae > Mariniblastus. The sequence goes on from CAYZGP010000119.1 coordinate 15,181, forward strand.
AAACAAAAAGCCCAAAACTACAAGACCGTCCTTAACAGGGAAAACGTTTTTCCCAACCCTGTCGTGACCGAGATTTCGCCGGCCAAGAAACTTTACGTCGCCGAAGACTATCACCAGAATTATTTCGCCAAAAACCCCAACCAAGGCTACTGCCAAGCGACGATTCCTCCAAAACTGGAAAAACTAAAGAAGGTTTTCGGGGACAAACTCAAAAAGAACTAGAAAACAAATGCTGGAAACCCACGACATTTCTGGCGTCAAATCGGGCGCTTACACAAAAGCGCCTGATGTTGCTCAAAAAGCCAGAAATTGATCGAACTTAATCCTCAATTTGGTCTCCTTAAATTTGCCGACGTTCGTTATTCTGTGCGGCTGAACAATCACGGATTTTTTTCATGTTACGGCTTGAAAGAAACGCGTTAGTTCTTCAGAATCTATTCTTACAGAGCATTTGGAAGAGTGACTGAGTGGTCGAAAGTGCCTGATTGCTAATTAGGTGAACGGGTCAAACCGTTCCGCAGGTTCGAATCCTGTCTCTTCCGCTTAACTGGCCGCACGGCCAGTAGGTTCGAAATTAGTTCGAGCCACCGCGTAAACACCAATTTTCGCAAAACGCTTCCCTTTTGGGAAGCGTTTTTTTTGTTAGCCCACCAATTGGAACTGGCTAGTGAAAATACGGTAGAGCTTCATCCGATCGCAGACGTAAACGAGTCCTTTCTGGATCCAATCAGAGCAATGGAACCCGACGCATTCAGCTACAAAACTTCCAACAAAAAAGTCTCCGCAATCGCCGAATCAAAATTGACTTTTGTATCGTACGAGCAAGTCAAATAGCAAAGCCGAATTTTTTGATCCGACGTCAGAAATCGATCTGATTCGATTCGAGTAAAAAGCTGGTTCATTTCGCTTGTCAGCGGTCCGTTCTGGCTACTGTGCCCAACCAATTCGAATTGCAATTTATCCGCAGCTCGCGTTTGATTGTTGTGAAGAAAGAAACTGGGCAGTTCGTCGGACTGTAGCTCTTCGGCCAACTCGGGCCGCTTCGGAACAATCCAAAACTTTAGAATCAGCAAATTTTCTGGGCTTTCCTCCCACTGCACGACCAAACAATACGCAAACCCATCCGCCCAGATCGCTTCCCGTGATCGAACTCCCGCATCACTGAACGGGTCAAGAAACGGGGCGTTCTTATATTCCAGTGACAAACCGTCACCAAGCATATTCTGAAAACAAGTTAAGAATTTGCTTACTTCTTTAACTTCTTCAATCGTTTCACTGGACGGCGAATCTACTGTCGCCGCTTCGGACTGGGCTGCCAATTGATCCGACGAGATACTCGACAATTCCGCTGTATCAAGAATCGAATCAACCTGAGTTTCGGACTCCTGATCGCCATCCTGATCAAGCGGATTCTTTTGTTCAAATCCAACGCCCCGATTTAGCGCCGTTCGCAGACGGCGAAGACATTGTTTTACGTTAGTGATCTGATGCCTAATACGATTGTGTTCGGTTTCCAGCTTTCGACGGTTGGCTGTAGAAGACGATCCAGCAATTCCTCCAGTCGCCTTGGCTCGTTCGCGTGCTTCGGCAGCGCGGGCGACTTGCTCCCATTGTTGGCTTTTTCGAACAAAGGCGTTTTCCTGGCTGGCAACCAGCTCTTCGGCTTTGATTGGACTATTTTGCAACGCGAACAAACGGGCGGCTTCTTTAATCCCTGACCGGATCTCATCAACCGTTTGCACAGGTTTGCCTTCACAAACGAGCCGCACCGAAAGGGAGGATTGCATCGTCTGAAAATGCTGCTGAATCTGCTGCCAGATACCTTCTTGCTCGACTGAACGTTGTATTTCAGTAGCCGGAGCAGTCGTTTTTCGATCAGTCATCGTTTCGTTCGCATCCAGTTGAGCAAACTTGCAAAAGCGAGTTTACACGCGGAAATAGTTAGAGAGCAAGGTTTGGATCACGTCGATATAGCTCATCATAATTGTTTTGACTGCCCGATGCAAAAAACAATCAAGCGCTGTTTTGAAAAGAACATTAACCACTGACCACCGAATAAACAGCGCCTGAAAATTCACCGCAGAGTGTGTAGAGATTTCGTCAATCATTTAACGCCACTAAATCAAATCGCACTCATCAATTGTTTCGCAACATCGAGATAACGACTGACGATTTGATCATGCTGAACATGCTTTCCGTCAGTCACGACATGCCTGCCAGCGGACCAAACCTCAGCGACCAAAGAATCGTCGCCCGCAAAAATAAAACGGTCCAAAATCTGATCGCCCTCGGCTCCAGACAAATAAACATTGTCGTCCGCAAGAGCCAACAGATCCGCCAGTCGGCCAGCTTCGATCCGACCGCTGTCTCGACCGGCTGCTTGGGCACCGCCCGCAACCATGGCGTCAAACATCGCTCGACCTGACGATTTTTCAGGTGTCGCAAACGGAGCCCGCGAGTGATCGCGAAGCCGTTGTGAATAGTCAAGTGTTCTAAGCTCTTCCGAAAGCGAAATTCGCACGTTGGAATCAGACCCAACGGCCAATTTTCCGTTTTCCGAAAGCCACCGCACGCAATCGAAGATCCCGTCGCCGAGATTTGATTCCGTGATTGGACAAAGTCCCGCCACCGCGCCCGTGCGAGCCAAGCTTTCTGTTTCATGGGCCAGCATTTGTGTGCAATGAATCAGACAAAACTGCCCATCCACTTCCACGTTTTCAAGCAACCATTCCACGGGCCGCAAACCACGCGATTTAACAACTTCTTCCACCTCGGCGATTTGTTCAGCTAAATGAAGATGAATTGGATCGTCGCCCGCCCATGAGACAAGCTCCTTTAATTGCTCCACACCAACCGCCCGAAGGCTGTGAGGCGCAAGCCCCATCCGACAATCGCGCGAAAGCTGTTTTAGCGATTTAGCAGCGCGAGAATGAAGATCTTGAAATTGCGGCATGCCCGTGCCAAAACGAATTTGACCGGCACCCAATCCTCGTTGATCACAGCCTCCAAATTGATAGTGAACTGGAAGCAACGTCAGGCCAATTCCAGTTTGCTGAGTTGCTGCAATCACGCGGTCACACATCTCAGCAGGATTATCAAATGGAGTCCCGTCGGTTTGATGGTGCAGGTAATGAAACTCAACGTTGGTGGCATAGCCCGATTCCAACATCTCCATTTGAACCAACGCTGTGATCGATTCGACGTGCTCCGGCGTAAGTTGTTCCAAAAATCGAAACATCAGATTTCGCCAAGTCCAAAAATTGTCATCGGCGTTTGGGCCTTGGTGTTCCGTCAGACCGGCCATTGCCCGCTGAAACGCATGACTGTGGACATTGACGGGAGCAGGCAAAAGAATCGGGACGTTGACGGCAACACTTGAAAGCAACTCTGGCCCAGGCTCAGGAATGACTTGGTCGATCAAGCCTCCATCAGCGTCAAAGCTAACGAAAACGTTTTTGGCCCAACCGTTTGGCAGGAGCGCGATCTGAGCAAGAATGTTCACCGTTAACCCACTTGAGCTTTAGCATTGTGTACGCGAATACTAATTTAGTCGGACTAACTACATTCTATCAACACCATAAAATGGCAAACGCTAGAGTCTTGAGCATTAGTGTTTTCTGTTCATCCGATCGGACAACGTTTTTAATTAAGACGGCATTCCGTCTTATTTCAAAGTACGCAAAAACCGTGAGCAGACTTTTTTGACAAGTTCCGTATAGGTTGGGTAAGCGAAGATCGTGTCTGCGATATCCTCTGCCTTGAGACCATGTTTCACGGCCAAGGTTAGGCATTGAACCCATTCGCCGGCGTGAGCTCCGACACCGGTGGCGCCGAGAATTCGGTTCTCGGAATCGAACACGATTTTTAACAGGCCAC
>CAYZGP010000120.1:0-2293 GCA_964478065.1 uncultured Pirellulaceae bacterium
CGGTTTGAGGAAACGTGATCGGCAGTTTTCCGCTGGGGTTGTTTTCACCAAAGATCGTTTCGGCGACCGCCTGTCCGACCTTTTCACCGCCGTGCCAACAAACCAAGACGCCGGGCACGTTCTGGTCAATCCAGTTGATCGAAGCGGCGCGGCCGATCATCAACACAACGACAACCGGCTTGCCTGTTTTGACCATCTCCTGAACCAATCGCAATTGGTGTCCGGGCAGATCAAGTGAGTTGCGAGAAAGCGATTCGCCTACGGTGCTGTGATCGTCACCGACAACCGCCACAATCAAGTCGACGTCTTTGGTGGCAGCAATCGCTTCATCGAGTTTCGCTTGTTCTTCGTCATTGGGCGGCTCGGGAATGACTTCGGAACCTGGGAAACGTGAATCTTTGAAGTCGGCTCCCTCGGCGTGAACAACTTTCACGCCGTCCCCCAATAGCTTCTTGATACCAGCAAGCGGTGTAATCACTTTTGACTCGCCTGGCCCGTAGCGACTGATCATTGGGGTGATGTCGTCAGCGCCAGGGCCGGTGACCAATATCGTTTTCACTTTGTCGGCATTAATCGGCAGTTGGTTGCCTTTATTTTTCAACAAGACGATGGACTTACGTGCCGCTTCAAGCGTTACCTCTTCATGCTCAGCGGTGTGAATGATGGAGGGTGCTTTCTCAGCGTCTACAAAGGGATTGTCGAATAAGCCCAATTCGAACTTTACCCGCAGCACATCGGCAACGCGTGAGTCGATAACTTCTTCGCTCACGCCTCCTTCTTTGATGACTTCGCGCAACGTCAAAACGAAGTCTTCCATTTTCTTAAACGTCGTGCGGACATTGAGACCCGCGTTGACCGCTTGAGCAACCGCATCCTTAAAATCTTTGGCAACGCCATGCTGTTTGTGCAGACGCGTTACGGCACCGCTATCGGAAACCACGTAACCTTTGAAACCATATTCTTTTCGAAGCAGATCGATCAAAAAGTACGAACTGCCAGTCACCGGCACGCCGTCATAGCTGTTGTAGGAACTCATTGTCCCCTTGGCGTGTGCTTCGGTGAACACCTTGTGGAATGGATGCAACAAAATTTCGTGCATGTCACGGAACGGAATCTGCGGATCAGTACGACCGCGCCCGTCACGCCCGCCATTGGGATGGCTGTAGGCAGCGAAATGTTTGGCCGTGGCCACGACGCCCTCGGACTGCAAACCCTTGACCTGCTCAACACCGAGCTCGCCCACCAAATACGGCGACTCACCATAACATTCGATGGTCCGCCCCCAGCGCGGGTCGCGAACGGTGTCGAGAATCGGCGAATAAATATTGGTATAGCCTAAACAGCGGCCTTCCTTGCCGGTGATCACGCCGATGCGGCGAACGAGGTCCCGATCAAAGGTGGCACCGATACCGATCTGAGCCGGAAAATTGCTGGCTGACCGATGGCACACGCCGCGGATGCCTTCATTGGTAAAGTCAACTGGAACGCCCAGTCTGGTTTCTTCGATAAACCAACGCTGAATGCGGTTGAGCAATTTACCGTGTTCGACGAAATCGGTGAACTCTTTTTCGCCACGTACTCCATTACAATGCTCGTCAATGTTGCCAACGCCGTCTTTCCAAACGCGTTTCTTCCATGAGTCTTTGGGGACGGGTGATTTCAAGACTCGTTTGTAGCCGTAAATGGTTCCCATCTGGCAAGTCTTTTCTTCGATCGTCATTTGCGACAACAGATCGGCAACGCGCTCTTCGATGGGTAGCTTCGGATTCTCGTAAGCATCCTGTTTTCCATTTTTGTTGCGATCAATCCAACCGTCGTGGTAGATCCCATCCAACTTGGTTTCTTGAGCCGCAACCAGCCCAATCATTAGCAACCCAATGAGCAAACCCATCGGCAACATTATTTTCATACGACTCAAGACTCATCTCCGCTTGAATTACACGCCACACTTTGAGAGCGTAGATTGTAGTCGATCCAAGGTCGAATTTGCAGCCACGCGATTGAAAACTGGGTTCGACAAAACACACATCGGATACTACTGGTCTGTCAGGGTTGAGTTGTACCGGCTTTAATCCAATACTGCTCAATTGAGATTTGGAAAAAAACGAGAAAACGCAAGATAGACTTTCTGGTTCGTCTTTTGTCCAGTGCGTAAATGATGGAAAAAAGGGACCTAGAATCGTCACTAAACGCGGGACGCAAAAGACTGATTCGCATTTACCTACAATCGAAGTTTGCGAAGGGCCTAGACCATATAAACGCAACGCTCGCGAGGTTATAATCGAAATCGAAA
>CAYZGP010000120.1:2393-18900 GCA_964478065.1 uncultured Pirellulaceae bacterium
GAAGGGCCTAGACCATATAAACGCAACGCTCGCGAGGTTATAATCGAAATCGAAAATTCCAAGTGAAGCCACCAGAAGGTCGATTTATGTTGCGAGTCACCAAGTTTGTTTTTGCCTTTTGCAGTTTGATGCTTATTGCGGCCGTTCACGTGCCAGCGCAAGAGAATCCGATTCAAGTAGATATGGGCAAGGACGGTTTTATCAATGACCGAACCGTCTATGAAAGCCTCTCTAAAATCGGCAAAGAGCTTTACAAAGATGATAGCCTGCTCAAGTCATCTGAGATTTTGGAGCAACTCGACGAACTCCAGTCGTCGGCTAAACTTGATCTGGCAAAACCAAGTGGTGACAAAAGTCGAAAGCGTAGTTTTGACTCGACAGTCATCGTCGGATTTCTTTACGACTGCGGCAAATGTGACCAGCAACATATGGGCATTGCAACTGGCGTGGCGATCAGCAGCGATGGGCTAATTCTGACTAACCATCATGTGTTGGACAATGACTCAAGTTTTATTCACTACGTAATGACGCGTGACGGAAAAGTTTTTCCAGTTGAAAAAGTTGTCGCTTGCCATGAAGCAAACGACATTGCCCTAATCAAGATCGACACAACAGATTTGCCTTATTCTTCAATCGCGCCTGTTGCACCTAAGCCTCTCGACGATCTATACACAATCAGCCATCCAGAGATGAACTTTTTTTACGCTTCGTCTGGCCAGGTGGCGCGATACGTTGAACGTGAAAAGGGAAATGTAAAAACGCGTTGGCTTCAGCTTGACGGAGAGTTCGCGGGTGGCTCAAGCGGTGGCCCTGTGTTTGACAACCAAGGCCATGTTGTTGGATTGATGACGCGGCAGATTCCCAAACTTGCGAAAAAGGGTGGTCACTTGCGAATCATGTTTCACGAATGTGTTCCCGTTCAGGTGATCAACGATTTTGTTAACGGCAAGCTTGAGAATCCAAACTCATTAGCGTCGTTTAAGAAAGAGGTTGAAGACGCCGGAGACCGTGAGATCAAAAAGATCTACAGGGCTTTGGTTAAGAATCAACGCGATTCAAGTAATGCGTTTTATCGATCAAGACGCGACGCCGCTAAAAACAAAGATATTGATTTGGAAAAGTTGGAGCGTACTCATACTGCGAAAATGAAGTTGATTGCCAACAAAATGATGGTGCTTACCGAAGTCCAGAATGTCTCAATTTCACTTGATGCGTATGCTTTTGTGCTTGGTTCATATGATTACGAAGGCAATAAGTCAAAGGTCGCCGACCAGATGCTCGCTCGACATCTCGATGCTCCTGAACTTTCGGACAAACTTGAATCGTTTTGCGTTGGAATGCTGAATTCGACATCGAGTTCGATATTGGAGATGGTTGCGAAGAGCAGCACAAACAAAAAAAGCCAGGGGATTGCAAAATTTCTGCTTGCGACAAACAGCAAGAGTTCAAAAGTGCACTACGCCAAGTTGTTAAAAAATGCGGGGTACACTCGGGGTAAGCCCAAAGACTTGGAGTATCAAAAAAGAATTGCCGTAATACCATTTGAAGAAATTGCCGAGAAACTTGAATCGGTTAAAGAGGATTACGGGACAGTTGAATACAAGGATTCGACGCTTGGTGATTTAGCTGCCAAGGAACTAAGAAAACTTGAGTGGTCGCAGAATCTGGAGGTCGGCAAAATTGCACCTGAGATTGAGGGGCCGGATTTGGACGGTGAGACGTTTAAATTAAGTGACTATCGGGGCAAGATTGTAATGCTTGATTTCTGGGGTGATTGGTGACCGCCTTGTCGTGCGATGTACGCACACGAGCGGTCGCTCGTAGAGAAGCTTGCAGACAAACCGTTCGCTTTGATTGGTGTAAATAGTGATCGTGACTTGGACAAGATTCGAGAAACAGTAAAAGAAAAAAGGCTCACCTGGCGAAGCTTTCAAAATGAGGAAGGGGTCGACGGAAAGATCTCTGATAAGTACGGCGTTAAAGCTTGGCCAACAATTTTGATCCTTGATAAGGACGGCGTGATTCGGTTTAAAGGAAACCGCGCTAAGATTGACGAAGAGATTACAAAGTTATTGAAAGAGATGGGCCACGACGATATAGACCTTTCCAGTCACGATGATGACGACGAAAACGGCGAGAAGAAAAAGTAGCCGTTTTTGCACCAGCGCGTCAAATCAGCGGATGTCACGCCGTTACGAATTGCTTGGCAATCAAACCTGAAATTAATGCAGGGAAGCTATTGTTGAAAGGTAGAATTATCGACCGCCAATAACGCCGGAGCCTGCGCTGCCGCGTTGGCGTCCTGGTTCGCCAAAGTCAAATGACTCACCGGTCATCTCTTTCAATTTTTTGCGCTTTTCATCGGGCAACGCGGACAGCACTTTTTCATGTGCCTCCTTCCGGATCCTGGCAATCTCCTTGCGCTGCCACTCCGCTACTTCTCTTGCCTTTTTTTCAACATCATTAACAGTGTCGGTTGTGACGCCAAGTTTCTCACCAAGACTTCCTCGCAAGGCAAGCACAACGCTGCTGGCAAGTTGCATCTGGTTTTGCAATTGTTTGGCGCGAGTTCGTTGTTTGTCAGACAAAGTTTTCTCCACGCGAACATCAAAATTCAACAAGATTTCACTCAACTTCGATCGCATATTTTTAGGCGAGATCCGAATGTCACCGGGGCCTTGCGAACCCCTAAACGACTCTCGCACTGAATCCTTAAAGCTCTTGTCCAGTTCTGCGATCTTTGCCAATTGCTCATCGTCAATCATTAACTCTTGTTTGATAAGAGGGTTCCTAAACAAATAAAGAAGGCTACTTTTGGTGTTTAATGAGCCCCGAGTGGATGCCCTGCCCCCGGCGACTTGAGCATCAACGGTTGAATTCATAGACGAGATTGCGAGTAAGACAAAAAGAGTAATTGCCGGTCGAAGTATCTTCATTTGATTCTCCCATTCGATTTTGTTGTTTTGTTGTATGTGTAGCATCGTCCTTTAATTGAGCATTCTGTTATTTAACCACTTCCCGCGACATGAGTTTCGGATGGCTTGCAAAAAAAAGAAGGAATAAATCAGGAAAGAAAGGGAGACCGGGTTACACACCGATTTGTTGAATCCTGATTGGGGATTTTACTCTTCAACAATTTCGTGTTGTCGATCAACGTCAAGCGACTTGATCGTTTGAGTGCCGCCGGCCGGCCAATGTACAATGACCTCATCGACCATTTCTGTTTTGCCTAGACCAAAGTGCAATTCGAATGATGGCTGAGACAGGAATCCTGAACGGGATACCACTTGCGAATAACGTGATTGATCGCCAAATTTCAATTCGACCCTTGCCCCAATCGCGTTTCGATTGCTTTTGGTTCCAACGAGTTTCAGTCGAATCCAGTTATTGGATTGGTCTTGTAAGTTTTCAAAAACACGCGCTGGAGCATCGTAGTTCGCGGCGACTGCGTCGAGGTCACCGTCGCCGTCCAAATCCATCATGATCGCACATCGTGAATTGCCTTTGTAAGCGATCGGGTTGATCGCGGAAACTTCGTAAAAGTAATCGCCCTCTTTCACATAGCAAACATTGATTTCGTCCGCGAACACAGCCATAAAGTTCCGGCCGTTCCGATAAGCCGCGTCCGCTGCCGCGCGAGCCTGGTTGGATGGAGGCAGCTTTGACTCGGTACCATTAAGAACTAACAGGTCGTCGTCGCCGTCGTTTTCGTAATCGTATGCCGTGACGCCCCACGCCCAGCCCAATTCCATCGGCTCAATCATTCTGTCGTGATCATTTGAGAATGAACCTTCGGAATCGCGTGTCAACAAGGAGTTGTCAACAATGATCCGCATGTTGTTCTTAACGTCAGGATTAAAGATGACTTTGGTTTGTTCGGTCGGACGTTTGTATCGCTGTTTGTGGACGAGCTTCATGATTTCTGAAACATAGATCGACATATCGCCGTTGTGCTTCAAATCGAACAGAGTGAAATTCATGGCGTTATAAATGTCGTCCACTTTCAAAGCCGTAGAGACTTCTTCGAACACTTTGCCTTCGACGTTTCGATAGACAAGACTGGCCCCAAAATCGTTAAGCGAAAACAGGTCCATCCAACCGTCTTGGTCAAAGTCATAGGCGCCAACGCAGTGTGACCAGCCGCGATCGTCGACTTTGAATCGCTCGCTGGACTCTTCAAAACTCCGTTTGCCATCTTCGTCGACCGATTGAATGTAAAGCTCGTTTCGAGGTGCGTTGGTATTTTTTCGACCCAGCGTTGGGACAGCGCCTTTGCGCCAGTCGCCAAAGTTCGCGACATAAACATCAAGCAATCCGTCATTATTGACGTCTACCCAGACGGCTTCATGCGTTACATGGTTTCCGCTGCGGAGATTTCTCTCTCGCGAAACATCGGTGAAAGTTGCGTCGCCGTTATTCTCAAGTAACAGATGCGGCTGTCCGACTTGGGTAAGAAAAAGATCGTTATCACCGTCGTTGTCATAGTCAACAAAGTATCCGGCGCGCGTTTCACCAGTCGTCTCCACACCCGCCGATTTCGTAACGTTTGAAAATTTTCCGGCTCCGTCATTAGCAAACAAACCGCCGCCATTTTCTCCAGCGAAATAAACGTCCAAATCGCCATCGCCGTCGAAATCGTTGACTGACACGCCTCCGCCAGCGATACCTACAGGCACCTGCAAATTGGAGCGGAGTTCCCAATTCTCCTTGCTGGGGACATGGACAAAATTCAAACCAGTTTTGCTTGTCACGTCTCGAAACATCGGATCGGGAAGTGCGGCGATCAGTTCTTTTTTCGTTTCGGGCGAGAAAAGGAATTCCTGTTTCGAAAGTTCCAACTGCCGAGGATCTTTGAAAATCGGCAAGACATCGCTCATTTGCTCAAACACTTGGGCGACTTCTGCTGCGCCGATTTTGTCGGATTTTTCATTGCGAGCCGCCATTTCAATTACAGCGACGCCCAGCACGGAAAGGAATTCGCTGAGTTCTTCGGCTGCATAAGGATCAAGTTCTTTTAAGTGTTTTGGGTCACCTGGTTCAAGGTCGTTTGCGACGGTTTCTTTAAGTGCATCGTCCAGGTAATTCCCAATCCATTTCCAGTGCCACCCACTATCGCGAAAGAAATCTGTGTTGGGTTCCGAGACCACGATACGCATATCTTTGGCGTTGGGGTAAACGATGACGTCCGCGTTGGTCAACGTTTGGTGCGGATACTCGAATTGAATCCAACGATGCATTTCACGGTGCAAGATTGCTGGGCCAAGCGTTTCCGATTGGCTGCGTTTCCACACCAAAGGAATCACGCCGGTGACAATCTGTTTTGTTAATTCATCAAAAGCATCAGGCGTTACCGTGTGGTTCGTTTGAGACTTATAAAAATCAAGAATTTCATTGAGCGGGCGATCATCGTTGTATTTGAACAGCGAGTCGACTTTTTGATTGACCAGCATTCGTGTTCGCGGCACAAACGTTGGCGCATCCAAATTGGAAATGCTCTGGCCATTGGAAGAGTTCAATCCGCCATTGTATCTGATAAAGACCGCGAGCGCGATGATGCCGACCGCGACGATAGCGGTGATCAACCAGCCAATCCAACCTGACTTGCGCCCCTCCAATTGGTTCTGTGACTCAGGGCTTGGGGATAACACTATTGAGCTCCGCTGGTGGCGTGTTGGTTGGGATCAGTCGATTGGGAGAGGCCGTGCGTCTTAATCTTTTTGTCTCATATTTTGAAGTTGATCAAACGCCTTCTTCATCGTTTCGACGTCGACCTTTGGCACTTTGTCTGTCATCGCAACATTTTTTGCATTCTTCAGCAAAGCGATATCGTAACGGACAAGGAAGTCGCGAAACGCGATAATGGCTTCCTTTGAAAATGTCGGTTTGAGTGTAAGGTTGCCTTTGGCGTCTGTTTTCCTTTGAGCCCAGGACTGGAGCAAACGCCAGCCTTCGATCGTGTCGCTGTAGTCGTCCACCGCTTCTTCTTCAATCGTAAGTGACAAATCACTTCGCCCGGCAAAATCGAATTTCGTTTCCGACGTTTCTGAATCGATCGAATGAGGGAATCGCGATTGAAGGACCGACAACAATGACGCTTTGGAAATCTCAGGGGCTTCTGTTTTGTCTGTTGAAGCTTCTTTCCAAACACTGTCGATCATTTCAACATATGACTCCACACGTTGGCCGATGGCTTCTGACTCGATGGGCATGTTGGAAAGGAACATTTGAATTTTGTTAACCGAGCTCCAGCAACGGACGTCTTTGTTGTTTTCCTGAGCATGGATTGCTTCGTCGATGTGTTTGAGCATCTCGTAAGAGACGTTGGTTGTCGAATTGGTGCTGTTCGGATTTTGTTTGTTCGCCAGATTTGGATCGTCAGATCCAGTGGCGTTAACCAGGTAGATGCCTGTGCCAACAGCCGCCAGAAGAATTAGAATTTGAATGATTCGTTGAGCGTTCATGGTCAATTGGAAACAGGAAAAAGTTCGATGTTTGGGCTGAATGACGGCGCGGATCGATAGTCTAATTTTAGCCAACAGCACTGTCTCTGGCGAGTGCGGAAAGCCTCTGGCGGCGGCGTGGAGCAAAGCGTTTGGCGGTTGTTTTTGTAGATTGAGACGAACAATTTAGTTGTGCTCATCGTAGCCCAGCCTTGCGGAGCGTCCGATTTGTTTGACGGCAATATTTGTTCAACGAGAAATGATCAATGCTGGTGTTCTACGGTACCGTCCTGCGTTTTCGCCGCTTGCTCAGTGAGTTGGTCCACGGATAAGCAAATAAAAAACGCCCCTTGGCTGGAAAAAATCCAATCCAAGGGGCGTGATGTTTTTACTGGCGAATTACTTCTTACAAGGAAGTAACCATAAGGAAGTAAACTTATTGGTTGCGTGCTGCTTCTGTCGCTGCTCTGGCTTTTGCGGCGGCTTCCATTTTTGCAGCTTCCATTTTCTTGCGTGCAGCATCAGCTTTGCCCTGAAGATCACCCATAGCAGCTGTTTGTTCTGCAAGAAGCTTTTTCAAATCGTTTAAGTCCTCTTCAGTGTTCTTGATCTGCTGATTAATCTTTGCGATTCGAAGCTTGGCTTGTGTAACAGCTTGATCGAAAGCGGTTGGCTCAGGAACATTACTCGCTTCGAAGATCTGAGCCATTGTCATTGGCTTGACGTCTGCTTCTTTTTCTTTGCCTTGGCTAGTGAAGGTAAGCTTTACCGAGCTGCCGGCTGCCATAGCGCCAACCATTTTGTTGAACGCAGCCAGATTTTGGATTGGCTGGCCATTGGCTTTTGTGATCGTATCGCCTGACTGGATACCAGCTACTTGAGCAGGACCATTTGAGTAGACTGAGCGAACGCCGAGCGATGAACCTGTGTCGTACATCATCGCTCCAATACCCACTGCATTGAGCTGCTCTTTGGTTAGCTGCTGTGGTTGGTATTGGATTTGCTGTTGATACTGCTGCCGCTGCTGTGGCTGAACGACTGCTCCGGAAACAACTGGTACCCGAGCTTGTTGTGCTTGCGCGTTGCTAACAAGAGTAATGGCGACGGCCGCCACGATTGTTGATGCAAATAGGTTTTTGATAGTCATGTTTTTCCTAAAGGGTTGGAGACCCCAATGGGATCTTTAATTCAGATGTAAGGAGAAGTATTCGAAACTGTCCAACTTAAATAAAGGAATTGCCAGTTGTCCATATTTCTGGCGATTTTTTTTAATATTGAACAAACATTATCTGTAAAACGGTATGTTTTCAAGCCATAGCTTGATGATTTTCGGTAGCGGCGGTCATCAAGATGTCGTAACAACTTTTGGCCACTGCCGGGCGGCCCAAACTCTTGACGAGTTTCGCTCCCGATCATTCTTTAAGCTTAAGAACGCTGGATGAGTTTGAAAAGAGGTTTGCCAATTTCAAACCAAAAATTTGGGACAAGTTTTTCAACCCATTCGCTGCATTGCCCCTGCCTTCTTAATCAACCCAGTCCTGCTAGAAATCGCTGCCCTTCAAAGTCTGCTCCGTCGTTTGTTTGGCGATTGATTTGTACCAACTATCGGACAGGAAAATCCAACTTACCAGCCGAACTCAAGTGCAACTTCCAGACTTGCGCGTCTCGGCATTACTCTGTAGTTCTCCGGAATAGCTGCGATAAGACAAATTTACTTGATGCAGCATATTGCTATGGGGTTATGGGTGGCGGGCGCAAAACGCGCCACTCATCACTTATCGTTTAAACGAGCAAATGACAATGGAGGCAAAGTCAGCTAGAATTTGTGGCTTGGTGATCGGTCAACGTTTAACGTATCGTCTTCAAGCATAACAAATCAAACCCGAGGAACCCATGTCTTTCCCAGCCCCGTTCAACTTGATGAAATGGATTGACGACCACGCTGACGAATTCAAAATGCCTGTGATGAACAAGCAGTTTTACAAAGAAGCCGATGACGTGATCGTGTTCGTTTCCAAAGGGCCAAACACCCGTAACGACTATCACGTGAACCCAACCGAAGAGCTGTTCTACCAACTCACCGGCGACATCGCACTTCGTGTTCGCCCATTGGACGGGACGCCTCCGCACGATGTCATCATCCGCGAAGGCGAAATGTTTTTGCTACCCCGTCACGTGCCTCATCGCCCGCAGCGTCCCGAAGGCACAGTTGGACTTATCGTTGAGTTCCCACGGCCAGAAGGAACCAAAGACCATTTGCGTTGGTACTGCCCCGACGACAAACATTTAGTCTACGAAGCCGAGTTCCGATTGAAGCATATCGATCAAGACCTTCATAAAATCATGGACGATTTTTGGAATGGACCAGTTGAGCGGCGGACTTGTAAAGAAACAGGGAAAGTCGTTGAGCGGGCAAACGAGTTTGATTTAATGGACGCCCAGCCCGGTAAAAAATGATCTACCTGACTGTCGTTTTAGCGCCTCATTGAAAAGAGACTTCGATTCCTCAAATTCTTGCGCGGATCAGTAGTGAAAACGTTAAGCCACGACTATCGGGAATCGGAATTCGTGGAAGTCACGTTGGAGTCAACTGGTTGCATTGTCCTGACATTCAAATTGGCAGGCGAATTTACGCGACACACGTCGATTAAGTTTCTTGATCCTAGACCAGGTGGAAAACATGAAGGACAAGGCAATGTTAATGATCTAGTCAACGCGATGGAATCCTATCTTTTTTTCACAATGAAAAATGTGATCACGCGTAATTTGATAACTCATTTTTATATCGGTCTGCGGATGGCCCAGCACCCACCGATTGAAATTAACTGCAGCAGTTTTGAGGAAACCCTGGCTGTTCTTCCAAGCGGGTCCCTTGTCGACAATGAATACAACTTAAGTCATCGCGAGACGGATGCTCCCGATGAATTTTTGCTAACGCAACCTCATCAGTGTCAGCAATGCAAAAAACCGCTTCGTATTCATGGAACAAACGACCACCGTATTGCAGGCAGGATTCGCTCAACACACAAATGTGGTTACTGTGAGAAAGTAACTTCAGTCTATGCGACGCTTCACCTTTGCAGTGGATGCAATTGTGTGTTGGAATCACCGCGTGGTTCAAGCGGCAAAGGTTACAATTGCCCGAACTGTGAATACGTTGGCCAAGTCCCTCACGATTTTCTTGAATCAATCGACAGCGTTCACGTTGAATCTGGCGGTGAGTTCTTTTCAATTCAGTGTCCCAATTGTAGCGAAGCCTGGGCTGCGCGGATCACCGACTCGGGAAATTTTACAGTGTGTCCCGATTGCAGAGTAAGCTTTATCGTGCCTTGTTATGGAGAACATCTGGAATTCGAACGATCAATTTTCGCGACACCCAAGAAGCGTTGTGGCGATTGTCGTCACCCAATTCCACTTTCGGCAAAACGTTGTCCAATTTGCGGCACGTTTTAAGACAAGCAACATGTCCTGTAAAGTTCCCTTGTTGCGTGTATTGAATATGCTCGGGACAAACTGTCTTTCGTCGCTTTAGAAAAAAGTCGCGTCCGATAATTCGAGCTCTCTCAGTCAATTGAATACTTTTCTCAAAGTTGTAAACACATGAATCGGCTAAGCATTTTAAAAACGGTTTTGGTAACAGTAGCCTGTTTGTTCACTCCACAGTTTGGCGGTTACCTTCTGGCTAGTTCCGATGAAGGTGCCGCTAAGCCAAATATCATTTTTATATTGGCTGACGATCAAGGCTGGAATGGAACTTCGGTTCAAATGCATCCGGATCTTCCGAATTCAAAAAGCGACTTTTACCGAACTCCCAACATTGAAAAAATGGCGACCAGCGGAATCAGGTTCAGCCATGCTTACGCCCCTGGACCGATGTGCTCTCCATCACGTGCAAGTTTTCAGACTGGGAAAAGTCCGGCGCAGCTTCGCATGACTAACGTTGGTGGCGGGCGACAAAGGCGTGCAAGTCCCTCGCAACGTGTGATTGTGCCGCCACATTCCAGCAAGCTTCCCGCAAAAGAAATCACGATCGGTGAAACGCTGCAATCGGCAGGATACGCGACCGCTTGGTTTGGGAAATGGCATCTCGGTGCCGATGGTCCGGGTGCCCACGGATACGATGAACACGATGGAGCAACCGGAAACAAAGAAGGCGACACCAGCGATCCCGACAACCCAAAAGACATTTTTGGGATCACCGATCGTGGGATCAAGTTTATGGAAAAGAATGTCAAAGCCGAAAAACCGTTTTACCTTCAGCTTTGGCACTATGCCGTGCACGGTTCCGTTCAAGGAAAAGAAGAAACAAAAAAAGCTTACGAGACACGGCGTTCAGGTACCGTCCATGACTCGACAGAGTATGCCGCGATGACCGAAGATCTCGACACCGGTGTTGGAATGATTTTGGACAAAGTCAAAGAGCTTGGTATTTCCGACAATACGTACATCATCTACATGTCAGATCATGGCGCCGGTCGAAAGATGTCGTCCAACGCGCCGTTGAAGCTGGGCAAAGGCTCGCTCTGGGAAGGCGGTTTGAGGGTTCCATTGATCATCGTTGGACCGGGCGTGAAGTCGAACACGTTCTGTGCTTCACCGACTGTCGGCTGGGACATGTTCCCAACGTTTTGTGATTTAGCCGGAGTCGATGGGCCGCTTCCAGATGGCTTGGAAGGCGTAAGCCTGCGGCCTGTTTTTGAAACCGGAAAAGGGGAGCTTGGTCGCACAGGCAACCAAATTGCCTTTCATTTTCCGCACTATGGTAACGAGCCTCCGATGTCGACCATTACGGTCGACGGTTTCAAGTTAGTCAAATTATACGATTCGAACCAAACTAATCTCTATGACTTAAACAAAGATATTGGCGAGTCGAAAGACATCTCGAAACAAGAGCCAGAAAAAACGGCAAAGCTGGACCGCCAACTAACGGAGTACTTAAAGAGCATTGATGCGGGAATCCCGACAGCCAACCCTGACTTTGATCCAAATGCGTCACCCGAAGAATCTGGCGGTCGGGCTGGTAGACGTGGAGGCGGTGGTCGACGTGGTGGAGGCCGACAAGCCCAACAGGAACAGCGAAAAAAAGAAGTCACTGAATTGGAAGCGGCTTTCAAAAATGACGACATGGAAAAATGCGGTCAGCTGATCATTGCCATGAAAAAAGCAATTGAAAACGCCCCGGCGAGAGGTCGGGGCAGGGCAGGAGGCCAAGGCAACTCACCAGGTGGTCGTCGATTGCAAGCGATCGAGGCACTTGAGAAAGCCCACGAAGCTGACGATAAAGCAAAACTGGGTGAACTGATTGAACAAATGAAACGCAGGTTCAAATCTTAGGGCTTAGCGAGACAAGGTAGATCGCCAGGAACTGCGAAGCCACATTGCCATAGATAAAAATGTTGATCATGAATGCTTTTGGCGCGTACCCTGTAAAGAAGATGCCAACACACAGCAGGCCCCAAAGACCAAGCAACACCGTGACGGTCAGCATGATAATGAACGGATAGCCTTCGCTGCAACTAAACAGTGATGATAATGGCAACAGCATAAACACGGCGTAGCCCAATCCGATCGCAAATCCGGTGAGTGGCATTTCATTGAGTACAAATGCCAGTCCGCCTCCCAATAGCAAACCCAGCAACATCATCCCGCCCATCGCATTGGACGAACGAATTTGCTCTTTGTCCAACAAATATTTTCCGTACCTGTTGAATCGTAAAAAGGTATTGAAAACTGGATTGGCAATCCATGTCGTAATACAAAACGCGACGTAGAGAAAAATTATCGGATAGATAAACGGCTGGATCGCCGGATAGGTCGCGGCCAGATTGGCAAGAATTCGATTGCCGAAAAATAGACCCAGGATAATGATCCATTGAATCTTGTTTCCCATGCGGCTCATGAAGTTGTACCACGTGAGAACCATGCGAAACAAAAAATTGTTCGCATTCATCGCCTTGATCATGCCTTGCTTGGCAAAATCGTTGGTTGGGTCAAGTCGCAATGCTTCGCGAAACGATTCTTGTGCCTCTTTATGTTTGCCGTCGGTCAACAAAGCCCATCCATGTGACGCGTGGGCGTACGAGTCATCTGGATTACGAGAAAGCGATTCGCGCGAGGCCTCGACAGCAATAACCGTTTTGCCCAATCGCTCAAGCGCGAACGATCTAAGGCTCAAACAGGGCGAGTTGTCTGGATCAATTTCCAATCCCTTTTCGGCAAACTCCAACGATTTGTCAAAGTTCTTCAGTTCCAAATGGATCTTTGAAAGCTCGGTATAGACATCTTCATCGTATGGATCAAGCCGTAACGCCTCGAGCGCGGATGCTTCCGCTTCATCGTATCGATTTCGCAACAGATAGATCGAGGACAAAATCAAATGACAACGTGGATTGTCGGGTTGGAGTTGAATAGACCGCTGGGCTTCGGTTGTCGCTTCTTTGTATCGCTTCGTCAATTTGAAGGTAATCGAAAGCAGTAAATGCGCGATTGCATCATCTGGATCCTCCGCCAGGATCCGACCGATTTCCTGCTCGGCCATGTCGTAGCGGCCTTGATTAATCAGAAGCTGCGCACGCGCGTGAAGATTCTGCATTTCTATAAGCCGGCGATTCTCTAGCAACGAATGATACGCCTATTGGCACATCGAACTGACGTTGAGGAGTCCAGCTTCCTTTCTGGATCAACGTTTGATTTTCAAGTAGTCGAGAATGTCATCGTAAGTGCCACCCTGATTGGAATAAAGCGCATGATTTTTTGCCGTCGCAAACCATTCGCGTGTCGTCGGGTTGGCTTTTTTGGCCGCCGCTAAAACATCGCTGGTGGAGATGGGCGTTGGCCGCCCGCTTTTGATTGCCGCTTGAAGTTTACTTTCGACAGTGCGGTCAACAATCGCCTTGAGGTCGGCACCGGAAAAGTCGTTGAGCTTTGCCGCAACCTTGGCTAAATCAAGTTTGTCCTGGGGTTTCCCATCCAGCTGCATTTTCAGGATTTCTTCACGTGCTTTCGCGTCTGGCGGGGGAACGAAAATGACTTGGTCAAAACGTCCCGGTCGACGAAACGCGTTGTCGATATGCCAAGGAGCGTTTGTTGCGCCGATGATCAGCAAGCCGTCGTTCGAATTCTCGACGCCGTCCATTTCTGAGAGGAACTGGTTGATCAAGTGGCGGCCAGCGCTTTGTCGCATGTCACTACGGCTTGCGCCCAGTGCGTCGACTTCATCGAAAAACAAAACGCAAGGTTTGCTTTGGCGTGCTCGCTCGAAAATCTCATGCAAATTGCGCTCGCTGTTTCCGATCCACATGTCCAGCACGTCACTGATGCCGACCGAGATAAACGCGGCTTTAACTTCGCCAGCCGTTGCTCTGGCCAAATGCGTTTTGCCGCATCCGGGAGCGCCATAGAGCAAAATGCCGCCGCCGATTTTCTTGCCGTATGCTGCGTACATTTCGGCGTGTTCCAGCGGATAGATGATCTTGAGCCGAATATCTTCTTTGACCGCTTCCATTCCTCCGACATCGGCAAAGCTTGTTTTGGGGCGTTCGATGTTCGTCTCAAGGCCCGAACCTTCATCCCCGTCGGCCATCGCGCGAATCCGGCCATCGGTCACTTCATCGTCGTCACCGCCAAAATCGCCAATGCCAAGTAAGCTTTCGAAATCCGCTTCGGCACAACTGGAATCATCGTCGATGGCTTCTTTGTAACGTGCCACCGCGGACGAAACATTGCCGTCACGAAAATGCAGTTTCGCATGAAGCACCATGGCAGCAGGAAACATCCGCCCCTGCGACTGAAGTGTCTCCAGAATCGACATCGCATGCGAATTCTTGTTTTGCATGTAGTAACATTTCGCCAGCCCTAGTTGCAGCGTCTCGCTGTTAGGCATCCGGCGAAGTGCATCGCGATACTCAGTTTCGGCGTCTTCGGTTTTCCCGAATTGCATGAGCGTCTTGCAAAGATGTGAAATCAACTCAACGTTGTCCGGGGCAAGCCGTGTGGCTTGACGAAGTGCCTCAATGGCTGGATCGGTATCGCTCATAAATTCGTTTTGAAGCCGCGAAGAAAAAGATTCAGAATTAGATAATTTTGTATAGATCAAAGATCGATTCTATGTCCACAGGAGCGTTGATTCAATGAGCAAAAGCTATCTTGCAAACCACACAGTGCCCTCAATGTTTACTTGATCAGCCGAGATGATTCGAACAAAGATTTGGGGCGCCCCAGCCAAGCCAAACCAAGTCAGCGTTACAGACACTCGACGCTACCGTTTGTTCGCTTGATTGGCCAGCAATTCGCTCCAAATTGCGAGCCCTACCCGCCGATTTGGTACATCGCTTTTTCCGGCCGCAGAAAATTGCCGTCGTTGGTTCCGTGCCCTGCCTTTTTATGCATGACGCAATCGCGAATGAGCGCTTCTATTTCCGCGTCCGTCGCTTCACCTCTCAGCAACTCGCGAACGTCCCATTCCTCACCAGAGAACAAGCAATTCCGAAACTTTCCTTCGGCTGTAACCCGCATCCGATTACAGTCACCACAAAACGGTTGCGTTACGGAATTGATGAATCCCACCGATCCATTTCCCTCAACGTATCCATAGTCAACGGCAGGTTGGCTGAGATCTTTTCGCTCGGCTGGAACCAACAGGCCGACTTCGCGCGAAATCATTTCGCGAACTTGATCGCCCGATAGAACCTGGTTGGTTTGCCAAGCCTCATCGCCATCGAGCGGCATGAATTCAATGAATCGCAATTCAAGATTGTTGTCCCGACAAAACTCCGCCATCGGAACAATTTCTGTTTCGCTAATACCGACCATCGAAACGGCATTGATTCGGATGTTGGTAAATCCAACCGCGTGTGCGACTTTGATCCCGTTGAGAACTTTATCCAATCCCTTGCGACGAGTGATTCGCTCGAACACTTCCGGATCAATCGTATCGAGACTGACATTCAAACGATCAAGCCCAGCATCACGCAGGCTCTGTGCTTGGTCGGCAAGCAAAATTCCATTGGTCGTCAATGCGATGTCTTTGATGCCTGGGACTGACTTGATCAATCCAATCAACGTCGCAAGATCCTTTCGCACCAACGGCTCGCCACCAGTGATTCGAATTCGATCGACGCCTTGAGCTGCCAGAATTTGCACCAACCTCAAGATCTCTTCAAAAGTCAGTACGTCACGTTTAGGAAGGAATTGAACGATTTCCGGCATGCAGTAAAAGCAACGAATATTGCAGCGATCGGTCACGCTAATGCGCAGGGCGTTATGCGTTCGGTCAAAGGAGTCAACGATAGGAAGTCGGTTTGTCATCAGCTTAAAAAATTCGGGCTTTCGGTCAGGCGGTTACGCCGCGCGGTGCCTCAAGTATACACGGTCCAGAGTTTTATGGGCACGGTCACTGAGCTGGGGGATTTTTCATTACCGCTTCATCTGGGTGAACCCACTCCTCAGATCCGTCTGCCCAGTATTCGCGCTTCCAGATCGGAACTTCCTTTTTCAAAATATCAACCAACCATTGGGCCGCTTCGAAACTGGCGACGCGATGGGGCGTACTGACGGCTACCGCGATACTGGCTTCTCCTAGCTCAACAGTGCCGACTCGGTGAACGATTGAACACTTTTCGATTGGCCATTTTTCGAGTGCCTGATCGCGTAGCTGCTCCATCTTTTTAAGTGCCATCTCCTCGTAGCACTCATAGTCGAGTTTTAAAGTTTCTCGGCCACGAGTCATTTGGCGAGTTGTGCCGACGAACAAAACCGCCGCCCCAGCACTCGTTGAGTTCACGGATTCGAGCACTTTGTTCGTGTTGATTATGGAATGTGTTATTTCAATCATGTCGTTTGTTGAAGCCATCGTTAAAGGCGACGCCTCGTTTGCCTAATTCGTTTCCGCGTGTTTGAGTACAACCTCATGTCCAGTCAAGGTCGCCCTCGGCAAGACTTAATACTTGTCGTGTCGCCTCCGCCTTCAATTTGTCGTCGCCGAGTCCGATCGCGTAACACAACGCATCGGAAGCGAGAACGCAGCAAACGAGGGCCAATTGGACGTACCGATAATTTTTAGTTGACAT
>CAYZGP010000121.1:0-18824 GCA_964478065.1 uncultured Pirellulaceae bacterium
ACTGAGTTCACTATCGGTCATTAGAGAGTATTTAGCCTTACGGGATGGTCCCCGTGGATTCAGACCAGGTTTCACGTGACTGGTCCTACTCAGGTGCTCTACGAGAGACTTCTAACTTTTAAATACGGGGCTGTCACCCTCTGTGGCCGACCGTTCCAAGTCGTTCTTCTAGTTAAAGCTTTCTAACTCTCATGTGTAAAGTCCTACAACCCCACCAGGGAAACCCCAGTGGTTTGGGCTGTTCCGCTTTCGCTCGCCGCTACTGACGGAATCGATTTTTCTTTCTATTCCTCGAGTTACTTAGATGTTTCAGTTCACTCGGTTTGCTGCAATGCATCTATGTATTCAATGCACGCTGGTTCGGGAATCTCGGGATCAACGCTTATTTGTCAACTACCCCAAGCTTTTCGCAGACTTTCACGCCCTTCATAGCCTTCCAATGCCAAGACATCCCCCATATACCCTTAATAGCTTGACCACAAATATCCAACCCTCCCTGACCTGAGAAACTCAAGCCGAAGGTGAATCATCAATCTGGGACAAACACATAGATCCTAGTTTAACGATAATCGCTTCATTTTCGGTTCTTTTGACTAGTTATTAGATCGGGAGACCTAATAACTCGACGCTACATTAAGAGTGGTGTATTTGAATGAATGATGTTTACCCTCTCTTTCAATCTGACCCCGCAAAGAATCAAACCTTCCAAGAAGCATCAAGCATTCAGATGCCATCTACTTTTTATTTCACAACCAAATTGTCAAAGATCAATACCTTTGAATTCTCGTTCAAAGGGTGCAACTCAAATTGAGAGCGGTTCGTCCTAAAAGGTTCGCGCCAAAAAAACAGCACGCCGTCAGACCGAACCGGTACCAACTCTTGTCGTCTTGGGAATCTGAGATTTTACTGTTGTTTCGGTTACTGTCAACCGCAGCTGAATCTCAAATGAAAAGAAAGGCCAAATAAAGGGGCAGCGTTTGTTGAGGGAATCAACTCGCCACCCAAGGCTACTTCCGTGAGTCGCTTTGACATGATGTGTCACCGTGTCAGCGATGAGCCAAAGTATAAGGAACATCGGATATCGCTCAACCCCCATTCACTACATTTTCAAAACATTTTCTGATTTGTTGTTTCGCCTCGTTTTTTCCAATGTATTTTTGCAATGCGAACGGCCTCCAGTCACCCTCTTCATACCAATCACCAATGACAACCTTGCGTTTTAATTTCAAATTTCAAGAGACCAAAGGCTTTCAACAGAACGATTCAAACGCATTGATTTGAGCGTATCCAATTCACTTCGCTCGATTGGATGCCGCCGGTTTATTTCTTGCCGATATCTGTCGGTCACTCGCTTGCCAACGACGAAAACAAACGCGGCTTAAGTCGGTAGTACGAATTGGTCGGCAAAGCCGCAGAAGCTTCATCGAAATAACTTGTGGAAATCACTAGCCGTTGTAAGGTCCGTTTACGAGTTGCCACCGACCAAACAAACGGCCGCTTCTTGCTTAAAGAACAAACGCAAAATCGCTTCAAAAGACCGGCAAAACGAAAAAGTCTGCTCGTTAGTTAACCACTATCAAGCTTTAAAGCTTTGCTATCCGTAGCTGTCGCTGATCTCGCGAATGTATTCCAACGCTTCCTCTAACTCCGTCGTTTGAACTCCGACTTGGCGGCCGGCCCGATCGCACTCGCCAAGCAAAACCAGATCGTGATAACTTTCGTTTTGCTCCAGCCGTTTTCGCGCTCGGGCGCCAATCGTTTTGTCGTGGATTTTGTGAGCCTCCATATGATGCTCGATCAACCACGCGGTTCGCTCGGTGATGAATCCTTCGAGAGATTCCAGCCCGGCAAAAACATGGTCATACGGATCAACGCCTTTTCCGACGTCATGCAATAGTGCCGCCAACAGGAACTCTTCGTCGTACGGCAGCTGATCACAAGCCAAATCGTACACCTGCAAACTGTGGTAAAGCGCGTCACCCTCGGGATGATACTTAGGCGATTGCTTCACGTTTTCCAGCGGCAACAACAACGAATAGTAAACCTGGAACCGATCGACTTTCTCTTCGTTGGCTTCAATCGCACTCGCTATATCCAAATCCGGATACTCTTTGGCGAGAAATATTTCCAACTGGGCAATGGTCGCTTTCTCAATCGCTTTACCAGTGATTGAGCTCTTAAAAACATAACTCACTTTGCTCGTCGGGTAGACGGTAAGCTCAAACGGGTAACGATCTGATACGTGAATATGCTTGAAGAGCTGCCGCTCGCCGCCTTTGACAATCCGTTTGTATTGCGTGTCATAAGTGAAACCGTGAAAATCCAATTCACCCGTCACCGACTCGATGCTGTCTGCGAAAATGTGCAAGTCGATATCCGACCCCTTGCGAACGTGCCCTGTAAAAACACTCCCAATCAAACGCGGGCGATATTTCTCCAGCACTCGCATCATCCGCAAGGCTTCCACTCGCATGTCTTGAAGATGGTCTTTACGAGCATCCCCTTCAAACATGCGAGCAAGGTTTTGAATTTCATCGCGAATCTCAGCGTTGCTCGGCAAATCCTTGGGCTTCACCCAGCCTTTGCAAATCTGCTTTGAGGCCTTCATTTTCGCGCGGTAGTACTCTGATTCCTGCCGCTGATACATCAGCATGGCAGCTTGGTAGGCGATCTGTCGCCTGAGTTTTGAAGATGTCATTGAATCGCGATAATTATTGTCGCGAGATATTGAGAGATGTTGAAAATTGAAATCAAAATCAGGTTTTTTGCCGCCTAGCGAATTAGGATTCGCAGGCAAAAAGGGCAGTTGATCCGGAATTACGGTCAGCAATTCCCGCGATCTGGATCTTTATAGCATAAACTGCTGATTTTTGGGAGAAAGCTTGTTTTCAAACGCTTGTTTAATACAGTTGTTTAATAAGCGATTTATCAGTACTTTACTCGTTTTGAAGCTTTCACTCGTGTATCCATTCATTGGAACCCAATCCACCTGAAAGGTTCACAGACTCACGTTTAGATTGCCTTATATTTTTTCTTAGCAACTCAATTCATCCAATTTTTGATGTCTGATTTAGAAACAAAGAACGCGGATTCAAAGAACGCGGATTCAACCCGCGAACGAATCTTGCTCGAAGCCGGCCCGATTTTCGCCGCTAAGGGTTTTCGCGCAACCACGATTCGCGAAATTTGCGATCGCGCCCAAGTCAACATTGCGAGTATCAATTACTACTTTGGCGACAAACAGAGACTTTATAACCAGGCCGTTGTAAAGGCTCGTGAGATGCGCGTTCAGCAAGTCCCGTATCCAAACTGGGAAGCATCAACGCCGCCCGAGCAAAAACTAGCCGACTTTGTTGACCTCTTGCTTCGACGTTTGGTCGCCATGCAATCCGAACCGTGGCAAGTCCGTTTGCTGATGCGGGAAATTCTTCAGCCAACCGAAGCCTGTGGTCATTTGGTCACAGAGTATTTTCAACCCTTTTTCGAAACCCTGCTCGCGATCGTCGACGATCTCGTTGGTTGTCAACTTCCTGATCACAAGCGAAAGCAAATTGGATTTAGCGTCATCGGCCAATGCATGTACTACCGTTTTACTGCAGACGTCACTTCCATGATGATCGGCCAAGAACAATTCAAAGACCATTTTTCACATAATGGTTTATCCGAACACATCACGCAATTTTCACTTGGCGCAATCGAACAGATTAAGCGTCATTTAAAAACCAAATCAATCGAAACTGCCTAGTCCATCATTGAGTATCGCCTAAACACCGCACGATTAGGCTAGTACAAAACCCTCCTTACATTCACAAAAACAATTCGTCTTTCGAATTCGATAGAGATAAAAAATGTCCGACGTCCAAACGCCAACTTCAGACTCTTCTGAACGATCTGAATCCGCGCAACCGGTGAATCACCCTCAAACGTCCGAGCCGGTTGCCTCCGACTCGATTGCACCAACGCAATCAGAGGATTCGCCGCTGGAATCAGCAAACGATCAATCCGGACGCAATGAGACGTTGAAGTATGTCATCTCGGCCGTCATCCTTGCCAGCGGTGGCTTGTTGATGTACGTGCTGTACACACTCAAGACTCCACCAGCTGACCAAGATTCAAAAGAACTAGTCCAGATGGTCAGCACGTTTGAAGCCACTCCCTTTTCGGGCCAGTTAGACAAAGTAATCTCCGGCACGGTTGTCCCGTTTCGCGAAATTCGTGTGGCCGCAGAAGTCAGCGGTAATATCACAACGAAATACGAGTGTTTTGAAGCGGGTAACTTTGTCAAGAAAGGCACGAAACTTCTCGAGATCGATCCGACCGATTACAAACTTCAACTCCTAACCAAGGAAGCCGAAGTTGAGCAATCGCAAAAGATGCTTGAGGAAACGCAACAAGAAATCACTGGCGCGATCCGAAACATCAAGCTTGCGGAAAACGAATATCAACTTGCGCAAAACGATTTCAAACGCAACAACCGCATCAAAAGTGCACTTTCTTCTGCTGAGCTTGACCAATCCAAAAGAGCAGTGCTCACCGCTCAGTCAGCTCTTACCACTCGCAAGAACACACTGGATACACTTAACGCCCGCGTCAGACGACTGGAAGCGGCATTGGCACTGACCAAAGCCCAACTCGAACGTACAAAATTGAGTCTTGATAAAACGACGGTCTTCGCTCCGGATGATGGGGTGATCGTTCGCGAGATGGTTCAAAAAGGCGACTACGTCCGAGCAGGCGATCAACTTGTCATGTTCGAAGACATTAGCCGATCGGAAGTCATTTGTAATCTTACGACCAGTGACTTGGCTTGGGTGCGCGACAACTCCCCAGCCAGCGCGGAGTTCGACAACTCAAGTCCTGACGGCAATCCAGAATCGTTTTCCGTTTACCAATTGCCGAAAACCAACGTCTCGGTCTTCGACTCAAGCGAACCTGATTTCATTTGGGATGGCATCCTTGAGCGGTTTGACGGAATTGGACGTGACGAATCGACTCGTACCATCCCTTGCCGAATTACGATCGAGAATCCAATCATTGACACGACCAAAGGCAAACGCGCGCTGGTCCGGGGCATGTATGTGAAATGTCGAATCCAAGTCCAAACCAGTGCAGAAAATACAAAACGTGGGTTTCTGTGCTTTCCATCGGTCGCATTGCGCCCCGGCAATTTCGTTTGGATCGTCCGCGACAAAAAACTCAAACGGCTTTCCGTTGACGTCGTTGATTACACGGATCGATTGGTTGGCAACGAAACAGAGAAAATCGTCGTCGTCGCCGAAAATGACGACTCACTACAACAAGGCGACCAGATCGTCACCACGCCGTTGTCCCAACCAAACGACGGTGTAGAAGTATTGCTTGAAGACGAATTGGATGAAGAAATAGTCACCATGGACGCCCAAGACGAATCATCATCAACGGCCCCTACGTCGACCGAATCAAGTTCAACTCAATAGGCAACTACGTAACCATTTTCATTTTTGCTTAAACGCATTCACACATTCTTTCGCTGAAACATTATGAAGTCAGTAATCCGCTGGGCTATTCAAAACTCGCCCGCAATGAACACGTTCCTGATCGCTTCCATGATTGTCGGCACTGTCAGTATGATCGTGATGCGGCGAGAAGTCTTTCCGAACTTTGCGTTGGAAATTGTGCTGGTCGGCGTGCCGTTTCCCGGTGCGACTCCGGAAGAAACAGAAGAAGGCATTTGTCAAAAGATTGAGTCCGCGGTCGCGAATCTGGACGGCGTCAAGAAAATGACTTCCGTTGGAATCGAGGGCTACGGCTATGTCATTCTTGAACTCGACAACAACGCCCAAGACGTTCAAAAAGTCCTTAACGATGTCCGTTCGGCGATCGACCAAATTTCGACTTTTCCTCCCAACGCCGAGGATCCCGACGTACGACAAATCATTTTCAAAGCCCCAGCGATTTCCGTTGGCGTCCTGGCTCCCATTCGTGACGGACCTCCGACGCTTGAACAACAAGTCGAATTGCGCGAGCTCGCCGAAGACATCCGCGCGGAATTGCTGGAACTGCGCGCCGTTCCTCCGTCAAGCCTCGCCCGCCGAGCGTTCAGCAAATTATTCCAACCAAAAGGGCCCGCGATTGCCAACGCGGAACTGGTCGCTGCCCAGCCCTACGAAATTTCAATCGAAGTCCCAGAGGACAACCTGCGTCAATATGGTTTAAGTCTTTCCGGAATCGCCGACCGCATCCGCCAACAAAATGCGGATACTCCAGGCGGCACGATGAAAACAGATAGCCAGGAATTGCTTTTGCGTGGAAACAACAAACGCGAAATCGGCACGGAGATTGCAAAGCTTGGTATCAAGACATCTAACAACGCGGACCCAATTACCGTTGGAGACATTGGCAATGTTATCGACGGATTTGCAGAGACTTCTTCTGACCATCTGATCAACGGTCGCAAAGGCCTGGTCATTCGCGTCTCAAAAACCGCCGAAGAGGATCTTTTCACGATCGTCGAAGCCGTCAAAAAATACGTCGCTGAACGGGATATGCCAGAGGGCTACTCGATAGATACTTGGGGCGACATCTCGGTCGATGTGCGTGACCGCATGGAATTACTTTCACGTAACGGCGCACAAGGATTGCTGTTCGTGTTTATCGTGTTGGCGGTTTTTCTCGATCTTCGATTGGCGTTTTGGGTGGCGATGGGGATTCCGATTTCCATTTTGGGAGCCGGATTTATTTTGCTGGTCGCAGGGCAAACGCTCAACATGCTGACGATGTTCGCGTTCCTTATGGCACTGGGAATTGTGGTCGATGACGCGATCGTGATTGGCGAGAACATTTACGCCAAGCGAGAAGAAGGATTAGGGAACGTGCGCGCCGCCATCGACGGAACCGCCGAAGTCCTACCCGCCGTTTGTGCTTCGGTTGCCACCACGATCATCGCGTTCATGCCGCTAATGTATGTGACCGGGGTGATGGGAAAGTTCATCTGCATCATGCCCGTCGCGGTCATTGCGATGTTGGTGATTTCGCTTGTCGAAAGCCTGTTGATTTTGCCGGCTCACTTGGCACACGAAAACAATCTGTTCATGAAAGCCGTTGGGCTTGTCTTTTATAGTTTCAAGCCACTGACTGGTTTGTTCCGCCGCGTCAACAAAATGGCTTCCGCGTTCATGGAATGGGGCGTCGACAAATTCTATCAGCCATTGCTTTTCTGGTCGCTTAAGAACCGCCTGATCGTGCTTTCAACCGTCACTGCCTTTTTCATGTTCACGATCGGGTTGGTGCTGGCTGGAATCGCGCCCCTTTCGTTTTTTCCTCAAATGGATGGCCGAGAAATCAGCGCCACGATTGCTTTCCCAAACGGCAGCCCCGAGTCATTTTCTTCAAAGGCCGTTGATAAACTCGAAGCCGCGTTTCGTGAAATTGATGACGAGATCAAAAAGGAAACCGGCAAAAGCGTGGTCAAGAATTTGTACCGCCGCGTTGGAGAAATCGGTGATGGGAATCTTGGCCCGACCGGTGTGACCGAGGGCAGTCACGTCGGCAGTGTTGAGGTTCAGCTTACTCCGCCTTCTGAGCGGAACGTGACAACGCGTGATCTGAACGCAATGTGGCGCGACAAAATTGGGAAAATCTCTGGCTCAGAAATCTTGAAATTCGGTGCTCGCTCGATGGGCCCCGGCGGCACGGCTATCGAATTCAAGATTCTCGCTGACGATAAAAGCATCGAGTTCATGGAACAGGCGACTGAAGATTGCAAAAAATACTTGGCAAGCAAACTGGGTGTTTCTGACATCGAAGACGATTCACGTGAAGGCAAAGTCGAACAGATTTTGCGACTCAACGAAGCGGGCAGGGCACTTGGGTTGGACGAAAGCAGTTTGGCGAATGCGATTCGAGGTGGATACTTTGGCGTCGAAGTCATGCGGCTTCAGCGAGGTCGGCACGAAGTCAAATTGATGGTTCGTTACCCAAAAGAAGCACGTAAAAACATGCAGGATTTTGAGCAGATCCGCATTCGTGACAACCAAGGCATCGAACGCCCACTGCTTGAAGTTGCCGACATTGTACAAAGACGAGCTTATTCAAAAATCAACCGTTTGGATCAACGGCGAAGCATCACTATCTCCGCCAGCGTGGACTCAAAGGAAGCCAACGCACGTGAGATCATCGCGGAAATGAAATCTTCGTTCGTTCCAAAAATGATCGAAGAATATCGCACCAAACACGATGCAAACCTTTCGCTTAACTGGGAAGGCGAGCAGGCTCAAAACGAAGAATCCGTTTGGAGCATGTTCATTGGATTTTTCATCGCGCTACTTTGCATGTTCATCCTTCTGACGTTGCAATTCCGATCTTACTTACAACCGCTAATCATCCTCGCAATCATCCCGTTTGGCTGGCTTGGTGCGATCATTGGACATGCAATCATGAACATTGATCTAACGCTGTTTAGTTTCTTTGGCTTAATTGCGTTGACAGGCGTCATCGTCAATGATTCGATCGTCCTGGTAGATTTTATCAACCGACGAGTTCGCGAAGGCATGCCTTTGTTTGATGCATTGATGAGCGCGGGTAAGCGGCGTTTCCGGCCGATCATGTTGACTTCGTTTACGACGGTCGCCGGATTGTTCCCGATGCTGCTGGAAACTTCACTTCAAGCTCAAGTGCTCATTCCGATGGCGGCCAGTCTGATTTTTGGCTTGCTTACAGGTACGCTTTTGATTTTGATTCTCGTCCCAGTGTTCTATTCGCTTTATGGTGAGATGCTTACGAGATGTCGAATGCCGCTTTACGACGACGATGATTTTGACTTGTCTGATAAAGGCCCCAAGCCTCCATCGAACACGACCCGTCATCCCGAATACGAGCAAGAGCTTGAGCCGTCAATGGCCAGAGTTCGTGGGGAAGTCGGGCCGGCACTCTAATGGCTTGGCGGTTTTCCTTTTATCAACAAGAACGAAAAGACGGCCAGACCAGGCAATACCTTTGGTTTGACGGAGCTTCGTTTGTCGCTGCAACAAAAGCGCTGCACCAAAGTGGCTTAAGCGGAATTGTGACTGACGAAGAATCGGCATTGATCGTTGCGGATCAACTGGAAGACCAAGACCTGGTGATCGAAGCGGATACAATTCGACGATTTATCCAAATGGACGGCCCGCTCGACATGCTGCTTGACCCAAACCATCCCAGCCAACCGTCCAGTTAACCAGCGATCAGTCGGATAGAATGCATTGAATGACTCAACCGAAGAGTTCACGGCTTATCACGAGTCAGGCCATGCGTTGGTCGCGGTGCTCGTTGGAGCGCGCGTTCGTGCGCTGACCATTACGCCTGACCGAGACGACGGCCCCAGTCGGTCGGGTGAAACTCAAGTCCAATGGCCGGAGGGCGTTTACTCTGAATCAGAATTGGCCCGGAACAACATTCTCATTTCGCTCGCCGGTCCCGTTGCCGAAATGATCTTTCGAAGTGAACCATTCCACCCCGCAACCATTCCAGAATGGGCGGCAGACTGGCGCGATGCCTGGCGGATTGCGGCCGGCTTGGTTCCAGACGAGAAAAAACGTCTGGCCTACTTGGAGCAAACGACACGCGACCTTCATAGGATCCTGTCACGCGATCAACACTGGGCTGCACTTGGCGCTTTGGTGGACAATGTACAAGCTCACCAATGGCTTGAAGCAGAAGAAGTCGAAGAGATCGTTTCGGCTTGGATCTAGAGTTTGGTGTAGAGTTGGATTTAAGTTTGGCCTAGTCGTGGCCATTTGGCGTACATTGCTGCAGACGAATTTTGCTTTCATCAGAATTTCGCGTCTACTCAATCAGCGAAATCAATTCAGTCCCAAACGTCGTTCGATTTCTCTTGCTCGCGGGTCCACGCCGGAGACTTCTCCAAAGTTGGAATTCCAAAAGTTTCTTTTGGTTTCGACCGTATCACCGGTGGATGATTTTGCAGCACCTAACTCGATCTCGCCACGTTCTTTGAAAAGTGGAGAAGACCAATTGTTTGTCATGCAACCGACGCTTGCGATGATCAAGCAAAACGCACAAGCTATTACAAAAAACCGCATTAAAATCCCTTCAAAACCGCGAATCGACCATGATGTCCGTCGCCCCCGACCAAGGTTCCCCAACACGCAACGGGGAACTTTGGCAAATTTGAAATTCGGCGTCTAGAGGGATTGGCTCAAGGTTTAAAGAAGAACGTTTGGCTCGCTTAAATCGCGAATAAACAGTGCTTTTCAAGCCAGCCACGTTGCCAGCATTGTTGCCATCGTGATATCGTGACGGACGAAATCGGATCAATTGGCGATGAATTGAGCTTGTGGAAAAACTCCGCGATTGCCCTAAGGTTCGAGCAAAATTTTGTCTATGCGTTTCAGTTCTTTCGAGAGATTCAATGCAGCTTGATGCACTTGTGATTGCCCCACATCCGGACGATGCGGAGCTTGGGATGGGCGGCGGCATTTTGAAGATGTTGGCCGACGGTTGGAAAGTCGGCGTTTTGGATTTGACCAACGGCGAGCCAACGCCTCACGGTTCGATCGAAATCCGAGCCAACGAAACGGCCGCCGCGACAAAAGTCTTGGGCTTGAGCTGGCGCGAAAATTTGGGGCTTATTAACCGCAGCCTCGAAGCAACACTTGAAGCCCGAAAGAAATTGGCCGGCGTGATTCGGCAGACTAAACCCAAATGGTTATTTGCTCCGTTTTGGATCGACGCACATCCCGACCATGTAGCCGCGACTCAACTCGTCGAAGCGGCGCGATTCTGGGCAAAGCTTTCCAACACCGACATGCCCGGCGAGCCACATCACCCTCAGCGGATTTTCAACTACTACTGTGTACATTTAAAAATGCACGCCACACCCGCGTTCGTGCTCGACATTAGCGACTATTGGGAGCAAAAACTCGAATCGATAAAATGTTACCACAGCCAGTTCATCAAAGGCCGCGAGCACCTCGACCCAACTTTTGTTGAGCAACTCGAAATCGAAGCCGGCTATTGGGGCAAAACAATCGGCGTCAAATACGGCGAGCCCTATCATTCACGCGAACCGATTGGGATGAAGGGTTTTGGTCTATTGACCTAATTTTTTGACTCAATTTCTCCCATCCCGGAAAATACACCGTTACGAATGTTCAAAGCCGGTTACAAACAGAGGGTGCGATTGCCAAGTCGCACTTAGAATTTTCCTATCCAACGAGTCTTATTGGGAGATTAAGAAATGACGCTTGTAAAACGAAGCTTTCTCGCACAACTAGGATTGTCGATATTCGCGTTGGTTCTCGTTCCTTTCTCGTTTGAATCGGCTGTTGTCGGCCAAGATAAGGCGGCCGAAATTAAAGGCAAAAACGAAAAAATCGCCAAGATGCTTGAGTCAAGTAACTCAGTTTTCGCCTTCGATGAAGTTCCATGGGGCGACATCCAAGGCTCGTTGGAAGAACACTACAAAGTCAAGATTTCTTTAGATCCATCCGCAATCAACGACAGTCTTTTAAGTGACACCCCCATCACTTTCAAAAGCTCGGGAATCAAAATCAGGAACGCGCTGACGCTTATGTTATCGCGGCACAACTCGACCTATTTCGTTCGTGATGGGGTACTGGTCATTTGTTCTCTGGACGACGTCGAAAAAATTGGCACCAAAGAATCGGCTGAGGCGAAAAAGAAACGACTTGAAATTGATGCTGTCGACAACGCTTGGGTTGCCAGAAGAATTAAAAAGCCGTTTAAAGCTGACTTCAATGAAACACCTTGGGAAACAATAGAAGCGGAGCTTGAACGCAAATTTGGCGTCAATATCTTTCTTGACGAATCAGCGATTGACGATTATTTGCCTCCAGATGAACCCATTACGTTCAAATCAGATGCGACGTCATTGAATGAAATTCTGGCAACCAAGAACGCGACGTTAGTGATTCGAAACCAAGTGGTAATGATCGTTTCACAGGATTCTGAATTTGCAGAAGAAGCAAAAAAGTGGCAAGCCAAACTCGCTGTACCCGAGCCGTCCGTCAAAGTCGCTGAAGACAAAATCTCTTTCGACTATTCAAGTAATTGGGAAAAAGTCAAACCGGCCAACCGGATCGTTGAGGCTGAATTGAAAATTCCGCGAGTTGGCGAAGATGAACAAGACGGCCGCCTGACCATCATGGGTGCCGGTGGCTCCATCGAGGCAAACATCCAACGATGGCAGGGTCAATTCAGCGGTGCCGAAGCAAAGAGCCACAAGCTTTTCGAAAACACAACTCTTGTTGACATTGAAGGAACATATATGGACGCGCCAGGCGGTCCATTCAGTGGCAAACCAAAAATCGAACGCAAGAATTATCGAATGCTGGCCGCCATCATTCAAACAAAGAACGGCAATTACTTTGTAAAATTGTATGGCCCCAAAGCTACGATCAGCAAGAACGAATCGTTATTTCACGAGATGATTGCAAGCGTAGAAATCGAAAAATAGATAAACAAAAAGCGAAAGGGTTAAAGTTGATACTGCAAGTACAATAGCTCGACACCCAGACTACCGCCCAAAACGCCTAAGTCGAGTATCCGCAAAACGTCACTCCGAAACACCCAAGCTACCACTCCTGGCAGCGAGTAGAAAATCTATCAGCGCCGCGGAAAACGTGCCGATCGCACAGCACCACACGTCCGACCAAATGAAAGTGTTCCCCAAGATAAATCCGATTATCGGTTGCTGGCGTAACCACAATAGAAAAGGCGGATTCCACAGTTGTCCAAATTCCAACGTCAACGTTATCGAAAGTGCCAACACGACCAACGTCAGCCGCGATGCCCGCGGTAAACAGAATCTTCCAAAAAAGTAAAACATGATGGGCCACAGCGTATCCCCCGCGTAGGTAGCCAAGAATCCAAGTAGAGTTGACGGATCTGCTCCAGAACGATGAGAACGAGCAAATATGCCAAGTGGGATCACGACCAAGATCACGATCACGGCAATCAATCTGCTTCGTGTTTCGTTTGACATGCTATGCAAATCGATGTGAAAACTTAAGTTGGATAACGCCCCTGATCGCCAAGCCGGAACCGAAAATTATATCATCAATGTTCGGTTACAAGGATCACCTTGCAGTTCGGCAGCGCGGCACGCAGTGCTGCAATATCGCTTTCGGTTCCCCATTCGATCTTCAACTTTCGCAGCGACTGCAGCTCGGGCAAGCACTCGCACGCCGGAGCCGTAAAGCGTTTGTCCCACGGCCCAATAAAGAGTTCTTCCAACGATTCGCAATCGGCAATCAATTGCATCCGAGAGAGAAGTCGATCACTGTGATCTTCACTCCAAGACATCCCCCCGTTTGGACTTTTATACAGATCAGTTCCGTCCAAAATAAGAGAAGTCACCCCGGGAGGCAGCGACTCTAAGAACCCCGTAGTATTCTTTGTGAAACTCAAGGCCACTCTCTTTAGATTGACAAGTTTTCGCACCGATTGCGAATAGTCGGAAAGATCGTTGTGCAGGCTTAAGTCACGAAGATTTCTAACGAACTCGTCATCGTTTGACGCTTCAGCAAGAACAGCCGGGGTTGGGCACCACAGCCGCGGACGGACACCGCATCGCACTTCGTCTACGTCGACAACCGAACGCTCTTCCCAAGAGGGCTGGGGATAAAACACGCTGTCATATCCAAACAAACTGTCGTACAAACAGCTAATTAGAACCAAGCTTAAAAGGATGAGCAGAAAACACGCTGTGTTTGATGACATGGCAGGACTCCTTTAGGAAGCAATGATTTTCTCGAGACACAAATCCGTATGAGAAACGCTAGGCCGAAAAGATGTCGTCAATTTTGTTTTTTTCTGCCAAGCTCCCCCAGCATCTCGATTAGTGGCAGGTTACAACAATGATGCCGGCTTCAGCGTGCACAATCCTCACTTTAGACGCAGAGTTCCTAGACTTTGGGATGCGGATCCAGAAGGCCTGAACTCGGGCGAGCCCACCTACGACGTCGACGGCTCCGCTTTTTCCCACCCCAAAATCACATCACCCCTTCACGGTCATAATCGGCTTGAGTTCCGCCACGGGCCTTGCGATTCCCGCGTCACGGATGACTTCGCCAGCGGGTACTCCGCGATTAGGCCGGCAATCAGAACATTGCACCAATCGAGGTTAGCAAGCCCAAGGCGAAACAGATCAAGTGTCTGCATGGCCGGTAGTCAACGGCTTAACATTGCGTTTCATTGATGCTCCACCAATTTAAAAATGGTTTTACAACTTTGGAATTTGATAAAACGCACAAACTAAAGCGGCACCAAACAGCACGACGTTTATTGCAAAAATTGTTGCAACCTGAGTGAATGACTGCGTTTTTCGTGACTGAAGAATCAAGGCCAAAACAACAATTACGACCCACAATGATCCTGCAATCCCAACGAACATGATCCGTCCTTGTGCCCATTTGTTCATGTTAATGAATGGTTGCCCCATCAATCCCAGCTCACGCGCAAAAGCGTTTGCAACAAGCAGTGAGCAACTAAACCACAAAATAGACAGTAAAACGAGAAGTACCTCGAGCCATTTGGTTGGGTGAGTAATGCCCTGTGTCGAACTTTTGTATGGATTTGACATGAGTCAAACAGGGTAACTGTATTCACTCGGCCACGACAAGTGATTGTCCATTTGAAAACGCCCCGACTTCGCGACTCTGGACAGAATTTCTTTTTGACCGTTAGCTGACAGCGAAAACTTGAATCAGAAACTGAAATAAATTCATGTGTCAACATGTTTTCAAATACGATCGAGGTCCTTTCAACTCGAAATAACTGACGAAAATCAAATTCAAAGCCCGCCCAAGTTCAGCTTGGCTGGGCTTTTGTTTTTTACTTTTCGTTAACAAATTCAATCGCTACTTCACTTGTTAGTCGGCTGGCTACGTTTCTTGCTAGTCGGTTGGCTACGTTTCTTGCTAGTCGGTTGATCGCATCCGCTGGTTTTCTGATTCGGGCCGCACGTGCCAGGATTCGACATACTCTGGAGGCATCCCATCTTCGAAATGACGAAAGAACGGAAAAGTCTTTTCAACTTTCAGGTAAAAAGGAACACTGCCGGTTGTTTGAATGTACGGTTTTTCTGATTCGTAGGCGGAAATAATATCCAGCACTTGTTGCTCATTTTCAGCAGAACATTTTGAAAGAGTTGTTTTGGCTAGCGCCGCAGCACCTTCAAAATCACCTTTAATGGCCTTGAGTTGAGCCGAATCAAGGGTATCAATCCAATCAACATTGTGTGGCAAAAATGTCGGCGCATATTCGTTTAGTTTGTGCGATTTCCTGGTACCTTCATCGGGCGAGGTATGGTTGATCCAGGCCAAACGATACGCGGCCCAGTGTTGCGGATTGCTGTACAAATATCCCTGCGAAATCCTGGGCATTTCTGTAAAGTCCTCAGTCAGTTCATTGGCGGCAATCTCATACCATTTTTTTGCCTTGTCGTATTGTTTAAGTCGATCATTGGCATCTCCCAGATAAAAGCCAGCGACGGATTCGGGAATGCCCAGTTCGATGGATTTCTCGTATTGCTCAATCGCTTCCTGCAACTTGTTTGATTTGTGGTAAGCGTGGGCGAACCAGAAAGCGGACCATTTATCGTCTGGATTCTGTTTGAATTCCTTGGAGAATTTTTCGATCAATTCATCTTTGGTCGCTTCGTAAGTGTATGGCTTGCCATTCCATTGCTTCAATCGAATATTTGAAATTTTGAATTTGCCGCGCCCCTTCATACACAAGGGTTGTGTCAACACAAAGTAACTTTTTTCAGACCAGGCGCTTGGATGATGTGTTCGCATGATAAATCTGTCATTGACGTAAACTTCAAAATATTCCTTTGCGATATAGATTCGCAAGTTTGCCTTTCTTGGCACCAATTCGACACTGTAGACATAACGCGTTTTCGTCTGTCGCGCGTATCCGAACCAAAGCCTGCTGCGACGACGTTTTACCCTTGCTGAACTGTGCCAAGTCTCTCTTGCACCGCGGTTTAACCCGATTGCAAGGCGGTTATATTCGGTCTCCAGCATTGCGGGCAGGATCGCAGGAGTTAATTCATTGAGCGCGCTGGATCCGGGTTGTTTGTCCTCAGGAAATTCAATGTCCATTTCAATCACTTTGCTTCCCGGCGTCCGCACAATCGAAGTTAGCTTGTAAATCAGATCAAGCTTTCGATTGTCGATGAACACTGAATCCTTGGTGTCGAATTCGAAATGGCGAATGTCGCCGCAATTCCAAAGCATCATGGTCGAATCAAACGGGAGTTGAATTTCGGCTCCGTTTGCGTAAGCTCGTTCAAGACGTACCTGGTCCTGGATTTTCTTGAAAAATATTGACCCAGTCGGGTCACTGTTTTCACGGAGAGCTTTTTTTGCAAGCTCGAGAATTTCCCGCGCGTTGCGCATACGATCTTCGTAGGAATTCCCAAATAGCTTTTCCAGTTTCCTGGCATCTTCCTGATATTCACTGGTCAACGCAAACGAAGGGCTGCGAAACGCTTCAAGCGTGGCGGCATCAACCAAAGCATGGTCCAGTGCGTCGTTGCTTAGTTTTTTTCCTAGTTTTTCAAAAGTGTCGTGAGCCGAATCCATGTCGCCAGCTTGAACGTAAAAAACAGCTTTGAGAGAAAGCAAAAAATTCTTGTCACGGATGCTATTGTTAAGCAAAGGGCCCGTTTCGCTTTCAATGAGAAGATCGACCGCTTTAATAAGATCAGATTGAAACTTTGGATTGCCAAGGTAAGTTTTGAGCCTTTCTTCAGGTATATCGCCCCTGCTAATCAACGAGTTGCGGCATCGGATCAAGAGATACGGAACCATCGAGGGCTCGGTACGTTTTTTCAACGCGTGCTTCCGGGAAAACTCAATCATCTTTTCAAAAGAACCTCCCCACTGAGGGGTTAGGCCATGCAATCGTCCAGTGTAAGCCGGAAAATAATTAGCGTCCGCATCGATGGCTTTTTCAAACCATTCATCTTCTGTTTCGTCAGAGTAGCCCGTTCGACAAATTTCAATCATCTCCGAAGCAGCTTCAGGAAAAAGTGGATTGATCTCGTGCGCTTTCTTAAAGTAGCCTGCAGCTTTCTTTTGGTGCTCTGCGAATTTCATCCAACCTTTTTCAGTTACCGTATCCGCCATTCCACCCCCGCGGAACCGCCAAGCGTTTCTCGTGTTATATCTAGCCTGGACCATCGCGCGAATCCAGCCGGGGAGATGAGTCTGTTGTGAAAATGACTCGATAAACGCATCTAACATGTCCCAGTCGTCTTTGTATACGCAGGCAGCCATGAAGTCGGAAATTTTTTCGTAAACGTATTGGTGCTCATGTGGCTTGGCGCGAAAATCGCTTGAAAGCCAGTAGTCCATTGCTGCATAATAATTGGCGGTCTTTTTGACCCATACTTTCTCGTCTATTTCTGCCGAGTGAACATTAACAAGTTGATGGTGTGCAAGGACGACGATTCTTGCCGGGTAATCTTCCTTCTGAAATTTGTCCAATGCGTCTTCCAAAATTCTGACGGCTTCGGCTGGGCGGCCACCATAGCTCGTAGTCAATGCATGACAGTACATGAACATTGGATCGTAGCGCGGGCCTTGTTGAATCTTTGCCAATGCTTTTGCTTCGGCCAACAACTTTTCCCATTTCGGCTTTGAATCTTTGTATGGAGTAGCGCTAATAACGTCATCAATAAATTTGATGGTCCGCGTTTTGTTGGCCGCCGAAAGCAATGGAACTTTCTTTTTTTTGAAATGCTCCAGCCCCATTCGCACAAAATCAAGACGTCCAAAATAACGTTCGAATCCCTGATGCCGTTTGTCGCTGTAAGTAACGGTGTGCTTTGTCGGTGGAGTTTTTGCCAAGGTCGGAATCTGGCCTCTTGCTGGGTTTCGGTAGTCGGTATAGCTGGACCGGACATATTCCGGGGAATTTTCGCGAATGATTTGTTCAATTCGTCTGGAGTTCAACGCTGGAATTCCATTTCCCTTGTATGTTAAAAACATATCCCTCGCTGCGTCAGACAGATCGTCTCGCTTCAGTACATCATCTATCAAGATGTTGTTGATCTCTACGTTGGAATCCGCCTGGTTGGAGTTTCCAAAGCGACCAAGTCCCTGCGCCGCGGCGGCGCCCGAAGGTGTTGAGAATGAGGGAGCGCTTGATTGCTTAATGGGCTTGGGTTTCTCACCGCACCCTGAAAAAAGCAAACAACACAGAAGCAAAGAAAAAGAGCAGACAAACTTATTCATGGTCCGTCACAGAGTTTTAGAAAGGAATAGAAAAGGAGCTGCCGTCTATTCTTACAAGTCCTCACTCGATCACAACCAAAAAAGAGTGGCAAAGGGTTCGTGAACTGTTGCCGCCTCCACTCTTTTCTAGCTCAACAAATGGGGAAAGGTTATGAAAAAAGCTACTTCCGCAATTTACAATAGATTTAAGATCAAAATTAGAAATTGGTAAATCAATTTCGTTGGCAAGATAAGAATTATAAAAACCAATTCGGTTTTCTGGAAGGCAAAGCGTTGGCAAACGAGGAAAATGGATCCGTCGATCACGGATCAATTAGCTTGTTGATCCCTCCCACTCGAAACGGTGATCCCAAAGCTCGTGAAGAACTTATGCGCGAACTCAAGTCGTATTTGGAGAGCACTGCAAAGCGACACATGGACTACCAACTGCAATCCAAAACTGGATCATCGGATATCGTTCAGCAGTCGTTCCTGCAAATCATCGAAAAGTTCGAACAGTTTCGGGGACAAAACAGTCGTGAACTTCGTGGGTGGATTGAGACCATTGTGATCAATGAGATAGGACGTACACGGCGAAAG
>CAYZGP010000122.1:0-3092 GCA_964478065.1 uncultured Pirellulaceae bacterium
AAAGGTAGCCAAACGACCAAGGCCAATACGTATCGCGAATATCGGTTTGATCCAAAGTCTGGGGCGCGATTAGAGTTGGAATGTTCTTTTTTCGGATTCGCTTACAATATGTTCAATGGACGATGCCAAACAAGAATTCGATTCGCCGCCAGACAGCGACAAAACAACTACGGTTTTTCGTAAGGTTCGAAATGAACTCGCGTTCGAACTGGCGTTTGTCGTGCTGTGCTTTGTGTTGGCGATCGGGTTGAACTTCAAAGTTGTCTTGGCGGTTGTATTGACATGTTTGAAATTCGCGATCCCAGATTTTGTCACGGCTTATTTGGTGGTGAAAAACGATTCCTCGAGAGCTCATGGGGTAGGGGTGGCGTTTTTGTTCTTGGCTACTGGCATGGCGCGGGCTAGCCAATTCGCTTTTATCGCGTTGTTTTTTTCTGCGTGCCTGATCCTCCCATTTATACCAGGAATGGCTTGGCGTAAGCTGTTTGCCATCGGGTTGGGAACGGGTTTTGTTTGTGCGTTTGGATTCCTTGCATTCGTTTTTCCTTTGACCCTGATTGCCGTTTTGATTGCGAAGAAAGCCAACATTGAACTTTGGTTTGCCAGTGAACTCACAAAATTGCGACGAAGTTCTGATGCCAAACGCGCAAAGATCAAACTTCAGATTAGTCGC
Source organism: uncultured Pirellulaceae bacterium (assembly GCA_964478065.1). Classification (GTDB taxonomy): domain Bacteria; phylum Planctomycetota; class Planctomycetia; order Pirellulales; family Pirellulaceae; genus Mariniblastus. The sequence continues at coordinate 674 of CAYZGP010000122.1, forward strand.
AGTGTGGGAATCCTCAGTATGGTTTCGGGCATTAGCCTGGCCGTGTGTTTGATCGGCTTGCTGTTCTTGATGCCGCAGCAAGGAGTCGTGCTGGATTTGGCGCTGATATTGTTGTTAGGTGCCTTTGCTCTGCCGATCCCATGGATTATCACCATGATCAAAATAATCATCCCGCCAGATGAAGAACTCAAAATCGAGCCCAATTGAAAAACGGCAACTAGAACATGACAACCAGAAGCGACTATTGGATATCACAATTGCTCTCGTTGGAATTTGTTGGGCCGTTCATTGCTCAGATATTGGCATGGCTTCGGCGAACGCTTTTCCAATTCTTGCCAAGATCTTGCCGCTACCGAGGTAATGGTAGGCTTGATTGGACGGGCCGACGCTTAAGATTTTTCGCTCTGTGTCGGAAAACGATTCGGCTTGAAGTTTCTCAAGCGTTGTCGCAAAGTCATTCTTGTTCAGCGTTCCTTCTTTCTGAAGTTTGCGGAGTTTGTTTTTGATTTGATTGTTCTGACCAATCAGTGCGTCCAATTCCAAGTCCCAATAATTTTCCGTCAAAACTGCTACAACGTTTTTTAGTTTGCCTGAACGGGCCGGCGCTGCCATCGCGTCGCGAATGTTCTGGTGCACTTTTTGGTATCGCAGTTGGCTGGGTTGGTATTTGTCAGTTGGGCCGCCTACTCCGATGACGCCAATGACGAATGGCATTTCAGGTGCAGAAAGGTCTTTACGAAAGTCGCCTATCATGTGAGTCAGCACTTGGGTGTATTTTTCATAGCCACCGGGTTCGCCCCGTTTTGGATAGGTCCCTTGATCGACCATGTCGTTCCAACCTTGAAACCAAACCATGCCTGCCAATTCATATCCGCGTTTTGAGTCGTAGTCTGGGTAAACGGTTTTGATATCGGCAAGCACTTTTTTTACGTGCTCGATCGTCTGGCGATAATAGACGCCAGTGGCCGCTTCTTTTTCGGCTTTGATTTTAGCTATGTCTTTGCCTTGATCCTTGAGTCGGTCTAGAACAGATTGCTCAAACACGTAGGTGCCGGCGCTTGGTGGGCGAAAATCGGTGTTGATGCTTTTTCCGCCCCAAGCCGTTTTGATAATCAAGATGGGTTGGCCAATCCGTTTCTGCATGTAGATGCCAAACGTTAGCTCGGGGCCAATCTTGTTTTTATCTGCGCCAAAACCCGTTGTCAGTTTGCCAGTCTTTACGCCGCTGGATGAAAGATACGATATCCAGACGTCATCCAGAACGCGTGGTTGGCCGGCTTCGGTTTGAATCTCCGCCAAAATGGGCTTGGTCGCGGGATCCATTGCGAGGTGAGGTAGCGTTGTGGTTTTGGCGTGGCCTTGCATGTTGGATTGGCCGACCAAAACGAAGACTTTAAGCGGTTTGTCTTGGCCAACTGCGAAACAACAACTCATTCCAATGAAGCATACGAGTGTGCAAACGAGCGTGGCAAGGTTCAGTTTCAAGGGCTTCATCATTGGAGACTTTCCAAATTCGCGTGTTGATCGGGATTGTAAGAAAGCCATCAATATAGTGGGTTAAGTGGCCAATTGTGCTGGCATGACTCAAAGCACTTGGGAAATTTGCTGGAGATCACGGCCATTTTTGCCGAAGCCGCGTGGTCATTGGGCTTGATAGCCATTCTGGAGGCTCCTAAACTCCCGCCGCAAAATGCCACCATCTTGGTGGCAATCTAAAACGTCGATTGCAATCGTTTGACGGACCGAAACACGTTGTTCACAAACAAATCTCTTCTACAAATTGCGTCATTGATCGCCCTGTTCGCTTGGGGGGTGATTCCGGTGCGCGGATTGCAAGCACAGCATCCAACCGTTTTTGGTTCGGCTGATTTTCAACAGACGCGGGATAGTTATCGCTCGGCGCAATTTAGTAGTCAGTCTGAAGTTTGGGATTCTCAGTTGTCGCTGCGGTTTGATTCCGCAACCAATATGAGTTTCTACAAAGAACGATTGCAGCCAGTCGTTAGCCAGTGGACGCAGTCAGGACTTCAGAGAGAACTCTTGACCGTCGATGGGATACGCCAATATGCGGAGAACAGTCCGCTCCGATACCGATCAAAGTCTCAAACAGGTTTTCAACCTTCGAAGTATGCTGGAACGGCCCAGCTTGTTGAAACCAGCCCAAGGCCAATACAGCGAATACCTCGCCCGAAATTTCGGCTTTCGTTGCCTGAAGACTCTGTCACCGATTCGAATTTTCGGCCAGTAGATTTTCAATCTCTTGTTCCCGCCAGTGACGCTCGGCACGAGTTGAAACGCATTCAGGATTTGCGAGCTCTTGCGGCTGCTGAAGCCGCATTGGCCAAACCTGTAAACCAAGCCCCGGCAAATCAAGAACCCGCCAAGCAAGAACCGGTAAAACAAGAACCGGTAAAACAAG
>CAYZGP010000122.1:3192-18669 GCA_964478065.1 uncultured Pirellulaceae bacterium
CAAGAACCGGTAAAACAAGCGCCAGACCAGGTCGCCGATTCAAATGCTGGCCAAATGAAGCAAGAAAAAACTCAACCAGAAAAAGTCCAACCAGAACTAGTCCAACCACAGGTTGAGCAAGGAAAAGTAAAAACGCCGCCAGCAAAACCGCCTTCTCAAGACACGGTTGCCCCTCCTAAACAAGACGAAATCGGGAACGTTACCGCAGAAGTCACTAAGCAACGGGAGTTGGTCAGCGGAAACGAAACGCTAGATGAAATAACCAAAGCAACGTTTCTGACGAATTTGGATGACGCAATGCAAATGCTTCAACATGCGGCTGAGTTTGAAGCTTTGGCCAAACAGCAGAGAGAAGCTCAAGACGGATTTCCTGTGGCCGTCCAAAACATTCAAAGGGAATTGGATCAGTCAATCACGCCGGAAAATCCAGATACGAATTTGACCAGCGACGAGATGAAACTGCGACTTTCGACGAAACGCAAGTCGTTGCAAGAATTGAAAGATGGTCTCAAGGCCAAGCTTGATCAGATCGTCGAACGGGATCTACGCGTTACGCAGCTACCAAAGCTTCGGACGCAGGCTAAAGAAAATTTGCAGGCGATTAGAAAGAAGTTAGCCAGCTTGCCCGCCCAAGCCGAAGGCAAAAAGGCTCAGCTTGAACGGCTGAAGGTGAAAGCTGAGGAATTGGAGGCCATTCACGAATCGGATTTGCTTGAACTCGAAGCTCAGCGGCAAGAGCAAGTCGGAACGATTTTGCCGTTGGAGAGGGATTCGATCAATCGAAAACTACGTAGTCTCGAGTCGGAGGTCGCTTTGTGGGAAGCCGCTGCCAATGAAAAACGCGAAATCGAAATCATGGCCCAGCGTGAGGAGGCCCGTGCCAAATACCGAGAGGCCGTTAAAGCGTCTCCAGCGTTTCGCGAAATCGCCGAAAGCAATCAGCGGTTGGCTGATATGCGCGAGAAACTCTCAAAGAAATTGATTGATACCAACCAGGAAATCGCGCGGTTAAAGCTTCAATGTGAAGAAGTTGATCAGAACCACACTGACCTCAAAAACAAGTTTGAAAATGGGTTGGTGCCATCGGACGGTTTGCTGTCTGAACTGCGAGACAGCAAGGTTCAGCCATTTCGCAGCCAAGCCCGTGTTCAGGAAATCGCTGCTGAGCTTCAGGCAATTCGTCAGACACGAGCGGCCCTTCAAACTCAACAGGATTCAATTGTCTCGGAAGATGAGTTTGTGAATTTGTTGATGAAAAACAACGAGTTTGAAAACAAAGAACAAGCAGGAGAAATGGCCCATGACCTTACCAAGACAAAACTTGACTACTTGAGAGTGTTGAGCAATGACTTTGAAACTTACAAAAAAGGCCTCACTGATGTTCAAAATGGGCACATGGAACTCAGCAACAAAGTGACGGATTTGGGCGATTTTATCTATGACAACGCACTTTGGGTCCGCAGCACTGAGCCGCTTGGGAAATCCGATTTGAACGACTCACGTCGAGCTTTAGGTTCGTTCTTTGAACAGCAGCAATGGTCTGAATTATTCGGTTCGGTCAAAAATCGTATGGTAGGTGGCCCTTATGTGACGGCGTTGTTTGGGTTTATTTTGTTTGGCGTGTTTGTTGTTTCTCGAAGACTGGGGAGAAGCGATGATTAATCAGCCAGATAGCGATCAGCTAACCAAAGACGAATTGGTTGACCAAATTCAGGAATCGGAACAGGAGCACGCTGGGCCCAATGAAACGTTGCGTAGTCACATCGAAATGTTCTCTCGATACAGCCCTGTTTTTCGAAAAGTCGGCTACACCATTGCGGGAGCGTTGATCGTTCCGTTGGTGATCGGGTTTTTGATGTACCAGTTGTCGCCGGTGTTCAATTCGACTGGAAACTCCACGGTAAACACCGAAGCCTACGATCTCAGTACACTTCGTGGTTCGATCTTTCATGGATTGTTAACTCTGATTGCACCGCTGTTTGTCTGTTTGATATTGGCGCGGGCGCTTAAACCCAATGCGCTTGCGGAGCGGTATTTCAATTGGTCGGCAACTTTGTGTGCTGGCTTGTTGCGTACGGTCGAGATGCTGATTTGGGTTTGCTTGCCTTTGCGATTTTTCTACACCTGTTTGGAGACTTTTAACGACGGGCAATGGAATAATTCGTTGGGACGGATTCTGTTTGTGGCCGCGATGGGCGCGTTGACCTACGGTTTCTTGATCACGTCCAGATTGCTGCAACGTTGGATCGCTGAATCAAATCGCAGCACCGTTTGGTATGACGGATTGCGAAATATATTGCTGTCCTGCTTACCCTTTGTTCCGCCATGTTTGGCCGTTCTGTCGGCAATTGGCTACCACTTTACGGCTGTTGAAATGAGCTTGAACGTCATTTGGACTTCGCTGATGGTGGTGGGTGTCGCGATGGTTGCTGGTTTTGTTAGCCGGTTGCTTTTGATTGCTCAATTTGGGATCAAGCTTCGTCAGTTGCAGCGAACCGAAAGTGGCGAAATCGAAAACGAAGCTTCGATTGATATCAACGCGATCACCGGCCAAGTCAATCGTTTGCTTCGCGCAACGGCGTTGGTTGTGATCGCGATGATTGCCTGGCAGTTTTGGAGTAGCGTCATTCCGTCAGTCGACTACTTGAAGGACTTTCAGTTGTGGGTGTCGGCAATTGGGGTCGTAGTAATCACTTTCGTTCTCAGCCGCAATCTTCCTGGGCTTTTGGAAATTACGTTGCTCGACCGGTTGCCACTTGATCGTGGTGGTCGCTACGCGATTGGTTTCGTGATGCGATATGTGGTCGGATTGGTGGGGCTATTTGTCGCTTGCCAGATGGTTGGGTTCTCCTGGAACAGCGTTCAATGGCTGGCGGGTGCGTTGATGGTTGGACTTGGTTTTGGCTTGCAGGAAATTTTTGCCAATATTGTGTCTGGAATCATTATTTTGATCGAACGCCCGGTTCGCGTTGGCGATGTGGTTACTGTTAACAATACAACTGGCACCGTCATGAAGATGGCGCTGCGGGCGACGACAATTAAAGACCGCGACTTTCGCGAGTTGATTGTGCCCAACAAAAAATTCATTACCGAAGACGTGATGAACTGGACGCTGACCGATCGAAAATCACGCTTGGTTTTCAAAGTTGGCGTTGCCTATGGTTCGGATACTGAACTGGTTCACAACACATTGATCAAAGTCGCCAATCGGCATCCGCTTGTTAATGCGGAACCTAAACCCGAAGTTGTTTTAGATTCATTTGGCGATAGTACGATTAATTTCGAATTGCGAACCGTCATTCCATCGCGAGACATTTTTGCCAAAGTTCAGCATGAATTGAACATGGCGATCGAGAAAGAGTTCCAGTTGAAGGGAATTGAGATTGCTTTCCCGCAACAAGAAATTCACATCAAAAATTTGAAAGACTTGCCTGTCGGTGGGCCTGATCGAGGCTCGGGGCCTTTCCGTGGAGCCGGTGCGGAGCGGGCTGCTGGAAGTGGATCGACCGAATCAGGCTCTGGAGGTTCGGTTTCCGCTTTTCATGAGTCAATTGTGGTCGATCAGAATTCGGTTCCAATGGTTCTCGATTCTGGTGTTGACGAAAAAATTGCTGCCACGGGCAATCCGAATAAATCGGTGGAAGAAGTGCCGGTGGAAGATGAAACGGTTCATGAATTGGTTACCGATTTGATTGCGGAATATGGGCCGCCACCACCGCCGCTTAAGATTTTTGCCAAGTCAGATTCGGCCAGTTTCGAACAAGAAGTAGAGAAAATTGCGGCGCATTCAAAGATGTCACCTGAGTCGCCAAACGACGATGAATCGCTGGTTAAGCTTAATCGAGTCGAGATCGATCCGAGCCTGTTGGATATCGTTGCCCAAGGATCCGCTAACATCGAATTGCCTTTAAGCGAAAATGAACCCGACATGGTTCAAAAGGACGTTGCTGAGAGCGGTGAAGATGCTCAAGTCGTTGCGTCGCAAGAAGAGGAGGAAGTGCAAGAGCTTGGCGAGGAAGAGCCCGTGCTGATCTTCAAGATGGCTGAACCGGAATCCAACCCATTGTTTGAATTGGTTTTGAATTCCGATCAACCAGAAACTGAATTTGAGCTGGTGACCGAATACATCGCTGAGGCGGACGCCGAGACAGAGCACAAGCAGACTGTTGTAAATAAGTCAGAAGCAGAGGAGTCTGTCGAACAAGTCTCCGCTTTTAGAGGTCTCGCTGTTAAGCAAAAGTCAAAAGCCAAGCAAGAATCAAACGCCTTACCGACAGTTGCCGAACAGGACGTCGTGGCCACCAAAGCAGATGGTAATGAGGAGCCACGTCGAGTTTTCCGATTCCCGCTCAAGCAAGTTCGTGGAAACAACGTGGTTGTCGTTCGCGATCACCGGGCTGCTTAAGACCGCTTAAGGCTGCCTTGGGACTGACGGTGCTTATTCCGTTGTCGCCTTTTTCTCGATGGAATATCTTTGCATCAATTGGTGATAATGGTCCAGCAATGAACCGTTTTGCATGGTGTCACCCGTGATGAAACCGTAAGCTTGTGCTGTTCTCGCTCGTTTTCTGTTTTGAAAAAGTCACGCCTCATGGTCTTGTTTTCTTTAACCGCGATTGCTCTGGTGGCATTTGCAGCGAATTCGGTGCTGTGCCGAATGGCGCTTGGAGACGACTTAATTGATCCAGTGACTTTTACTGCGATTCGACTGTCGGGTGGTGCGATTGCACTGTCGCTGATTTTTTGGATGACCAGGAAAAAGAAGTCCAGCCAGATGCTTGAAGGGTCATGGCGTTCAGCGATCGCTCTATACGGGTACGCACTCGCGTTTTCTCTGGCTTATGTTTCGCTCAGTTCAGGCACCGGAGCTCTTATTTTGTTTGGTGCGGTGCAAATCACGATGCTCTTGGCTGCGTTTCGATCAGGCGAGCAAATGGGGGCCATTCAATGGGTCGGATTTTGTGTGGCCATCGCGGGCATCATCTACCTAGTTTCGCCGGGGATTGCGGCACCCGATCTGCGGGGGGCGGTGCTGATGATGATCTCGGGAATGGCTTGGGGGATGTATTCGATTGCCGGTAAATCGGTAAAGTCACCGATTGCGATGACAACTGGTAATTTTATTCGCGCGGCAATCATGATGGTGCCAACAAGTATCATCGCGCTGGTGCTGGCGATGAGCAGCGTTAGCACTTACGGCGTCGCGCTGGCGTTAACTTCGGGAGTGGTTACTTCGGGAATGGGTTATGTTATCTGGTACAAAGTAGTGCCAATGTTGACGACAACTCAAGCCGCCGTTGTTCAGTTATTGGTTCCGCTGTTGGCGGCACTTGGAGGCGTGATTTTTATCGGCGAAAAATTCACAGTCCGACTGGGTTTGGCGAGTCTGTTGATCTTGGGAGGAGTCGTGCTCTCCATTTTCGCAAAGAAAAATTCGACGAAGTTATAAGCTTACGCGTCGGGTTTCCATTTCTCGTTTACGTGTCGGGCTTCCAGGGCATCTTCGAGATCGTCGATTGGCTGCGCCGATCCGAGGCGGTTCTATCGCTCGATTTTGTATTCGTCGATTTTGCGATAGAGGGTTGCACGGCTGATTCCAAGAAGTTCCGCGGCTTTGGGGACGCTGTTGCTGGTGCGCTTTAACGCATCGCCGATTAGTTTTTGTTCCCAGTGGTCAATGCGAAGTGTTTCCAGTTCGCCGTCACTCGCATCGCGGATTCCCAAATCGCTAAGCTGAATCTCGTCCCCTTCGGCCATGACGATCGCACTGTCAATCACGTTGCGGAGCTGTCGGACGTTGCCTGGCCATTGATAGGCAAGAAGGCGTGCGTTGGCTTTTTTGGAAAATCGAATATTGCTTTTACCGTGTTGGTTCTTAAAGTGCCCAAGGAAAAAATCGATCAGCATTTGAATGTCAGATTCACGTTCGCGAAGCGGTGGAAGTAACAGCTCGTAAACCGAAAGACGGTAGAACAAATCCTCCCGAAACTTTTTCTCTCCAACAAATTCTTTCAAGTCGCGGTTGGTGGCACAAATCACTCGAACGTCAACGCTGACTTCTTCGGTTCCGCCAACTGGCAAGAATGGATGGCCCTCTAAAGTACGCAAGAGTTTAGCTTGGCCCTCAAGCGTCAATTCGCCGATTTCGTCAAGGAAAAGCGTCCCCAGATCGGCCTGTTGAAACCAGCCGATGTGGTCGCGGTCTGCGCTGGTGAATGAGCCTTTTTTGTGGCCAAACAACTGGCTTTCCATCAGGTCGCGAGGGATCGCCGCGCAGTTGACGCTGAGCATTGCGCGGTCAGCACGAGGGCTGGCTTGGTGGACTGCACGAGCGACCAGCTCTTTACCGGCGCCGCTTTCGCCACGAATCAAAACACATCCCGAAGCCTTTGCGACGCGAGTGATTTTCGATTTCAATTCGAGCATTTTTGGGCTCTCGCCTTTGAGCTCGTCGCCACCCGTTTTTTCAATCAGTCGTGAGTGTTCGGCTGCCAAAGAGGTGTGTCGGTTGGCTCGAGCTAATGATCGAACCATGATGTTAGACAAGGCGCACGCCAGCTGGAAATGCGAGTTGTGGAACGGTTTTGATTCGCGATAAAGATGAATCGCACCTTGGACCACCCCGTCGCTTACCAGTGGAACGCAAATTGAGTCAGCGGGAGTGTCTTTGTCGCTCGTGTCGTGTTCTACCCGGACAGCGTGTTTCTGTTTTACGACTTTGCGTGTGAGATCGGGATCAAGCTGCATTAGATCGCTTTGATCGCGTGGAAAAACAAGCTTGGGTGTGAGGGCTCCGTCATCCGAAAGCCAGAGGAACCCGGCAACGGTTGCTTCGGTTCTTCCAAACAAACGTTCCATGCAAATTTCAATCACACGCTCGGGTTCATCAACGCTTAGTAGTTTTACGCTGAGCTGGAAGAGGAAGAAAAAGTCCTGCCCCCAGTTGTGGCCTTTGAGAAAATCAAGCGTGTACTGACCGGTCTCTTTTGGGTTAACCGATTTGTCCAACACGATGGTTAGATTGTTGGTTGCTGATTGCTGTTGTCCTGAATCGGTCTCAGGTTTTGGCTCCGATGGCTTTTTCGCAGATTCAGAAAATACGAATGCACTGGCACCAATACGGACTTCGGTGCCTTCCATTAATCGTGCTTGGTCAACAGGTTGACCGTTAACGTACGTTCCATTGCTGCTTTCGTTGTCGCGTAGAAACCAACCGTCCTGATCGCGAAAAATTTCGGCATGGACACGCGAGCACTGAGGGTCATTCAAGACGATCTTGCATTGCCAGTCTCGACCGAGAAGGTTTTTCTCATCAGGTGAAAGTTCAAATCGGGCGCCAGCATTGGCGCCGGCGTTCATAACGAGGAATACTGGCACGGGGTTGTAAACTTCTTTACAAAAAATGGAAGTTGAGCGTGACACAAAACAAATCTGGTTTTGCTGACCGATCAGTATAATTAAGTTTTGTCGATCCGTCGATGAATCGAATAGTTGAGGAATGAATGGGGGACGATTAGTCCGTTATTTCTTGGATGTAACCAAAAGTACGTCTTAAGAGTCGTTTAACCAAAATTGCTGTCGACAAACTAAAGCCAACCTTTTGTCAGCGGACGTCTTTTTTGATCAGGCGGTAGCTTTCCCATACAATCAGATCGCTCTTGCCTCGCTTCCATTCAGTCTCTACGATTCTTGCGGGATACTGTTAAAATGCGAAGGCTAAGTTGTCTCGGAAACAGCAGACAGGAAAAAATAAGATGCACTCATTGGATATAAGTAAAAGCAAACAATTGCTTTCTTTTTTTACGCTCTCCTTACTGATATTGGTTGGATCGGTTTCCAGTCTTCAGGCGCAGGCAAAAAACCAAGAGCCGCCACCAGTTGAGCTTAAAGCACCAACACGGACTGACTCGTTGGTTTCGAGATTGGTCGCCGACTTGATGGAACGGCAGCATCTTTCGAGTCGCCCATTGGATGACACGATTTCCAGTCGCGCGTTCGATATGTTTATCAAGAATCTGGACCCAACGAAGTCCTATTTTCTCCAATCAGACGTGGATGAGTTTTCGAAATGGAAATCGAAACTTGATGATCAAATGAAAGCGGGCGATTTCTCGGCGGCGTTTGCAGTCTTCAAACGCTTCATCAAACGTGTTGATGAGCGAACGGCTGTGGCCATTGAGTGGATCGACGCAAAACACGATTACACGATCGATGAAGAAATGGTCACCGATCCAGATTTGCTGACGTTTCCAAAGACTGCTGATGAAGCCAAAGAGAACTGGCGCAAGCGAATCAAATACAGCTTGTTGATTCTTCGTGGTGATGACGAAGACGAAAAAAAGGCAGCCAAAAACGATGATGCTAAGAAGAAAAAGAAAAAAGCCGAAGATCCGCGCGAACGACTTCGCAAACGTTATGTTTCTTTCGGTCGTCGCATGCACCAGATCGATTCAGAAGAAGTGATTGAGCGTTACATTACTGCGATCACAAGCAGCTTTGATCCGCACACTTCGTACCTTTCAAAAGGTTCATTCGAAAACTTCTTGATTCAAATGAGTCTTGAATTGGAAGGCATTGGAGCGACGCTTCAGGGTAATGATGAAGGTTACACAGTCATCAAAAATATCGTTCCCGGTGGCGCTGCGGCGACTCAGGGCGGACTTAAACAAGAAGACAAAATTGTTGCCGTTGGCCAAGCTGAAGAAGACGGAAGTAAAGCAGACGAAAAGCTGCTTGGGAAACACGGTCCGGATTTTGTTGACGTGACTGGAATGAAGTTGGACGACGTCGTTGGAATGATTCGCGGCAAAGCTGGAACAACAGTTCGACTTTCTGTGATGTCTGAGAACGATAGTGAGATTCACACGGTCAAGATCGTTCGCGAGAAAATCAAGCTCGAAGACAGTGCCGCTCAAGGTGCGATCTTTGAAGAGGGCATGAAAAAGGATGGCGCACCAAACAAGATTGGCGTGATCGAATTGCCAAGCTTCTATGCCGATATGGGTGGAGCTGGTGGTGGCGGTCGCAGTACAACTACCGACGTTAAGAAAATCCTCGACGATTTTAAGACGAAGGGTGTCGACGCAGTCGTGCTTGATCTTCGTGCTAACGGAGGCGGAAGCCTGCGGGAAGCGATTGATTGCACCGGATTGTTCATTGATCTTGGTCCAGTGGTTCAAGTCAAAAATCCGTTGGGCGAAATCGAAGAGCTCAACGACGAGTTCGGCGGCATGTCATGGGAGAAACCGCTTGTTGTTCTGACCAGTAAATTCAGCGCCAGTGCCAGCGAAATTTTGGCGGGTGCGGTTAAGGATTATAATCGTGGAATTGTTGTCGGTGACACGACCACTCACGGAAAAGGCACCGTTCAAAGCTTGGTTAACTTGACAGAGCATTTGTATCGTGTTCGCAATCCACCAAACGTGTTTGGTGCGTTGAAGATCACGACGCAGCAGTTCTATCGTCCCAACGGAGATAGTACACAAAAGCGTGGTGTGCTTTCGGATATCGTCCTTCCATCGATCACGGACAAAATGGATAGCGGCGAAGCAGATCTTGATTATCCAGTTGAGTTTGACCGAATCCGTAAAGCGAATTTTCAGGCCTACGATTTTGGCAATCCTCAAGTCACTTCAACGTTGGCGAGGCGCTCCAAAGAACGACTGGCAATGTCAGACAAATTCAACGAGCAAGTTCGGAAAATCGAAAAGTACGTTGAGCAAAAGAACTTGAAGTCTGTGTCGTTGAACGAAGAAAAGTTCATGGCTCGTCGACGAGAATTGAATGCGGAGAAAGAAGACGAAAATGCGATTGAAGAGCAGCTTGCTCCTAACCGAGAAATCAAACGCAATTTTTATCTGGATGAAGTGCTTCGTATTACCACAGACTACGTTGATCTGCTTGGCAAAAAAGGATAAGCGATTTCTTCTGGTTGGGTTACGCGTACCTTTATGTAAGCGTACCTGATCAAGCGACTGATTGATATTAAAACCAAACGGCCAGTGAATCTCTTCATTGGCCGTTTTTTATTGCTTGACTGGCTCACCGCACGTTTCGTTTTAGGAAGGAAGACAAACCTGGTGAATTGATGCGAAAACTGCCTGCCTGTAGCTGGGCTCGCGGAGTTCAGGTGTACTGGCGATTCAATTCGCCCGGAAGTCTGCGACATCGGCTACGAACCGCGGCGGAGCGATTGCCAAAGAAAGGTTGCTCCCGATTTTTTTTGTTAAGTCAACTCAATTTGCAATCCATCAAACCCGACATGGATGCCTTCAGGAAGTCTTGGCTCGACTCGTTCGTAGTCCAAGCTGCAAGCACAGTGCGTAAAATAAGTCTTCTTCACGCCCAACTTTTGTGCCACTTCGACTGCTTGGTCGATACTGAAATGCGTGACGTGCGGGTCGGGTCTAAGTGCATCCAGTACCAAACTGTCCAGTCCTTCGAGCAGTGGCCAGCTTGATTCTGGAATTTCGCTTACGTCAGTACAGTAGGCCACATTTCCAACTCGAAAACCAAGCACATCAAAACGTGGGCCGTGTTTGAGGGGGATTGGTGTGACGGTAGCACCGAGGATCTCTATCGGCTGGGTGTCAATTGAAATGATGTCGACCGCAGGAGCGGCTCCTACGTGCGTTACGGGTGCGTCAGAAAAAGCGTAGTTGAACGCTTGTCGTAGACGAGCTTCTACGGCCTGAGTGCAATAGATGGGCACACCGTGGCCCAAGTAGAACTGAAAAAGGCGAAGGTCATCGAATCCCATTACATGGTCGGTGTGCTCGTGGGTGTAGATCACGGAGTGGACGATCCCGATTTTTTCACGCAGCAATTGGGTGCGTAAATCGGGCGAAGTATCAATCAACAAATTTCCCTCAGGCAGACCAAGGATCGCGCTGGCTCGAGTGCGCTGGTTTTTGGGATGACCACCTGTGCAAACATCGCATCCACAGCCGATCGCTGGCACGCCAACCGAGGTTCCCGTGCCAAGCAAGATTAACTTGCCTGAAATATCGATTGTATTTGGTTGCTTTTTCAATGGATGATTCGTCAGATTGATTGGTATTTGATTGAAGGGTTAGGGAGATTCGCAAAAAAATGGGAGCCAGAAACTCACTTCTATCGCAGGGGCTAATCTTTCTTCAACCGGTCTTGGCGAAACGAAGGGACGAATAGGGAATTTAATTCATTAATTTACGCAAAAGATTGTTCTTGCGTGAACGAATATTGAGGGCACGGGTCATTCTTTAGTGATTTGTGGGATTCCATGCCCAACACCTGCAGCTTCAAATTTATGCGTAGGTGAGCGTTCATGGCACATAATATGCCAATAACATTGACGAAGTCATTCAAACACACGGGAGCGGCTGACAAATGTGGTTTTAAGATAGATTGACGAGCCGGTTTGGACCGGGAAAACACGCCATTTAGAGTGCTGGCAATCTCCGTTGACCGGCGCGGGGCGTCACTATAATCTGTTACCAATGGGAAAATTGCATATTTTCCTGTCGGACCACCTCTTTCCGGCCTTCAAACGCTCTGCAATTTGCGATTTGTAGATAGTCAAATGTGCCTGACACACCCTGACAAATTTGCCGGTCAAATTGCTGGGCCTTTTCGCAGGTCCAAAAACAACCGCTACAAAAAATCAAAATTCAAAATAAATAAATAGTAAGCAACCAGCCTGTAGCCCAGATCATTCGCTTGGCCGCACTGCTGGAAAAAGTGGAAACAAAACCATGGAACAATTGGAACGAGTTTGGGATGCGACAACTCACTTTATGAGTGGGCTTGTCTCCAGCTTCGAACGCGGAGTCACTGGTCTGTTTGGTTCGTCCAACGCCCGTTACGTCAAACGGCTGCAAACGCGAGTCGATGCGATCAATGCGCTTGAGCCGACTTACGAAGCGATGTCCGATGACGAGCTGCGCATGCAGACGGAAAAATTCAAGCAGCGGATTCGTGATGGCGAGACAACGGACGACATTATCATTGAAGCCTTTGCTGTCTGCCGAGAAGGCGGAAAACGATTTTTGGGAATGCGTCACTACGACGTGCAGATGATCGGTGGCATGGTGCTTCACACAGGTTCGGTTGCCGAAATGGTGACTGGTGAAGGTAAGACATTGGTTGCGACTTTGCCGTCTTACTTGAACGCGCTGGAATGCAAAGGCGTTCACGTCATTACGGTCAACGACTATCTTGCTCGACGTGATATGGAATGGATGGCTCCGCTTTATATGGGGCTCGGGCTATCCGTGGGCGCGATCCAAAGCAACATGCCGGTCAAGGATCGCCAGATTGCTTACTCCAAAGATATTACTTACGGAACCAACAATGAGTTTGGTTTCGACTACCTGCGCGACAACATGCGTCCGGCGGCGCGTGGCGACAGTCGTTTTCCAAAACGTTATCAGCAATCACAAGGCCCCTTGGCGTTCGCGATCATTGACGAAGTCGACAACATTTTGATCGATGAAGCTCGAACACCGTTGATCATCTCTGGACCGGCCCATCAAAATCCGGCCCGCTATGTCGAAGCCAACAAGATCGCGACGCAATTGGTCAAAGACGTTCACTATCAAGTCAACGAAAAAGATCACACGGCTACTTTGACGGATGAGGGTGTGCGTTTTGCAGAAAAACTAGCGGGTGTTGAGAGTTTCTACACGGCCGGCAATATGGACTGGCCGCACATGATCGACAACGCGTTGAAAGCGCACGGTTTGTACAAATTGGACGTGAACTACGTCGTCAAAGAAGGCGCGATTGTGATCGTCGACGAATTCACCGGCCGCTTGATGGATGGTCGTCAATGGAGCGACGGTTTGCATCAGGCTGTCGAAGCCAAAGAAGGCGTGAAGATCAAAGAGGAAACGCAAACGCTCGCGACCATTACGCTTCAAAATTACTTCAAGCTCTACAAAAAAATCTGTGGTATGACCGGTACCGCGATGACTGAAGCGGAAGAATTTCACAAGATCTATGGCCTCAACGTCGTCGCCATTCCAACGAACCGAACGTTGCAGCGAATCGCCCATCCAGACACGATTTACAGCAGCGAAAAACACAAATGGACTGCGATCGCCGAAGAGATTGAGAACTATCATCAGTGGGACATGATCTTTCTGAAAAATGGTGAGTACTACGTCGGTCGTATCAAATCCGAAAACGATTCCGAAGTCACGCTGGCCGACAAAGAAGACGGCTCGCTACACAAAGTCGCCCGTTCGAAAATTGCCACAGTGCAACACAAAGGCCGTCCGATTCTGGTCGGTACCGTGTCGATCGAAAAATCAGAAGTCATTTCTCGTTTGCTGGAGCGGCGTGGGGTCAAGCACGAGGTGCTCAACGCGAAGAACCACAAACGTGAGGCCGAGATTGTCGCTCAGGCCGGTCGTCGTGATGCCGTAACGATCGCCACCAATATGGCCGGTCGTGGAACCGATATTGTTCTTGGCGGTAACCCTGAAACAATGGCGTGGGCACGATTGCAAGACAAATACACCACGCGTTTGGATGTCCCGCGCGAAGAGTGGGATGAGTTGGTCGAGTCAATCGACAAAGAACACAGCATGGCCGAAATGGGTGAAGAAGTTAAAGAGCTTGGCGGGCTTCATGTGCTCGGGACCGAGAGACACGATGCACGTCGAATTGATCTTCAGCTTCGCGGTCGTTGTGGCCGTCAAGGCGATCCTGGAAGCAGCCGTTTCTTCTTGAGTCTCGATGACGACCTGATGCGAATTTTCGCTGGGCCGTTTGTTAAACGAGTCCTGGAAATGGGTGGTTTTACCGACGATGTTCCGATTGAAAGCCGGATGGTTTCTCGGCGTATCGATGCGGCCCAAAAGAAACGTGAAGAATACAACTTCGAGATTCGCAAAAGCTTGCTTGAATACGACGAAGTGATGGACGAGCAGCGGAAGCGGATTTACTCATTCCGCCAGCGTGTCCTTGATGGCGTGAGTTGCCGCGAAGTGGTCCAGGACATGATTCGTGATCAGGCTGAAGCCAACCTTTCAACAATCCTGGCTGATGGATTCGGTGCTGAGTCGTTTGCGAGTTACGCGGGCAAGCAATTGACCGTTGAGCTTGATCCACGATTGTTCCGAAAATCGACTCCCGAAGAAGCGATTCAAATTTGCCTGGACGAAGCCGAGCGTGGCGCCGAAACCGACATCCTTGCTCAGATCGATGTGCACTTGGGCGAAGGCGAAGAAGAGTCTGAATGGAATTGGGGGGCGTTGGCGCATTTTGTGAACACGCGTTGGAATTTGAACGTTCGGGAAAAAGACCTCAAGCAAACGGGGCGCGATCGTGTCGACGAGCTGTTGATCGATAAGGCCCGTGGAGCCATTCGTAAGGTCAAAATCGAAGGCGCCGATGTGATGCTTGATCTCAACTACGGAGCGAAAACAGCTCTGGCTTGGGTGAAAGCTAAATTCGGGTTCGAGATGGAACCTGATGCAATGGACGACGTAACCATCGATATTGCGATTGATCGTGTCGTTGAAAAAGCCATCGAAAAGTACGACGAAAAAGAAGCCGTTTACCCGGTGATGGCAGGCCTTTATCAGTTCGTCGTGCCTGCGTCGGGTGGAGCGACCGGTCGAATTGATCGCGAGGGACTTGTTGAATGGGCGAGCCGGCGATTTGAATCAGAGATCACCGTTGATGATTTGCGGAATAAACAGCGTGAAGAAATTCATGAATTCCTACTTGATAAAAGTCGTGGTACACAAAAACAGGCCCAGTCAGCAATCGAAGAGTTGCACGGAAAAATCGACCAGCTTTCTTCTTCCGGCGGCGTTCCGCTTGCCAACGCCAATGGTGAAGCGACCAAGCTTTCGGATTGGTTTAAGCAAACGATCGATTACGACCTGCCAATGGACAAGGTTGAATCGCTTGATAAGGAAGAGCTTGAGCAGACGCTTGAAGCGATTGTTGAAGATCATTTCCACCCTGAGTTCCGACGAATGGAGCGAATGGTGTTGCTGGAGATTGTAGATTCGGCGTGGAAAGACCACTTGCTCGCGATGGATTATCTTCGCAGTGCGGTCGGTCAGCGTGGAATGGCTCAGTTGGATCCAAAGGTCGAATACAAACGCGAAGGTATGCGGATGTTCGAGGGGCTTTGGGTTTCGATTGGCGAACGTGTTACTGATCTTGTTTTCCGCATGGAGCAGATGAACGAAGATTTTGTTAGTAACACTTTGGTTGAGACAAGTGCTCGTCACGACGATGTCAGCGAAGTTCAACAAGCCCCGCAGCAGCAGTCTGATATTGGTCGAGAACAATCTGAAGCGATTGACAATTCGGGCGGTAAAGCACCGGTCGTTGAAACGATTCGTAATCGCGACGACAAAATCGGACGCAACGATCCCTGCCCGTGTGGAAGCGGAAAGAAATACAAATCGTGCTGTCTGCGAAAACGGGCTTAAGCGAGAAACGGTTGCAGACATTGGCCGGCCAATGAGCGTTGGT
>CAYZGP010000123.1:0-14688 GCA_964478065.1 uncultured Pirellulaceae bacterium
TCGCATCGTTGCTCCTACTTTAAAGATACTCAAGAATGCTCCAGATGATTACTGGAAGAAATCACTCGCTCCTTTTCCACTTGAGTCGGCACTGAAAGCACTGGGGCAACAAGGCAGTCGCGAAGCGTTTGCTGCATTGATCGAGCTATTGCCGGAGAAATTAGATCGTTTCGGCGATAGTGAATTCATTGATCGAGATGGCTGGCGAAGAATTATCGCTGCGCACCTGATCGAACTCTCAGGAGAGTCATTTGGTATAGATGCTAAAAAATGGCAAACCTGGTTGGATACTCATCCCAAGCACACGTTTTCTCCAAATGTGAAAACAGAATCCTTTCCAACTGGCACCAACGGAGCGATAGATTTTGGCAGGTGACTACGTAAGGCGAAATAGCAAAAGTCGCCTATCTTCTTCCGCCTCGGAACGCGCCGCGGGATCGATCTTCGCCGCCGCCAGCCTTTGAGTCGGATTCGGCTTTCTTCTTCCGTTCGTCTTCCGATTTCTTCTGATCTTCTTCAACTTGATCAGCCGCTGCCAATGGATCGTCTTCACGTCCGGGAGGCGTTGTCGAAACGACTTCAATGCCCCTCAGACCAAGCTTGGAAACGCCGAATCCACGACTGTATTTTGGATCGATAATTTTCGAATCAATCTTTACGTTTTTGAAAAACCGTAAGTTCGGTTTCTGGTAACTGTTGATCTTCTGCTGAAAGTTCGTGCCGCTGATTACCGGCGGTGCTCCAGTTGACGTTCCGGTTTGCCAAATGATCGTATCGTCTTTCTTGATTTTGATTCGCGAATAATGTGGTCGAAATGAGACAGTCGTATCGTTGCCTTTTCTTTGAAAACCACCCATTTTGGTATAGGTGACCGTTTGTGATTCACCGATTCCCATTTCAGCATGGATTCGAATTTCTGCATTGTCATCAAGAACCCATCCGTTGGCCTCAACTTTTTCGCCAAGCCATTGTTCAATTGAATCGGAATCAGTAACACTTCCAATGCTCAATCCGACTGGCGTACCTTTTTTCAAGATATAAAGCTCTTCCCGCTGGACTTCGCCTACGACTTCATTGACTCCAGGTCCCGGAAGGTTCACGGCTCCGATAGCGATTGAGCCAGAGAACGGATCAGGTTGGGCAACGTAAAAGAACATCCCGTTGACTACCAAGTTTTTCAATGGATCCCGATTGAGGAAATAGTCGCGGACGTCCATTCGATAACTCCAAATCGGGAGCTGCAAGGAAAGCCGATACAGGATCCGCTCTTGATGGCTTTCGCCTAAAATATGATCATCATCGATCCATTCGACGCGCGCTTTGAAAGGTGACCCCATCAGTGGAGCAGGATAGACCGTGGGGTTTTTGTCGCCCGATTCGAGATCCCAGACGTAAATATTTCGTTCTGACAGCGCTGCGAGTTTTGTACCGGCTGGGTTGATGTTCGCTCCAGAAACATGGCGGTCGTCGACCGAAAATCCCATTGCCAATTCGCCAGTCTCCGCATCGATCACACTCAGTTGGCCGTCTTCTGGGACGATCAAGTGTCTGCGGTCAGGGCTAATGACGATCGGGGCATCAAAAAAGCTTTTTGATTTCATAAAGTAAAGCGACTTTTTATCTACGATATCCCACGCCTCGTAAGTTTGCCGATCTGATTTGGCAATGACGACTCGCTCGTTGACGATCTTTGCGAAAATGGCTTCCGACCACCTTACACCTTTGGCAGCCCACCGGATCAACGGCTCAGCTTTTGACTCACCAGCCTTTAGTTTCCAAAGCGTATAGTGATCGGGTTCGTCTTCGTCGTCGGCAAAATCTTTTCGATTAAAAGTCAGTAGCAAACGGCGACTTGGGTCGTAATCGACGGCGAAGTCTTCGGGGGTAATCATTACCGAGGCCATGACCTTCTTCTTTTTCAGCGAAGCCCAATAAAGCTGCGATTGAAAATTCTCTCCCCCGCGAGTCCAGTTGTCTTCTCGAGCCGTCATCAGGACCAATTGATCTGGGCCGCCAACGGGAATCACGGCGACCAAGTCCTGATCTTTCCGTGTCATCGTAAAGCCAAGTCCCTTTTGTTGGAAACTCGTAAGGTAGCTAGGGATCTCCCCCAATGGCTCGATCGAATATTTAGAACCTTCGCCAAATGTTGAAGTTGAACCGAATGAAGCTTCGAAGTTTTCTAATTCCGGTAGTGTAGGGGTGCGAGCCGGAATTTGCCCCCGCGCGACCGCAGCGTTAAAACTCTTTTGCATCTTCTTGACGTAGGAATTGTCTCTGGTGCTTAATTTGTCCAGTGAGACTTCCAGCGTGCTTAAGTCGGGACGAATCAAAAGGACTTTGCCGTCGTACGAATCCTGCATCGCCGCGTCGATTTTTGTACCAGACGTGCTTTCCCACATTCGGCCAAAGTCGATCGCTTCGGTTTCGTACATTCGTCGGACGTTTTTTCGATTGAAAACTTCCTGTTGCGTCGAGCCGGCAAATTCAAACTCAACAAGTACCTCTTTTTTCTTTACGTCGACGACGTATCCGTCTCTCCATCCATGAAAGTAAACCCTGACGTTTTCATCGGTTTCGACTTTGGTTTGCGCGAAAATTTTGGTCGGCAGCGAAAGCGAAATTGCGACAACGGAAACGAAGATCAGAATAATGGAATTGATTGAATTGAATTTCAAGCGAAGCATAAGTATTTAAACCAATGGAAGTTGAGGAAGCGCTTAGTCTGATCGTACAGGCGCCGCTCGATTTTCGCAATAAAAACGTTCAAGATCACGTGAGAGAAGTTTGGGAACATGGCTAAACAGTTGGGAGCAGGCGATTGTTAATAAATCAGCCGTTGAAAAGTGGCTCTTTGGGAGGGGCAGGGAATAAGATATGAAAAAAAAGTCCGCATCCACGCCGCGATTTTGAGCGACGGAGCGTCTTGAGAGAATCCGGAGGGAGTGATTTAAGGAATTTAATGACGCGGGCTATTTATGCCCTTCGGGAACTGGACGGTAAACGTTGGATGTTTACTGCTCGTTCATGCGTTGGGTTCCATCAATTCGGCTTAACGCATTGAACCCGACGGCTGTTGGAAGCCGAACATCTTCGCCAAGACAGCGTGTGTCGATAGACGCACAAAGGGTAGCCCAGATTCTTGAATCTGGGTGCGAACGCACACGAGGTAACTTTCTTCTAACCGAATTGAGTATCTGAAGTCTCAACGTGATGCCTCTTGCCGCTTCGCGGCACCGATTCAAGAATCGGTGCTACCCTGCTTCAAGAATCGGTGCTACCCCGCTAACGCATTGAACGCGACGGCGCATTTCGGCTGGTCGCTAAATGGGATTTCAACTACTTACTTAACCAGACGAGTGTTTTCGAACTGGGCATGCCAGCCAAACCAAAACGCGCGATGGGCGGAGACTCTTTCAAGAGACTCACTGTCGGAGTTAGACAACGCGGATTCGGTCAAGCTCCATTTGACTCCTTGTTCGTCGACAGCTGTTTGATCTTGATCCCAACTTTTGAATTTCTTTCCTCCGGTTGCGTACGCCCGATTTGCACCAGATTTATCGGTCAAGACTACAAAATCTACATCGCCAATTTTTTCATGGTAGACACTGTTTTCCATCAGAAAATCCGCCGCGATCGCAAGCTGATCGTCTTTGCCATGAAACACAAGAACTTCGGCTTTGTTTTTCAATCGTTCATCTGATAGCGGAGTTGAAAACACAAGTTCATCAGTCGCAAGATATTGTCCGTAAGCCGCACCTTCGTCATAGTCGCGTTCATAACCGGTGTCGAGCGAAAGCACGCTTGTGTCTGGGTGGTCTTTTTTCCACTGGCCCCATGTGGATGTAACACAAGAGAGTCGTTTCAGACTGATGCCTTTGCCAACCAAAGGGCCAACGACGGGCTCGCCTTTTAGTGTTGACCAAAGTGATTTCGTCGCATGGTCGTACAGCAACGTATTCGAACGATACACAAATCCGCTTGTGCCAAATTCATGATCGGTTCCGTCGAATTCTGTCTGATACACGATCAGGGTTCCACAAAGCGTTCAGTAAACACCGCAAACGGATATGTCGGCAATCGTGTCTTTGAACATCCCATGCCAAGCCAGGATTCGTTGCGGATAGCAGCGATGATCGCCATCGACCGAAACGCCAAACACAACATCAGTGTCGGCAAGATAGGTTGCCGAAGATGCAGAGATCATTTTTGGACTCTTGAGTGGCGGAATCGCGTCTCGTTTGAAACCGCTCCATCGCAATTCGTCCAAACGGACAGCTGCGTTGTCGGATTCAGCAAAGTACTCAGGAAACCGGGAGTCAGGTCGGCGATAGAGGTCATGTTTAAACTGGCTGTACTGCGGATGTGGTTTGTACTCCTGTGCCCAAATCCATTGAAGCCATTTTGATCTTTTGTCGCCGTACTCTTCACCTGATTTTTTCTCCAGTAACTCAAAAATCTTTTGACGGGAGACATGGAATTTCGCAACCTGAGTCATTTCCAACAACATGGTCGCGTTACCGGGATGCCAAGTCCGATCGATTTCGGCAATATACTGATCCAGATCTTTCGCGTCAGTTTCGGTTAAGTTCAAAAACACTGTGTAGTCGGCGACTTCGTTTCCATTCTCTCCCGTTATCGTTGCGGGCAACAGAATTTTTCCAGCGACGGGTGTTCGCCCAAATCCAAACCAAGCCACAAACGCCAATACTGTAATGGCTAAAACGGTTACGATGATGGTTTTTGGTTTCATGTGAACTTCAATGATTGTGTTTTCGCTTAAGATCATATGCTCGAACCAGCGATTGATGTGTGTTCATTTACACGTCTCGAACATGAAAGTCCACTTGCAGGGAGCGAAACTCTAAACCAATCTGCCATGAAATACCTTCTCTCTACACTCGGATTTGCACTTCTGGTCTGTTTTTTTCTTGTCGGTGACACCAACGCACAGCTCAAGAAAACAACTCTTGTTCATTACATGCCTTGGTACTCTGCTAAACCAGATTCCAATTCATGGGGTTGGCATTGGACCATGAATCATTTCACTCCAGATAAGATAAACAAAAATGGTCGACGTGAAATCGCGTCACATTACTATCCACTTTTGGGTGCCTACGATTCAAACGACTCGCATGTGCTTGAATGCCAAGTCCTCCAAATGAAGTTCGCTGGCATCGATGGCGTGGTTGTCGATTGGTACGGGGTTTCAAAAGCCAATGACTACCCGGATATTCATCGCAACACTTTGCATTTAATCCGGTTTATCGAAAAAGCGAATCTTAAGTTCGCAATTTGTTACGAAGACCAATCGGTCAAGCAGATGATTGCTGGCAAAACGATCAAGCAAGAGGACTCGCTCAAGCAAGGCCAAGCGGATCTAAACTGGATCGACAAGAATTGGTTTCCCAGCAAGTCGTACGTGAAAGACCGAAATGGAAATCCAATTTTGCTGGTGTTTGGACCACAGCATTTTGAAAAAGACGATTGGCGACAGATGCGGGCGGGGCTTACGCACAATCCAACGATGCATGGGCTGCCACATCTCACGGCTGCGGCCGAATTCGACGGATCGCTGGGCTGGATTCCTGTTTCCGGTGGCAAGGATATTTCGACCGAAACGTGGCGAAAATACTTAGCCGATCTGTACAGCCGCGCAGAAGGAGAGACGCCTGAGCCAGTGATCGCGACCGCGTTTTCACAATTCCACGACATCTACAAACAGGCTAACCTGCACGAAAGCTATGGCTACCTCGATGGCCGAAAAGGGAAAACATTTGACGAGACGTTGGAGCTGGCTTTCGCTTCAAAGGCTTCCATCGTACAGGTGGCGACCTGGAATGATTACGGCGAAGGGACAATGATCGAGCCGACGGAGGAATTTGGATACCGATATCTTGAACGGATTCAGGCAAAAGTTAAAAGCAACACGGACACAACCAAAACTTTGTTTCAATTTAATTTCGATGATCTTCGTCTCCCGCTTGAGTTGTTCAAGCTTAGAAAGAAAAAGGACAACAGCGAATTGAAATTGAAAGAGCTGGACCGTATATCTGATTTGATGTTTCAGTCGAAAGTTGTTGAAGCCCGAGCTGCGATTAAGTCGTTTCAAAATTAGTTGTTTCGACCAGCCGTAAAAAAAGGCGACCGTATTGAGAATACGATCGCCTTGAAAACTTAATTAACACCACTGCCGTGATTTTAATCGGTGTCCGGTTTTAAGCCGTGCCCGGTTTTAAGCCGTGACGAACAGCCCACTCTTCGTTCCAGCCATGGATTTTGACATGCTCAACCGAGGTGTTCTCCTGCGGCTGGCTTTGAAGCATCGTGAGCGTCAAGTCATCCGATGGTTGATAACCGAACAAGTGTGTATGTGGACAGTCGTTCGCCTCAAGCTTCTCTCGTATCCCATTCAGCTCTTTCAGCAGTAGCTTGACACCTCCCAAGTCGAGATGAACGGAAACCATCGTACCGCATTTGCTGGTCACGAAACTTAAAAGATGGTCTGAATTGTCCATGTGGGCACTCTCATTGATCGGTCAATCTTCACTGTCCGTTTTTGAAGCTTAATCGACTGGAAAACCACGCTTTCGCAACAGAGCTTTTGTGTCCACGTCGCGACCACGGAATCGACGGAAACCTTCGGCAGGATCAATCGTGTCTCCAACGGACATGATGTTGTCGTACAGGCTCTTGCAAGTGGCTGGGTCGTAATAGCTTCCCGCCTCTTCAAAAACTTCGGCCGCATCGGCAGTCAACGCATCCGACCAGAGGTAACTGTAATAGCCAGCCGAGTAACCGTCGTTTGAGAACAAGTGACTGAATTGCGGCGTGCGGTGCCGCATCACAATCTCTTTAGGCATTCCAAGTTCAGCCAAGGCTTCTTTTTCGAATTTGTCAGGATCAATTTTGACATCGCCTGCCAAGTGTAGTTTCATATCGATCAACGCACTGGCAAGATATTCGACGGTGCTGAATCCTTGATTGAACGTAGAGGCTTTTTTGATTTTCGCCAAAAGCTCCGCCGGAATCGGCTTTCCTGTTTCATGATGCACGGCGAACTTCTCCAGAATTTCGGGAGTTGAAAGCCAATGTTCATTCAACTGCGATGGAAACTCGACATAATCGCGAGCGACTGAAGTTCCCGATTGCGAAGGATATTTTGCGTTGCTGCACAAACCGTGCAATGCGTGGCCAAACTCGTGAAACAAAGTGACCGCGTCATCCCAAGAGATCAAAACCGGTGCACCTGCTTTGCCTTGCATGAAGTTTGAATTGTTGGAAACGATCGGCGTCAGCGGTCCGTCGATGTTTTCCTGCGAACGATAAGCATTCATCCAGGCACCACTTCGTTTTCCGCGACGGGCATAAGGATCAAAAACCCACAATCCAACGTGCTTGCCTTCGCGAGAGACTTTCCAAACGCGAACGGTGTTTTCGAAAACGGGAACGTCTTTGACTTCTTCAAATTCAAATCCGTAAAGCTTGCCCGCTGCCCACATCATGCCTTCGCGAAGTTTTTCCAATTGCAAATAAGGTGTTACTTCGTTCAGGTCCAAGTCGTATTTTGCTTTGCGAACTTTTTCGGCGTAGTAACGATAGTCCCAAGGCTCGATGGTGATCCCCGCACCTTCCGCGTCAGCGATCTTTTGCATGTCGGCGACCTCTTCTTTAACTCGCGCGACGGCCTTGGGCCAAACGGCCAGCATCAATTTCATCGCGTTCTCGGGCTTGGCAGCCATTTGTGGTTCCAAACGCCAATGGGCATGCGTTTCATAGCCAAGCAACTTGGCACGCTTTGCCCGCAGGCTCAAAATCGTGCTGATTGTTTCGTTTGTGTCGAACTCGCCGCCATTGTCTCCTCGGCTGTAATAATTTCGCCAAACGACTTCGCGAAGTTTTCGGTCGTCGGCATAAGTCAAAAACGGATCCATCGACGAGCGGGTATTGGTGACGCACCACTCACCCAAATTTGTGCCGTCTGCATTTCGTTTTGCGGCGACGGTCTTCATCGCGGCCACGACGCTATCGGGCAAGCCTTTGAGTTGCTCTTTGTTGTTGATCCAAGTGATATAGTTTTCTTCGTCGTGGAGAACTTTCTCATCGAAAGAAGCAAACAATCCGGCAAGCCGCGCGTTGATGTCAGATAGTTTTGCTTTTTCTTCTTCGTTCAGTCGGGCACCCTGCCGAACAAACGATTCGTAACGATCTTTAACCAAACGTTTTTGAGCGACCGTAAGCGTTTTCATTTCGTCGCCGTTGAAAACTTTCTCAATCCGAGAAAATAACTTTACGTTCTGGGTTATCGAATCAAAGTGCTTTGAAATTTTCGGCGAGACGGCTTTTTCGATGTCGGCAATCGGACCGACTTTTAAGTTGGATGTATGCACGTCAAAAATGGTCTGCACACGTTGAAGGGCTTTGCCTGCTTTCTCAAGTGCAACCAGAGTATTTTCAAATGTAGGTGCATCTGGATTGTTGGCGATCGCTTCGATGTCCTTTGTTGACATCTCGAAAGCCGCGTCAAAGGCTCCAAGGAACTCGTCAACGTTGACTTGTCGCCAAGGGGGCACGCCGCCATAAGGGCCAATCCATTCTTTTAGTAAGACTGATTCCGTTTTCATTGCTTTCTCGTCCTGGGCCATATTTACATTCGCAAAAGCCAATCCGACGATGGCGATCGCAATTAGGGTTGTGAGTTTTTGATTTTTCATGAAAGCCTCGTTGTGATGGATGTCAGATGGAAATTTGTAGTCGAAAAACTACCTATGAAAATCCGAATTGAGAATTTTACCCGATATCGTGAACTGAAATCGGATTCTGGGAAGTAATTTGTTAATTCGACCGACACAAAGATCGCAAAATTGAGTTTCTCGAATTTACACGTCAATCGTATAATCGAAGCAAGACTTTACAACTCCAATGGTATCGCAAATGAATATTTGCAAGGGCTGATGATGAACAAGCTTGCCAACACTGACGCACTGTCGCTTGATTTGAGCGCAAAAACGGGCTGCTCTTCTACAATAAAGGCTTTCCGTTTGCCGATTCAGCGAATGGCTGATTTGATTTTTGCTGGCCAAAATTATCGAGCGTCAAACTATAAAGCACTGAACTTGGCGTCGCTGACTTTGGCGAGCCTGAGTATTTTTGCGATAGGTTTTTCTGGCTTTGCAAATCCATGTTGTGGTCAAGAATTGGCCTCGACGACCGCCAGTTCGATGAATAAAAAAACGGCACCAAGTGAAGTGACCGAACATAAATTTCGTTTTGACATGCGGGACAAAACTCGCATCATCGGATTTGCTGATGTGAAAAGTATCGATGTGGATCTGGGGTTTGGAAAGGTCGCGATTCCGATTGAGAACGTTCGCTCATTGCGCCTGGCCAAACAACCTAAAAACGAAACCAATGACTACTTTGTGATTGAGATGCAGAACCGTGATCGATATACAGGTCGCGTTTTGAATCCGCCAATCGATGTTCGATTTCTTGGCGGCAAAGTCAAACTGCCTTTTGATGGCATGCAAACTTTGCGTTTCATTTCCGGTGGCGGCGCGTCGCCAGTGATTTCCGATGGACTGGTTCTTTATTATGACTTTGAAGGCGTTGCTGACGACGTGGTTGATAATAAAGCTGACTCCATCCATCACGGTCGAATCGGTGACGGGATCATGCGTGTCGACTCGAAGTTCGGGGGCGGTATCAAATTTACCGGCAAGCGATGCTTGAAAACCAAGAATCATGCGGCACTCCAACTGCAACGATTTACTTTTTCGGCTTGGATGAAACCGGGCGAGCGTGATGGCGAATATTGCTTTATTGGTGGATTGTCAAAGCACGACGGATGGCTAGGTGGTTTTGCTTTTGTGTACATGGACGGCGACACCGACAACATCCATTTTTATGTCAACGGATATAATCAGTATGTTGTTAAAACGCGGCTTCCTGCAAAAAAGTGGACGCATCTCAGTGGCGTTTTTGATGGAAAGGAAGTTGTCCTGTACGCTAACGGCAAACGGGTTGGCAGCCAGGCATTTCCCAAGGGCGTCACGATCGATTATCCGGAAGACCCGTTTACACTTGGCGGCGAAAATTCTGATTTTTATTGGCACGGCGAAATGGATGAGGTTTCGCTTCACAATCGAGCTTTGTCGGCTGAAGAAGTTTCAGATCTTTTCAAATCTACAAAGTAGCCCCTGAAACGATCGGGACAATTTAACGGGCGAATTCAACCTGAATTGCATTCTCATTACATTTGACTTGGGCCATGACTTCAGAAAGGTCGTTTTTCGGGGTAACACGGAACTTTCATTTAGCCTAAGTGTTCAAAATTTGGCTTTGTTGTATAAATTCGATATAATTTGCGTTGGTGGATCGGTTCGAAACTCTTCCCCATTCTTACTCTATTCTTCACTATTGATATCGTTGCGAGAGTCTCATGGATCGACGGACATTCCTCAAAGGTACTTCTTTGGCAGCAGCGGGTTCTTTGCTTCCACTAAGTGGCGCTTTGGCTCTTGCCTCGGGAGCTACCAATGACGACACAGTTTCTACAGGAAAGGAAAGAGTAAAATCTGTAGAAGAGTTAATGACTCGAAAAACGCGCGAGGTGATCGATCAAGGACTGCGTTACCTTGCCCACAGACAAATAAGCGAAGGAAACAAAAGAGGTGCGTTTGGAACTGCGGGCTATGCAGCCGGCGTGGCGGTCACTGCGTTGGCAGGACTTGCGTTTTTATGCAACGGTTCAACTCCAGTTTCGGGTCCATATCAAAAGAATATTAAACTTTGCACCGAGTTCATTCTGAAAAACGTTCGATCCTCCGGATACATCTCGGAAAACGATACAACCCGAAGATTTTCAAACATGTACGGACATGGGTACGCGATGTTGTATCTGAGTCAAGTCTACGGGATGTCGAAGCAAAGAGAGCTTGAAAAGAAACTCGCCAAAGCGATCAAGATGACTTGCGAGATCCAAAACAATCTGGGCGGATGGCGCTATCAGCCGGTTGCCAGAGATGCTGACCTTTCCATTACGATCTGCCAAGTTATGGCGTTGCGTGCAGCCCATAGTGCGGGCTTTCAAGTTTCCGATGAAGTCCGAACGAAAACGATCGAATACGTTGATAAATGTCACAAGAAGGACGGAAGTTTTCAGTACACCGAAAAAGGCGGACGAATTAGTTTGGCCCTAACAGCGGCTGGAGTGGTTTCTTATTACAGCGCCGGAATTTACGAAGGCCCGAAGATCGAAGCCTCCTTAAAATGGATATACAATCACCGCCCAGGCAAAGCGACTCGCCAGCAAGTGAGCCCGATGAACTATTACTACGCTCACTACTATGCCGTCCAAGCGATGTGGCACGCACAGTTGCAACACCCTGAGTACTGGAATACTTGGTACCCGCTAATTCGTGATGAGCTAATTGATTCAAAGCGAAGCCGCGATGGGACTTGGCCTGACTCTCGGGTTGGTCCTGAATTTGGAACTGCGATGTCCTGCATCATTTTACAGATCCCATTCAACTACGTTCCCGTCTTTTCGCCCTAGTTATTCTATTTGTCGTTGGTTTCCTTTTTGCTTCCTTCATGCGGCACCGTCTCGTAGTGCTTCTTTAAGAGGTCTTCGCCAAAGTCGTTTTTAAAATCTCGCCATACTACGTGTGCGTGATTCGCTTTATTCTGAGTGTTGTCGTATTCCATAATGAAAGTCGGGCCTTGCACGCGAAAATAGTGCGGCTTGCCTTTGGCGATTTTCCCGGCCCACGCAAAGTGCACTTTTTCAAGTCCAGCGCCTGTGATCTTTTTCAAATCGTCCGCCGCTAACTCCGCACGGAATTTGCCAAGGTGCGTCGCGATTAATTGGTTAAGCATCTCCGTTTGTGCTTTCGACATCTCACTGACAGCAATTCCGTTTGGCGTAAGCGGTTGAGCCACTCGCCCCGGCCCATTGATAACATCGCTGGGGGCTTTGGTTTTCAAAACAGCTTTTTCTTTTTGCTCAACGGTTAAATTCTTGACCAACGCACGTGCAAGATCTTCTTCATCGCCAAGCGGCCGCAGCCCAGCAAGTTTCCCTTCACGGACTTCGGCTGGACTGGCGCCGAAAAAAGCTGGGGTAGTAACGACCGTTTTGCCTTCCACGATGGTGAAGCTAATCGAGAGATGGTGGCCTTCGATGCGCCAGCCCCAGGTCTCTTTGTCCGAAGGCGTACCAAAAAAGAACAGATGGTATTTTGCCGGATCGCGTTTGAGGCTTTGGTTCTCCATCTCATGCAAAACTTGCTCAAGCACCATGATCTTCATCGAAGTTGAAAACCCACGATGGCTGAGCGCGGTTTGCACGAGCGACATCGCCAAGTGATGTTGATGCACCTTAAGCGATTTTAGACCCAGCCCTTTTCTCTCCATCGGAATGAACTGCCAGTCTTTTCTTAACTCATCGTCGAATTCAAACGATGCGGCTTTGGCTTGGGTTTCGTCAAGCGATTTTAAAAACAAAGTTGCCGCTTCGGACATTTCGCTTGCCAATTCATGAGCTAAAACCGATTGGCCGGCTGGCACTCCAATCAACGATACGAAAACTGAGACAAGCAAAAGGATGTTGAGTAGTTCAAGCGAACGTGGTCGTGTTTTATTCATCGTGGTTCGTTTCGATTTTTGTAATGTTGAATTGTGCGACTTCAAGAATGAAGCGCCAAACGAGAAGGTATCATAGTTGATTGTCAAGCAAGGTTTAAGCGGCAGCGAAACAATTGATGTGCGTGTTTTTTTTGAATAGTGTTAGATGGACACAGATTTGTTTTACGGCGACTGTGCCATGGACTCTAATGCAACCAACGTCGTGTGTTGGTGGACGCGGGCCAAAGCTAGCCCAGCCGCACTGCAGCAGCGCGACGTCTTAGACATTGTCCAAACAGGAACGGTTAAGACCGATTGCATTTGAACTTTCAACGGAACGATAGATGGCTTCGAAAAAGAATTTTGGCTGCTTCAAGATTTTGATGATCTTGTTCATCGTGTTGATGGCAATGGTCGCGTTCTGGAGCGTGCTAAACTTTCGGTCGGGACCAACAGCAGGTACGGCTCTTGTGAGTCCTTCAGTTGAAACGACCGTGATTACTGGTCCGCTGGATTCAAACGGGGACGTGGATTACGCGCAAGCTTTAAATGACAAATACTCAGAGGGCGTGACGTCAGAGAATAATTCTTTAGCAAAAATCATGGAAGCAATCGGCCCGGTCGTACGCGAGAAAGCATTGCCGATCGAGTTTTTTGAGAAACTTGGTATCGCTCCGTTATCGGAAGATGGAAACTACTTCGTGGAGTTTGAAAAGTGGCCTGTTGGTGAATCGCCTCAGCTTGAGTCTGTGCAAAATGCTAGGCAAGCGCAACTGCACCCCTGGTCGCCATCCCAGTTTCCCAAGGTGGAAAAATGGTACCAACAAAATAAACCTGCCATGGAAATGGTGCGTGAGGGGTTAAGCCGGTCGTACTACTACCTGCCGTTGGCGTCTAATCAATCCAATACCGTTTGGGAGATGGATTTGACGGTCATTTCAAGCCTGCCATCAATGAATCAATATTTCTCCATTAGCGCAATGCGGCATCTTGAAAAGGGCGAGACGGAACAGGCGCTAAATGAAGTCTTGGAGATGTACCGACTTGGTTCGCATATCGGCCGAGGCAGCACGATCGTTGAAGAGCTCATGGCCATTGGGTTGTTTGCGGACGCGAGTGAAGCCGCAAAGACAATATTTTCGTCGCAGAAATCAAGTTCAGCGGAGCTGCGAAATTTCTTGCGGCGCCTTGATCAGATTCCAGCGATTGATGGACTGGGCAAACGTATCGAATATGCCGAGCGATACGCCATGCTTGATGCGATCGTTGCGTTGGGACGTGGAGACACCAACCAATTCGCAAGTCTGATGGGTGGACAGGGTGGGAGCCAGGAAGGCAACAGTCTCGCGAAAATTGGACTCAAAACTGTGGACTTTGAGCAAGCGTTGTTGGTTGCCAACGAGTGGTTTGACACACTGATCGAATCGGCAAAAGTCGAAAATGACTTGGAACGACTTAAAGCTTTCGAGAATTATGATGCCTTGGTCTCGCAAAAGGAGAATGAGGTAGCTTCGTTGGTGAATTTGTCCAAGACCTTGATTGGCGGACGTCAAGTTAAAGGACAATTGGTTGGCGAATTCCTAATTTGTATGTTTACACCAGCGTGCGGATTCGTCATTGAAAAGGAAGTTCGCCATAAAGCGACTTTGAAAATGGTAAAGATCGCAGCAGCGGCGGCAGCCTACAAAGCGGACCAAGGTAAGTATCCCAAAACGCTTGATCTGTTGACGCCGACATATTTGGCAAAACCGTTGTTGGACCCCTTTTCCAATGAGGCTTTTGAGTACCGACCGCTTGAGCAAGGCATTGTGCTCTCTTCAGTCGGGATTGGTGGAGCGGATGACGGCGGCCCTGACAACTTTATGCTAAGTGACTTAGTCCTTTATTGGGGCGTGAAAGCTGGCTCCAAAGAGGCCACTGAATTGGGGTTGTTGGTGGATCCTTTCTTAAGCGTGGATAAAGAAACGATGGAAGACGCGACTGATGGAAAATCAAACGAGCAAAACAACGAGCAAAACAACTGAACCGTAGCCAAGCGAGTTCCTTGAGGCTCAATTGAAA
>CAYZGP010000123.1:14788-18533 GCA_964478065.1 uncultured Pirellulaceae bacterium
AACGAGCAAAACAACTGAACCGTAGCCAAGCGAGTTCCTTGAGGCTCAATTGAAATTTATGCGCCAATGATCAATCCACTTCCCAGAAAATTTTACGCTCGTGAAACCAGTTTGGTCGCGCGAGAACTTTTGGGAATGACGCTCGTCGTTGAAACCAAAGGCGTTCGCACCTCAGGTCGGATCGTTGAAACGGAAGCCTATTTACCGCGTGGCGATTCGGCTTGTCACGCTTCTAAATCCAGAACGCCAAGAACCGAAGTTATGTTTGGTCAGCCTGGTTTGGCTTACGTCTATCCGATCCACGCTAAATTTTGTTTCAATATTGTGACTGATGCTGTGGAAGTCGGTTGCGCCGTTTTGATCCGAGCACTTGAGCCAATCGACGGCATCGAAACGATGAAAAAGCGACGCGGGTTAGACGATCTTAAGCGTTTGACGACTGGGCCAGGCTGTTTATGTCAAGCGTTTGCGATTGACCGGACCTTAAACCTGCACGATTTGACTGCCGGAAATACGGTTTGGGTTGAACGAGCTATTGGAAGCAAAAATTCAGCGATTACAATTGCGACTGACTCGATCAAAACCACGAAACGTATCGGCGTAACGAGTGCGAAAAATCGTCTGTTGCGTTATTGCTTGCTTGGCAACCCTTATGTCAGCGGACCTAAATACATGCGTACTTAACAAGATTGATTCAGGGTTTTGATCGATCTATTTTGTAACTTTTTTTTCTTCACATAAGCAATTGTTAATGTCCAAATTTCTATCCCGTGTGCGTCCGCAAAATATTCTTTTGTTGATTTTGTTCGTGTTCGTTTCTGGCTGCAATCAATCTTCAACAGACGTGTCGAAAAAGGCTGCGGTGAAACCGGCTCCACGAGAAGCCATCGATGGCCCGGGCAGTGACAAATTTGAAGGATGGAATTTGGTTTGGGCGGATGAATTCGAAGGCGACAAAATTGATTCTGCAAAATGGAAACACGAAACAGGAAATTGGGGCTGGGGTAATAAGGAATTACAAAATTACACTGCGGGCGACAACACGCAAGTCACAGATGGATTGTTAAAAATCACCGCGAAGAAAACGGGAGAAGGCCAGAAGGTGGGCAATTATACTTCGTCACGTCTAAACAGCATCGAGTCTTTTACATACGGTCGAATGGAAATTCGCGCCAAGATGCCGGAGTACAAAGGCAAAGGTGTGTGGCCCGCGATTTGGATGCTTGGCAAAAATATCAGTTCGGCTGGTTGGCCTGCCTGTGGTGAATTGGACATCCTTGAATACGTGAGTTACAGCAAAGGCAAAATGCACTCGGCCATTCACTGCAAGGCTCGCAATCACAAAGACAAAACGCAAGTTGAAACTGGGCCACTGGATTTGGAAACCATTGAGTCTGAGTTTCACATTTATGGATTGGAGTGGTCTGAAGACAAAATCGTTTTCTACACTGACCAGCCAGATAATGTTAAACTTACCTACGATCGGCCAAAGGATTTTGATGCAGAGAATTGGCCCTTCGACAAACCGCATTATTTCCTGTTGAACGTTGCGGTGGGTGGTAGCTGGGGCGGGCAACAAGGCGTTGAAGACAAAACTTGGCCCTCCACAATGGAAGTCGATTTTGTTCGCGTCTATCAACAAATCCCAAAAAAGTAGCAATTCAAAAAAGCAGCTTTATAGCAGCTTCAAAATTAAAATTCGTTTGGCAATCCGTTTTCTAAAGAGTATCCATGATTGGTCACAACTTCCGAAGTTTTTTGTTTGTCTTGTTGGTCAACTTCGTTTTTACAAGCGTTCAATGTACGACTGCGTTTGGCAATGAAAACGAAACCGCAAACGTCAATTCGAAAAAAGCGAAACCGAACGTCGTGATTGTGATCACTGACGACCAAGGCTACGGCGATTTGAGTTGTCATGGCAACAAGGTTTTGAAAACGCCCAATCTCGACAACCTTTACAAAGAGTCAGTTCGATTGGTCGACTATCACGTCGCACCGACTTGTTCACCCACCCGTGCCGCGTTGCAATCGGGCCATTGGACAAATCGAACGGGCGTGTGGCATACGATCATGGGCCGCAGTATGCTTCGCGAAGACGAACCGACGATTGGTCAGGTTTTCAAAGACAACGGTTACGCGACTGGCATGTTTGGGAAATGGCATCTTGGTGACAATTACCCGTTTCGCCCCGAGGATCGCGGTTACACCGAAGTGCTTCGTCATGGTGGTGGTGGCGTGGGGCAAACGCCTGACTACTGGAACAACGCGTACTTTGACGGAAGCTATTGGCACAACGGAAAACCTGAAGAGGTCAAAGGATACTGCAGCGATGTGTTTTTCGACTATGCAAAAACGTTTATTAAAGCGCAAAAGGAAGCCGGCAAGCCTTTTCTCGCTTACGTTTCCACCAACGCGCCTCATGGCCCGTTTCATTGCCCGAAAGAATTTTCAGCGCCGTACATGGAAGGCAATAAAGCTCGCGTGGCAAACTTTTTTGGAATGATTGCCAACATCGACCACAACGTCGGCCAGATGCGGAAGTTTTTAGATGAGGAAGGACTGGCTGAGAATACGATTTTTATCTTCACAACTGATAATGGAACGGCATCGGGTGCGAAAGTGTTTAACGCTCAGATGCGTGGCCAAAAGGGCAGTGAATACGATGGCGGCCATCGCGTTCCGTTTTTTGTTCGTTGGCCAGCTGGAAAGTTGGACAAACCGCTGGACGTCGCGCCGATTACGCATGCCGTCGATATTTTGCCAACGTTGATTGATCTTTGTGAAATTGATTCACCCAAAGGCATCGATTTCGATGGACGCAGTATTTCAAGTCTGCTTCGCGGCACTCCCGATGAGAAAATTGATTGGGATAGCCGAATTTTGGTGACCGATTCGCAACGTGTAAAAGATCCAATCGTCTGGCGCAAAAGCAGCGTGATGACTTCTCGTTGGCGTTTGATCAACGGCAAGGAACTGTACGATATCAAAGCGGATCCGGGGCAGAAAACGGATGTCGCAGCGGCTTATCCTGCCGAGGTGCGGCGGCTCAAAGATTTTTACTTTGGTTGGTGGGAAGAGTTGGAGCCGACTTTCAAAAAGGACACGGCGATTTATCTTGGCCATGAAAACGACAATCCAGCGCGGCTTACCAGTCACGATTGGATCACAACAGGTACAACGCCTTGGAACCAGTCGCATATTCGACAAGGATTAGACAAAAAAGCGGCCATGGGTTTTTGGAATGTCAATGTGACACAAACTGCCAAGTATGAAATCCGCTTGCGCCGCTGGCCCGAAGAAGCCAACGTTGGTATTAACGTTGGAATGGAACCCGGAAAGCCTGTGCCTGGCATGAAGGCTTATCGAGAAACCAAGGGGCGTAAGTTCGTTGGATTGAACAAAGCAACGGTAGAGATCGCGGGAAAAAGTTTATCGGCTGAGTTTGCCGATGACGCGGTCGAAGCCGTAATCACGGCGGAGTTGCCAGCAGGTCGAACCAAGTTAACCGCCAAGTTCCATGCGGACGACGGCAGTTCAGTCGGCGCCTATTTTGCGTACATCAAGCGTTTGGAGTAATCCGAGGGCGGTACAGTTTGACGACGAGCCAGAAGGCGACCGTGTTCTTGCATCCTTCTTTGGCCAAGGGTCATTTTCACCGTAGCCTATAGGGCATCGCCCAAGGAAAGCGAAAGCAAACTTTGGCCAAGGGCCATTTTCACCGTAGCCTAGGGCATCGCCCTAGGAA
>CAYZGP010000124.1:0-18488 GCA_964478065.1 uncultured Pirellulaceae bacterium
CCCTTGGTCAAGTTGACTGCCGGCATGATCAACCGAGTAAAATTAACATCCTTCAAGGTCTTTTCGCCAAACCCCTCGGCGAAAGATTCCTCCAGTGCGGTTGGCAAGAATCGAGCACGAAACGCAGCCGCAAGATCGCCTCCGGTACCCCTTTTAAAGAAATAGTCACCAAGAGGAAAAAGGAACCGGTAGACCCCTTTTGCTTTGAATTTCGGGCGAGGCGTGAATATCCTGGCACCATAGCGGACATAAAAGTCATGCATTTTTGCGGCAGACATCCCTGACGCCAGACCCGCAGCGATAATCGCTCCGGTGGAAGTTCCGGCGATCAAGTCGAATGATTCTGCGATTGGCCGACCAAGCTTTTCTTCTAATTCTTTGAGGTAAGACGTGACAAAGGCGCCGCGAATCCCTCCTCCAATTAAAGATAGTATTTGAAACCGAGCCATTCAATTTTGCTCCAAGTGATTGATAATTTGTTCACTTTAATTCAGAGCAACAATTTATCCAACGCCAAAGCGGATCAGAAAATTCACGAGACGATTCGGGGAATCTGCAGAAAAACGTGTAATTAAACTGGAAATACACCGACAGATAACGTTAGCATAAATTGACAACATTCATTTTTACAATTGGGAGCTCGGCATGAACAAGCCAGACAACACTAACAACGAAGAACCAAAACCAACAAACGTAAAACCGGGAGACGCCCAAGAAGGAACACACCCAATTTGTCAAAACGCAAAAGATCAGGAGAAATGCGAAGAGTTTGCCGAACGTCTGGGCGAGGCCAACGAAAACATTGACAAGCATGCAGAATAAGCGAGTTCTGCTAATCGAACTTTGAAAACCGATCCTTGGTAGGATCCAAGTAAGTTCTTAATAAGAGTTGAAACGCAGAGACGCGGTGAGTGAAGTGCCAGAATCAAACACCTTCTCTTCGCTCTCCGCGCCTCTGCGTTTCAAATTTTTATTTGCTTCAAATCACTCTTTGCTTCTTTCTGCGATTTGAGAGTTCTAGAAAAATCAACCGTTAGTTTACAGTACTGACTGACTAAACTGCTGATCAAGCGCCAAAATCAACTTTTGTGGTTCAAGCGGCTTTTTAAACCAATTTTCGATCCGGTTTTTTTCGATATCAATTCCTGCCGATTCAGGGCTGGCTCCACTCACCGCATAGATTTTCACATCGTCGCAATGAGGCGACTCTCTCAGCTTTCGGATCGTGTCGGCTCCATGCAGTCGAGGAAGATTCATATCCATCAGAATAAAATCCGGAGTCTGGCTTGATTCAATGTAGTCCAGACAATTGAGGCCATCGCTAACGGTATCTGTTTGATAGCCATGCAAACGCAAAAATCCAGCCAGCATTTCTCGTTCGTTGGTAACGTCTTCCACCAACAGTGCTCGTGCTTTAAAAGAATCAAAAGAAGTTGGCGGCTCGATTTTGATGTCTTTATCATCCCCTGACACCAAGTTATTGAGAGCGTTATTAAGAATCGTGGCAGCGTAACCAGTTTTGCCGCTTGAGATCAATTTCTTGGTCAAAGCTGATGCAATACTCAAGTCGTTGAGGACATTTCTGAGACTGTGTTCCGAATCCGACTTGAGCCGGATACTTCGGGGCTTCTCAACAAAGTTTTTCCCCTCCTCCAACTCTCCGCGGATGACTTTGATTTCAAGCGGAGCATCGATACCGATACGGACCTTCGAACTGCCCAAGCTCAAGACATTGACCGAAATATCGAGTTCTGGAAAGTGAATCGTCTCGTTGAGT
Source organism: uncultured Pirellulaceae bacterium (assembly GCA_964478065.1). Taxonomy (GTDB): domain Bacteria; phylum Planctomycetota; class Planctomycetia; order Pirellulales; family Pirellulaceae; genus Mariniblastus. Next base: position 1,778 of record CAYZGP010000124.1, read on the forward strand.
TTTCTTGTCAGGACCAGCATCGTTAGCTCCAGGGAAAATTTTACTGCATTAAGTCATCAAAACGTGATCAACGGCAGCGGCTGGGAAACATGATCAAGGCTTTCCAGGTCGTCAATAATTTCAAGTACTTGTTGATTTTGGGCTCACAACAGAAGTGATCACCTTAACCAATTCTTCAGGATCGACTGGCTTTACCAAATGGAAATCAAATCCCGCCTCACAAGATTGTTCTTTGTCTTTAGGTAGTCCGTAGCCTGTCAGTGCAATCAACAACGATGACTGACTGCCAGATTTTCGAATCTGTTTCGCGACTTCGTATCCGTTGCAATCTGGAAGCCCAATATCAACAACACACACGTCCGGTTGTTGTGCTTTGAACTGTTCAATTCCTTCAAGCCCATCGGCCGCTTCGACCACACTGAACCCGTGACATTCAAGAAAGATTTTGACCATCTTTCTCGTTGAAGGGTTGTCTTCCACCAACAGGACTCGCACATTTTCGATTATCAAATTTTGTTCATCATTTTGCTGCGTACTGCTGGACTCAATTACATCTTCATTGACATCTCTCAACGAAGGAATCTGGAACCGAAACTTACTGCCGCAGTTGTTGCCTTTACTATTTGCTTCAACAATTCCGCCATGTGCTTTGGCGATCATTTTCACCAGCGGAAGGCCCAATCCCATTCCGCCTGACTGGCGATCCAGAGTCTGTTCGGCTTGAACGAATATCTCAAAAATGTTTTCTAACAGCTCCGGCTCAATCCCAATTCCATCGTCTTCGACTTCCAAAACGGCTTGATCCTCTACCTCAAAAACTGAAACCCTAATGTGCCCCTCGGCAGGCGTATACTTTGTCGCATTGACCAGAAGATTCACGAGTGCCTGCAGGATACGTGTTGGATCCGCATAAATGTAAAGCGGCTGATGAGGCAATTCGATACTTAGGATCTGGCTTTTTTCCAGTACTCTTCCATTGACGCACTCGACTGCTTCATTGGTCAGTTTGACAAAATCGACGGAGCTAAGATGAAGTTTGATTTTGTCATGGGTGATTCGAGAAACATCCAACAAGTCATCCAGCAAATTCGAAAGTTGTTTTGAATGTCGCTCGATGGTGGAGCGGGCTGATTCGTGATCGTTGGTGTCGCTTGAAATTCTTAACACGCCCAAAGCACTCATGATCGCAGCGATCGGGTTGCGCAACTCATGCGACAACATCGCCAGGAACTGGTCGCGTTGGTGAACGGCTTGGCGGTTCATTAATTCCGCTTGCTTTTGTTTGGAGAAATTTCGGATCACGATAGACGCCGAAATCACATTGTTCTCCGCGCTGAAGATCGGCGAAGCAGACATTTGGACTTCGACCGGATCCCCGCTTTCACAAATCGCTTTCAACTCAAGGTGATCAATTCTTGTGCCTTTGTTGATTTGATCCATCGCGGCATGCATTTCAAGTTTATCGTGATCATCCCAGCCAAGTTCGCTGAGGTGCATCCCAATAATCGAATCTGATGACCGTTGAAAAAGTATTTCAGCGCCTTGATTCCATGTCTCAATCAGGCCTTCAGGCGTTGCCTTGAAGATGGCATCGTCAGAATACAAAACAATATCCGAAAGCTCTGACAATTTGAATTCTGTTTGCTTGATCCAATCAATGTCGATCAGCGTCAGCAACACGCCTTCTGACGCATCCCCCGAGGTGTAGGGCAATACCCTTAATAAATACCAGTTGTCGTTTTCACACTGGACTTCTTTTTCCAGACGCTTTTTTGATTTCAACACATTTCGGATTTCTTCAACCAGCGAAATGTTCTTAAGACCATGCACAAGTCGATCGAATCGCCGCCCAACATCATGAGCAACCAAATCAAATATCCGCGCGAGCCCAAGCGTAAATTTGCGGATGCGCAGATCGTCATCCAAAAATATTGTGTCTACCTGAATGCTGTCCAGCAAATTATCCATGTCATCGGTAAGCTCCATCAGCTCAGTAATTTTTCGCTGGTGCTCAGAATTGACGCTGCACAACTCTTCATTGACACTTCGCAGTTCTTCGTTGGTTGACTGCAGTTCTTCATTGGAGGCAATTAACTCTTCGTTGGTTGACTGAAGCTCTTCGTTTAACGATTTCAGATTCAATACTGATTCGCTCAACAGTTGTTCAGTCTCTCGCAGTTTCCTCTCCAGTTCTTCTCTGTTTTTAAATTCTCCATGGGAACGCAAGTTCGTTGGTTCCGCAGTTTCGCAAATTTTCTCTTGCGATTCGTCTTCGTGGATTGATACCAAACGCCGGTTCAATGGATCGTTGGCTACTGACTGAATGACGATTTGGATATTTTCCAGTTCAGATTCAACTGACAGATTGATTTCTTTGGATTTCAAGAAATCGATTTGCTTGAGCCCGGTGGAAACCGTTTGCGCGATGTTTGGCGGCAACAGATCCAGAATGCTGTCTGAAATTCGTCCAGATGTCACTTGAAAATAGTCTGCCACACTTCCGAAAATGTGCAGGATCCTGCCCTTGTTGTCCACAAGGAAACCAGTTGGAACAAACTGCTCAAGCAACGAATCGTATGTCTTCGCCAGACTCAAGTTTTCTTCATTGCTTTGATCAACTGGACTACCAGATCGCGCGACCAATTGATGGCTACCCCGCCTGTGCATACTGCCATGTTCGACTTGCGAAATCCGCACCGCCGACACTTTTTTGTGAATGTTGTTCTTGTCACTGACGGATGCGAATTTGGATTCCAGCCCGGTAATGGATTCACTGGGACCAAGAAAAAGCACGCCTTCATTGCGCAGGCCAAAATTGAATAACGAAAGCGTCTTTCGCTGCGCCTCAGGTTTGAAATAGATCAGCAGATTGCGGCAGCAAATCAAATCAAGTTTTGTAAACGGAGCATCCTGAAGCACATCATGTTTGGCAAAGACAACTTTCTTTCGCAATTCGCGGTCTATCTGATACTGATCGTCCACTTTTTTAAAGTAGGTTTTGCGCAAATCAGAATTCACATTTTCGATCTGCGATTCAGAATAGATTCCGTTGCCTGCAAAGTCGATCACTTTTTGATTGACATCGGTGGCAAAGACTTTGAAGTTAACATCCGAGTCGTTGGCTTTGAGCAATTGGTCAATCAAGATCGCGATCGAATAAGCTTCTTCGCCCGTTGAGCAAGGACATACCCAGATTCTTAGCTGGCTTCCACTTTCACGTGCCTGTTCGATCAAGTCCGGCAATACCCGATTTTTCAATTCCACAAAGGCATCGTTGTCGCGAAAAAACTCCGTCACACCGATCAACAAGTCCGAACATAGCTCTTGTAGTTCCTCAGGATCATCCAGAATCCTTTCAAGATAAGACTCCTTACTCTCCGAACCAACCAGCTCCATGCGCCTGCGAATCCTCCTGTCACTCATCGAGGTCTTGTAAAGTTCGAAATCTATTTGAAAGCGATTGTGGAGCAGCAATCGAATTTGATGATCGACATCCTGTTCGGCAAGAAACTGCAGTCTGCGCGATGTTTCAGTTGGTTCAATCTGGACATACGTCGCGAGCGTTTCGGGAATCTCTTCCAACGCCGTAATTGCATCCGCGACCCCGGTACTGATCGCGGCTCGTGGCATGCCATTGAATTTCGCAGATTGTTCATTTTGAACGATCACCATTCCGCCGTGCTTGCGAATCCGTTTAACGCCCTCAGCCCCGTCTGTGCCGGTGCCTGAAAGCACGATTGCAACAGCACGATCCTGATATTCGACTGCAACCGATTCGAATAAAAGATTGATCGGCAACATGGCCCGCTCGCCGTTGAGCTCGTGAAGAACAAATTTACCTTGATGCACCTGTACGTCGTAGCCGCTGGGCAAGACATGAACATGGCCAGGCAACAAAGGTGTGTTGTTTTCAATTGCCCGAACTGGGAGATCTGTTTTGCGAGCCAGAATCTGCGGCATCAGACTTTCATGTTCAGCCGAAAGATGTTGGACAACAACAAAAGCCACGCCCAAATCAATTGGCATTTGCGAAAATAGAGTCTCCAGAGCCTCGACTCCTCCAGCCGAGGCACCAATGGCAACCACGAGTGAGCCTTGGACATGACCAGCTGTTGCGATTTCAGAATCTGCTGCAACGCAATTTGAGGCAACCTGATTTTTTTCGTAAGAACGATTTTCCAAATTCTTATGCATCCGTGTCCGATCCAATAAGCCAGATCCTGACTGGCCTTGCAGGAATGCCTTTCAATAAAAGACACTCTGTTTGTTTAATCACTCAAGTTAAAGTATGAATTGATTTGTATCTCTAACATTTCTAACGAAGAAGTGATTGGTATTTAAGTTTTGCGCTGTTTGGTGATGGGATGCCAGTTGCTTGCTGTTCATTCGCTAGTTCGAAGGAGCCCATCATCTGAAGTGGTTTTCCCTTGTCCGACATCTTGATAACACCCCGATACGCGTACTCTTGATAGTCGGATTGATTGTATCTCATTCGAACGACAAGCCGCCCTGTTTTTACGAACGTACAATGCTTGCTGCGAATGCCATCCAGTTTGTGCAAGTCGTCTACGTGAACAAGCTGCTTCCAGTTCGAAAACGTTGCAGGCATCTTGTCTGGTTCGAGACCAAGGAGACGATAACAATTGCTGGACCAAACCATTTCATCCTTGGATACGTCGGGCCATTCCCAAAAGCCCGCATCCGATTGAACCGCAAACCCGACGGCGTTGCTAACAACATTCAGGATTACTCCTGTGATTTCGTTTTCCGAGCGGTAAGGCACCATTTTTAACAACATCGAGTTACCTGAATTGTCGTTCACCATTCGATTCATCGTGCTGCCTGACTCGACGACCTCTTGCAGATCCTCGACGAGCGTTGAGTACTCGATTGCGGCGGAGAATCGCTTGATCGATCGGCCCAAATCGTGTGGCATTAAATCAAAGTGGCTGGTCATCACTTCCGTAAACCTTCGGATTCGCAAGTCGCGATCGAGAAAGACCGTCCCGATGTTGGAGGTAGAAAGCAGGTTCTCAAGGTCGTTTGTGGTTTCTTCCAGCTCTTGCAGTTTTCGCTGAAACTCCGAATTCACCGAATGAAGTTCCTCGTTGACACTGTGCAACTCTTCATTGGTGCTTTGCAATTCTTCATTCGAGGCGACCATCTCTTCGTTGGTCGCTTGCAACTCTTCATTACTCGTTTCCAATTCTTCGATCGTGGCGTTGAGGCTTTCGCGGGTAAAAGTCAACTCCGACTCCAGCAACCTGACGTCACCTTCCTGCTGAGAGACCGTGACCTGTTTCCGAACTGACGACGACGAATCCCTGTTGATGACTTGTAAAATCCAGATAGCGTTTTCAATTTTGCTGCCGGAAATCGCTTGCACCGAAATGTCGCAATTTGTGGAATCATCACCTTCGATCAAAGAAACGTCCTCGACCGTGAACACGGTCCCCACTTCCTTGCCTGCCCGGATCAAGGCAGCGTTAACAACTGACTTTGTGTCGCCGGTCAGGAAACTGCGGATGTTGCCCGAAAACCGGCCTTCAACGTTTTGCAACATCTTTCTGGCAGAGCCAAAAATGTGAATAAGGTTTTGCTCGTAGTCCAAGATCATACCGGAAGGGATTTTCTCGCGGAGGACAGTTTCGTACATATCCATCAATCGCTGGACACGAAACGTCGTGCTTTGCTCTTGCAGTTTGGCTGCCGTAGAAATGACAGGTGAAACTCGATCCTTGATATGACTTCTTTGCTCAATGAGCCCGGAGCGATTGCGAATTTTTGAGTAGATTCGCCACATCCGACAGACTACGTTGAATTCATCCTTCAGCTCACCCGGCGTTTCGCTTGAGCCGAGGAACAGGATTCCGTCTTTCCTCAACGCAAAATGAAACGACGAAACCGAAATCGTTTGCGCTTCCTGCCGAAAATAGATCAACATATTGCGACACGTGACCATATGGACCCGTGTAAACGGCGGATCCTGAATCACGTTGTGGCAAGCAAAAACAAGGTGGCGACGCAAGTTTGCGTTTACACGAAAACGATCACCGGAAAGTCGCTCAAAGTAATCGCGCTGACGCTTTTCTGAAACGAACTCCATATTCTGTTTTTCGTATTCACCCTTGGCAGCAAAATCCAGAATGCGCTGATGGACGTCGGTGGCAAAGATTTTCAGAAGAGGCTTTCTACCCTTTCGCTTCATACAATCAAGAATCATCATCCCAATCGAATAGCACTCTTCGCCAGAAGCACAGCCCGCAACCCAAACTCGATAAGTTTCGTCTGGCGGCACTTTGTCCAGTTGAGCATCAATGGCCTCTTCGAGTTCATTGAACGCTTCGGTGTCCCTGAAAAATCTGGTGACGCCGATTAACAAGTCGTGATACAACGCATCAAGTTCGTCCAGATCGTTCTTACACAATTCCGCATACTCGAAAACCGTTTCGCAATTGGCCAAATTTTGCCTGCGTTCGATACGACGCGCGATCGTGTTAGGTTTGTAATGCTCAAACTTGATGTCGTAACTTGCCGACAACAAAGAAAAGATCAGATTGATGCCTTCCAGATTCGGGTCAACCGTCGGGTTTTTGGGGAGTCGTTTCAGCGGTGCAACCGCATGCTTAACCAACAGCGACGCGATCTCTTTGGCATCCAATACATAGTCCAGGCAGCCTGTCGCGGCAGCGCTTCGCGGCATCCCATCAAATTCAGCAGACTCGATGGACTCTCCAATCGTAAGTCCGCCGGCTCTAAAAATGTGTTGGATACCATCGGTTCCATCGCTGCCAGTTCCCGACAAAACGATTCCCGTGCAGTTGGAACCGCAACTTTCGGCCAGCGATTTAAAAAATATGTCGATCGGCTTGTGGATGTTTTCTGTGAATTCGGCCAGCTTAAGTTTGCGATCTACGAGGCGCAATTCCTTACTGGCCGGTATCAAATAAACATGGTTTGGCTCAACCTTCATTCCATGCGTTGCAATAGAAATGGCCATGTCCGTGTGACGAGCCAAAATTTCGTCCATCAGACTTTTAAAGTCCGGTGAAAGATGTTGGATAATGACAAACGCCATGCCCGTATCGGGTGGCATACGATCAAACAAAGATTCCAACGATCGAAGACCACCAGCCGATGCACCGATACCAACAACTGGAAAGTCGCACAACTCGCTGCTGAGTTCCTCTACTTCCTTTGTGTCGAGCATCTTCTAGATCCTTGCTAGCGACTGCGAGTTGTTGGTTTTAGTCTTTTCCGTAAAAAGATACGAATCATTAACTAGAAATATTACTTTGTGTGGTGCCGAGTTATAAAAAAAATGGCCTTGCATTTGATAGAGAAAAATTGTACCGAAAAAAATGGGAGTGTTCAAACTCGCGTGCACTATTTCACACATTGACTTGCTTGATAAGTCGCAGATGCAATAGCGAAATTACAGCCACTTTTAACTTTTACCGCGAAGGTAGTAAGTTTGAACGTTTTCCAACTACTTTTGGGGACATCTTTTGGTCCATTTACAAGAACGAAAAGACGTTTTAGATAAAAGATAGAGCTTTTTTAGTGGCAGGATCTATTTCCCAACAGAGAGCCGGCCGTCACCTTTTAGGCGTTTATGCGATAGCCTCGGTTCGTCGCACATCAACCGTGGCTATCGCATCTATGAGGTTACATTGCTCGCGCGCGCCGTGAGGACCGCATCGTTGCGACGCTCCAACCCAGCGCGATTCCTCGGACTTCTTTTCGCGCGCTTCACCCTCCTTGGGGAGGGTCGAGCCGAAGGCTCGGGGAGGGGAAGCGGTTGGAACGAATTGAAATCTATTAGCGTCTTCTCCAAGAGCTAAAGACATAACTCCGTAGACTCCAGCATGCCCGCCGCTCAGAAGCTAAACAATGGCTAACACGCAATAAGCCAACTCAAAAGCACCAACAATTGGAAAGCTCAAGAATAGGCACCCAAGTATCACCAAAACCAAAAAGTTGACCAGTTATTCAATTTTTTCTAATCATCTATCCACAACACCGTTGTATAAACGTTGGCTGACCTCAATCCTTTAGGGTGCGTTATGAAATTTCCCATCTTCGCTGTGTCATTGATCCTTTTAACAATTGCAGGCCTAAACAATTTGACCGCAGACGAAGTCATAAAGCCCACCGAAATATTCACCGGCACCCAAGCGGATATAGCTGCTCGGATCGCATTGCCCAGAAGCCGCGTGATTACAAACCAAGCGACTTTTGACGCCGCTTGGAAGGCTTTGGGTATTGTTGATGCCAAGCCACAAATCGATTGGAACACGGAACTGGTTCTCGCCGATTCCGTTTCGGGCCCGAACAAGATGAATGTCCTCCCGCTTAACGTCGCAAACGGACAATTGAAATTCGTCACGATGAGTACCAAAATGGGCGGTCCTGGTTTCGGGTTTCTTCTAATGAGAATTCCCAGAAAAGGCATCACTCATGTCAACGGCGTCGCAGTCGGTTTGGACAAAACCGTAAATCCGATCGCGACCTATCGAGGTACTAATGACAATCAGGCCATCATGTCAGCCATCGCGCCAGGCAGCATGATTCATGACCAGGACTCGTTTGGCAAGGCTTGGACCGCGATTGGGCAGAAGGGTAAAGCGCCCACGATCGACTGGAATACCGAATTGGTTTTGGTAGCCAAAGCAGCAGGCAATACCAACAGGGTCACGCTCGACAAACTTATCCTCGAAGCCGGCGGTCGGCTAAGGTTTTCTTCTTTTGCAACAGAGATGGGCTCGCCGGGCTATTGTTACTTGATGGTCCGGGTTCCCAAACAAGGCATTGAGTTTGTTAACCGCAAACAGATTCCAAAACACGATGTCGGAGATGGCTTGCCCGTGGCAGATGGAGTTACGGTCAACATCGTCGGAAAGTTGCAAACCGGAATTGTAGCGATCGGCGGTGAGACAACCGGCACGACGATCAAGTCGGACAACATCACTTTCGAAGTCGATTTGACAGCCGATCGAGGATTTCAAGCCGTCGCACAAAACTTCAACAACCGCCGCGTGAGAATCCTGGGTTCGCTGTCGAAGAAAAACGGGGTCGAGATCCGTGAGCGTTGGATCGTCAAAGCGACTTCTATCGAAGAGGTAGCGACAGGAGAAACAAGCGAAAAAGAAGTTGCAATTGAAAAAGGATTTGTTGAGATCAAGTTCTCGCTTAGTGGTGGCATCGCGGGGTTGAACGAAGAACTTACGATCGACGCCAATGGTAAAGTCGAAAAGGTAAACCGACGCACGCGTGTCACAGAAAACTGGCAAGCCGATCCCAAAAAACTCGCGAAGCTTCATGCCTTGGTCGGTAAAACCGATTGGTCAAAGATTCCAAAAAGCGGTAAAAGAAATCGACCAATCCCCGATGCACTGACTTACAAATTTACAATCGGTACGGGCAAACGAACTTTTCGTTTTTCAAGAAACGATTTTAGTTTGTTGCAAAGTAAAGAATTAGCGGAATTGGCCAAGCTTTTGAACAAATAGAATTTGCGTTTCTGAAAACGAAACGCGCAGGATACCGAAACTACGTAGCATTAAGCCCACCTCTACTCATCCGGCCCGCCACCTGATCCAGACTTCGCAGAAGATTTAGTTTTAGGTGGTCCCTTTCCAGGTTCCGCTTGTGAATTGAGTGTCCAATCGTATTCAAAATAGCTGACGGCGAGTTTCTGCTCGCTGGTATTTTGAAGGGATTGTTTCAACGCCGAGTCCTCGACTAAATCAAACAGCCATTTAATTTTGCCGCCGTTTGGATAACGCTCATCCCAATCTTCACCATACCAGTCAAGAATCGGACTCAACTTCAATTCATTTTTGGTTTGGTCGAAGTCAACATAAGTTCGGTTGTTGGCAAACAATCGGCTTTGATCCTCCAATTGCTCCAAGACACGAGCGCCTGTGTAAGCTTCGGCGCGGATCGCAGGACAGCTTCTGGCCGCACAAACCAACGCGACGTGAATGCGAGGCTCACGAAAAACAGGACGAACCATATTGTGTTCGATATCGTTGAGGCTGACCGTCTGACCAGCGTAAATGTGTTCTTTCAAATCAAAGAAGCCTGTTCCATTGATCGCGAATCCATCTACCGTGTCGTAGATCTTGTGCGAAATCACGCCGTTGATCACAAACGCGTTGTAGGCGTTGCAAATCAAAGCCAGTTTATCCTCGTTGGTCTGCAGCTGATCAGGATCGCACGAGCCAAGTTCGCGTAAATATTCATTGAACAGGTAGTCTTTTTTCATTCCGTCGTAATCGACCAGTCCATTGGAAACGTAAGCCTTCAACAAATAATCCCAGACCGCGTTGTCAACGCCACTGGCATCAACTTGAGGTGTTGGCTTGGTCGTTGGCTGAATATTTTGGAACGCCTTCCATCCCACGAACAGAGGTACCGTAAATGAAACCAATGCAATCCAAAAAAAACCGCCGTAGTATTGTTTGCCTGTTGTCATTTCATAACCTGTGATTTTTTGTGTTTGCTTTTGGTAAGGCGATTCAACAGCACGACATGCGTGTAGCTGGATTGACCACAATTCAGTTTGCTCGCATAGGTGCTTGAACTCTGGCGAGCCCAGCTACTGAACGCCTAAATGTTAAGTTTGATTTTAAAATGTATGTTGAGTATTTTGAGTTTTAACGGATTCGCTTATTGCCAGAAACAGTCCATGTTATTTACTACCAATTTGAACCAGTTTTGGTCCGGGCACGTCGCCCAGATGTAAAATTTGCATTGGACAGCGAACGATACACTCTTGGCATCCGACGCAAGGCGTATCGGCGAGCGTCACCGGTTCACCACGAAGCGCGCGGCCTTTGATGTCGATCCCCATCTGGCAGTACTGATTGCAAACATTGCAATCAATACATTTTCCTTTTTCAGGAGTGATTTTGAACTTCGACCAGCGGCCCCAGAAATTCATCCAGAACGCCAGCGGGCACCACATACGACACCATAGTCGTTGCCCCAGAAACGGGTACAAACCGATCGCAAGCGCGCCAGCCAGAAACGTTCCCACCCAAAAATCGTACCAGCCCAGTAGATCTAATCGGAACTCTTTATCGCCGGTCACCCAAAGTACCGGGCTGAATCCCATCAAGTCCGCGATGGTCGCAACCGTCGCCAACAAAATAAATATGTAACCGTATTTTTCCAGTCGCCGAGACGTGTCTCCTTTGGGACCGCGGTGGCGAAAGCTGTTGCCAACGGTTTCCGCAAGCGCGCCACACGAGCAAATGTAGGAGCAGTAGATCTTTCCGTACTTGATCGTAAACAACGGCAGGATAACAAAAGTCAAAAAGACCGCCCAAACCACGCCCACAACACCAACCATTTGCCACCACTCCGGATCACCTGGCCCGGCGACCGGGTTGACCTTGAATGCAGTCATATTCAACGGCCAAGCGTTAAGCGATTTTCTCAATAATGGAGTGATCCAGTTGCGCCCAAACAGCACAACCATAAACGTTGGAATACCCCACCACAGCGTCCACTGGCAAGCGATGATCGTCAAATTCCGTTTCCAGATGATCTTGCTGTTGGTCTTTACAGCCCAGTAAATCCCAAACACCGCGATCAGTCCGAAGTAACACAGATAATAGAAATCCGAGAGTTTGGCAAAATAGAGCGAGCCACGTCCAGTGATCGTTTTGTTTTCAGGCCCAGGAACCAATGAATCGTAAGCGTCTTTGACAGACAGGTCGCTGCCGACGCTCGCCAGGCTCAGATTCAAATAGTACGGACCTTCGCCACTTTCGGCCGCATTCGAAGTCACCGCATCGGGCACGATCATGCCAGCGAAAAACAACATGATGAAAATGGTCAGCAGCAGCTTAAACGCCGGCACCTTAAACGGAGCACTCTTTCCAGGTTTGGCCATCAAGCCCTGAACGATCCTCGCACCGATCAAAAGCAAACCGCCGACTGGAACCAGCGTTCGCAGAATAAAACTCCATGGCTGAGCGGTCGGGTTAAGAAAGCCCAACCATTTCGGCCAGAGATACTTGCCCTCAGCGTACTCAGGGTGCAGTGTAAAATTGCCAGTACCAAAGTACAAAAACAAGCCGACCAAAATACCGATGACCGACCAAATCACACGACGCTTGGTCCAAACGCCATCCAGCTCCATTCCCGTGTCCATCAAAAATTCGATGGGCGGCAGCGTCCCGATCAACACGATTACTTTGTCGTTCTTAAGCGTGGTTATTTCGCCGTCGACTTCCAAGTCAACTTCTTTGTCGCGGCTCGCTTTTAGATTACTTTTAAGGATCGCTTTGATCTCGCCTTTGGCAATCGCATCATCAAGCAACCGGCGGTTTTCTGTTTTGGCGCGGAAGAAATCCTCACCGCGATACGAAATCGTGACCCGATTGTGATTTTTCAGCATCAAAGCCGCTTCGATCGCCGAGTTTCCACCACCGACGACCAGTACGTCTTCGTCGTTGTAGTCTTCGCTGGTGTGCAGCCGGTAAGTAACTTTCTTGCAGTCATCGCAGCCGTCGATTTTCAGTTTTCGAGGTTGCCCTTGCCGTCCAATCGCAACGACCACATAGCGAGATGGGAACTCGGTCCCGTCTTTGCATATGACAACGAAATCCTGCTCACCACGTTTGGCAATTTTGGCGACCTCGACACCTTCGCGATATTTCAACTTGCGATCGGCAACCGCCTTTTCAACAATCTCCAGAAAGTCATTCCGGTCGAGATCAGTATCAACATCCAGTTCGCTGATATTTTTGATTGCCTGAGGCTCGGCGTAGACTTTCTTTCCCGCCGGAAACGTACGAACGGTGCTGGCCAGTTCCGAACGCTCAATCAACACGTATTTGAGACCGCGCTTCTCACATTCAATGGCAGCGGAAATACCAGCTGGTCCACCCCCAACGATGACCAGATCAAGCCCCTCGATCTCTGCCGAGCCTTTAAACAGGCGGGACTTTTCCATCCCTTCGATGACCTGGCGTCCTTGATTGGCGGCCACCTTTACCAGCGGCAGGCCTGTAACATCGCCCACGACGAACAGACCTTTGACGCTTGATTCAAATCGCGAGTCCACAATCGGCAAGATCTCTTGCGGAGGGACAGTTGCGAAATACTTTTTCCCTGATGACGTTCCCATACCCAAATACCTAATTGGCCGATAATTGTTCAACGAATTGACTTCGTTGATTTCGTTTTGTCGCAAATGACGATTCGATCTTACGAATCCAATTTACCAAAATATCAATTTCCCTAACATACGTCGCGGGTCACGCAGCACAATTACAGCAACTTTCTTGGGTTTCAAAATTCGAACATCTAACCTGACTAGTCGTCGTTTCGCAATTGTGAATATTGAGCGAAGTGCCTAAACTCAACGCTCAGCCAGCAACACATCCCATCCTTGCGATACAAGTTGACATGTTTACGATTCCGCTTAAAGATCAAACTGTGCAACCTGACACACGCTGCTCCACCTCAAAACTTCCCGTAATGCGCAAACAATCCAAGGCAATTAAATGACCGACTATTTCGAACGTAGCTCCATTGTCCATCGACAATTGCGAGGGAAAATATCTCTGGTCAGTAAAATGCCAATTGAATCTCGTGACGATTTGTCCATCGCCTACACCCCCGGTGTTGCGGGGCCTTGTGAGCTAATCGCCAAGGACTCCAGCTTGGCCAGAGAGCTGACAATCAAGCGTAATACGGTAGCCGTGGTCAGCGACGGTTCAGCCGTTTTGGGTTTGGGAAACATTGGGCCGCTAGGTGCCATTCCTGTGATGGAAGGCAAGGCGTTGCTGTTCAAGCAATACGGCGACATCGACGCTTGGCCCATTTGCCTCGACACCCAAGACTCAAAAGAGATCATCGAAACCGTGCGCCGGATCGCGCCCGTTTTTGGCGGCGTCAATTTGGAAGACATCTCAGCGCCTCGTTGCTTCGAAATCGAATCCGCTTTGCAAGACCTCGGCATCCCTGTGTTTCATGACGACCAACACGGAACCGCAGTCGTTTTGCTTGCCGCGTTAATCAATTCCAGTCGCGTGCTTAACAAGCCACTGGAAGAAATGAAGGTGGTCATCAACGGAGCAGGGGCAGCAGGAACAGCGATTGCCAAGCTGTTACGCTGCGTTGGCAATGATCCCAATGTATGCGTACCTGTTGCTGACGTTGTGATCTGTGACTCCAAAGGGGCGATCCACAAAGGGCGTACTGATCTTTCGCCGTATAAGCAAGAGGCATTGAAGTTCTCAAACCGGGAAAATCGCAGTGGCTCACTCCAGGAAGTTCTCGTAGGCTGCGATGTCTTTATCGGCGTCAGCAAAGGCGGCTTGCTCAATCGTGATGATATTTCGACGATGGCCAAGAATGCCATTGTGCTCGCGATGGCAAATCCAGAACCAGAAATCATGCCCGACGAAGCCAAGGCCGGCGGCGCTGCGATTGTAGGAACAGGCCGAAGTGACTTTCCAAATCAAGTCAACAACTTATTGGCTTTCCCAGGCATCTTTCGTGGCGCGCTGGACGCCCAGGCGACGCGAATCACTGAAAAGATGAAAATCGCAGCAGCTCATTCACTTGCCCAAACGATCACCGAACCAAACCCAGAACGGATTCTACCTGACCCTTTGGACCGTCGAGTCGCTCATTGCGTTGCCAGTGCAGTTGGAGCCGCATGGAGCGCAGACGAAGCCTAAGAAGCACCGTAAGGCGCGGCTTTAGCTAATCTGGTGAGGACCAAACGCTAGTGAAACATAAACATTCCAACGATCGACATGCTGAGGAGCCTTGGCTACTGCATTTGATCGACCAGCTTTCGACCGCAGTCTGGGTCGGGTTGTGGATGACTACGATTTTGCTGTCGGCAATTGCTTACTGGGCAACCAGCAGTTACATGGAAGGTCACGGCCTGGCGTGCACGATGCATAGAGAAATGGAAGCTCCAGTTTCTTTTCCAACGGCACTCTATTTCAGCTGCGTAACGACTACCACGCTTGGCTATGGCGATTTTGCTCCAGAGGGAATTTCCAGAGTCATCGCGATCTTTCAAGCGTTTCTGGGAATGGCCGTTGTTGGAGCTGTGATTTCCAAAATCCTCACCCGCCATCAAGGCCAAACGATAGTAGAAACAAATTCGATTGCCGTGGCAGAACAATCGGCAAACGTTTTTGCGTCACTAAACCAACAGTTGGTTGAGTTCCAGGAAATCGGTAGGTCTTATGGACAAGTCGATCTCGATAAAGCCGAGCAAGCCAAATTAGTCCGGCGTTGGGCAAACGCTGAGCTGAGGTTTAATTTTCTTTTAGATACGATTCAGCCGTTGCTTCGAAAACCTGAAATTGACTCAGCAACCAAAGAGAAATTCTTACAAGCCCTTGGTAACACCGTGGCGGAATTTGGTACCGTCCGCAAAATGCGCAAGTTTTCCGCGGACTCAACAGCCTCGACTTCCCAGTTGCAGAGCATCTGTGAATGCAGTGTGCTTCAAAGCGAGCTTCCCGAAAACCGCAGCATCGAAGAAATTCGAAAATGGTTGTCTTCAATTGACGATGCAGTTTAACTGACGA
The DNA here is from genome assembly GCA_964478065.1 of uncultured Pirellulaceae bacterium. Taxonomy (GTDB): domain Bacteria; phylum Planctomycetota; class Planctomycetia; order Pirellulales; family Pirellulaceae; genus Mariniblastus. The sequence continues at coordinate 17,353 of CAYZGP010000124.1, forward strand.
TCGCGTTGCCAAATTCTTAATTGTTATCTCGCGATTTTCCAGTTCTCATATTTAGCCTCAGAGGACGCTCGTCGATTTTTCTCGACATCATAGTATTGAGCGTACACGTCAGCGATCAATTTACGGTGTTCCTTCGGAAACGCTGCGACCACATCTTTCCTTGCCTGTGCTCGAAGTTTTTCAATTTCGTCAAGCAGCTCTCTTCGTCTAGTGGCGATTCGTTTACTAATCTCATTCCGAGTTTTTTTTGCGGTGTCTAATTCCGCAACTATCGCCAAGGCAACCCCGAACTCGTCACGGAAAGGTGTTCGATTCATTAGCACCTGCTGTTTTGCGATTTGATGAAGTCTCTTCAGCTGGTGAGGCAAAACAGAGGCTTCGACCTTTTTGTTTAATGAAAGCATTGTCTGGTCAAATTCTGAGAACATCTCATTTTCAAGGCTTGTTGCCTCGACGACGTTTTTGTCATTGATTAGACGATTTAGTGTTTGTTCTCGATCACCATTTTTCATCGTGTACTGAATCTGCGATTGTTGAAATTCGGCAACTAGCTGTTTCATCTCGGCAACCTGATCGGGCACGATTTCCAATTCAGTTTGCAATTCCGTATCGTTTACCATTTTCAAGAGAAATCGCATTTCTGCCACATGTTGCGCCCGTTCGTGCAATCGCTGCTTAAGTGAATCCAAGGTGGGATCTTCCTCTTGGGTCGGATGTGTAAAAAGCAACGCTACTGCGAAAACCGATAGCCAAGTCGGAACTAGCGAGAGAACTTTTGTTTGAACGTTCATTAGTCATCCTTGCAGTTTGAACTTTGTTTTAGCGAGATAACATCCGCGATCACCGAGCCGCGGGTGATGGTACCATCCTAAAGACGGAGCGATATAAATATTTATAAACCCTCGGCAAAATATTGTCACGACCAGCCCACGGCAGGCCATGGCGGACTCGCGTGCATCACATTGTTATATGCCGATATCATCAAGTCTTCACATGGAAGTCGGCGGTCACATCGACAACAACCTTTGTAGTATGCGTAAGATTTAATCCATCAGATACACTTGCAAAGTCTGCTTCAGAAAAAACGTGGAACAAGCATGCTCAAATTTGGGAGAAAGGATTTCTCGGCCAGCACG
>CAYZGP010000125.1:0-18348 GCA_964478065.1 uncultured Pirellulaceae bacterium
CGGCCGCCGGAACCACTGGACCGGATTGAGAGTGGGTTTGTCTTAGCGCGGGTTTGAAGACCTGCAAGGCTGTTGCGTATTGAGTCGTTTAGGCGATAGCCTCATGCATGGCATAGCCTCATGCATGGCACTTACTTTAGTCCCGAAGGGACGGCATGTTGTAGCCGCGGGCGCAAGCCCGTGGTTTGAAATTATTGTTTGCAACAGTCCCACAGGAATCGCAAATTCACGTATCATTCCGTCCCTTCAGGACTTTGTAAACTAACACTACTTTTTCTCGGGCTCACGCCCAAGGCTACATCCTGTCGCCACTTCGTGGCTAAAACATCTTAAAGTAAGTGGTATTGGGCTATCGCCACGGTTCCCACATTACGTCCTGCATCACAGCCGTTTTGGCGGAAGTTACGTTACCATCAAAACAACATCGACATGGCCAAAACTCCCGTCCCTGAAACATCGCCGCTTCAATCGCGCATCGAATTGAAGAACCAATACAAAGCAATCATCGCGATACCTTGCTGCAACGAGCTTGAGTCTTTGCCTTCGACTTTGAAGAGCCTTAAAGAAACTGGCGCTCAATACATTGACGAAACATTGATCATCGTCAACGTGAACCAACGCGATTCGATGGACCGGAGCGAGAACCTTGCGACACTTGCTTGGTTAAACAACTTCGACAGTCCACTGCAACTGGCCTGGTTTGACCATGTCACAGGCGCTGCCGCCTATCCCGAAAAATTCGGAGTCGGTCTCGCGAGACATCAGGCGTGCAGTGAGGGTTCGAAGTTTGTCGCCAACGACGCTCCCATCATTAGCCTGGACGCCGACAGCCCCGTCAATCGCGAATACTTGCAGGCCATTTTTTCCTATCTCAAAGACAACCCTGACTTCAAAGCCGGCCACGTCAATTTCGCTCACCGTCACTGCGGAAGCGAAGCCGAAAAAAAGGCAATTCAGATCTACGAAAACCACTTGCACCGACACCGCAAGCAACTCGAATTGGCCAAATCGCCGCACGCGTGGTATGCCATCGGCTCAACGATCGTGTGCACCAAAGAGGCTTATGACAAATCGGGTGGCTACCACTGCCGGCGGATGGCAGGCGAAGATTTTTACTTGCTTCAACAGCTAAGCAAAACCGGCTGCAAGATTCACATGATTGAAGAAGCGTTCGTCTATCCATCAGACCGAGTCTCCGACCGCGTTCCGTTCGGCACCGGAAAAGCAGTCGGTGAAATAATCGAAAATGGAAAATGGCTGACCTACCACGACGATTGCTACCGCGATCTTGGATTGCTGCTGATCGCCGTCGAAGAAAACTTAACCGAGCCTGCCGACACCATTTTGAAAAATACGCCGGCGAGTTGCAAAGCGTGGTTGGTTGAAAGAAAGTTTCACGATATCTGGGCGAAGCTCCAAACCAACTCACGCGACCACAAAATGCTGTTGCAGCGTTTTCATGAATGGATGGACGCGTTTCAAACTTTGAAGCTTATCCACCACTTGTCGGACAACCACTACCCGCGTGTTGAAATGGGATAGCAAACGGCGCTGAGCAGCATCCGTATCATGTTGGATCCAAAGGAGTTCGTGATTAACTACTTTCCACCAATCGAGTAAAACCATAGTTCGCGCTGGTACCACCTCAGAATTTGACAATAAACTCAAGGCATCAAAAGCGATTCTTCAATCGCGTTGTACGTTTTGGCGGCGCGAATGAGAGAACCGGCGGTTAATTTTTCGACGCCGTAGACCTCGGTGTTGGTTTCGAATCTTTCGTGCACTCGCTCGAGCGCCAAATCAAAATCGCCGTCACCTGATGCTAACACGACCGTATCGGCGGCTTCGGCCCACTCGACAAGATCAAGTGTAATTCCAACGTCCCAATCACCCTTGGCACTTCCGTCGCTGCGTTGAATGTATGGCTTAAGTTTTACTTCGAAACCGATGTCACGCAGGATTTGTTGAAACGAATTCTGTTTTGGGTTGGTGCTGGCGATTGCATAAGCGTACGCCGCGAGGACTTCTCGGTTTTTAGTTGCGGTTTCCCAAAACGCGCGGTAGTTGAACTGACGCCCGAACGCTTCACGCGTGGTGTAATAAATGTTTTGGACGTCAACAAAAATCGCGATGGATTCCATCTTTGGCTGCAGACTTTGTTTGAGAAATTTTCGTTTGTAAATTGGTGAGATGATATCCAGGCGCTTATATCAAAGTCGACCTGCCCAAAGCACCAACACGTTTGCTTCAATCGAAACCGCAAATGAAGCAACTTACTCAGGAACTTCTGGCTCTGGAACTTCTGGCTCTGCTTGGCTGGCATCGATAAACCAGTATTTGAAAAAGAAAACCAGCGTCGCAATAATGCCCCAACTAAGCCCCAACACCACGCCAAGGTCCAACACGCCACGCCATGGCTGAGGGATGAATTGAAACAACAGAACCAAACTGGTCACGCCAACCAACAGACAAGCGATCACGATCTTGCGTTTCTTGGTCGAGTGAAAAAAGCCCATACAAAACAGTGGCGCCAAAATCGCTCGCAGTAACGTTGAATGATCTCGAAGATAGTACCCTCGGGCGGCAACACGGGGTGAATAACCTTTTTGAAACCCTTTATAGCCTTCGCTGTAGAGCATGAAGAACAGCCAAGGGATCATCACGGCGTAGTGAACCAACTCCAGCGGAAGCTGAAACCCTTCGCTGACTTGTTTGTACATTCGCATCACAGCGAGACTCAAAACCGCACAGGCCCCTAGTACGCCCCAGATTGCAGCGATGCTTCCGATCCGTCGGTCAAGATAACGTTTCACAAATGGGTCTCTAAATTTCTTGGGACTGCGAGGAATTTACTGCGTTGGCATTTGGCTAATTTGAACTGAATCACTTTAAAAGACTAGACGTCAATCTGGTAGTCATCAGTTTTATTTTCGCCGCCATGTGTCGGAATATTTTTCAAGAACAAACGATAACTAACAATCGCCAAAATAGACAGGACGGATAGATTGGAACTCTGCAAATCGCTCTCGACGTGGTGCAGAATACACTGCTAAAGGACTTTCGTGCTCACTCTCCATCGTCGACGTGCTTCGACAAAACATTCACGAACCCGTTTTTCCAAAAGCGCCGCCGTTTCTTCATCCGTAAGCGGCTCATAAACTTCGTAAGGAATTGGCTCTCCCATTACCGCATGAATTCGGCCGGGCAAGGGAAACAACATTTTGCGGGAATACGCCTGATACGCCCCCTCAAATCCGATCGGCATCAACGTACTTTTTGAGCGTTTGGCGACGGCACAGAATCCCAACATGAATTCATGGATCTCGCCGTCATCGGTCCGCGTGCCTTCGGGAAACAACACGACCGACTCACCGCGCTTAAGCCGCCGCAACGTTTCCTTCATCCCGCCGATCCCAGTGGCCTCACGATCAATCGCAATCGTATCGTTCCATCGCAAAAACCAACCCAGTGGCGGAAACCTGAACAACGTCTTGCGACCGAGATAGTTTACTGGCCGCGGACAAACGACACCCAGAATCAATGGGTCGAGAAAACTCTGATGGTTGGAGCAGACAAGTAAGCCATCCGTTTCCGGATAGTTCTCAAGTCCATACACACGAATTCGGTAGAATACGGTGAAGCTCATTCGGAAAAACCAGCGCACGACCACTTGGCAACCCGCAATAAAAGGCGGCCGTCTTCGTTGTGAGCTGTTTTTTGACATGGTTGGATGAATGATGCTGAAATTTAAATCCGCTTTGACGCTGCCAGATTGAGACAATGCCAAGCGTAGCCCGATGGCGTCACTTTTGGGGTTTTATAGACTATAAGCCAACAAGATCGATTCACAACAGGCAATAATCTGAGTTGTTTTGTCAAAGCGAATTTAGAGATCAAATTCAATAAACTCAACAACTGACACAAATCCGTCCCCCAAAACCTATTCACATTTCTGCTCAACAATCCCTATCTAAAACCACGTTCCCCTGAACATGAAAATTGGCCCAACAGAAATTGAAGATACGTTTGCTGAAGCGTTCACGATGCGCTACTCCAAAATTATCATCACGGCGATGAATCAACGCTGGCTGGAAACGGCGGTCGCTGAATTTTGTGGCTATGGAACTTCCGTGATCGGTTGCGATGCAGAAGTCGGATTGGAATCGTGGATCGACGAATCTAAAACGATCGATGGCCGCCCCGGCGCGAGCGTCATGATGTTTGGATTCTCAAAAGACGCGGTTCAAAAAGCAGCCGTCAATCGCGTCGGCCAGTGTTTGATGACATGCCCAACGACGGCAGTTTTTAATGGGTTGAAAGCAATTGAGACAGAGCCGTCAACAGAAGCAACTGGAGCGGTCAAAAAAGACACAGCCAAAAAAGAAGGCACAACAATCGAAGCAAAAGAATCGTTTCCAATCGAGCAAACTCCACTTGGCAAACATTTACGATTTTTCGGCGACGGATTTCAAAAAAGCAAGATCATTGGTGAAGATCGTTTTTGGCGCATCCCTGTAATGGATGGGGAGTTCATCGTCGAAGATTCTATCGGCGTGACCAAAGGCGTTGCGGGCGGGAATTTCTTGATCCTTTCGACTGATCAAACAACGGGACTGACGGCGGCAGAAAAAGCGGTTGATGGGATCGCAAAACTTTCCAATGTGATCACTCCGTTTCCCGGGGGAGTCGTTCGCAGCGGCAGCAAAGTCGGCTCGCGATACCCGTCACTCCGCGCTTCCACTTCACATACCTTTTGTCCCACCCTCCGCGGTCGCGTAGAATCGAAACTTCCAGAATCCGTTGGCTGTGTTTATGAAATTGTCATCGATGGATCCGATTTTGATTCCGTCGCTGAAGCAACTCGCGTTGGCATCAAAGCAGCAGCCGGCGAGGGAGTCATTTCAATCAGCGCAGGAAACTACGGTGGCAAACTTGGGAAACACCATTTTCATTTGACAAAACTTTTCGAAAAACATCAGACACCCAACCAACGTGATGGTTTATAGATTTAACAAAGCAACGTTGAGCGTGAACTTGATTCGTTAACGTTGATCAACGACTGATCTAACATGCCAGATTTGTCTCAACCTTCAAACTCGCTTACCCCGCCGCCAACGGCGCCGTGGAAACTGGCGCTGCGCCGATTTTTCCATCAAGCTTGGGTCGAAATCGCAATTGGCGTGCTGGTTATTGTGTCGGTATTGCTGACGCTATTCGAAATGTGGTTGGAATTCAAATTTCAAAACGGAGCGAAGTCCGTCGTAACGTTTGCGGGAACGTTTCATCCATCGCACCTCCAATGGATGAACCTCGCGAACGACTTCATCACATTGATTTTTATGGTCGAGTTAACACTTCGTTTTTTTGCAGCCAGCTCGAAGCGACGTTTTTTCGCAGAATTTTGGCTGGATATCATTGCCACGATTCCACTGTTTCGAATCTTTCGTTCTGGCCGTGCCCTAAGGCTGTTGCGATTGTTTCGATTGCTCAGGCTACTGGGAGTCATGTCACGTTTGTCGGGACATTTCCCCTATGTACTACGTCGTGGAGCGGTCGATTTCTTGATGATCAGCGGAATGCTGACGATGGCAATTTTGTTCGGCACGTTGGCGATCATGCATTTCGAAACGGCCGGAGCGGCAATTGAGAATAAAGCGAAAATAGAAGCTGCAACCGCTAACAACAACTTGCTGCCAGCCAATGCGGATTCAAATTTGGATTCGAAGTTGGAAACACAAGTACTGGATGAGCCAGCCGAACCGGCTTTCAATCTAGACCGATCTTTTTGGTTTAGCGTTTACACTTTGTTTGCCGGCGAACCGGTACCGCAAGCGCCCAAAACGTTAAGCGGAAAAATCGTAAGTGTATTTTTGATGTTTATGGGACTGACAATTTTTGCCATTTTTGCCGGAACGGTTTCGGCATTCATGGTGGATCGAATGCGAAGGGAAGGAAGAATGGTCGAATGGGATGCCTTGCAAAACCATATCGTAATCTGTGGTTGGACGCCAAAGACCAAAATCATCATCGATGAATATCGTGCGAGTCCGAAAACGAAAAAGACGCCGATCGTAGTGATCACGGAAATTCCGCACGAGGAACTCGAAGACGCCAGCACTTGGCCGAACGTACATTTTGTTCACGACGATTTCACCAAGTTCAGTGCGCTGATGCGATCCGGAATCCAAAACGCGACGACTTGCCTGGTTCTTTCGGATACGACAGGAGGGCGAAGCGAACAGGATGCCGATGCCCGAACGATTCTTTCGGCTCTGACAGTTGAGAAAATTAACGAGTCGGTTTACACCTGCGCCGAGCTCGTAAATCGCAGCTACGCCACCCATCTGGAAACGGGCAAAGTGAATGACTTTGTTGTCAGCGGAGAATATGGCGCACACATGCTCGCCCAAGCCGCGATGAACCGTGGGCTCATTAGTGTATTCAGTGAGCTGCTGACGTATCAACGTGGAAACGAATTTTATCGTATGCCGATTCCCGAAAGCTGGGTTGGCGAGACGTTTGACCAAAAACTTGCCGATGTTCGAAAGTCGCAGAACATCATTTTGGTTGCAGTCCATTCAGAGGGGCAGGATGCAATCGTAAACCCGGAAAAATACACTTTTCGGGTGCAGGATGAAGTCGTGGTGATCAGTAGCGGCGCACCAAAACTTTCTTGAAACACGGGGTATTGTTTGCTGTATTGAACGTTACAGCCATTTCGTCGCGGGACTCTTTTTAATAATTGAATAGAAAGCTTTGATAATGCTAGAGGAATTGACAAAGTTGGTTTAAAATCCACTAAACGAAGGCTCGTTCAAATCATTTCCAAAATCCAATTCGCCTTCCCACAACACTTCCAATTCTCAAATGTTGATCTGCGAACCGTTTGATCGTTCCATTCGATATTGAGCTTGAGATACTACAGGTCCATCATGCATTGGAACGGTTTAGCGCCGCATTTCAAATCTATTTCTAAATTGCTCTGCAACCTGATTTTTGTTTTCGGATTGACTGCCTTGATTGCAGTTGATGCGACAGCCGATATCTCGATGCCGAAAATCTTTTCGGATCACATGGTGCTGCAACGAAATGCAAACGTCAAAGTTTGGGGCACTGCCGAACCTCGGCAACGACTTTCGATTAAGTTTGCCGACAAAGAGCTTAAAGCAACCGCTGACGCAAAAGGGAATTGGGCCGTTACGGTTGCAACCCCCGAAGCTGGGGGACCGTATCAATTAGAGGTCGTTGCGGAAGCTGGCGAGCCAAAAATCATTTTTTCCGACGTCATGGTTGGCGAAGTCTGGTTGTGTGCCGGGCAATGCAATATGGCCATGTCCGTTGCCGATGCGCTTAACGGTGAAACGGAAATCGGAAACTCAAAGGACTTTCCGATGCTGCGACTGTTCACCGTTGAACAAGCCGCCCGTGCAACGCCGTTGGATGAATTCGCCAAAGTTGAACCGTGGGGCGTTTGCTCTCCTGATACGGTGAAAGATTTTTCAGCCACCGCATATTTTTTCGGACGAGAAGTCGCCAAGCAACTTGAAGGCGTGCCGATCGGGCTGATCGACGCATCCTGGGAAGACTCAACGTGCGAAACGTGGATCTCGCGCAAGACGCTAGAAGCGGATGGGAATTTTGGCGAGCTGTTAAAGCACTGGGACGAGTTCGACGAAGCATCTAGCTCTGAAGTACCTGGAAGTCTATTCAATGGAATGATTGCACCGCTTCGCCAGTTTCCGATTCGTGGTGCCGTCTGGTATCAAGGGTCCGCCAACAATGGTCGCGGCAGCCAGTATGCGAAACTACTTCCAGCGTTGATTGAGGATTGGCGAGTCAATTTTGCATCCAAAACAATGCCTTTCTATTTCGTCCAACAATCGCCTTATCGGTATGAAGAAGAAGGCAAACCGGCTGATGGATTGGCGGAAATCTGGGCAGCACAATTACATGCTTTGAAAACCGTCCAAAACACCGGAATGGTCGTCACGACAGATATTGGAAACTTGACGACGTCGGAACCAAAAGACAAACAAGCCGTGGGACGCCGGCTTGCTTTGATCGCTTTGGCTGACGTTTACAAAAACGAACTCCCTGCTGAGAAAAAAATCAAAACATTCAGCGGCCCGATCTTCGAAAAAATGGCCAGCAATGAAACTGAAATCCGGCTGACATTTTCTCATGCCGATGGCGGACTAAAAATCCAAGGCGATGCCAAAGAACTAAACTGTTTCACCATTTGCGGTAAGGATCAAGAATTTGTGCCGGCAACCGCAAAAATTGACGGAAAAGTATTGGTCGTCAGCTCGCCCGACGTAAAAAATCCTGTGGCCGTTCGTTTTGCCTGGGATGACTCATCTCAGCCTAACCTCGTTAATGCAGACGGTTTGCCAGCTTCACCGTTTCGAACCGATGAATTTGAACTGCCTTCAAAGGGGCGAAATTTCTAATCCCCAATTAAATTTCGGTTTTTCATTTTTTCGTTTTTCTTTCTGAGTTTTCGCCATAGCTTAAGTTTTGGCTGACACCTCAAGTCGGAAACTTGGTAAATTATTTTCATGGCACAAGTTCAACGTTTTTGTATCACCATCATTTATTTCCTTTGCAGTTTTTGTCATGAGTTCTGAACCCAAACCCGACCCACAAACTACCGACCCAACTCCAGCTGCAGATGCCCCCGCGCAACCGACAGTCGCACCAACACAAGCATCGGCACCAACGCCTCCCGTTGAAACGCCTACACCAACTACACCCGCCACGCCTGTGCCGAGTTCAACACCAGCTCCAATAACAGCACCACCGCTACCGCCCCCAACAGATGCGGCAGCGACAACTGAAAAGCCTGCGACACCCAAAGTCGCGATTGGTTCCCAGCGAGACGCGGCCGACAAATCTCTCAAGCCATCCCAACCAAAAGCCGTACAAGCCGCGGTTGCAAATCCGATCGATCTATCGGGCAAAGAAAAAGTCGCCGCTGTGCCACTTCCCCCGATCAAATCTGATACTGGATTCAGCGATGACGTAGACGCCGAAATCGAAGCCGCATTAAATGACGTCTCGATGGACGACGTGATTTTAAAGACCGAAGCCAATGAAGCTGAGATCGAACCCAACACACGAGTAAAGGCCGCCGTCACAAAAATTCACAACGACGACGTGTTCTTTAAACTTGCCGGTCAATACGAAGGCATCGCAACGCTTCACCATTTCAAAGAAGCCCCCAAAGAAGGCGATTTGTGCGAGATCATTGTTCGCGGCCTCAACAAAGAAGACGGCCTTTACGAATTGGCCGTTCCCGGCGCGAGCGTCGGCGTCGCTGATTGGGGCGACATCATCGAAGGCGCGGTCGTCGATGCGCTGGTTACCGGGTCAAACACTGGCGGACTCGAAGCCACCGTCAGTTCCATTCGTGGCTTTATCCCCGCCAGCCAGATTGACCGCTTCCGCGTTGATGACTTCAGCGCTTACATCAACAAAAAATTCCCTTGCGTTGTTGTTGAATCAAACCCTGAAAAACGAAAATTGGTCCTGAGCCGTCGGGCTATCCTTGACCGTGAGAACGAAGAAAAAGCCAAAGAGCTTTTGAAAACACTCGAAGCCGGACAGATTCGCGAAGGCGTTGTCACGAAACTTATGGATTTTGGTGCGTTTGTGGATTTGGGTGGCGTCGAAGGTTTGGTTCACATCAGCAAAATCAGCTGGTCACGCGTAAAACACCCAAGCGAAGTGGTCAAAGTTGGCGAAGGCGTCAAAGTCAAAGTTGAAAAAATTGACCTTGAGTCCAATCGTATTTCGCTTTCACTCCGCGACCTTGTTGAACATCCATGGAAGAAAGTCGACGAGCAGTTTGCGGTCGATGATATCGTCAAAGGGACGGTTACTCGCATCGCGGATTTTGGCGCGTTTGTCAAAATTTCACCTGGCATCGAGGGACTGGTTCACATCTCTGAACTTTCGTATCAACGCATCGCCAAAGTCGATAATGTGGTGAAAGAAGGGCAGGAAATCGAAGTCAAAATCAAATCGATCGACCCTCAATCACAGAAAATCTCGCTTTCGCATAAGGCTTGTTTGGCTCCGCCAGCTCCCAAGGCATCATCAGGAAAACCGAAAGAAGCAGCCGTCGAAGAGCCGCCAAGAGAGCTGGCAGTTCCGGCCACCAACAAACCTCTCAAAGGCGGAAACGATCGCAAGTCAGGTGGCGAAGGCATCGGTTTGAATTGGTAACTGGCCAATGATTCACGCGCAAGTTATTTTTGGCGATTGGCGCAGTATGGTTCGTGAGCGCAAGTAGCTGACCATACAGTAACTGGGATCGCCAGAGTTCAGGAGCACCAAGAATGAGCATCGCCCCAACGATCTCGCGCGGTGCCAAATAAACCTAGACTCTATCCCTTTGAATTAAGGGATGAGCCTGGCAAGAAAGTAGCTCGACTCTCCGAGTCGTCACCACACAGTAAGAGGTCATTGTTTCTCATAAGCTGAGGGCTTGCTTGAAACATTATGCTTAGTTGTTCTTAAGTTACGACTCGGAGAGTCGTGATACTATCGATGCAAACTGCACCGAACAAAACTTCCACTTCATTCATTCGAATTCAAAATCCAAATGCTTTGGCAATCCATCGCCCGTCCGCTACTATTCCGCTTGCCGGCCGAAAGGGCCCACTATTTTTCGATGGGCGCATTCAAAACGATGCTGTCCACGGGCTTTGTCGCCGAGCGTTATCGAAAAAAGTACACCGTCGTTGATCCGGCACTTGAATCAAATGTCTTTGGTTTGAACTTTCAAAACCCGGTTGGACTAGCCGCCGGATTCGATAAAGACGCTCGCTGGTTTCCACAACTTGCAAGCCTTGGATTTTCTCACGTAGAAGTCGGCACGATCACCGGGCAGGCTCAATCGGGCAACCCCAAGCCCCGTTTGTTTCGGTTACCGTCTGACAAAGCGATCATCAATCGGATGGGATTCAACAACGGCGGGGCCGACGGCGCGGCGCGGCGTTTATCGACAACTCGCAAATCCCGTCCAACAGACATTCTGGGTGTCAACATTGGAAAAACAAAAGTGGTTCCCGTCGAAGAGGCCACCCGCGATTACCTTTTCAGTTTCGAGCGTCTATTCACATTTGCCGATTACTTTACGGTAAACGTAAGCTCCCCAAATACCCCGGGACTGCGGACGTTGCAAAATCGTGAACCGCTGATCGAATTGCTGACCGCGATTACGGCGTTAAATATCAAATTGTCCGCTGATCACGAATGCTCCACCAAACCAGTATTATTGAAGATCGCACCCGACGTCACCGAAGAGCAACTCGCTGACATTATTTCGATTTTGAAAGAAGTCAAACTGGATGGCATCATCGCAACTAACACCACGTTATCACGTGAAAGTCTGACAACTCCGCAATCGCGCGTTAAAGAAATCGGAAACGGTGGACTTTCTGGTGCCCCTCTGACAATTCGTAGCCGAGAGGTTGTAAAAACGCTTTACGCTGAACTCAAAGGTGAGATTCCAATCATCGGCGTCGGTGGCATCATGAACGGTGAAGACGCTTGGGAGATGCTTCGGGCGGGTGCTTCTTTGGTTCAGATCTATACTGGATTTATCTACGGCGGCCCGACGACTGTACGGGACTTAAACAAACATATTTTGGGCAAACTCAAATCAGGCGGATTCACCAACGTTGCCCAAGCGGTTGGAAACCAGCCGACTTAGATCGCCAAAACGGCTCATTATTACAACAAGCATCGATGCCAAGCTGTTTCTCGCTTGCGCACTTGCACATCCCGTTTCCATGTTATTTCTGAGCGCTGATCGGTTTGTATTTGTCTCCCATCTGAGAAAGGATCGGTTCCAAGGCCGCTTCAACACCATCGATCCCTTGTAGTCTTGCAACTTCAGCGGCGACTCGTTCACCTTGTGACTTGCGAAAATCTTTAGACTCTGCTTTCAACATGACAGCGGTGCGAGCTCTTGTCTCGGCGGCTTTCTCTAAAATCCTGCCTGTCGTCAACATGTCTTGTAATGCGTTTTCGAGTTTGGGAACCGCTTCTTTGGCCGAAGCTTCATCGCTGATCCCAACTAACAAGTCTTCAAAGACTTTTGAAGCCGCTTTCATTTCTTCAAACCTCTTTTTAAGAACCGCAGTTGAGTCTGGCTTTCGTTCGCAACCAGTTTGAATCGTAAGAATTGAAAGGGCAAAAACTGCCAAAACAAAAAAGAGAATTCGAGATTTGAACATTGGAAAATAGCTTGGGTTGGAATAATAGCAGGAAAACAGCATCTGATTTCTACGAATTAGAACGAGGTACCGTTCAGATTACCGTCTATGATTTTACCTCAATTGTCCTCGGTTGTGAAAATTTAACTTGGTTGCGAAAATGAGTCAAACCAAATAAACCTCGACCAAAAAACCCGCTACAGCGATAGGCCAGTATGAAGTCCCAGATTCAACTCTCGCAAAAAGAGCAAACCTGCGAATCGTTGGACCCCGCCACGGCAAAACTGGCTGTCGAGCAGTTCAAAACCCACGGCGCATTGTGGATCAAAAGCGTTTTTACGCGACAGTTTGTCCAGAATTTGGCAGACGCTTACGAGGCTCAGTACACTTCGCAAACACCAGCCGAATTAAGAAAGCGGCATGCCGTCGTTGGCGATCAGCGATTTATGATTACCGTCACGATCAAACCGCCTTTCAACGATCCGCGGATTTTCGCCAACCCAATATTGATGGAAATCCTGCAGACATTGCTTGGCCATGATTGTGTCCTCTCAAGCTTCGGATCGGTCGTGACGCTTCCCGGTGCTGAAGACCAGGCAATCCACTTCGACCATCCGCCTCTTTTCGAAGACGAAACTCAATGCGCCTCGCTTCCTCCTTCCGCCATCACTGTCGTTATTCCGCTGGTCGACATAGAAGAATCAACTGGCTCGACCGCGATTTGGGAAGGCAGTCACGCGGATTCTGACGCACGCAATCAACTTCGTGGTTTGATGGAGAATCCAAGCTGGGAAGGCTCCGTGCATCCGCTTGCAAAAATGGGCGATGTTTACTTCATGGATTATCGAGTTATTCATGGCGGGATGGCTAACGAAAGTGACCACGCACGACCGATTTTGTATTTGGTCTTTAGCCGTTCCTGGTTTCGAGATGCTTACAATTTTTTGGACCAGCCGCCAATTCAATTCGCGCCCAAAGAATACAAGAAAATCCCAAAATCGTTGCGAAAGATGTTTGCGTCCAAGCACAAAGTTAAGAAACAATAAGCTGATAAACAAAAAACGTTGGAATCTAAGGACGTAGCTTCTAACTGATTTTTAACAGCCACGAAAAAGCAAAACAGCTCATCCAAATCAAACTCCCAATAACGACGACCGATGCAAAACATTCTGATCGAGAAGCCATACAAATTCGTCCCGCCCGTGACTTGGAGTTGGCCGCAAAAACTCTTGAACAAATTTGGAGTGTTCAGAGGCACTTTGCGAAAAGACGGTGTCATCGATCACGAATGCCGCAACCTTGATCGCCTGCGAGCTTCGATCGCAGCGGGCCACGCGATCATGCTGGCGCCCAACCATCCACGCACAGCGGACCCAGCGGCGATGTGCCACGTGTGTCGTGAAACACCCGTTGAGCTTTATACGATGGCTAGTTGGCACCTGTTTAATCAATCGGCGCTCACAACTGCTGTCGTGCGACTGATGGGCGCGTTTAGTGTTAACCGCGAAGGCCTTGATCGAAAGGCGGTCGACTATGCAATCAATGTGTTGGTCAAAGCCGAACGTCCACTGCTGATTTTTCCCGCCGGAGCGACCAGTCGAACCAACGATCGATTGATGGCGTTCATGGAAGGCCCGGCGTTCATCGCCCGTACCGCCGCCAAGCGTCGCGCCAAAACAGGCGGCAAAGTGGTCGTGCACCCTGTCTGCATCAAGTATTTATTCCAAGGCGACATTGAACGCGTCGCCAATGACGTTCTCTCGGACCTCGAACGGCAATTGACTTGGAAACCCGCCCCGAATATTCCGCTGATTGACCGCATCATCAAACTCGGCAACGCAATGCTGACACTCAAGGAACTGGAGTACGACGTACGTGCCACTGGGGTAACATTGAGAGAGCGGCAAACTCACATGGTTGATTTACTTCTCGATCCGCTGGAAGAAGAGTGGTTGGGCTCAAAACAAACGGGAGGGATCCAAACCCGGGTCAAAGCGCTGCGAATGAAGATCTTTCCGGAAATGAGTCGCAGAGAAGTCGATGCTGACGAGCGGGCCAGGCGTTGGAATCACTTGGAACAGACTTATCTTGCGCAACAAATTGATTGTTACCCGGATCAATACTTGACTGAGTTTAAGTCCGTTGACCGAATTCTCGAAACGCTTGAAAAATTCGAGGAGGACTTGAATGACAAATGCCGAGTTCACGGAGATTTGAAAGTCATACTCGATGTTGGGGAGGCAATCGAAGTCCCAACTAAACGTGATCGCGGTGCGGAATCAGATCCTTTGATTGTTCAAATTCGGGAACAGCTGAATGCACAGCTGCTTGAGTTTCGGAAAGAGTCAAAACTCTACGAGGGGTAGAGTTTTATCGCTTCAGCACCAACAACATCGGTCTTAGTTCTGTGGCAGAGCCCTGTTTTGTTTAGAAAGAATCCTCACGTCACAAAAGCGGGTCGGCGGTCCTCCAACGAGTGCAAGAATCTGTCAGAGATCTTGAACAGCTCGTTCGAAAGTTCAAAACTTCTTACAGACTCAATACACTCGGTGGAGGACCGCCGACCCAACGTTGTGAGCCGACCAGATGGTCGGCTCATGTGAATTAGCGTGCAGCAGATTAGTTATAACTAACGCCCTCGGCCACCTCGTTGACCGCCCCCGCCTCGTTGGCCACCTCCGCCTCGTTGACCGCCTCCGCCTCGTTGGCCAGCTCCGCCTCGTTGACCGCCCCCGCCTCGTTGTGGGACTAACTCTTCAAGGGTTACCGTTCCGCTTTCATCTTTATCAAGCGACTTCAATGCAGCAGATGCATTTTCAATCTCAGATTCCGAAAGCTTGCCGTCTTTGTCTGCATCGAGAGCAGTCATAAATGGCATCGACATGAACCTTGAACGACCACCTGCTTGTCGGCCAGACCGTTCTGGTGCACCAGAACTCTTTTCGGTTTCTTTCGAATCAGTTTCGTCTTGTCCCGATTTCCCAACCTCTTTCTTGATGGCGGCGACAAGTTGATCAGGCTTAAAGCCCATTGGGCCTCTATCTCCTGCCCAAGCGATGTTTCCGTCTTTGCCAACGAGGTACAAACGATCTGGGTGGGCCGCGTAAGCCGTTCCGGTTTCGTCTCCAATTGAATCGACCACAGAAGGGATCGTAAATTTCATGTCTTTGACGAATTTCTTGGCGATCACTAAACGCTCTTCATCAGAAATCGGTTCTTCGACCAAGACGCGTGTGTTAGGTGAGGCTCCGTCGATCGCGTGTGCTTCTTTGCAGTAAACAAAAACGAACTGAACGTCAGAACCATGTTTCTTGTAAGTCTCTTCCAGCTGACCAGCTGAACGTACGAACGGCGGTCAGGTACAGCTTCCAAAAATCAAAGCAACCGCTTTTTCGCCTTTGAAACTGGAAAGAGAAACCTTTTTCGTTGGATCATTGATGTCGACCAATTCAAAATCTGGTGCAACATCGCCGACTGAAGGAGCTTCGGCTCGTGCTTGGCCTCTGCGTCCACCGCGTCTTCGACCGCCAGATTGCTCAGTCCAATCTTCTTTGGTCAAAACGCCGTCTTTGTTTTTATCAAGTCGTCCGAAACGCTCGTCGCCACGATCATATTCAGCCTTCGAAAGTTTCCCGTCGGAATCTTTGTCGTACTTTTCAGCGTAATACTCCCAAACTGATTCCTGGCTGGCTCCGCCCCGACCCCCGCGTTGTGCAAAGGCAGAACTAGTACACATGTGGCCAATGAAAACCACAGTCAGCCCCAAAAGTATGATTTTTAATTTCATATCAATTCCATAAAGTGAAGAATGTAACCCAACGCAATTAGGTTACACGCATTTGCGATTGAATAAGGACCTTCAATCCCAAAAAAATGATCTTTTTTCAATGAATTTCGGACACAAATGACCCCAAATCGCATTCCACCTAGCCAGACCTCTACCTGAATCCGATAATCAGCGTCGACATCCAGATTTACCAAGAATCCACAGGCAAAATTTTACCGCTTTTATCTCTTAAAACGACGAGAATCATGAGTCCAGAAGACAAACTAAAAGAGCTTGGCCTTGAACTTCCACCTGCACCTTCTGCGGTTGGAGTCTATAAACCAGCGATTACGATCGGCAATATTTGCTACACATCCGGTCACTTGCCGGTGCAACTCGATGGATCATTGTTAACAGGCTGCGTCGGAAAAGACGTCGACCAAGAGGCTGGTTACAAAGCGGCAAAACAAGCTGGTTTGACAATGCTCGCCACACTCAAGTCCCACCTGGAAAGCCTCGACGAAATCGAGCGAGTCGTCAAACTGTTCGGGATGGTCTACTGCACATCTGATTTCACTCAACAGCCCGCGGTCGTTAATGGCTGCAGTGAGTTAATGAAAGCGGTCTTTGGAGATGACGCTGGTGTGGGCGCTCGCAGTGCCGTAGGCGTCGCGGCTTTGCCATTGGGGGTGACCGTCGAACTCGAAGGGATCTTTGAACTAAAGCGCTAATTTTTCGATTAACAGCAACTGACGATGGATTGTTCTTAAAGTAAGTGCCATTAGACGATTGCCAAGGTTAACAAGCGATGAGCCGTTTTGGCGATAGCCACGGTTAATAAAAATTAGTAACCGAGCTTTCTCCCAAACGCGCCATCGGTCGACCTACAACGCAGGACTCACACAACAAAATGTTCGAACACGACTACCCAGAAACAAACGTCTCCCAGCGACTTACAATTGCGATCCGGCATATCGAATTCGCCCGCGCCTACAGTTCATCTCTGCTGGAAGGCCTTGAAGACGACGACTGGTACTGGTCACCCGACGCGTTTACAACTCACATTGCCTGGCAAGTCGGCCACTTGGCGATGTCCCAATATGGACTGACTTTGTTTCAACAGCGTGGGCGCGATCGCGAAGTTGACTCGCAATTGATGTCCAGCAAAGTCCGCAAGCTCTTCATGCGTGGCACAAAGCCGAGCAAAGACAGGGCTGACTATCCGGAGCCAGCGGAACTGCTGGATGTGCTTGGCAAAGTTCACAGTCAAATGCGAAAAGAAATCGTAACCTTTGATGGCGATCAGTTAGACGAACCGCTTGGCCCACCGCATGCAGCCTATGCGACGCGGTACGGAGCGTTACTTTTTGCCGGGGATCACGAAATGATTCACTCGGGACAAATCGGGATGCTTCGTCGATTGATGGGAAAAGAGCCGCTTCGATAGCGAATCATTCATGAATCTTTCTTCTCCGCAAAAACCTGGTGTCGATTTAAAGCTGTCTGCGCCGGTTGACGTTCAAATGTTGACCAAACGATTTGGCGACTTTACCGCGCTCAATAAATGCTCATTGACGATCAACCAAGCCGAAGTGTTTGGTTTGCTTGGTCCCAACGGAGCCGGCAAATCAACGTTGATTCGTCTGCTGCTGGGATTCATGAACCCCACCGACGGAACAGCAACCATTGGAGGACTGGATTGCCACAAACAACGAGTCGACGTTCATCGACTTGTTTCCTATTTGCCTGGCGATGCACGGACTTATCGGATGATGCGTGGGCGAAACGTTTTGAAGCTGTTTTGTAGCTTCCGCAAAACCGCGAGTTTCGAAAAAGCCTTGAAGATTGCCGATCGTTTGGAACTGGATCTTTCTCGCTGGGTCGGATTAATGTCAACAGGCATGCGGCAAAAACTTGCCCTCGCGATCTGCATGAATGTTGATACTCCACTGTTGATTCTGGACGAGCCAACGGCAAACCTCGACCCAACGGTGAGAGGCCAAGTCATGGAGATGGTTAAAGAAGCAAAGCATGAAGGGCGAACGGTAATTTTTTCTTCGCACGTTCTTTCCGAAATCGAAGACACCTGCGACCGCGTTGGAATTCTTCGCAAAGGGGAGTTGGTTCACCTTGAATCGATGGCCAGCTTGAAAAAGCAACATCGAATCCGCGCCACGTTAACCGGTGCCCTGCCAGACATCCCAAGCTCTTTGAAATCGCAACTATCTCTCAAACAAGTTGGTGATACGCTCCAAATTGACACGCCCGGTGAACTGTCGCCGCTGCTCAAGTGGCTGGCTGACGCGCCGCTAACCAACATGATGATTCAACCGGTTGGATTGCGAGCGGTCTACGATC
>CAYZGP010000126.1:0-5584 GCA_964478065.1 uncultured Pirellulaceae bacterium
ACAAGTGGTTGATCAGAAACGATTTTGATTTTCGAGCCCATTGATCTCCCAATCGTTGGCGGGTGTCGGTTAACACGATTCAATGTAGCACAGAATTTTATTGAAAACGAAGCGCGCATGCTAAAGTGCGCTTTCCAAACCCGTCCCGTTGTCGTTATCAGGCGGCTTTAGACATCGATTTCGCTGGCATATTCGGCTCGGTCCATGATGAAGTCGAAACGCGCCGAGGCGTCCCGACCCATTAGGTCACTGATCACGCGATCAGTTTCCAATTGATCGTCAACTTCGACTTTTAAAAGTCGACGGGTATCGGGATTAAGCGTGGTGTTCCAAAGGACTTTGGGCATCATTTCGCCGAGACCTTTAAAGCGGGTGATTTCAGGGTTGGCTCGTCCGTCACCATGCTCTTCGAGGATGCGGGCTCGGTCGGCTTCATCGGCTGCCCAATGTGTGTTTTTGCCAATGTCTATTCGAAACAACGGCGGTTTGGCGATGAACAAACGGCCATCGGTGATCAGCTGCGGCATGTGGCGGTAAAAGAACGTCAACAACAGCGTGGTAATGTGGTGACCATCGGAATCGGCATCCGCGAGCAGAATGATTTTTTCGTATCGCAAACCAGAAAGGTCCAGTTTTGGACCGATCCCGCAACCAATGGCGGTTACGAGGTCTTGGATTTCTTTGTTGTCCATCATCTTTTTCAAAGTCGCACTTTCGGTATTCAAAACCTTACCGCGAAGTGGCAGGATGGCTTGGTAGTTCCGGTCGCGGCCCTGTTTTGCGGACCCACCCGCGGAGTCGCCTTCGACGATGAACAGTTCGGATTTTCCGCGGCCTGAATCGAGGCAGTCACTGAGCTTTCCTGGCAGCATCGAACGTTTGCCTGATGATTTTCGCGAGATCGCAGCCGATGCGGCTCGCGAGGCGGCGCGTGCCCGGGCGGCGGTGATGATTCGCGCGATGATGCCATCGGCGACGCTGCGATTGTTGTTCATCCACTGCTCAAGGGCAGGGCGGATCGCGCCCTCAACGGCGCTTTGGACTTCTGGGTTATTCAAACGATCTTTGGTTTGGCCCTGAAATTGGGGTTCAGCGATAAAGATCGAAATGATCCCGACTAGCCCTTCGCGGATATCGTCTTTTGTGATTTTCACACCGCGCGGAACCAAATTGTGCATGTCAAAATAGTTTCGAACGGCCTTGTTCAAGCCCGAACGAAATCCGTTTTCATGTGTACCGCCATTACCTGTTGGAATACCGTTGACGTACGAGCGGACGTGCTCGTCAGTTGACTCGGTCCATTGAAGGGTTAGCTCGATACGATCTGGCTCAGTGATTTGAAGCGTAAACGGGGATTCGTGAATCGGCCTGGTATCGCGTTCTTTCAGGACTTTGGCGAGGAAGTCAACAATTCCTTGCTCGTGAAAGAAGTTCTCTTTCGTTTTCGCAACGTCGTCAATGAAATTGACATTTACGCCACGATGGAGAAAACTTGCAATCTCCAGGCGTTCGCGAATTGTCTTTGAGTTAAAACCTGTTTTGGGAAAGATCGTTGGGTCGGGCGAAAACGTGATCGAGGTTCCTGTTCCGCGAATCGAGCCCTTAAGTTTTTGAAGTTTCGATTTTGGTTTCCCTTTTGAGAATTCCATTCGATACTGCGAGCCGCCTCGTTTGACGACGGCGACCAGTTTTTTCGAAAGTGCGTTGACCACGGACGCACCAACGCCGTGGAGACCACCTGACGTTTTGTAATTGTTGCCATCGAATTTTCCGCCCGAATGGAGGATGGTCAACACGGTTTCAAGGGCGCTCTTTTTTGTCTTTTTATGAATGTCGACTGGAATGCCGCGTCCGTTGTCCGAGACGGTGACGGTTTCACCATCTTTGTGGAGTTGGAGTGTGATCTCGGAGGCGTGCCCGTTCATTGCTTCGTCAACCGAGTTGTCCATGATCTCCCAGATCAAGTGATGAAGGCCTGTGGAGCCCACGCCACCGATGTACATGCCCGGGCGTACGCGAACCGGTTCGAGTCCTTCGAGGACGACGATATTATCGCCACCGTAATTTTTTTTGCTTTTCGCCATGTTGTTATTCCGTGATTTGTGTTGAATTGTTTTTGTGGTCCAACGACAGTTGTCCAGTATTGGCGTTGGTTGACCAACGGAAACAGGCAGCTATTTTTTAAGCGGTTTTAATTCCGGAGGCGATTCGACTGGTGGCCAAACGATTTTGGCGATTTTGCCATTCTTTTGAATCTCATTTCCTTTTCCGCCACGTGAAGTCGTTCGGTACTTCGCCGTGGAAATGGTTTTTTGCGCACCGCGATTGGTTTCAACAACGAGCAAGTCACGATCGCCTTTGGACGGTTTGAATCCAATCAAGCGATCGGTTTTGGCGAGTTTAATTAGCGTCACGCCTTTGCCTGCTCCCGAGAGGTAATTTATGTCTTCGACGGAACAGACCATTGCGCGGCAATCAGCCGAGATCGCAAGTATCGTTTCGGTCGTGTCGATGGCATAAACGCCAATCAATTCAGCGCCGGCTTTTACCCGCGCGTAACGTCGACCGCTTCGTGTGGATGGCTCTGCCAGATGGTCGAGTCCGAATCGCAAAGCAAAACCATCGCTCGACGCGGCGAGTCCATGAACCTCAGGGTAATACTTGTCCTCTGGATCGGAAGCGATGTCGCCGATGACGCGTGGGTCAAATGAAAGTACCGAGACGATTTTTTCGCCGTCTTTGAGTTTGAATAGTTTCTGGACTGGATCACCATGGCCCGTAGAAGCAGGAATGTCCGCCATTCGCGCGGTGTAACAAACGCCAAGAGAAGAGAAAAAACCGATCGTGTGACGGGTCGAACCGCCAACGCAAGCCAGCACTTCGTCGCCTGCACGAAGGCGGCTTTTGGATGGGTCAGCAATGTTCTTTTGACGTTTCACCCAGCCATCCTTTGTAATCAGGATGTGACAGTCTTCGGCAAGAATAAAATCTTCCGCGTTGATTTCGACTTCGTCTCCAACGGAAAGAATGATCGTTCGTCGCTTGGCCTCTTTCTCTTTGCAATAGTCGTTGAGGATATCCTGAATTTCGGAGCGAACGATTTTCCAACGGCCGGATGCATTGGTGTTGGAGGTGTCGTCCTTAAGCAGTTTGCGAATTTCGCGGGCGCGTTTTGCTTTCTTCTTGAGTTCTTCGAGAACGAGATTGATTTCCAATCTCGCCAAACGGTAAAGCTTGAGTTCGAGGATGGCTTCGGTTTGCTCCGCGTCGAGCCCCGTGTTTTTGCCTCGTCCTTCTTTGACGGGAAACCGCTTCATGATTTTGACGGCCGCGTCGGCTTTTCCATCACTCCGTCGAATGATTTTGATAATCTGGTCGAGTGCATCAAAAATCGTCACGAAACCATTAAGAATGTGAATCCGGCGACTCAATGTGGCGAGTTCGTTTTCCAGTCGTCGGGTAACGACTTCCAGGCGGAATTGAAGGAAGTACCACAGGGCTTCTTTAAGCCCAAGCCGCTCTGGTCGACCGACTTCCGGATTTTCAGTCGGAACCAGACAGGTCAAGTTAACGTTAAAGTTGGTTTGAAGCTGAGTGTGTTTATAGAGGAACGCCAGGACTTTGTTTTCGTCGACATCCTTTTTCAAAGTCAGATCGATTCGAATGTCATCGGTCGAAAGGTCGCGGACTTCGGTCACCAATGGAAGTTTTCCGCTATAAACGTATTCGGAAATTCGTTCGACGAGGTTGGCTTTGTTGACCGCGTAGGGAATCGAATTGATTTGCAGAATACGGCTGCCGCCACGTTTCCCAGCAACGACTTTTGAGGTGCCGCGAAGTTTCACAGCGCCTTGGCCAGTCGCGTAAATTTCGCGCAGTTCCTCTTTGGTGTTGATGATTTGGCCACCGAGAGGAAAGTCCGGGCCTTGGACGGCGTCACCAGCAACCAGTTGGTAGGCTTTGATTTCTGGATTTTTAAGCAGTTTTAAAAGTGCATTGCAAAGCTCTTTCAAATTGTGTGGCGGAATGTTTGTTGCCATGCCGACGGCGATTCCAGTTGCTCCGTTGAGGAGAAGGTTGGGAATCCGGCTGGGCAATACAACGGGCTCTTCACGGGCGCCGTCATAGTTTGGTCGAAACGCGACGGTTCGTGTGGCGAGGTCTTCGAGTACTTCACCGGCAATTCGAGTGCGTCGACATTCGGTATATCGCATCGCCGCTGCGTTGTCACCATCGATCGAACCAAAGTTGCCGCTGCCATCGATTAGGGGAACGCGTAACGAAAACGGCTGGGCCATTCGAACCAGCGCGTCGTAAATGGAACTGTCACCATGCGGGTGATAGTTGGCCATTGCGTCACCAACGACCTTTGCACTTTTTCGGTGCTTGGAAGTATGGCCGAGATTGAGTTCGCGGGTTGTATATAGAATCCGGCGCTGAACTGGTTTCAATCCGTCACGAACATCGGGAAGCGCTCGCGACGTGATAACAGAAAGTGAATAATTCAGGTACCGTGACTGGGCAGCCAGTCGAAGCGGAATTGGGTCCCAACCTGCGTCCTGGTCGTCAAACAAAGTTCCGTTGGTTTGAGCTTTAGATCTCGACGAAGATTTTTTGGATGTCGATTTCTTGGAAGTTGAGCTCTTGGATGTTGACTTCTTCTTGGTGTTTTTCTTTTTCGCTGGCCGGCGTTTTGCCACGTCAATTTATCCTTGTTGACTTGAGTTTGTCGGTTGGTCCGACGATCGGTGAAAGCACTTGTTGCTGGCTTGCTTAAGTTGTGAGATATCGGCCAAGTGATTTTCGACTTGTAGCGAATTCCTGTTTTTTACTTGAGCAAAATCAAATTATGGTTTTTACGTTTAGGGTCGTTTTGCGCTTTGGCTGCAAAGCGAGGTGTTTTGGGGGAAGTATACCAATCAGGTCGACTTGGTTGTAGACGGTTTTTCCGATTGTGAGGTGGGTGGTTTGGGAATGCTTGCGGGCGAGAAGGAATTGGTTGGTATCAGCTGTAGAAACTGGTCGAAAAGGAGGCAGGAGTGGTGTGTCTCACGATCACACCATTGAGATTGAGGATGAAATTTTCAGTTTCTCGCCTGTTCAAAATTTTGCCAAAAAACGAGGAGTCAGACCCAATGATCCGAAAACTCTTGATTGCAAGCGCCACCGCGGCGTGTTTGTGCGTGATGGTCGCACCTGTTTCGGCTCAGTTTGGGCAAGGCAATTCATCCAACAATTTGTTCTCGCAATACTCCACCCAAGGAGCGGGAACGAACACCGCGGGAATTTATCCGGCGCCTTATGATTCGCCACGATTGGGTGCACAAAGCTATTACACGTACCAACCGTTGATGCCTCACGAGATGATGTATCAGCATTCGCGAAATTATTACAACTACTACAACACCGGCGGCTACCGTGGCGGAAACGATTCGTTGAACAAAACATCCGTCCGTTGGCAAAGCGGCGTCAATCACATTGGTAATCTGCCATTTTCCAATCCCCTTGGCGGATTGAGCTACAAGATTAACAAGCGAATTTATTCTCTTGATTCAGATGGCGCCGGCGGACGACTTGGTCACGG
>CAYZGP010000126.1:5684-18328 GCA_964478065.1 uncultured Pirellulaceae bacterium
GGTCATCACGGTGGCGGGCGAATCGGTCATCACGGTGGTGGGTTGCTTCATCATGGTGGTGGACGTGTACGAGGTCGACTGCATGGTGGCGGACTACACGGTGGCTTTGGCTGCAAAAGTGGTAACTGTGACGTTCAAGGATCAGCTTATAGTGAAGACATCTACGGTGGTCAGTCATACGGTGGCGAAGTTTTAAGCGCACCGGTTACATCAGGTTGCTCTGGCGGATGCACTGCAAACTTGGGTGGCACGACGGTTAATCGCTAACACGAATCTGAGTTTTTACGCACATGAATTTAGACCAATTCAAAACAACATCAAACAACAACGACAACGAGTAAGGTCAATCAATATGAGTAAGATGGGTTTAACTTTTGCCTTGGTCATGGTCGCCACAATTGTGATGACATCTGCTGAGTCACATGCGCAAAAACGATTTTTTGGAAAGAGAGGCAGCGTACCGGTCTATTCTGGTACTGATGCGTCTGGAATGACGCTGACCAACTATTCGGAGCGAATCAAGTTCTTGCGGACTTTGAAGATGGCTTCACACAACCCGAACTATAGCCCGGCTCCGTTGTATACGTACAGCAATCCTGGTGTTCAAGCCGGTTTGACTCATCAGTGGAATCAAGGCGAATCATTGAGTCGCCCTTGGAATGGTGATTTTGCACACTGGCGATGGCGTGAACCGACTGCTTTGGTCGTACCACCCACGTCGGCTTATCAAACAAGTTATGGATGGGGCGTTGGGCAAGTTCGCAGCACTCCGATTCATCACCAATTTGGTCTGGGCGGCGCGGGCTCGATTAGTGGTGGCGGTGGCTTTACTCAAACACCATACGCGCCTTCCAATACCGGTCAGTTTGGAGTCTATCCAGTTCGGGCACCTTGGTAGTCGATTTGATCCAATTTCAACTAGTTTGACATCGGTTTGACGACGATAGCAAATACAACGAAGGCTTGAATAAGGCCTTTGCAAAGCAGGTTTTTGGCACGCAATTCTGCTTTGAAAAAACGAAAGGAATTTTTGGCACAGCACATGCAAATGTAACTCTTGTTATTCATTTACAGGAGGTTGAGCCATGTTCCTTTACACAGTGCTTTTGTTTGTTGGCGGGTTTACGACCACTTTGTTGGCAGTCAGTGCGGCATGTCCTATCCCTAAGGACCAGCCGATTACAGGTTGTTAACGGAGCGTTGATTCGCCAACAAGAGATTAACAAGTAAGCAGCACCTTAGTGCGAATTTGTGAATCGGCAAGCGAACATTCGGATAATCCGATTGGTAGTTTTGAAAAGCGAAAAATTAATTCGTGTTTCATCTTAAAACTTGAAAACGCTTATCCGTGACGTAAGTTCTCATAGGGAAAAGCAGTATTCGGTTTCTATGGCCGACGAGCTTTTTTGTATTTAGGAAACACCTTAAGTGAGCAATGGATTTATGAAAACTCAACTAAAGAAAATTGGTTTGAGTCTGGTGCTGGCCGCAATGCCTTTTTTGGCAATCTCGACCGCTTCGGCTCAATTGACACAATCACAAACTGGCGTCAGCGTGATGATGGGTGACACATCACCAGTCGTCGCAAACATTAGCAATCGCGGCGCCGCGGTTGTTGCTACTCCGACTCATACGATTGCGTTGAATCAGCGTGGCGTTCTTGAAGGCCGAGTCGCCTCAATTGATGCTGGCTCACGTGCAGCCAACGGACTTGCAGGTTTGAATGTTTTCTTTGTTCGTGATGGCCAAGTCATCAGGCAAGCGCAAACAGCTGGTGATGGTTCGTTCTCGATTGGTTCAATCGCGCCAGGACCTTACTCGTTCTTTGCCGCTGGTAACGCCGGTGTCGCAGCTTACGGTGTTTATGTTTCTTCGCAAAACAATGGCGGAGCTCAAAATATTCTCGAAGCCACAACTGCTTCATCCAACTACGCAGGAATCCAACACTTGCTTAGATCAAGTGTTCCACAACCTGTTCTTCAGAGCTTGGCGAGTGCCACAACTACAAGCAACCAAGGAACACAGATTCCTGTTGCCAAGCAAATTCAACTGGTCAACAGTCGTTTGCAAGGTCGCATCAGTTCTTTGTACCAAGGTCAAAACACTGCTGGAATTCAAGTTCAGTTGATTCAGAACGACCAGCCAATCGCTCAAGTTCAAACTGATGCCAGTGGCGGATTCAGCGTTCCAGATTTGCAGCCAGGTGTTTATGACTTTGTCGCAGCCGGCCAAAACGGTTTTGCAACAGGTCGTTTCGAAGCTGTTGGTGCAAACCAGTTTTCACAAGTTTCATATCGTCGGACAGCAACTCAATTGGATGCTTGCCTGACTTGCCCAGCTCAAGCAGCTCCCATCCAGTCAGCTCCGATTGACTACGCGGTGGGCAACGATGTTCTGATCGAGCCGTCTTACTCGGCTCCAGTTGAATACGCTGGTGAGTCAATCGCTTACGGTGGTGCTTCTGGCGGAACATGCGGAGCCTGTAGCAACTACAGTGGCTTTAGTGGAGGCGGAGTTGTTCGCGGTCGCTTTGGCGGTGGACGCATCGGAAGTCGCTTGGGCGGAAACGCTGGTCGCTTTCTTTTGATTGGTGGTCTTGGTGCTGGTATCGTTGCCATCGCTGACGACGATCCAGATAACGGCTCAAACGCTGGCAACTAAGCAAGACTTGGTTAGTTAAGAATTCAAACCCATCGAAGCTAAATCTTCGATGGGTTTTTTATGCGCCTATTCGCATCGCTTGAGAAGGGTCTCGAACTTTGGTTTCCAAGCCGATTTTTCCCAGCCCGGTGGAATTGCCTTGATAAATTTAAGCAACTTGGCTGCGTCGTCTTTCTTTCCCGAGCCCAACAACAGCTCGGCCACGTTGTATTTGGCTTCAAACCAATTAGGCGTGTGCGATTTAACGCGACCAGCAATCGAGCGCCATTTCGCAAGCGGTTTGTCGGGATCCGATTTCGCCATCGCGTTGGTCAAAGCTCGCGCAAGTTCAATCTTGACTGCAGCACTGCGAGGATATTTCTGTTCAAGCGATTCGAGAACAGAAACGGCTTCGACATGGCGTGAAAGCCCCAGCAAAGTTTTGGATTTTCGGAACAGCCAACTGGTTCGTGTTTTCTTGCTCGCCTCTGTTTCAGGTATTCGCAAGGCAAAATCTATCGTTGTGAGTCTAAGCGATCTGAGCGTATTTAATTGCTCATTGTTGCCGTTAGCGGATTGAGTAATCACCGCGGACAAACAGCGGTCGCACACATCCAGCGCGGTTTCGTCTTCTTTGATTTGATCGAGTAAGCGTTTTGACTGTTCGGGTGACTCAAGCGAAATCGAAACGACGTGTATCGCCAATGCGCGTTTCGATAACGCCGCATCGTCGGAAGCTTCGATTACCGAAAGCGATTCTGAAAGTTTTGGATTTAGTTTCTTGGATCCAAAAATCAAATCAAGTTCGACTCGGGTAAGAAAAATTTTCATCCATGCTGGATCAGATTCGGCCAGCGTTTTTTGCTTCTTGTCCAGTTTTCCAATCAGTGCATTGACTGTTTTGTAAGTCGATTGTCCAACCGAACTCTGCTCACGTAAGATCATTTTGGCGCACCAATGCAATTGTGCGATCGCCGATCCCAAATGCGGGCTTGTGTTGGATACGTCTAAATAAGTATCAATCGCTTGCATCCACTGTTTTTGATTCTGAAGTTGTCCTCCCAGCCAGATTCGAACTTGATCGCTGCTGGGTTCGTTGGGCCAGGTCTTCAAATGTTGATCTAAATAACCGCGATACTGAGAGGTTCGTTTTGGTTTATTAGCAGCAAGCAGTCTCGAATAATTCCAACAGCCTCGATGGTGCGCGGCGGCGGCGAGCTTAATCTTTGGGTCACGTTTGGCCGCATCAATCAGTCTTGTCGCAGCCAATTCAAATTTGGATTGCTTTTCAAAAATCTGACTGGCACGAATGTCCATTTGTAATGCTTGGTCGTTTGCACCAAGCGAGATCGCTTTTTGGGTTGCCTGATCGTAACCTCTCAATGCGTCATCGAATTGTTGTTTGCGAAATGCCTCGTCGGCAATTCGAATCAGTAAATCAAGCCCTGCCGTGCCGCTACCAACGGGTGGGTTGGTTGTGTTTGGAGTTCCATTTGGATTCCCTACCGAGTTGATCAACACCAAGTTGGCTCGACGCGCCCAATACGGGCCGTGCGATTTTTCGATCTGCGATGCTCTCGCGGCAGCAAACGAGATCCACTCCTCTTTTAGTTTGTCGGACTGTGCGGTTCGCGATTGACTGATCGCCAATTCGACAATCGCAAGATCGAGTTGCGCGGGGGATGACTGTTTCTTCTGGACTTCTTTCATGACGCGTTGCGAGAATTTTGCGTTCTGCATCGCAACGGCCAGCCGGACCTTTTGTTCCAGCAACGAATTGGCCGTGTCGATTGAAATGTCTTTAGTTGGAAGGTCTGCCAACGCGTCGTATGCCTCTTGAGTCTTACCCATCAGTCGAAAGCACTCGACCATCCCCAGTTTTGTTTCCCACCAAAGCGGTTGCCCCAACGAAGTCTCACGCTGGACTTCGATCAACCGCTCCATCACTTCGGTAAGGGCGTCAACCCGATTAAGTCGATCGTTGGGCTCGTAAAGTTGAGCCCGATTTAAGTTGCAAGCGGCAAGCTGAAAACGGATGTTGTTGTTAAGCGTTAACAATTGCTCGGAGGTTAGCTCGTCGTCGTTAAGTTTCCGCTTAAGTTGTTTCGGAATTTGTTCGGTGATTTCTTTTTGCAGTCGCCTCAGTTGATTTTGCGATTGGGAAAGCGAATCGAGCGCAATGGATTTCGCCTGTGCACCGGCTATGTCGGCTGCGATTTCCTGTGCCAATAATTTCGCTCGTGAAATACGACTGAGTGCCGATTGGACTTCAATAAGAAATCTTCGAGGGTGATCCTGGTTGTTAGCCAGGAAATCCTCAGAGGTCTTTTGTGTGGTTTCCCAAACGCTTGCACGCTGGGATACTGGGCTAAAGATCGCTTGAGCCGTTTGCGTTTTCATCAACTCAATTACAAGCGTTGCCTGAGTCGTGGCATCAAGATTTGGTTTGGCCAGTTGATCTTTGCAATAAAATTCAGCCGACTCAAAAAGTCGCCGTTGTCGCAGTCCGGTCAGTAAGGCCGTGTCATCGTTCCGTTTTTGCGCCACTTTGGCTGCATCTTGTCCGTGCGCTGGAGAATGGATGTTGAGCCCAAGCAACGCAATCGTTTGAACGACGGCAATCAGTCGAAAAACGCATTTCAAATTGATAACGTTATTGGGCTTCATTGATCACTTCCCCTGAGGGTTCACGGCGAACGAGACGGCGTCGAATCCGACCAGGTTGGCAACGTCGTACGCTTGAATCACATAGCCCAGTGGAACGGGTGGTTCGGGAGCGACGATCAATTTCGCTGTGTTTTGAATGCCAGAAATCAATTCCAGTTTTTCTTTGACAACATCGAGTGACGCGACCGGTTCGGTGTTGATTTTCCAAGTCGGCGCCAGGCCGTCCCAGCCAATTTTCACGACGACGTCATCAAAATCCTTTTCGGGTGGCGGATCCTGATTGTCAATTGGAGCTGTCCCGACTTGCGTTGACATGTCGGTATTCAAAACGTGTTCGACGACTTGAAAACTGGCAGTCCAGACAAAGAAAACGAGCAACAGAAAAACCACATCGATCATGGGCGTCATTGCGCTGTCCATGTCGACCTGTGTGCCCTTGCGAACCAATGGACTGGAACGTCTCATTGTTGTTCCTCCCGGTAGACGGCAAATGTGACTTTCCAAATCTTCGCACCGGTGCAGGCGAGCATGATTGGCTCCACGGTTGAGTAAGGTGCTTTGCGACTGCTGCGAATTCTCACTTCCACAAACTCGCCTTTCTTCTCTCTGGCAGCGGCGAATTTAGGTTGAAGTTGTTGTCGAGTAATGGGCCGCCCCGCCAGCCACATCGAACCATCTTCTTTAACGTTGATGGTTAGGCGTGGCGTTTCCTGATCAATATCATCTTTTCCAGACGAAGCAGTCGGAAGCTTCATTTCCAATTGCGATTCTTGGCGCGCGAGATGGCTGCTAACCAAAAAGAAAATGATCAACAGGAAAACCACATCAATCATCGGCGTCATGTTGAAGCCGTATTTTCTACCCGAATTGTGCTGAGGGATTTGCATTATTTTTTGCCGCGGCGCCTCAGAGGAGTGAATACGTGCTGAGCCATGTAAGCCGCTTCGGCGACGAGCTGGTCGATTCGATTTCTAAAAATTGCAAAGGCACCGATCGAGGGAATGGCGACGATCAAGCCACCGACGGTCGTGACGAGAGCTTGATAAATTCCTTCGGCCAACTGCGGCGCGCTGGCAGTTCCCTGCGTCGAAGCCACGTTTTGAAAAGCGATGATCATTCCGATAACGGTCCCCAATAGTCCAACCATCGGCGCGATATTGCCAATTACGGACAGGTATTCGATCTTTCGAAAGAGACGGGCTGACTGTTCGGCGAGTGCGTCTTCGATTGATTTTTCAACTGCATTCCAACCAAACTCGAGTTCCGACATGCCGTGCATCAAAACGAATGACAGAAAACTTGGTCGCGAATTGCAGGCTTCCTGGGCTGCGCTGACGTCACCCGACATGAGGCATTGACGGACTTGTTCGCTTAACCCTTCCGGCATCAAATCCGTTCGACGAATGGTCATCAGGTGGTCGAAAATCAAATAGGCCGACGTGACCGACAACGCCAACAAGAGGACAACCATAATCGCGCCAACGATTCCACCCGAAAATAGAATCGAGAGAAAGCCGCTGGGTGCGGCTTCGGCACCGTTTTCTTGTGCCCAAGTTGTTGCCGGACCGCACAGGGTAATCAGCAAGGCGGTTGCAAACGCAGGCAAGCTTAAAAAGAGCTTTCGACCGGTGGGAAATCGTCCATTGATTCGCCTGCTTCTGTGCTTGATCGTTCGCTTGATCAATCGTCTATCGTTTGGCCAAGGGTTGGGTGGCGGGTTGCCAAAATTACTCATGCTTTTTCCTGTGCCTATTTCAATTGCAAACTCTGGGTCGCTTTTTGTGCCCAGATTGTTTGAGGGTATCGTGTCTTTAATTCGTTGAAGATGGTTTGAGACTGCGTTGGTTTTCCACTTGCGCTGAGCAGTCTTCCAGTTCGATAAAGTGCCGCCGCTGCCAGCGATTTTTGTTCCGGATAGAGAATGGGCACCTTCATTAGATTTATAAGGGCTTGTTCGTTTTGGCCTGTCTTTGTTTGAGCCTCTGCCAAAACCAGATACGGTCCTGCGCGAAGTGAACGGGGCATTTTATCAACGATGTTTTGCCAAACGACAGTTTGTTTTGGATTGACGTTGGTCCGTGATCGCCAAAGCTGAGCGATGGCAAGGTTCTTGATGTTGGGATCGATGTCGCGCGTTAACTGGTCGAGCACGTTGATGGCTTTCTGGCGATCCGGGCCAACGAGCAACCAACTGGCACCAATCAACTGCACCATTGGATCTTTCGCTGCGATCCATTGTTGGGCTTGCTGGTTCAACTGCGTGCCGGTCACCGTCCAGGGCAGGGGGGCCAAGTGAACTAATCGAGTTTGAGGGTCGTCGCTTAATATCAATAGGAAATGCTTCACGGCCGCGTTGTATTGTTCAAGCGATAAAAGTGCATCCACCATTTGCGAATGGATGATGTTTTGGGCCCAGTCACGTGATTCCTGATTCAGTGCGGATTGAAATTTCGCGATGGCTTCTTGGGTTTGGCCTGTTCGAATTGCGTTCAGTCCAGCGATGTAATCTTCGCTCCACGTTGTTTTGACTTCGACAATGTTGTCATTGTCGATTTCCCGTTCGGTCCCACTGGAAAAAATGGTCAACGAAAGACCTTTCCATTGGGTGATGGTGCCTTTTCTTTTGAGTGTGCCAGACGCCGTTCCGTTTTTGCCCGTTCGTTTTGTGATTACGACATCATCCTGTGCTTGGCAGTCTGCTGCCATCGAACAGAAAATCAACGCTGAAAGCACACATAAAACGAGCCTGTTAATCGGCGCGTGCGGGACAAACTTTAATAAGCCCCCATCTTGAGCCTTCCGAAATGTAGTTTGAATGTCATTCATTTTATTCGCCGTTGATTTGAAGTGAGCGAATGTTCTTGAAAACGTATTTTCCGCCGCTGAGTTCGGCAACTGACATCAGCGAACGCTTGGTTCCTTGTCGGTCGCCAAACTCGATTGCGTTGATGATCGCACCCGAACGATTGAAACGGCTTAATATTCTCATTTCTTGTTGCGTGAATCCGCCTTCTGCGTCAGTCAGGAAAAAGATCACATCTGGATTCATTCTAAATGCTTCTTTGAGCGCTCGAATATGATCGGTGCCGCCATCGGGTTGCGTGCGGTTGATGAACTTCCGGGCTTCGGTCTTGATCGTTTCGGTGGCAGATTGTAACGCAGTTTGACCTTCGTAAGAAAATGTCTTGGTCGATTCGTTGTAAAAGATTATCTGAAATTGGTTGACGTCTTTAAGCGAGTCAAGACTCTTGAGAAGTTCCTGGCGAGCTGCACGCATCGGTCGCCCTCCATAGCCATCCATACTTTTGGAGCGGTCGAACACGTAGACGAAACGTGAACCGGTTCCTTTGATGCCGAAGACTTCTGTGGTTACCCTGCCTCCTGTCTTACCTGATGATTTTTCGCCAACGATCAACGCGTCGGCTCCGGGAAGTGCTTCAACGAGACTGTCTCCAGCGCCCGTGATGGTCGCAGGAGGTGCGTCGAAGCCAGGCAGATCTGGCGGAAGTTGCGAATCGGTTGCCAACGGCGGGGGGCTTTCGGCGGCCGCTGCAGCACTGGCGGCTTCGATCACATCGCCTTCGTCCAAGTACTCCGTAGATTCAGAAGTCGCGTTGACGAGTACGATTCCACCCGTCCGATTTTCGACGTCGCCTGCTCCGTTTTGATACCGCGACATTGTGAGAATCAATCCAACACAGATCGTGGTGTGGAGCAAAAGAGAAAGCAGCCAAGCCGGGATGAGCCGCCGTTTGCCCAGCGTCTCTCTGGTGTCGTAGAGATAGCCCGGTGGTTTCGGATTTCTATTTGATGGCTGAGTCATTCATGGCATTCGAGCAAAATACGCCTTGCGATTCCATTTTAGGTGGGGGGTAAAATTGCGTCAATGTTAACCCATTGTCCCAACGTTGGGCACGATCGACGATGAGTGCCAATTAAATGGGTTGAAATGTGATTTTGGTGAAGTGGGAAACGTGCTTTGAACCAATGCGGCGATGTACTGTTAATCACTTAGTCATTCAAAATCACCTACCTCATTCAAGTGACAATGTTAAAGGAACTGATGCCAATCGTACCCATCTGGCAGTTCTCGATCTGCGGCGAATTCCAAGTGCAAGATTCGCCGATGCAGTTTCGAGTTAGGAGCTGAACTGCCACTCATATGGCTGAGCATCGGCCGCATCGCCAATACGTCGCCCGCGCCCGTCAAGATCTTTGTTGATTGGTGATCTGAAGCGGACTGTTTGCCGTTTCGATGCGAGCCAACGGCGACTTCGAGCGGTCCGTTGTCATGTGTGACGGGATCGAGATGAATTCTCAACGTTAGCATCCGCTCAAGAATCCGCTCTGATGCTTCCACATGGTCAACACCGCTCTTGTTGGTTGGCTTGGAAAACTCGTCCGTTGGCAGCGAGTTGTCTTTAACGGCAATCGTTAAGTCTTTGTGCCACGGGAGCGACCATGTTCGCTCTGGATGTTTGTCGAAGTAAAGCCCTCGAACCAATCCATAGTCTGAGCCCAAAACTTCGGTCAACAATAAAGTGAGCGATTGGAGTTTGGCGATGTCACAACACGCCGGCAGGTCCGTGAGGATGTTACGAGCCGCGTAAACTGCACCTTTGCGATTCTTGACTGCGGCACTGGCCGAATTTGTGGCTGCACTTTTGTCGCTTTGAAATAGCTGATCAAGCTGGGCAATCCAATTCGAAACTTCAGTGGAGTCGAGCACGTTTTCGATCACCGCAAAGCCGTTGGTGTCTATTTCGTAGAGGTAATTTGAAAGATTCATTGTTTATTTGTTTGCCAGCATTGATGAGTTTTGCCGAGTGACACGTTTGGTCAATTTTCGTTTTCCTTCGGGATTAGGGTGGCAAATCGGAGCGTTAAAAGCAAGACGATTGCGTTGCGATTTCTGTGCTTGCTCGCCGGCAAAGACTTTTTTATTCAAAAAGATTTTGGCCGGACCAGATGTGTCACGCACTAACCCAATAGTAGTTTCAGACAAAGTTCATGAGACTTCAATTGGAGCCAAAAAATGATTAAGCCACTTAACGTTCCACAACTTTCAAGCGTCAAGGCACGAACTGGACTTCAAAGCATCGGTGAATTGCTACCACGATTGATTCGCCAATACGAACTTCAGGCTGAATTGATGAAACGCCGTGAAGAGCACAGCCAGAAGCACGCCACCGGTGAAAACCAAAACAACCAGAAATTGCCGCAGGTTGCAGTTGGGGCGGCAAGTGGCCAGCAAGCAACGTTTGGCTGGTACGAATAAATCTGAACTAAATCCGCTGCCAGTCAGGGCCAAAGTTTCCAAATGTCTTTCCGTACTTTTCCTTTAGTTCTTTTATTTGGGCCTGGGAGATGTCATTGGAACGAAGATAGAGTTTCGTTTTTCCGGTCCAGAACTCAGAGTTACAAAGCATCTCAACGCTGGCTGGTGTGACTTGATTTCCGGTCAGCACCAGTCGTTTGAGTGTTGAGAGCAACTCGCTTTGGGCAAGCGCCGCAATTCCCTGATCTCCGATTACGTTGTAGCCGCAATCCAACGATTCCAAGCCGCGATAATTTTTCGCGATTTCAATCAACATGCCATCTGGCATGCCTGACCCAATCTCAAGCGATTTCAAATTCGGAAGCGGATTTTCAAATCCTTTTGTCAAACCGTAGTCTCCGTCTCTTGTAGGAGAGTAGTGATAATCGTATTCGCTTCCAGATCGAAAAACCAACTCTTCCAGTGTTGAGCGAAACGTTGCGTTGTGTAACCAAGCGATTGTCTGGTTTGTGAACTCACCAGATAATTCGAGGCGCCTAAGATTTTGAAATGTTTTCGCACTGCAGATTTTTTCAACGCCCTCATCATCAAGTTGGTATCTAAGGGTAAGCGACGTCAGATTGCTGAGGTGCGGGCTGTTGGCAATCGCTATTGCTGCAATGCTTTCTGTTGCACCCGTTAATTCTAAACTTTCAAGCGACTCGAAATGTTTCATGCGGCCAATGGTGCGGCCGACGTCATTGGTCAGATGACCGTCTTGAATGGATAGCTCTTTCAGGCGAAGCGTATCGAGTGCCAGGAATTCACACAGTTCATGATTCGGAATGCGATTACTTTTAAAGGTCAGTTTTCGCAATCGGTGCAGGTGCTGCGAATCGAGGACCTTTTTGAATTGTTTTGACGAAGCCCTCAGTTGTAGGCCTCGAACAGTTGTCTTGGCGAGCAGCTCTTCATTTCTTGTGGCAAACTGAGCCAGTGTTGTTTCGATCTCATCGACAAAACCACCGTGCCACGAAAGGATTTTTCCGATCTTGGGCGGCTTGCCAAACCCGCCATGCTTTCGCAGCAGTTTGAGTTCCTGGCTGCGAAGCGTCGTCCATTTAGAAGTTGACTTTGGAATTTCCCGCATCGCAAACTGGAGTCGAATGAGTTCAGCTCGCGGGTCGTTATGCTCTTCGAGGAAGTCGGCAAAAATTAACCGATGGTCGTCAATATTCGGTTCTTCGATAATCGTTTGAATGAAGTTATCAATGTCCATTGGTTCGCAAACGGAATTCACTCCGTTTTCTTCCTTTTGAATTCCAAATAACCGGTGCGTTCAACGCACTAACACCAATCCGTAGCCGGAGTCGCCAGACTTCGGGAAGCAGTGGGTGCGAACATTATGAGATCATTTATGATCTTCATTTGGGATCCTTCAGGGTAACGGATCGAATGCCATTTTGCATGCGGGCATTTTGTATGCGGGCATTTACCGAGAACAACACAACCTGGGTTTGATCTTTTGATTTGCGTAGCAGTATTTTGAACCGCGAATGTAGGTTCAGTGCTATTCTTCTATTTGCGATGTTGAAATTGGCTTCAACATTTAAGAGCATCGAGCTGTCGGATCGCCCGAAAAACCTGAAGCCCGGAAAGATCATTCTCAATAGCTCCATTTCCGGTGTCTTGAACACACCGATCAATGGAGCGTATTGTATTTCCAAACACGCGATCGAAAGTTTGGGGGAAGTCTACCGCCGTGAGCTGTACCCGTTCGGCATCGACGTCCTCTCCATTCAGTCAGGCCCAATCCAGTCCGAGATCTGGAATAAGAACATCGGTGCTCTCGATGAGTTCATGGAAACCGACTATGCAACGATGGCGAAGAATACCAACGAAATACTGATCGAAGGTCAAAAGTCGGCCCAGCCAGCCGAAACGATCTCAAGGCTGATCGAAAAAATCATCGAAACCAAGCGGCCAAAGCTCGCTCACATCGTGCATTCGCGGCCTTGGTTCATTCGGTTGCTCTCGGCTTGGCTTCCCCGTCGGCTCGTCGATCGACTCATCGTGAAAA
>CAYZGP010000127.1:0-12479 GCA_964478065.1 uncultured Pirellulaceae bacterium
CTAGTCTTTGGCCTTCATTTGGCGGATTTGATCTCGCAGATAGTCACGACACTTAGTGAAAAAGGATTGAAAATCCTTGCGTTGATAGTCTGGATAGGTCCAGCGACTACCATTCCAATCGCCACTTCGAAAAAACAAAGTGACTTCAGCGAAAATTCCTTGCTGCAAATAAATTCGATGATCGCGGTCTTTGGTTGTCACCAGCACCAATTTGGCTTCGCTGATGTAGCCGGGATCAATGTTTAGCGGTCGTACTTCGGCGTGTTGGTTTTCAGCGGCGTATTGTTTTTCCCATTCGTTGGACAGGAGCTTTGTCGGAGCGATTTCTCCCGGGTCTATTAGTGTTTCAAAAGCCAGAAATTGCTTTTTGAGTTCCGTTCCCATTGATTGGGTGTAGAAATTTGTTTCAGTAAAATCAAAAATATCACTCGCAAGAACAAGCTTGCCCCACTGCGCCGTGGTCTGATCGGAAGTCCAGCGAAAAGCTTCTTGATAACGACTGGTGACCGCCGTGATCAGCAAGACCGGTCGATGTTTAGTGATCTCGCCCAAAATTACCGACTTACTTGCGACTGAAAAAGTGATTAAATGAATGTCTAAAGTGACGAGTTGTCTTGTTCGTAAATTTTATTTTGGCGGTTAACATCCCAATTGGCAACCGACGGTCGCTTATCCATTTTCAAAGAACCAGCGAGTGGCTTCTCGCATCAGTTCAGCCATGTCTTTAACCTGAATCTTTTCTTTGATTCGAGTGCGGTAAGTTTCAACTGTTTTCGGGCTGACATGCATCCGTTTAGCGATGTCGATCGTGTTGAGTCCTTGACCCATCAATTGAAACGTTTCCAGTTCACGATCCGAAAGCGTCTCCACTGGTGATTGATCAGCTTGTCGTTTTCCTGTAACCATCCCTTGGAGGACTTTGGCTGACATATCTTCACTAAGAAAAACCTGTCCGGAAAGAATCGTTCTAATGGCTTGGATGATCGTATCGGTGACATTTTCCTTATTGATATAACCCATTGCTCCGGCTCGCAAAACGCGTTCTGCATAAAGCGATTCGTCATACATGGACCAGACCAGCATTTTTACATCTGGATATTTTTCTTTGGCCTGTTTGATCAAATCGATTCCGTTTCCGGTTTTCAGCGAGATGTCAACGATTGCCAAATCAGGTTGGGTTTCCCCGATCAACTCCAGTCCGTCGTTGACATCGGAGGCACCCCCGCAAACTTCTAAGTCGTCTTCAAGTGATATTCTCGTAGCGAGACCATCGCGGATCGCGGGATGGTCATCAATAATTACGATTCTTTTCATGTTTATTTTTTTCCCTGATTGGGAGGCTAAGCTCATTATTGTTTTTCAGTTCGATTTATCGACGTGTCGAGTAGAAACGAATTGAAGGCCGGTGGTTGAAAAGGTTGTGTTCTCGTGTAGAAGGGCGACGTTCTCACCCATCAAATTGTCTCGTGACGATTAAATGTATCCTCGCCGGACAAAGGCGCGGAGTTCTTACCAGAAATTGTTAGGCTGGGATTCGAGTCGTTTGTTTGGTCGGCTGATCCACTAGACGAAACGGGTGACCGGGCACGACATCGAACCATCGTGCCGCCTTGTGCTGGTTGTAGGATTTCCAAGGGTGCACCGATAAGTCCAGCTCGGTATTTCATCGTTCTCAATCCCATTCCGCGATTGGATTTAGAGGTTGGGGCGAATCCATCGCCGTCATCGGTAACCGAAAGTACGACTTGGCCTGCATTTAAGCGGACATCAATCAAGATCTTGGAGGCGTTAGCATGCTTGGCCGCATTGGTGGTGGATTCCTGGGCGATTCGAAAAATTTGTGTCGAGTTGTGATTGTCGCTTATCTCAACTCGCTCATCAAATTGGACCATGCACTTAATCCCATATAGATCTTGAACGTGAGCAGACATTTCGGTCAGCGCTGAGCGAAGCCCGTCCGCAGAAATGTCCACTGGGTTGAGACCGCGCGCGAGTGCTTTAAGTTGATTCAAAGTACGTTTGATTCCATCGGCGAGTTTTTTGGCGATCACCTTTTCAGCGTATTCTTTGCGCGTCAGGGCAAGTAGTAACGTATCGGCGATCATCCCCAATCCAGTAAGTTCTTGCCCAGTGCCATCGTGTAGGTCCTGACCGATTCGGCGTTGCTCTTCGACGGAAATGTTCAGCACTTCCTGTTCAAGCGTTCGGCGTTCGGTGATGTCATCGATCAAGCAATAAACGCCCGTAACCTGGCCCTTTGCGTTACGGTCTGGAACCAAGCGGACTTCAACGGTTCGTGCGACGCCACTGGAAATCTCAATTCGAGTTTCGCATGTGGTTGGGTTACCCTCAAATGCACGTTCGAAGTTTTGCCTTATGTCTGCGAACGAACCGACGCCGAGAACATCACGGACGTGGAGACCCAGGAAAGACTCTTGAGGGCGATTGAACACAAATTCATAGGTCGCGTTAATGAATTGGTATCGATAGTCCGTTCCGACGTAGGAAATCATGAACGGCAACGAATCGGTAATTGTTCGCAATTTGCGTTCGCTTTTTTGGAGAGCTTGCTCCGTGTGCCGAATGTCAGATACGTCCAGCACTGTTCCGATCAGGCCGCAGGTGCTGCCTTGTGAGTCTTTCTCGAGTTTGAATTGTCCAAAAACCAATCGTTCCGTTGCATCAGGTCGAATGATCCTGTACTCCAATGGTGCAGATTCTCCATGTTCAATTAGGTGTTGGAGCGATTGAGAAAACGCAGATTGGTCGTCTTCAAACACCGTTTGCATTAATGTGTCAAATTCAATTTCGCGAATCTCCTCTTCTAACCCGTGGAGTCGGCAAAACTCGGTGCTCAATGTCACACGGTCCGATTCGAAATCCCAAACCCAACTTCCCAGTTGTGCCGCTTCTTGGGCGAGTGCAAAAACGGCTTGTTGTCGGCGCCTTCTGTTTTCGGTGACTTTTTGGTCATGCACGTCCAGCGTGTAACCCGCGTACTCCACGACTTTTTCATTGTGGATGATTGGTGTAGCAAAAACTTCAAAGAAACGATGTTCGCGATGTTCATGATTCCAAAGCCGACCCGATGCGCGGTGAGGAACGCCAGCGGCCAGTGATTTTTTCCAATCCTCGAGCAGCTGAGGCCGATCGTCAGGGTGGAGCATTTTTGCCCAGCCGGTTCCTTGATGCTCTTCCCACGGTTGGCCGGTGTAGGCTTCCCAGCTTTCTTGAGGAGTTTTGAACTCACCCTCTGGCGAGGTCGTCCAAGCCGTAGCGCTGTGACTTTGAACAAGCGAACGATAGCGCATTTCATTTTTTTGTATGGCCAATTGTTTGTGATCGCTTTCGATGGCGATCCCGGACATGTACGCAAACGTCTTCATCAATTGCTTGTCATAGTCAGTTGGGACTTGAGGCGTTGCAAAATACATTGCGAGCGTTCCCAGGACTTTGTTGCTAGATGAGAAAATAGGT
Organism: uncultured Pirellulaceae bacterium; assembly: GCA_964478065.1. Lineage (GTDB taxonomy): Bacteria > Planctomycetota > Planctomycetia > Pirellulales > Pirellulaceae > Mariniblastus. Next base: position 3,478 of record CAYZGP010000127.1, read on the forward strand.
TCCGACCAGCATGCCCGAATGCCGGAGGCCTTTGCGAGTTCCAGATAAGATTTCCACAAAGGGCTTTCGTTGACGTCTTCGACCATGACAGCGGTCTGCGTGAAAACGGCTGTTCCACAAGAACCAACATTTGGGCCAGGTTGAATCCCGTTGATTGCGTCAACAAATTCTTCTGGAAGTTTTGGCTCGCCTCCGATTCGTAGTAAACCTGAGTCATCCAATAGCATGACCGAAGCAATCATTTCAGATCGTGTCTTTTCCGCCAATTCTACGATCAGCGAAAGCTTTTCAGACAGGGAACTGCCCACCGCAATCGCTTTTAAGACTCGATGCTGAACCTGTTTTTCCAAAACGATTTCATGCCCGATCGAGCAAATGTAAACACGATCTCCAATCACCAATCGTTTCACATCAAATTCGAATGTGAAGAATGAACCATCTTTTCTTTGTGGCTGTGACTGAACGGTTATGCTGCCGTGTTTCTCAAGATCGCGCAAAAGGGCCTGGTGGCTTTCTGGCGTGATCATGGGATCAATGTCACCAACGCGCATCTGTAAAAGCTCGTCACGCGAATAGCCTAACAACTCACAGGTCTTGGAATTGCAGCCAAGGAAACGACTTTTGTCGTCTGTCCAGAAAACACATTGATTGCTAGAGGCAACAATGAAATCGAGGATTGCGTGTTCGTCATTGCGCGTCTCTATCGGTTCGCGATCACCTTTCGATAAGTCGCGAAACGATGGAGGCATTTTGGATGACCTGGAATTGGAGGGTTCTAACGTAAGTGGTTTGGGTTCATGGGTGAACCTAAGGTTTTGTAATCATGGATTGGGGATTCGAGATCACAAAAATCAAAATTGAGCGTACTGACATGATAACAAAACAAACCGAATGATCTCGAATGAATTTTTTTATATGTGGCTTACAGGTTAAGCAAGGGAATGTCCTACGTCGGTGTCAGGAAAAAGCTCCCTGAAAAAATAGAACAATTTCGAATATCAATAACCGTACCTGTTGAATATTCTGGGCATGACAAACAACGGTCGAAGTCGAATTAAGGAGTTTATCGTTAACGTCTCAGCATTTAATTCCAAGCCCAGCTTAGATCTTTTCCAGGCACCACTTTTCTTTTTCTCAACCGACAAAGAAAATCGATTGGTTTATCTCAGCCCGTCGTTTCAGGGGGTGCTTGGATATCCAGTCGATTCGCAGCTTGGTCAGTCGTTAGCGCCATTGTTGGTTTCCGGCCACCCTCTCAATGTCGAGTTGGCAAGCAATGAGTGGAAAGAATTTTACGCCCAAAGCGAGGAAGTTACGAAACTTCGTGCCTTCAAGACCGACCACGGGGTAGTCAAACTTCTGAGCATTCGTTCTTACTCCGAACAAAAGCCTGATGGCTCGGTTGTCAATCACGTTATCGCGCAAGACGTTACTAATTCGTTTGGCTTCAGCGTCGAGATGAAACAGCGATTTGAGAGACTTGCCGCCATGGAAAACAAGCTCTCAGTTCGCGAGAAACAGGTCCTTGGGCGAGTCATTGCAGGCGATCTGAACAAAGTCATTGCGAGAAAATTGAATGTGTCGGAGCGAACCGTCGAAGGCATTCGTTCACGATTGATTAAAAAGTATGAGGTCAATTCGATCGCAACATTGATTCGCACCGTTACTGAATATGAAGTCCTGGTCGAAATGTTCAGCCAATCCAATGCCGTTGATAGTCTTTTGCTAACGCCTGTAACGCGACAACATCGACAATCTGTTCTTCATGACAACGACTCTTAAAAGCAACGATCCTTAAAGACGCGATTCTTTTTCGAATCCCAAGTTGGCCGCAGTGAATAGGTCCAAGAGCAGATTCAATGCTCAATAAGACTTGCCAAAGATTCCGCGAACATTCGTCGGTTGCCCAGTGAAAATACACGTTCCACTTTGGTTCTCATCCTGACCAAGCGGAATACATCGTGGCGTAACCTTAAGCGGCTTGAGCATCTCATCCATTTCTGGACAGTCAACGAAAAAGCACTCGGCAAACCCACCGTGAATCTCTGGCTTGTTTTGATTTTTGGGTGTGAAGTACGTCTTGAACTCATCAAATGATTCAATCGTTTTCGTGTTGTCTTTTTGAAGCTTCAAAGCCCGGTCAAATAACCCTTGTTGCATCTCACCGAGAATATCAACCACCGAGTTAACAAATTCGGACTTTGCCATTCCGAATGATTTTGGCTGATCGCGCCGCCCAACGAACACACTGTCTTTCTCAATGTCACGTGGGCCGACTTCGAGGCGAATAGGAACGCCGCGTTTGATGTGAAGCCACTTTTTTTCGCCGCCGCGTTTGTCACTGTCATCGATAAAGACTTCAACGGGTCTACGATCGTAATCCAACGCCGCGATTTCTGCCTTGAGTGCCTCGCAGTATTCCATGACCTTGGCTCGCTCTTCGTCTTTGCGAATCACGGGCAAGATCACAACATGTTTCTGAGCCAGTCGTGGTGGCATGACTAATCCGTCATCATCACTGTGCGTCATGATCAACGCACCGACCATCCGGGTTGAAAGTCCCCACGAGGTCGTCCATGCATACGCTTCTCCGCCCTCGGAGTTTTGAAATTTGATCTCCTGAGCCTTGGAAAAGTTTTGTCCAAGGAAGTGAGACGTTCCTGCCTGAAGCGCTTTTCGGTCTTGCATCATTGCTTCGATCGACAGCGTCATGTCGGCACCTGGAAATCGCTCGCCAGCAGTTTTCTCGCCTTTGATCACTGGCATCGCCATGTAGTCTTGAGCAAACGTGGCGTACACGTCCAGCATCGTTCGCGTTTCTTCGAGGGCCTCTTCTTTGGTCGCGTGAGCCGTGTGGCCTTCTTGCCAGAGAAATTCTGCTGTGCGTAAAAACAAACGTACGCGCATTTCCCAACGCACGACATTACACCACTGATTAATTTTAAGTGGCAAGTCACGATAAGAATCAACCCATTTGGCAAACATGTAGCCGATGATCGTCTCGCTTGTTGGCCGTACGATCAAAGGCTCTTCCAGTTTCCCGGCTGGCACCAATCCACCGTCAGCCCCAGGTTCAAGCCGATGGTGCGTTACCACGGCACATTCTTTGGCAAACCCATCCACGTGTTCGGCTTCTTTTTCAAGAAAGCTTTTAGGAATGAACAGCGGAAAATAAGCGTTCTCATGACCTGTGTCTTTGAACATCTTGTCCAGCACTCGCTGCATGTTCTCCCAGATCGCAAAACCCCATGGCTTGATAACCATGCAACCGCGAACGGGCGAGTTTTCGGCCAGATCAGCAGCCTTGATAATTTGTTGATACCACTCAGGGTAGTTTTCTTCACGGGTTGGCGAGATTCCGGTTTTGGCCATCAGTGTAAACGTCTTTCAATAGATGTTGCTCTAAATTCATGTAGGTTACATGAGAGAGCGACATTCTAGACTTTGGTTCACCAACTCGAAAGACATATTGCAGCCCCTATTTGGCAGGTCCCGCATAGTGATCCATCTTTAATTCGTCGATCGTCGCATTAAAAAGGTCTCGCGGTTTATCGGTGATCAACGCCAGACCAGATTTGCCATCGAAGCTGTACCGACACTGGTAACACTTGAAGCAAATCAAAAGGTAGTTTTCATGGTTGTTGGGATCGCGAATCGCATGTCTTGGCCAAAAGCACATAGCCGCAGTTGAATTGTTAGCGCGGTCTGCAGCATGAATGGCGTTCAGAAGTTTTTCCGGCGAGACCAATGCTGTTCCCGCGATATGAAAGCCATCAATTTTCCCAAGCCCATAATCCGTTCTGGAAAACTCTGGGTTGTCATTGGGATTCATTGAGCAAAATTCGATCTCTGCCAAGCCACGAAAGTGCTTCATCACGGCGGGCGGAATTTCCGGAGCCGTAAATTTGAAGTAGCCGTATGCGGCCCCTCCTGCAATGACAACCAGTAACAAGATCGCGATTGGTTTCCAAAGTTTCATTTTTCTTCTCATATTTGTTGTTTGCGATTGCCAACTATTTGTTAATCTCAATTTTCAGTGGCTGCGTCCAAACTTTTTGCTCGGCGGTGTAGTACAAGTAAGCCCGGGACGCCGGTCCCGTATACTTTCCCGCAATCTCAGCCGTTACGTCAAATTCAATATTCTTCGTTTCCCGCGGAGCAAGCGTTCGCCAGTAACAAATCACTTCACGTGGCCGGATTTCGTAATAGTCAAACATCCCTGCATCGCGAAGTTCATTCAGCTGCTCAACTCGCGGCTCAACACCACCCGGCAAACCGATCGTTGCCAACGTCATGGGCTGACCAACATCCGATTTGTTGGTTAGTTGAGCTTTGACTTGCACTGTAGCACCAGATGCCACAGGTTTTTGAGTCGTCCCACTGTCGGTATCAACTTTTTCGACGCCGACAAATTCGGTCGTCAACTCAAGCGGACAACGATCATCGCTTGGCAACGTCATCGCGTGATAAAGAATCTCGACTGAGAACGGCAGGCCTTTAACTCGTTCGGCAAGCAACTCAATTTCATTTTCGCCAGCGTGAAGTTTCGATCCCAAACCAATGATCTCAATCGTCGAACCATTCTTCGGGTCGTCAGGAAGTTGAGCCTCCCCAATGACTTCATTGTTTTTCTTGACATACAAAACGACACCAGCCATTTCAGGCGAAGCAATTTTTGAATAGGCCACAAGTGCCTTGAGCGCGAGGACGGTTCCCTGTGTCGATGCAAACCCGCCGTTGCCACTTCGGTTTTTCACCAACCATTTAGCGGCAGAGTGTATAGAGTCGTTATGGCGATCGCTTTTTGACCAAGCCAACATCGCCAATGCAGTCGTTTCAACTTTCTTCGAAAGCCCACCACTGTGCGTGACCGTCGTACTGCCTGCGAGATGCCCGTCTTCCAGCTGCATATCAACTAACCGTTTCAGCAAAAACTCACCGTCGGTTTCGCGTTTGACATTCATCATCGACGCCGCGGCAAGACTGACCAAATATGAGTTCTTTGAAACGCGGGCCTTATCATTGAGCTTATTAAGCTCTTTCAACAACTCAGTCGCCGAACGTTGAGGATTACCAGAAGCAACATCTGATTCGGTCAAAGCCCACAGGACATAAGCATCGACGACTTCTTGTTCGACAGACCAACTGTGAAGGCTGCGCGGATTACGTTTGAAGCTCCCTTTGCCATCGCGACGGTCCATCAGCCAGGTCCGAGTTCGAACGACCATTTCTGTATCGACCGCCATGACCTGAGCCATGTCATCGAATTGCAACAGCCCAAACGCCGAAAGTGCTTCATGGCCTGGGTCCGAACCAAACCAATCATAGCCCAGTTTGTCACACTCGAAACTGATTAATTTTTTATAACCTTTGTTCAGTAACGTTTTGGCTCGCCGAGTCGTTTTTGGGTTGGCCAACTGGTTTTGCTGAAGATACAAAAGCGCCATCGTGTTTGGATAATTGGTTGCCGACGTTTGTTCAAAACAGCCGTGTGGTTCTCGCAAAATGCTTTCCACGCCCGACGCCAAATCCGCCAGCGGGGAAGGGTAGGCTTTCAATGAAACCGAAACCGAACCAGAAACCGCGTCCTTTGGAATCGGCAGCATCACACTGACTTTTTCGTTGAGCACGCCCGAGACTGAGTTGCGAATCGGGAAACCAGCTGGCGAAACGTGAACCGTTTTCTTAATCGAATCGGTAAGCGAATCACTTGTTCCCGTCAATTCGATCACAGCATCGGTTTCATTTTTTCCGCGTTGAACTTCCAAGCCAAAATGCCCGCGAGTGCGTTGCTGTTTCGTCAAAGACCACTGAATACTCGATTCACCAACCAGCTTGAACGAGCTGTCAGGGTTGATCTTGAGGTCAACAGGTAAATCAGAATTCGTCGCATTGACCACTGCAACTGGCAAGTCAATTCGATCGCCCGTTGTTACCGCCAATGGCATCTTCGGTTCAACCTGAAGCGGTAATCGCGAAACGACATCGCCACCACCTGTTCCGATTCGCCCTTCGCTCGAATGGGCGTCGGCCATGACTTTGAATGTTGTTACAGAATCCGAAAGATCAAACCGAATGGACGCCTTGCCATTGGAGTCGGTGATCAACAGCGGTTGCCAGTAAAGCGTTTCCGCAAAATCCTCTCGCATGTCATCGCGAGTCGAAAGGTGTTGGTGGGCATACTCTCGAACAGGAAACCGAAGTTCGTCAAGCAATTGATCGCTTAGTGAATTCGGGTCGAGTCCTCTTGCCCGCAGGATTCGAACCAGCCTTGAATCAGAAGCATTACCCATGCTATGTGCTTCGTCTGTAGGTGTGAAAAGAGGGGCCATGCCCTCGCCAGGCCCGGGCGCCCCCATGTTGCCGTCAACGATTCTTCTATTTGATTCCTCTAATTGAATTTTTCTTTTAAGGATCTTGCTTTTACTGTCACCAGTAATTCGGAAGTTCGCCTGCGCTCTTGTTCTAGCCGCATGTTCGAAATCCGGTTCGTTGTTTGCTATCTCCGATTTCGGATCGGCCGAAGGTACGCCAGCGTCTCCATCAGCGAGGCTGTCCATCGCCAAACTGGGGGCGTTCGTTTCTTTCTGGGTCGTGTAACTGTTTCCGCAACCCAACACCATTGCATACCCACAGGCCAACAGCATCAACATTGCGGCGGAATGAGACATTCGAAACTTGGGCCGCATTATGTAGATCAAAGCGAGCACAATGGCGAAACCCAAAATCAGCCAACGTAAATCGGACATAAAACGGCTCCAGTTTTGTGAAACGGCAAAAGAATAACTTGTCCAATCTTCGTTAACTGCTTTTACATTGCTCAGCGAGACAGAGTGGTCAGCGGCACCATCAAGTTCAATTAAACGAGCGAGCTGTTCACTGAATCCCGATTCGGAAAGTTTGCCAGATTTTTTTATCGCAGCTAAATCAGCTTGGTTGACCCCAACGAATCGTCGCCAGCCCTGTGTGCCTAGCAGCAAATCCAATGACTCGCGAGATTCATCACTTCCGGACAAGTAAAAATTCGCGTGTTCAAGGTCTTCCGGTTTCTCAATTTCGCTTGTCAACATAAAGTGTGTTGGCATCACCGGCATCTCGTCCTCTTCCAAGCTCAATGCCGCATCATCAACCACGCGTATTCCCAGTACCGCCGGCGCGGGTTTTCCGTTTTCGTCAAACACTGACAACGACAATCGAACTTGCTCACCCGGCGAACGCTGAAGTGACTCAACCGATTCGTCCACTTTTACTGTCAGCTTTCGCCGTGACTCTCGATAAACCAAACGCTCAACCAGCGGCCGATGTGGTAGTGAATCTGCATCGAGAATGGTCAGGCGAATCACGCCTTCGACTTCTGGCGGAAGCGAAATTGCCATCGCCGTCTCACCAGGTTTCATCGCGACCGCTTGACTGGCAACTAGTTCTCCGCGGCACACCGCCTGCACAAGAATGTTTTGTTCTTGTTGCGTTTGCACAGAAAATTTCAATTCATCGTCATTGCCAAACACGCCGGACCCGGTCGCCAACACAGGCAGCCTTTCAACAACTTTTGGTAAACGTGGACTGTTGCTAACGTCGATTGGATTGGAAACTTTCAAAGAGTATCGTTGCCCAAGTTTCGGTGTGAATTCGAACCGCCCCATGCCATCACGAGTCGTTTTGAGTTTGGCGACTTGATTGCCTGAGCGATCAAGAACCTCACCTGCGATGTGGATCGGTTTGCCAAGCGAATTTCGAGCGGCGAAGTAAACTCGATTGACCAACCCGTCCACGAGATAGCCGCCTTCCGGGTAGAAATCGACCACGACTTTTCCAAGTTGAATTGGAATCGTTTTGGATTGAACCTCTTGAGTGCCGCCATCATCAATCGCAAAAGAGACTTGACCGCTGCCTTTGGAAATATGCTCGGGAAGATTAAATGAAACCGTGCAAGTCCCCGAAGCGTCCGTTTGCGTTTTCTTTTCAAACACAATTTCTCCGTCAACCTTCGCGGTGACATTAACGGATTGTTCGACCAACGGGCCACCTTCTGCACGGATGGCTTCAAAGTCGGCTTTGACCGTATCTCCGGCGCCGTAGCTGCGACGCTCAAACTCGATGTCTTTTTTGAAACGAGGTACCCGATAGTTGCGGACTTGGATCTTGCGAGTTTCGTTTGGAAAGAACCCGTCCAAGCTTTTCGCAACTAGCGTGTACTCGCCGCCAGGGGCTGATGTTGGAATCAAGAACTCGCCATTACCCACGCCACGATCAGTGATCCCATCGGTAAAGGCACCTGTTACGACCGCGCCGCTTGGGTCTAGCATTTCAAATCGAATTGGCAGATCAACATCCGGTCGCAGCGAGAAACGCTCCAGCGTCAATGAGCGAAATCGAAGTGTTTCACCCGGTCGATAAACCGGTTTGTCAACGTTCAAGTAAGTCAGGCAACGAGTCGGCTCCAGCGGGATAACCAAATTCGTTTTGCGGTTGCTGGACGTAACATGCAACGTCGCGTTTTGAGGAAGTTTCAAGTTAGGCGGCACAAGGTATGACGCCTTTCCCGTGGCGTCTGTTTTAAGCGTTGCGTGATGCAGCACCGCTTTTCCAGCGTTAACTGTCACCAGTAACGAAGCCGAAACGCCATTGGCAATGCTGGTCGAAGACATACGGCTGGTGAAAAACTCGAATTGGTTACGGAGTGGGTTTTCGCTCTGTTCCATTTCTGTCTTGGTAGTCAACGAAGTAGCTGATGAGGCTTCAATGCGAAGAGCCATCGCCGGCGACGCTGGGATACCATTGAAAAAGCGCCCGAAAATAATCACCAGAAAACAGGCTGCCAAACCAGAAGCGATCATGACCCATCGCCAATGACGTTTCCGTTGTTTGGTGAACTGTTCGAACGTGGCTTCTTCGGTCGATTTTGCCTTCACTGGTTTCATCGGCGGAATTGAAACGCTGCGTCCGTTTAGATCAAGCTGAACGTTGGAAGCGGTTTGTGTTTCATGCTTTGAATCCGTTGC
>CAYZGP010000127.1:12579-17894 GCA_964478065.1 uncultured Pirellulaceae bacterium
GGTTCATTCGGCTGAGGAGCTGTTACTTTGGCCGTGTCAACATCGGGCACGCCTGCGAGATTCGCAGCGCTCGCAAACTGACCGGCCAATTCAAGTGTTTTCGCCCATCGCATTGCAACGCTGGATTCAGTTTCGATTCGAGCGCGTAGATCCTGTGCTTCGGCGTCATCGAGCAACCCATAATGCAGCTCAAGTAATTGTTGATCGAGCGCGTCATCATTGTGCGGCTGGTTGTTTTTGTTTTCGCTATTCATGACTGTTCCCCCACCGATTCTCGAAGCCGATTGATCGCGGCACGCATCCGAGTTTTGACAGTACCGATTGGCATCCCTGTCGCTTCGGCGATTTGCTCGTAAGTAAGATTGCCGTTTTGGCGAAGCAAGAAAACTTCTTGTTCCTTTGGCCTGAGTCGCAACACGGCCTGTCGCAAGTTTTGAATTTGTTCTTTTTGCACCAGATCCATTTCTGGGCTTTTCGAAGTCGAAACCATGATTGCGTCCTCCGCTAATGACTCTCGCCGCCGCTTCCAAGCGGTCTTGCGAATGTCTCGGCCGGTATTGAGTGCGATGCGAAAAACCCAAGCCTTCAAATTCTCAATCGAGTCGACTTGATCCTGTTTTCGCCAACACTTCAAGAACGTTTCCTGAAGTGCATCTTTCGCATCTTCCATATTCCCAATCAGGTAAAACAAAGTCCCCAGCAGCTCTCCTCGCGCATCGCGAAACAGCAATTCCAGCTTCTTGTTAGAGACAGAGCCGGATTGAGAACGCGTCTCGTCGCTTGGAGAAAGTTGATTCATGGATTCGTTTTATTCATGGGCTACCGATATGACGAGCCAGAAAGGCGGACGGATTTCAAAAAGTTTGAGTTTTTGAAAAAGGAGTTGAAATCTTTGTGAAAACCAAGGTGAAACCTCTGTTTTACGCAGATAAACAGGCTCCCGTTCGTTGCCCAGCCAGTAGGTCATGCTGTGCATGAGATGCTTCGCAAACTAAGGGCAAGATCATTGGCAATGTGCTTGACCGGGTATTTGGTGGGTCAGCCAATGCGTTGGTCGCGGAACTCGTGACCTTCTGGACTGACTCTCAAACTGCGCGACTGCTAGTGCACGACCCTCCGATAGTAGCACGACTCTCCGAGTCGTAACGTTACCGAATAATGACTCGGAGAGTCGTGCTACTTTCAAGAGAATTCGAGTTTTGAAGCGTGCTAGTCAATCGAGTTGGAATGTCTGAATCTCATTCCAAGCGAACCACTCGTTGGATCTTAATCGTCGGCTCAAGCAGTTGTTCCTTCGAATTTGCGGTATGGATTTTTTTGATCACGTCCATCCCTTTAGTGACTTTTCCAAACGCCGCAAACCCTTGGCCGTCGGGATTTCGTTTTCCGCCAAAATCAAGTTCCGGTTGGTCGCCAATGCAAATGAAAAATTCGTCTTGGGCGGAATCCGGCGTTTCACGAGCCATCGAAATCGTGCCTTCGACATGTTTAAGGCCTGTGTCTCGAGTGCGTTCAATCGGAATCGGTTTTAAGAATTGCTCTTTTGCCTTCGGGTTGGCTCGTCCTTGAACAACTGCGATCTTGACTTTGTTATCGGGTTGATTGGCATCGGTTACCGTTCGGTAAAACTCACCATCGGAATAGTGACCCGCATGAACGTAATCAATAAAATTTTGGACGGTGACAGGAGCCTTCTCGCCATCAAGTTCGACTTCAATATCGCCCAGCGTCGTCTGGATAAGAATTTTTGGCTTTGCAGTCATCGCTTCCTTTCGCCATTGGAACCGTGGCAAATTCTTAAAGTCAACGCCCTTGAGGTGGGCTCGTCCAGCGGCGTCACGCTCCAGCGGTTTCTTGTAGCGCCATGAGCGGTCGCCGAACACTTGTTCACAAAGTCGAGCCACAGCTGGGTCGTACTTTTTAAGTTTGTCCCGTGTATCGATATCATTGTGCAGCGCGTCATTGGCTCGGTTATTGTCAAACCACGATTGAGCTGCTTCGGCCCAATATTCATGATGGTTTGTCATCGCATAAGTGTCTTTCCAAAGCCCTGCCGATTTCGCGTCCTCAAAAGCCTTTTTCAATCGATTATCAAACGTCGGATCGACTTCAATCATTCCCATGCTGTGAATCGCGTGAGCAAACTCGTGGATACAAATGTTCTCAGTTGAATAAGGATCATTTGGATGGCAAAGCACATTCTCTTCGGCGCAGCTAACCGCCGGTGCTGACAAAGTCGCCCCCAAACCTCTGGCTCGACGATCCCAAAAAATTCGCGTCTTTAAATGGCGATGCTCAGGAATGTCCGTGGTGTACTCGTTGTAAGCCATCACTGCCAACCGCGTTTTGTTTTTGGCCATCGCCTTCAAAATGTCGGGTTGATGCCCAACCATTTTGTTGACAATCCAGTGCGCCTCAAGCATCGCCGCATCGGAAACTTTTTCTGAACCAACGATCGGCATGCCTTGGGCGTCGATATGTTTTTTGTAAAACGGGTCAAGCTCGAATTCGGCTCTGACGTTCTCCGGTACCGGCGATACGGAATCAGTCACTTGGGCTAACAACACATCGTTGGAACCAAAGAGAGCAGTCAACGCCACAACCAAGAATGTTGTTGATTGAAATGCGAAAGTGAAAAATCTGAAATTTAACATTTTGGTCTTTTCGTGAATTTGGAGGTAATTCGATTCGAAAGGCGGTGGATTCATTCTAACCAAATTGCACCCCACACGGTTTTGCAAACTACAATACGTTTTTGTCCGCCTCAATTTGAAAGTCAGGGTTTTTGATGTCTCACAAACTTCGAATAACAGTGTCGCTTGTTTTCTTACTCGTTGCTTCGCTGATTCTGGCAGGCAATTCGTACGGCCAGGAAAAAGAAAAAGTTGTCGAGCAGGAATCGACCGATGAACTTGGGTTTAAAGACTTGTTCAACGGCAAGGATTTGACGGGTTGGGTCGACGTGAATACTTCGGAGAAAACTTGGTCTGTTCGCGATGGTATGTTGATTTGTAGCGGGCTACCGATCGGTGTGATGCGGACGGATCGCCAATACGAAAACTTCATAATGGAAATCGAATGGCGACATATGGAAGCCGGCGGAAACTCTGGAGTGTTTTTGTGGTGCGATGCAATTCCTGATCCCAAGAATCGACTTCCCAAAGGGATGGAAGTGCAAATGCTGGAACTAGATTGGATCAACCAGCACAAACGAAAAGATGGCTCGTTGCCGCCAGTCGCCTATGTTCAAGGCGAGCTGTTTGGCGCGGGTGGGATGACGGCTTCACCTGAGAACCCACGCGGAACTCGCAGTAAATCAGTTGAGCATCGCTGTAAAGGCAAAGGCGAATGGAATAAGTACGTGATCGTGGCGGTTGATGGAAATGTAAAACTTTCGATCAACGGAAAATTCGTCAACGGAATTCGCGACGCGTCGGTGAAGAAAGGCTACATCTGCCTCGAGTCCGAAGGGAAAGAAATTCACTTCCGAAATATTCGTATCATGGAGCTTCCTGGTGGTATGGCTGACAAAAGCAATACGGCTCCTGTGATCAAGGACTGAGTGGTGTGGCCCGTTTTCGCAACGGCGGTTGAAAAGATCCAAGTGTGATGACATGTTGCCGTTTGAACATTGAATTTGAGTTTGGGGCTAATTAACCCTGTCGCTCAACGGCACCAATGTCAATCGAGCCAACGATACGATTCCGCCCTAAGGCATCTTCGCTGAACGGATCGTCAATGTCTCGCCCCTGATCGATCCCAACTGATCCGGCAACGGGCGTGAATGTACCAGCTTCGAATTCCACTTGCGAAACGATGTTGGTCGGGTCATTCGAGAAGCCGACGATGGGGCCATCTAAAACGTTGTATTGGAGTGTAACGCGTGATGAGCCTGTTGTCCGGACTGCATTTTCTCCGGGGCCTGCGGAGGCAATATTGTTGAAGATATTAATGTCTCTGCTGGTTTGGATATTGATTTGGGCACCATTATTTAGAACCAACACGTTACCGACTGCAGTGTTGTTGCGAATGTCGATCAAGTGCGAGCGGAAAACGTGAATGCCTTGACCTCCGTTGTCGTAGAGAATGTTGTTTTCCACCAGCGTTCGCCGATCATAGTCGATTCCATTTCCGGTCTCTTGTGAATTTTGAAAATCGTCGAGCACGATTCCGCTTCCATCGGTGACTAGGTTACCACCACAACAATTCTGGTTTGGGACGAGACTTGCGTTTTCAAAGGAGATGTTGTTGCGAATAATGACACCGTATTCCGCGTCGGAATTTTCCAACCGTTGTGGCTGGTAGATTGAAATCCCGCTGTGTGCATCCGGGTGAAAGAAGCCATTGCCGTGAACGGTATTGCCTTCGATCAGAATTGAATCGGACTGGTTGAACGATATCCCGCCACCAAACGAATCTCGAGCCAGATTGTTGCTGACCGTGATATGGTGTGACGAGTAGAAGACAATGCCTTGAGCGATGTCGTCTTCTCTGCTGTTGGTGATGTCAAATCCGTCGACCGTAATGTAGCTGACATCTCGCCCGTGGATGAATCCGAGTATCCTCGCCCCGTGTTCATTCTCCGCGCGAAGGGTAATGTCTGCGTCCACTGTTCCACTATGATCCAGAAAGATCTCTTCCGTGTAAGTGCCGTCGGCAACAATCACCGTATCACCCGCTCGTGCAGTGAAGAGTGCTCGTCCAATGGATTGCCATGGGGTTGAGCGATCCTGGGCCTGCTCCAAACTGAAATCGTCGGATCCGTTGAGTGAGACGTAAAAAGTCGCTGGCCCTTCACTCACGGGATCGGCGGGAGAATTATCTACCGGGGCGTCAGCTGGTGGTTGATTAACCACGCTGGACGAATAGAGCTGTGATTGTGGAATGATTTCGCTTGCCTGCGAAGCACTGCTCCATCCCAGTTGGATGGTCGCACGGCCCGTCCGTTCAAAATATTCCAAACGGATATCGTAACGCTGGCCCGCTTCCAGTTGAATCGTGCCAGTATCCAGAGTGGCTGCGTGGGGAGTGAAGTTGTCAATGATCAGCTGACCGTCAACGAACAGTCGAACCCCGTCGTCACTGGTTGTTTCAAAGGTGTACAATTCTGAATAAAGAGCCTCGACTTGTCCCGTAAAGCGAATTGAAAAAAGATCGTTAGGCAAACCGTTGGGAGAATTTTCATTAAAGTTGAAATCCACGGTACTCTCGACGCCGCTTCTAACAAAGGTATCAAAGTTTGTGCCTTGGAAGTATTCACCAAGTAGGCCATCTCCGCTGGAGAGCGGTGTTGGATCGGGAGCTGGAGTTGGATC
>CAYZGP010000128.1:0-13197 GCA_964478065.1 uncultured Pirellulaceae bacterium
CCCATGCCCCCTCCTAATAACCCAGAACGACCCATGCCGACACCCGATCCAAGCCCACCCGATCCACTCATGCTTTTTTTACTGGTCGTTCCGTTTGCTGAAGCCCAATTTCCAATCGCTTTAATTAGCTGCTGTCGCGAAGTATACAAAGTCTGGGGGTAATTTCGTGGCAATTCGATAGCTGGCCCATCACTATCACCGTCAAGTTCACCACTCGATCCAAGGCCAAGCCCAGGTCCTCCGCCGCCGCTCCATCCCATTGCACCACCGGGTCCGCCCAATCCGCCACCCGATCCACCGCCAAGCCCAGATGTTCCGAGGCCGCCCACTATCATTCCGCCGCCCATGCCGCCTACAACAGCGCCAAAACGTGATGTGCCAGTAGCTGCACTTTCGTCGTCGCTGTAGCTGGTGCCCCAAGTGTCACCCTGCAATTCCATTTCGATTTGCTCGAGCAAGATCGGAATGCCTTTGCTCTCAAGACTTAACGCTTGTTCCAACATTAAATCCATTGAGCAATTGCCGGTTTCTGCATGACCGATCAATTTCTTGGCGAGCTTCGTATCTTTTGGGCGGGCTGCAATTAGCAACTCAAGGTCTTCGAAAAACAGGTTCTCGATCTCATTCGTGCTCGCGACATCGTAGAGCGCATCAATTGTTTTTGGCTTGTCCGCGAAATGCCGCAATAACGTTCGGACGGCATCTAAGCGGACTTGAGAATTGCTCGGGTCCGTTAGCGAATTGACCAACGGCTCAACCCAAAGTTCAGAAAGCTTTGACTCTTTGTCAACAGGTTGGGAACCAGCCCACGCGATCGCCAAGGAACGATGGGAAGGCTCCTGCGAGAGGATAAGTTTATCCATCCGTTTGATTAGGTCTGCCTGGTTTTCTGACTCAATTAGCCCAAGAGCCTGGATCGGGAAGGAACGCTTCCGTTGAATTGTTACGGACAGACCGCAGTCTCTAAAGGGTTTGCAGTTAAAGTCAAACTTCTCACTACGCTTTACTATGTGATCTACAACTGTTCCAACAACTCTTTCTGATTTACACAGTTGAGCTAAACTACGAACCAGCTTTATATGAAAACTGTCTGTGACCTCGTTTTGGTAACGTTCAATAAACTGGTGTGCGATCTCGTCAAGCTCCTCGATGGACAGTTGCCCCCGGATTGCAGCAAGGCCCTGATAAGTATCTCGATTTGGTCTTGGCTGGAGTGATTCGGCGATCAAATCTTGTAAAGTTCTCCCGTTGTAAGTTACTTGACTGGGCGAATTTGAATTCTTATTCGAATTCGAGTCTCTTGCAGGTAGTTTTGAATCGATGCTTATGCTGTTTTTATACTCTTCCAGGGTCGCAATCTGCCGTTTTACGCTTCCGATGGCTTCCCTGTCATCGTAACAAAGGTTGGCCGCAAGTTTCTTTCTCAAATCAAAAAGCGTGTTGTCGACATGACTTTCAGTTGCTTGATTGGATATTGCAAGATCTCTGGTTTCTTTGATTAACTCATCCATTAGCACGGTTCCTGGATGAGCATCGCCTAAAGGTTCGAAATACATAGCTCTGTTTTGTAACAACGACACAAGTCGCTTTTGATAGTTGGTATGAACGAAGTTGCGGTTCTCCTTTGGTGGAACTTGATTTGATGCAATTGAATTCTGGGCGGGAGTTTTCACATCCGCCTTCTTTTTGATGCGTGCGATGACTTTCGCGCCTCGTTTAAGCACAAACTGATCGTTGTCAATGGTTAAGCTGTCTGAATCACCGTTGATTACGATTTGGTATTCGCCCGCACGGAGCCGCGTCGATTCACTGCCGTGTTCGACTTGAATTTCCGACGTCGGCACGTCGTTTTTAAGAATCGAAACGGAAACGTCATCAACTTCTGATTCGATGATCAATTGCCCAGTCGATGTGTTGATGTAAAGCACAATGCCGCCCCACCCGATCAAGCCAGCCAACGCGAAATACATTGCGGCTTTGATAAACGAGCCCCAATTGCCGCTGGATTGTTTTCGGGGCGAGCTCTTTGGTTTGACTTTGTGGGCGGGCCCAGATTTAGAGACGGAAAGCCTCAAAGACGACAGTGGCGATTCAGCAACATTAATATTGTTGATTTCAAAATCAGATTTTTCTGCCCTGTCCAGCAGCACTTGCAAGTCATGTTCCTGGCAAAAGGAAGCAAGCTCCTGGGCCAAATCCGCCGCTGACTCAAAACGATCCGAAGGTTCTCGTGAAAGGCATCTTTCAATGATTGTTGCCAGCGGAGCTGGGACTTTTGTGGTGCGATCAGAAATTGGAGTTGGGTCGCTGATGGCCATCGCCTTTAATTTTTTCAGCGGCGTGTCGTTCTGTGCACTTGAATAAGGCGCGACGCCACATAGCAATTTGTAGAGGGTTGCCCCAAGCCCATAAATGTCAGCCCGCGCGTCGACGTCTTGCATGTTCCCACATTGCTCGGGAGCCATGTAGTCAAGCGTGCCCATCAACTGCCCGACTGTTGTCAACTCATCAACGGTCCCGTTCAACGAACCGAGAGTCGCCAATCCGAGATCGAGGACTTTCACGATCAAGTCATTAGAAAGCATCAAGTTGGATGGTTTTACGTCGCGGTGAATGACGCCTTGCTTGTGGGCGTATTGGATTCCGATCGCGGCTTGCCGGACCAATTCGCAGGCGTCGGCAACCGAAAGTGGACCGCAGTGCCTTACAAGTTTGCCAAGATCAATTCCATCCACCAACTCCATTGCAAGATAGTGAACGCCGTTTTGCGCTCCAGCGTCGGTGGCAGATACCATGGCCGGATGTGACATTTGGCCGATAAGCTTCATCTCTCGTGAGAATCGCGCGATGGCTTCGTTGTTTTGCATTTTTCGTTCGGGAAGAAGCTTCAACGCAACTTCTTTTTCCAAGCGAACATGACGGGCTTTGTAGACCGATCCCATACCACCTCGTGCGAGCGCGGCGATGATTTCATAGTCCCCAATCCTTTGCGGTTGATATTCAAACGACGAAGCGAACGAATCGTTCGACCGATCGGGATCTGGATTGGTGAAAACGTCATAGGATTTTGCCAGTGCACGCTGGAATTCGCCGTTGTTTTCGTAAACCGGCTGGTCACTGGCAAGCCGTTGGTTTGGTTTTCCGTGAAGCAACGAAACCAGATCATCTGAAGTGTTCTCCATGCTGACGATCGTGTCTTCGCAGATGTCGCACTGATCAAGGTGCGAACTGATCTCGTCCGTTTTTTCATTCGGAAGATGCCCAAGGACAAATGACTTGAGTTCCTGTCGCGTGTAGCACCGAAATTCGTTCATGACTGGCTCGTTGATTTGATCGACTGATTGAGTAAAGGAATCTCCCTCAATAAGTACAACGAACGAGCGTGACACAAAAATTTAAGGCAAAGGAAAAAAGCAGGAACGAGAGAGCTTTAAGTCGCGAATTTCCATCTCAAAATGGCTTGCCCAAGCCGCTTGATCTAGACGTCGCCCAATTGCTCTCGCAGTCGACGTAGCACTCGGCTTTTCGCTTGGCGGACGCTGTTTGGGCTAAGGCCTAATTCTTCGGCCACGTCTCGCGTTTCGTTTCCTTCGACAGTCGTTAGCCAAAAAGCTTGCCAAGTATGAGGTTGGAAATCGACTTTGATCTGTTCAAGGGCTCGATGAAGCAATCGATTGTTTTCGACTTCGCCGGTGAGTTCATCATCGTCCGCATCTGAGTGGTCGTCGACGACTTGGGTGAATTTAAAGTTTGCTTCTGTACCGCCCATCCCGTTGATTTGATGATTCTGCTTTCGCCAAAAATCTCGAACCTTGTTCTGAGTGATCACCCACAACCAGGCCCGCAGTGAACCGGTTGTTTGTGATTGGAATTGATGGACGGCGGTTGCAGCCTTTGAAAAAACTTCTTGCATCGTGTCGGCTGCATCGGAAGATTGAAGGCCGCGCCGGACGCACCAGTGGAAAATCAATGGTGCGTACAATTCAACCATCTCATTCCAGGCAACGGCATCGTTTTCGCGAAGCCGAACAATCAAGCTTGTTCCGTGGGTTGAAGTTGACGTCATGAAAGACCTTGTTTCGAATCGAAGCCAGTTTGAAGTTTAACCTTAGTTTACGTTCGAATCCAGCGAAATGATTTTCCGATCCGTCGGTTGCCGTGATCTGACGTCACTGGTAAATGGAATTGCCTCCAACATGGCATCACGGTGATGTCTGTGATAAAATTCGTGTCTAACCGTCATGATAATAGGATCCTTGAAATGCCAAAGTTCGCTTCTTCCTTTAAATTTTGCTGTATCCATGTTTGCGTCGTAGTTGCGTTCTTGCTTTATCCGAATTTCGTAAACGCGGCGAATGATTTGGTTTCAACTGGAACAAAGGCTGAGCAGCCGGAGGCCCGGAAATCCGACGACAAGAAACCCAATATCATTTTTATTTTGACGGACGATCTTGGCTGGGGTGATTTAGGGGTCTTGTATCAAAATGAATCGAAGCATGATCGGAAATTCAAAACGCCCTTTCTGGACCAAATGGCTGCCGATGGAATGCAGATGCGAGCGCACTACTGCCCTGCACCGGTTTGTGCTCCAAGCCGGTCATCACTGTTAACGGGTGTGCATCAAGGCCACGCCGTAATTCGAAACAACCAATTTGATAAAGCTCTGGAGGATAACCATACGCTGGGGACGGTGATGAAATCCGCGGGCTACGACACGGTGATGATTGGCAAGTACGGATTACAGGGACTCAAAGGAGAAACGCCAGACGCTTGGCCGGGCTATCCGACGAACCGCGGATTCGATGAGTTTTTCGGTTACGTGCGACATCGCGATGGCCACGTTCACTACCCGGCTGACAAATGGCCGATTGGAAATTCGAAAGGACATCGAGTTGGAAAAGAGGTTTGGTGGAATGACAAAGAAGTCTCGAAAGGGTTGCAAAAATGTTATACGACCGATTTGTTCACCGCCAAATCCAAGCATTGGATTATGGAACATCATGCTGCTAAACCTGACACGCCGTTTTTTCTTTGCTTGACCTACGACACGCCACATGGTGCTTTGCAGATTCCTTCGGTTGCTTATCCAGACGGCAAAGGGGTTAAAGGGGGGCTTCAATGGATTGGCGCTCCGGGAGAAATGATTAATACGGCAAAGGGCGAAGTTGATTCCTATCGACACCCTGACTACGTCAACCAAAAATGGTCCGACGTCGAAGTCCGTTTTGCAACGATGGTTCGGCGAATTGATAACGCAGTTGGAGACTTGCTGCAGACGTTGAAAGATCTTGGGATCGCCGAAAATACGATGGTTGTGTTTACCAGCGATAACGGGCCGCATCACGAATCGTACATCAACAAAGTAAATTATGAAGCGAGTTCGTTTCAGTCTTACGGGCCTTTCGATGGAACAAAACGCGATACTTGGGAAGGCGGAATACGTATGCCGACATTGGCTTGGTGGCCCGGTAAAATTCCGGCTGGCAAGGTAAACAATCAGCCTTCACAGTTCCATGATTGGATGACAACGATGGCCCACGCGGGTGGTATCACGGCTCCAGCACGTGCCGATGGCGTTTCACTGATTCCGTCTTTGACAGAAAAAGGCGACCAGTTGCCTTCGACGATCTATATCGAGTATTCGCAAAATGGAAGAACGAAAAACTATTCGGATTTCATGAAGTCACGTCGAAAACAAAAGCGCGGTGAGATGCAAGTCATCCATGTTGACGGCTACAAAGGCATCCGAACAAATACAAAATCGCATGAGAAGCCGTTTGCGATTTACGATCTCAACGCAGATCCCGGCGAAGAAAATGATTTGGCCGGGACAAGTGATAAATTTAAAGTGATTGGGCAAAAGATGCTTGATCGCGTTTTGCGGCTTCGAATCGCAAATGAAACGGCCGCGCGTCCGTATGACAATGCCGAGATTCCCGGTTACGAGAAAATCGACGGGATCGAGCCGGGTGATGTGAAGCAATGGAATTACCACGGAACGTTTTCGTATGTGCCCAAAGTGGATTCTCTTGAGCACCAATACGAAACCGTTTCCAAGACCCACCCTCGCGCTTCAAAGTTTGGGTTGGCAACGTCTGCTGAGAAAGTGGGTGCGATCGAGTTTCAGGTCGTGATGCCGATCGAAGAAGCTGGCAAGTACGAATTGTCGTTTGTAACTGGAACCAAAGGTTTTGTTCGCGTACACGAAGCCGGGGTTTTAGATGCGGACTTTGGATACAAGTCAGACTCGACGAAAACAGCGACGTTGAACTTGGGCAAAGGTCTGCATCCTGTTCGAATCACCGTTTTGACGGATGACAAAGCCAAGGCGTCGTTTGAATTTGGTTTTAAGAAAAAGAAATAGCCATCGGTCGCACATTGGAATTGGAGCCGATTCCGTTTTGGCGATAGGCTTGGTTCTTTGACGGACAAGAATGTCCATCCTGCAAAATGGTGTAACGTCAAAGCTCGTAAACACGAAACAAATCGTTTTCGCATCCTTGCTTAAGCTGTGGTTTAGCCACTCCCTTTTTCGTCACCAAGCCCTAAATTGTCCACGAGATTCGGATCCCCAAATTGAATCTTAAGATCGGTAACGCCCTGTTTATCAAGCCATCTCAGAAACGCAACTAATCCGTCGATGGGTTGCTCGAAAATCATCGCTTGTCCGTCCAATTTGTTTTTATCCGTGGCAAAAATCGCGGACTCAAGCCCAAACCGTTGTTGGTAGCGGGTTGGCTTAGATGCTGGGGCCAAAACGGGAATCTGACCAAGGCGACTGGTGACGTTGGCTAAAAACTGTTCTTCAGTCCATGGGCCTTGGTGATTGCTCATTTCGTTCTGGTGAATTTTATAATCTAAATAGCTGTCGATGAACTCTGGATCAACGTTTGGCTCGGCTTTTAGTTTGGCAAACGACTGAGTAAGCAGTTTTTCTCGAACATCGTTGAGTTCTTGGTAAGCTTTCGATGCCTCGCGGTAGTAGGCTTCTCCCTCCTTGGTGTCTTGAGTTTCAAGAGTATTCTTTTGCGACTTTAGTTCGTCCAATTTTCCGTCGCGCGCAATTATCGCCGCGATCAACTCTCCGCTTTCTTCAACGTCTTGCACAATTTCTTTTAAGCGATAGAGCGTATCACGAGCTACTAACTGTTTTGCGGTAGGCGCGTGGTTGGGTGACCAAGGTTCGATTAGCAACCCATTGGGGTACTCGATTGCCAAGTCGACCTGATTCTTGATCGCGGTGGCTTGCTCGGGTGATTTGGCGATGCCAGAAACCTGAATCATCGCTTGCGTTGAATCGTAGCGATAAGTCTTCACGGCATTATCATTGAGAAACTCAAGTGGCTGTTTGTAGAATTCTTCGTCATCACTTTGGATCGAAACGAGCACGAGAGTTCCAATGCGAGCCATCGGCAACTCGGTGACTTTCAGCTCTTCGTAATTATCAATTGAGAAAATCTCATCTTCATATTCATACACGATCAGGTCGTGTGCCGACTCGCTATCAAGGGCAAGCTCGTTTGCTCTCTCGATCTCGGCAGCGAATACTTCGTAAATCGGCGTGGGAGTATCGAGCGCTGCAACTTCGACTTCCCAAAATTGTCCCAACGCAGCCATATTAAAGGCAAGTGGGACGGCCAGGCAGGCGAGGATACTGCCAATGTACAAAAACAATAAACCAAAAGTTACCGTGCCTCTTGGCGATTTCGTGTTGAGTATTTCAAAAATTTGTAGCGTCGATTGGGCAAGGAATTTTGGTGTTCCCTGTGCTCCTTCTTTTGGCAATTCGTCAACAATGCGTTTCATCGTCTCGGGCGGGACTGACTGTTCATCGCCGGATGCAACAGGAACATTCTCATGAGTGAGCTTATGAGCGATACGTCCATTGCGTAAAACCACAGGAATGGCAATCAACATGAAACCGCCAAAGATCGCGAGAAAAATTGCTGGGAGAAATATGCCGGCTAAAATCATCAAGACCGCCGCTGCAACTCGAAATGTCGCGTCCAGCCAAGGATGACGGCTAAAGAAAAGTGCGTGCATCACCCATCCACCATCCAGCGGAATCAACGGTAACAGGTTGAACCCGTTGATCACGACCAGATAGATTGCTGATTGTCGGAGCAAGGGCATGTCGTAAACTGCGGCAACGATTGCCAGCGGGATAGCAAGTAAGATTCCAGGTACCGGTCCGGCCAGCGATACGATGACTTTCTTCCAGCCTTCAACGTTGAAGTTCCGACCGGAAACCGCCGCGCCTAACAGCGGAATGAAAAACATTTTTACATTCTTGTATTTGAAAACGCGCATCGCGATAAAGTGCCCCAGCTCATGGAAAAGCAAGATTGGGATCACGAAGTACAGAAACCGAATATCGAACGCAAGTAAACCTAAAGCCATGAAGGCGATAACGGATACGATTAGCAGGATGAAGTTGGAAGACGTGCTTGAGGTTTTCGTTTGAATTTTTTCGATTTCATCTTTTACCGTCGCATAAAGCCCTTCCAGCCGTTCGTTTGGTGCATAGGCAGGCGATGGCATGATGCCTACCTCGCCCGATGCATCGCTCTCCGCCATGGTATCGGCATAGCTAGATGCGTTTGCCCTTTCTGAGAAAACGCCTTCTTCAGTAAGCAGCATCGCCATTTCGGCTTGATACGCCTCGGCAATTTTCTCGGCAGTATGGTCGTCTTCAATTTTGACGGCTTGGCGAACTTCAAATTTACTTTCGTGTCGGTGAAGCAATTCAGCTGGCCGGGCTCCTGCGAATTGCAGCGTTGAAATATTGCTGGAATTGAATTGCGGAGCGGCACTATTGGATGTGATGCAAAATGATCCGTCACTCTGTGCCGACAACGCAAGCAAGGAATCTTGAAGCTCAGCGTTGTTGTCCAAAATAATCTGCAAGCGTAAAAGTGTTCGGCCGTTTTCGTGTCGATACCAAAGCACTAATCGCTTTACCGAGTGCGGGTCTTCGATCAAATAAACACGCGACCCTATGAAGTTTGCGTCTTTGATGTCCGCGTGAAGGGTTTTGCATAAGGCCCCCAGCTCGGCTGGTATTTCAGATTGGCTGATTCGAAATGCGGCCAAAGATTTTATGTTGGGCGTGTCAAAATAGTTCGTATCAAAAAACACGTGAGCCGCTCGCAGAAATGATGCCGTTTAATAACCCCTTCAGTATAGTGGTCTACAAGTGGCTGCATTTAAGAATAGGACTCGATAAAAGTAAAATAAGGTGATGAGCGATTGAAGGAATGGCATAATGTGAAAGTTTATTAAACCTAATTCAAGCACGATGAGGGAATGTTGCCGTCTCTCTAAGATCTGGATTGTCTCAATGGCTTTTTTCCTGTTGAAAGAATGGCAAGCGGCAGGGTGGTCGGCTAAAATTGGGGCAAATTAAAGTTGAGGAATTCAATGTCTGATCGAGTAAGTTTTCGTTGTGTCGGCTGTCAACAGGTTGTCAAAGTTCCGCGTAACTATTTGGGTCGCAAGGTTCGTTGCCCGAAGTGTTCGAAAGTCTTTAGGGCTGGTGAAAAACCTCAACCGGCTGCCCCAGCTGCGACTCAGAATGTGCCGCCGCAAGTGATTCCCACGCCAATCCCACCAAATTCTTTGACCCCGTCGACCTCTCCAAGACCGATGGCTGAGGAAGTCGATTCCCACTCGCCGTTAACCGCCGACCCGCCGCCTGCTGATTTTGCCGTTTCGAATCCGGCGGTTCCGCAGCCAATGCCGCCGGGACTAATGGCTCCGCAACCATTGCCGCCAGGTTTGTCGAATCCTGCTGCGCCTCCAATCATGCCAACTGAAGTACCAGCCAGTGAGCCCGATCTTCTTGCTCCCAACCCAGCGATTTCAAAACCAAAAAGGCAACCGCCCAAATCGCGGCGTGAGGCAATAGAGCGTGGTAAGCAAAAGCAAAAAAGTATGTCCAGAGAGATGGACGAGTTCTCAACGAACTTGCAATCATCAGGAATCTTTTTGGTGACGCTTCCGTTGATTGCAACCGTGTTGCCGTTGTTTGGTTTGCAGCTTCGCCGGCTGTCGCGAGCCGGTGACAGCGCGCCACTGGCTGCGATGTTTTTGGGGCTCATCGGCGCAGGGTTAATTGCCTATGCACGTCGCAGCAAGGGAGACGGTGTGATGATTGGCGGTGCAGCGGCTGTGTTTGCGTTACTTTCCGGAGTTGGTGGCTATTTTCTTATCAGCGGGCTAAGCAATGGCGAAGTTGCAGCCGATTCTTCGTACAGCGGATCGGCGTTCGGTGAAAGACAAGTCGGCAATCCCATTACCCAGCATGAGATTGCGGAAATGGAAAGGAAGAAACACGAACGTAGGGCTGCGGCGAACAAACGTAATGCCGCAAATCGGTTTAAGCCACCCGGGTTATCAAATCCTGGTCAAGCAAATCAAAATGATGCAAACGCAAAAGTCGAAAACGATGGGCGTGGTGGAAAACGGCTGGGCGGAATTGCTGGAAATGAAAATTCGGCGTTCGGAAACCAAGGCAACAAAAATCCATTTGCAAATGATCAATTTGCAAATCGCCCAGGACGCGCTGGCAATGCGACTGGCGATAATCGGTTACCTAAAAGACAACCGCCCTCGCGTGGAAATCCGTTTGCAAATGACGAAAATGAACCAGAAGACGAAAATGCTAACCCATTTGGCGAGCCTGTTTTTGTCGAATCAATTCCCAATAGTTTTCAAACTCGCGACGTAAGACAGTCAGCCTTTCGACGCTGGGGAAAAGGCTTGTTGCCGTTCGCACAAATCCGTCGAACAAAGAAGCTTGATAAAGGACGTAAGTTTGGCGAGACCATCGGAGAAGAATCGCGATCCGGAAGGCTTTTTGCTTATACCGATCCGATCCTTGGAGTTGAAGTAATGAAGCTTGGGGCGGGACTCTACATTCCAATCGAGTCCAGTCAATCTCCGTCCGAAGATGCGATCGCGATGGAAGATCATCAACTGGCGGGTTTCAATTTAGCATTTTCCGATGGTGTATTGGTTGGCATGCAAGGAATTTTTGCTCCGCTCAAAGATGGAAAAGCTGACCCAACAACTTTGAAGGAAACGCATTGGCTCGGGCTGGAGACGGATGACGTTGTTCAAACGCTTGCAGGCAAAAAACGCATTTTCGGTTACGTTTGCTTCACTGAAGGCAATAAGACAGTCGGGTTTGCTTTGATTACAAAACGATAATCTCACCAGGAAAGTGCAGATATGAACAAGTTTTCGAAATTGAATCTAGGTGTTTGTGTTTTCGTATTGCTGATCGCCAACTCCAGCAATTCGTTTGGCCATGATGGGCCCGATCCGGTGGCACATTGGATTTTGAGCGAACGTTCGGTTGTCGATGAAAAGATCGAGGCTCGACTTGGGCCTGATGCAAAAATCATCGGCAAAGTCACGCCTTCGGGCAGCGGCGTGGCGGCGTCACTGCACTTTGACGGAAAATCACTCGGCTTGATCAATGCCGATCACAGCAAACTCGCGTCTGGCGTTTTGCCCAAGAAAAACATGACCGTCTCGACATGGTTTTCAGTTGAAGAAGAAAAAGAATGGGGTGGCATCGTCTGCGTATGCCGAGACAACGGTAATGCGGAAAAGGGCTGGGTAGTCGGCTACAACCAGCGACGGTTTTATTTCGGTTTGGCGACGACCGGTGCCGACGACGGTAACGGAAAGATGACTTATCTGGAAAGCGATGTCCGATACGAAAAAGGCAAAATGTATCACGTGGTCGCGATTTATGACGGCTCAAAAATGCAACTGATGGTCAACGGAAAATTGGCTGGTGAAAGTACGGAACAGTCTGGCGATATTCTTTACCCAGAATCGACGCCGTTTGTGCTTGGAGCCTACAAAGACTCCAATGAAGACCATCGTCATGTCGGCCGGATTCGAGAAGTCGCGATCTATGACATTGCTGCGAAGCCAGAATGGGCCGCGAAAGAGTTTTCGCACCTTTCAAAGATTGCCGAGATGCCTGGTGTTGGCGCGAAACCAGTGAAATTTGATTTTGCAATCCAGCCATACTTGCAAAACGTCACCAAGAATTCGATCACAGTCATGTGGGAAACCACTCGCCCTGGTTCGTCGGTCGTTAATTTTGGCGAAACGGCAAAAGTGGAAACCAAATCGGTGGATCAAAAGCGAACATATATTCACGAAGTCACGCTGGACGATCTTCAGCCAGAGACTCAATATTTTTATCGAATTGCGTCAAAGGATGATCAAGGTGAGGAGTTGACCGGTGAAGTTTTAACGTTTCAAACCGCCAACCACGCAGAGACGCCTTTTACGTTTGCGATCATGAGTGACACCCAAGGCAACCCGGAGGTGTCAGGCAAGTTTGCAAAGATGGCTTGGGCTCATCGGCCAAATTTCTTGATGCATCCAGGCGATTTGGTTTCGACTGGAACCGTTGACAGTCAGTGGAAGAATCAGTTTTTCCCGAGCATGCACCCACTTATCGGCCGAGTCGCATTTTTTCCAGTGCTTGGTAATCACGAAGTCAACGCTCGAAATTACTACGATTACATGTCGCTTCCCAGTCCTGAGTACTACTACCAGTTTACGTACGGCAATACGGATTTCTTTATGCTCGACACAAACAAGAACGTCGATCCGAATTCTGAGCAATACAAATGGCTTGATAAAGCTCTTTCGAAATCCAAAGCGGAGTGGAAGATCGTCTGCCATCACCATCCGGCTTATTCGTCTGATGAAAACGACTATGGAGATCTTTGGAAAACGAATAAGTCCACACAAGGCGATCCGCGAGTCAAGAAGCTCACCAAGTTGTACGACAAACATGCTGTCGATATCGTTTGGTGTGGTCACATTCATTCGTACGAGCGAACTTGGTCGGTCAAAGACGGAAAACCCGTTGCCGAGGGCGATGGCCCGATGTACATGATCACGGGCGGTGGCGGTGGGTCGTTGGAGACCGCGGGACCATTCAAACCTGGATTCCAAAACAACGTCCGACACGGGCACCACTACTGCCTGGTTTCAATCAATCGTGGTACGCTTGAATTTAAGGCGTTTGATATCGACGGCCGCATGTTTGATTGCTTTAAGCGTACAAAATCCATTTCCGGCGATTAATCGATTCACCGCGAACTGTTGTCGCGATCCGAGTGTCTTCTATTTTGAGTCGTAGACGATTTGCGCTTTGTCGAT
>CAYZGP010000128.1:13297-14427 GCA_964478065.1 uncultured Pirellulaceae bacterium
TACGCAACGACAATAAAGTGGAGTAAGTAGATTTCGTCCTGCCGTTTCTTGTGCCCTTTGCGCTTTTACCAAGTTGCGCAAATAAAAAAGGCAGACCCGATTGCTCGGCCCTGCCTGTGTTGGATTGATATTGGACTTCCGCCAATTTGACAATTTGTTGGTTGTCTATTCGCGGATGGTTTCACGACCTTTGATCGTTCCCATCGCTCTGAATGCGACGGGGCTGATGTCGTCGTCGATGGGACGCGTTGAGCCATCACAGAATGCAAACATGGTCACACCGTTATGCATGCTGTTGAACTGAGCGAAACCGTGAAAGTGAATTTCCAACTCAGTCTCTTCGCCGTCGTCATTAATTACGACTAAAGGTTCAGTCCGCAATGGGTTGTTTGGTGGCTCACCCGCCCAGCCAACGACTCGCCATCCTGTGTACGACGATCCGTTAATGATTCCAGGCCACTGAGAATCAAACAATTCCCCGCTTCGTTCGCCAACTAAAAGCGTATTGCTGGTTCCATCAAGAATGTCTCGCAATGGCGTTTCGCTGTCTCGGTAAAATACTCCGTTAATAAACCCTTGAGAGCTTAGCAAATTCTGTGAAGGGCAAGATTGTCCGTCAGGATATTGCTCAGTCTCTGCTTCAGATCCTATGCTCGCAACATAATGTGTCCGACCAACTCGGTAAGTGTCGCCAGTGGGTTCAACGGCAAGTTCATGATTTCCAGAATTGTTAGTTGATGTTGGGCAAAGTTGGCCTTGAATCTTGTGTCCGATCAGGGATTCGTGAGAAACATCGGTGAGGCCTTTGTCCAAGTCCAGTGCGTCATAGAAATTGTTTTGTTCAATGAATGGCAGGGAGTAAGTCATCCAGCCCCAGCCCGTTCGGCTTTGCCAACCCGCCGGGAAATGTGCATGGGCGGTGTTATAGCTTTGAAGTGACATTCCGATTTGTCGAATGTTGTTGGAACATTCGGTTAGGCGTGCCGACTCCCGGACTGACTGGACTGCCGGAAGCAGCAATCCGATCAAGATGCCGATGATGGCGATCACGACCAGCAACTCAACGAGTGTAAAACCTTTGCTTCGTTTGCTCATTCTGTTTCCTTTGACGCGTTCGGTGCTGATACGTT
>CAYZGP010000128.1:14527-17838 GCA_964478065.1 uncultured Pirellulaceae bacterium
TCATTCGATAGACCAAGAAGAATCACTTGAGTGCCTTGCCCGCACACTTGTTGAATTTACCCGAGTACCGTAAATCGGTCAAACTGTGGTTTATATGTATTTAGGCGCAGCTCGATTCTGACTACAATTCCTAAATGGATCCATGGAAAATACTTGGCGTTGAAAAAGGGGCTTCCAAGGAAGTTATTCAAAAGGCGTATCGCGAAAAGGTCCGCAAGCACCATCCTGATATGGGTGGTGATGACTGGGCGTTTCATCAAGTCCAAGAAGCCTACGAAACGCTGGCAGAGCCAGAGAAGGCAAAGAAAAAACGCCAGCCTCAAAAACGGCCATCAAGCTCTTCTGGCTCAGCCCGGCCTGATCCGGGTGGCCGCGATGCTAAAAACCAATCAGCCAATCGACAGCGTCAGCCTGACCAGCAAACCCAACAGCCGCGCAGGAAGAAATACAATCAGCCACCGCAATCCAGCACGACTTATCGGAAGTCGTTTCAACGGTCTGCGCGAGGGAAAGAACCGAGTGATCCAAAACCCGATTGGAAAAACTTTTTCTTTGGTAGCCTTCCGCTGCAAAGTGAAACGACGTATTTCATTTTAGCCAACGTGTTGGATATCTTCATGACCAACAAGCTTTTGCAGTTTCAAAGTGCCAAGGAAGCTAATCCGATCGCGGATTATTTTATTCAGCGCTGGGGGTTTGCGGGTGCGATCGTATTTAAACTGGCAATCGTAGCTTTCGTTTGTATCATCGCGCAAATCGTGGCGATGAAGAAGCTGAAGATGGCGCGGGCCTTGCTCATCGGCGGTACGATTTTGGTGGGCTTTGTCGTCGCGTACAGCATTTGGCTTTACATCAAACATTTTGCATAGCCGATGTAGCTGGCTTTTTTGAAAGACGCGCTGGCTACGGTGGCGCTCTAAACTTTGTTAGAATTTTGCGAAAGCATCATTTTCAAGATCGGCAAACCTTATGAACTTCGTTCTTTATATAAAGTCACTTCAGGCAGTAACCTTTTTTCGTTTCGCGATCCTATTGTTGGTTTCAACTTTGTTGATGTGCAGCGTGACCAACGGACAGGAGACGAAAACTGAAGATACGCCCAAAGTGGCGACATCGGAAGTGACGGAATCTGAAGGCGACAAATCGCCCGATGAAAGTGAACAGAAACCGAAGAAGGAGCTAACTGAAAACGAGAAGGAAATCGAAAGGGCGATCGAAACCTTGAAAGAGGCGTTTCCAGGAAAGGAAAACGAAGGGCTAGTCAAGGAGCTATCCAAAACTGTCGAGGTAACTAAATCCGATGCGATGATCACAAACGATGCGGTGATCTTTGGAATCTTGGCTTTAATGTTAGGGTTTGTTTTTTGGACTTCGAGTAGCAATTTCAAACCATTCAAGCTGTTTTACAAAGTCATCCCGATGCTGTTGGTTTGTTATTTCCTGCCATCATTGCTGACTTTCTTTCAAATTGTTAATCATGAAAACTCCAGTCTCTATTTTGTAGCGACACGGTACCTGTTACCCGCAACGTTAGTGCTGCTAACACTTAATATCGATTTGAAAGCCATCATTGGACTCGGCCCAAAGGCGTTGATCATGTTTCTGGTGGGAACCGTTGGGGTGGTGATTGGTGGTCCGATTGCTGTGTTTATTGTTGCTTTTATTGACCCCGACATTATCGGCGTTGACGGACCGCTGGCCGTCTGGCGAGGCTTTAGTACGGTTGCCGGTAGTTGGATTGGTGGCGGAGCAAATCAGGCCGCGATGGAAGTCGTTTTCATGTCCCCCGAGCCGGGAGCGACTCGAGAAATGAAAGACGGCCTAGCAGACATGTACAGCGCGATGGTCGCGGTGGACATTTTCGTTGCTGAAGTCTGGATGTTTTTTCTGTTGTTGGGTGTGGGCAAAGCCGACGCAATCGACCGATTGTTCAAAGCGGATTCGTCGAGCATTGAAACATTGAAACAAAAGATGGAGAAATTCAGCGCAAAGATCGCACGAATTCCTACAGCAACCGACTTTATGGTCATCGCAGCCATCGCGTTTGGTGCAACGGCAGTGGCGCATTATGGTGGCGGAGAAATTTCCAGTTACGTTTCGAGTGTCGTAAAATCCACGACGACTATTTCCGAAGTCACGAATGAGGCAGGAAAAACAGTTGAGGTCAAAGATGTACCGTATCAGTTCCTGAAAGACATTGGGTTGGGAAGTTCATTCTTCTGGCTGATTGTGATTTCCACGACGATCGGAATTATTTTGTCGTTCACACCGCTTCGAAGCTACGAAGGCGCGGGGGCTTCTAAACTGGGTACCGTTTTCATTTTCATGCTTGTGGCTGTAATTGGAATGAAAATGAATATTCGCGCTGTGGTGGAATATCCCGGATACTTTTTAGTCGGTGGAATCTGGATGTCGATCCACGTTGGATTGCTGTTGCTGGTAGGCCGTTTGATTCGGGCGCCCTATTTCTTTTTGGCGGTCGGCAGTAAGGCCAATATCGGTGGCGCTGCGAGTGCCCCCGTGGTTGCCGCTGCGTTTCATCCATCGCTTGCGCCGGTCGGCGTGCTGTTGGCGGTACTTGGATACGCGCTGGGAACTTATGGGGCGATGATCTGTGCGTTGATGATGAAAATGGCGACTCCAGGTGGGCCGTAAAACCAATCGGCCGGATGAAATGCATTCGATCAAAGGCCTCTTTGTTCTTCCTGAATCTAGCGTCCATTTGTGGCGGAGCTTCTTTGCTTAAAGATAAAGAAAGTTGGGCGAACTGATGAAAGTAAGATACAACCTGCGAGCGATTGCGGGCTTATTGATTGTTCTAGTAAGTGCTGCTGCATCGGTGGCGCAAATTACAAGTGATGATCGTGATCGTTCTACCAGCCCTACGACGCCCGTTAGTAGCGAGCCGTTGACGATGCCGCGAAAGCCAGATGGTGATGGATCGCTTGAGATCGCGGGTGAGAAAAAGCAATGGCACAACGTGAGTTTGACTTTTGATGGGCCGTACGCGCATGAGAAAGACAACACGCCCAATCCGTTTTTGGATTATCGGATGGAAGTTGAATTCAAACACGAGGACGGGACGACTTATCGAGTTCCAGGTTATTTCGCCGCCGATGGAAACGCTTCGGAAAGTTCTGCACAATCGGGAACGAAATGGCGAGCTCATTTTGCACCTGATCGAACCGGAGTTTGGCGCTTTACAGCTTCTCTTGTTCGTGGTGAACATGTTGCAATTGATTCAGCTACTTCGGGTGTGGCGGTTGTTTCTAAGAAAGGCGTATTGAAGGTTGAAGCCTCGGACAAAAAGG
>CAYZGP010000129.1:0-17675 GCA_964478065.1 uncultured Pirellulaceae bacterium
TACGTCGATATACTCCGCTGCGGCGAACACGCCGTCAATCTCCGGAAACTGTGATGGTGGACGCGGATCAATAAGCACGTACTGGGACAGGTAAGCAAGAACGATCGCCGCCAAGAGCGTGACAACAAACAACCATGACAAACGAAATCGAAACAAGGGATGACTCAAGCGGGATAACTTGTTGATGTGTCGGACCGTGCATAAATACTTTATCCGGTCCTTACCCACAATAATATACGATTGAGGCCACTGCCCGCCGTCTCGAACCCGCAATAATGTTCTATATGGCATGTTATTACTGGCTGCGGCCGTAATAATGTTTCCCAGAGAGCGCTATTGCTAAAACTGAATAAAATCACACTCGTGGCTAACAAAATCTAAAATGCCATTGGCTATCGCTGACGCAGTGCGTTGATGATCTCTAGTCGGATCGCGCGGATCGCGGGAAACAATCCGCCCAATAGTCCCATTGCCAGTGCCAAAATCATGCCTTGCAAGAGGACTTTGGCATCAAAACGCAATGCGAATGTAATTTCAGTAAATCCGTTTGCCGTTCCGCCAGACAACCCGTTAAGCGGCAACGTCGCGAGACAACCCAGCGCTCCCCCGATCAAGCAAATCACCAACGATTCCACCAAGAAAGACATCAAAATGTGCCGGCGTGGAAAACCGAGCGCTCGCAACGTGCCGATCTCTCGACCACGACTGGAAACGGCGGCGTACATCGTGTTGGCTGCCGCGAACATCGCTCCAATCGTCAGGAAACCTGCAATGATGTAAGCGATAACTTTCAGCGCGGCCGAAGAAGATTTTTGGTTTTCGAAATAGTCCTCTTCCGTTATCGGCTCGAGCTTAAACTGCACATCGTCTCTAATGCCGTCCATGACGGATTTCCGTTTTTCTTCATCTTCAACGCGCATATTGACGACTGAAATTGCGCCATCGTACCGCTGGGCCGAGGTTAAATCGCGGAGGTCAGCCCAAACTTCTGATTCGGCAGAACTTCCACCTGCGGTGAACATCCCCACCACTTTGAAGCTTGTATTGTTAACCTTGAGTTCTTCATTCAACCCAAGACCCTCGAAACGTTCGGCCATACTCTTGCTTGTGATCAATTCGTTGACGCCGGGGACAATGTCTCGACCTTCAACAATTTTAAAGTCGGGCCTCAGCTGCCGCCCAACCTGTTCCAAGCCCCGCACGATCACGTTGGCAGAGCCCCCATTGTTGCGGCGTGACTTGATCAAAATGGTTACAAATTCCCGCGAAGCCAGTTTCTCACCGTTTGCGCCTGTTGCAACATCTTTTAAGATCGCCAAATTGTCGGCCGCACTTGCTGCGATGGTGCTCGACATCTCATCTGTCGATCCTTTCCGCATAACGATGATGTCTTCAGGATCACCCGAGGAGCTCAACGCGTGATCGATTCCCGCAATCATGCCGAACGTAAGCACCGATGTGAACACGACGATGCCGATCGCAATGATGGTAAGAAGCGTCGTTACCCATCGCACACGGAGGCTGCGAAGATTGTATTTGATTGGAATCATTTAAAGTATCTTAGAGTTGGCAGATTCAGTAGTCAGAAAGCGGAGCCAGAAGGCAATAGATCAAAGAGATTTAGACGACTTTGCGTAGACCATCGACGACGGAACTATGAGCCGCCAAAACGGCCGGGACAACTCCGCTTACAAATCCAATGCCGGCCGCGACGCCAAGCAACCCCAACAGCCATGGGCGACCGACAAGAGCCGAAACTGGAATTGGGAAAAGCTGAGCAGCCATCGGTACCCCCGAAATCAGTTGCAACGCGCCAAGTCCTCCTGCGATCCCCAATACCCCGCCCAGAATCGCGATCATCGTTGATTCACCCAGTATCAATCCGAGCACACGCGTCTTGGAAAAACCGATCGCTTTTAAAACGGCGATTTCAGTATTACGTTCTCGAATCGACATCGCCATCGCAGTGCCTGCAACAAGTACCAAAGCAAAAACAACAGCCAATGAAATGAATCGGATATATGATTGCACGTCACCTAACATGTCAGAAAACATCTGCAAAAATGCAGCCTCAGTTCTCGTTTGCGTGGCGTTTTCGGAATTCAAAAACCCGGCATCAATCTCCTCACACATCACTTCGACTTGATTTTGATCTTTACAAGCCGCAAAAATCGAACCGGCATTGCCAGCAAAATTTGGATTCGAGGCTTTCAATTCTTCGTCCAAATAATTCCAGTTAAACCAAAGCGAACCAGTGTTGTTAGGAGCTTTAAAGGTTCCGACCAAAGTCAAATCGAGGTCTTGCGCATTGAACGTTCCTTCAAGCGGAATTTTCTCGCCGATCGACCACTTCATCTGCTCTGCCAATCCCGCGTCGGCTACACAACCAAGCCGATTCTCTTGAAATGCTTCCTTTTGATCATCGGAAATTTCATAATCATGAAAGACTTCAAACACCGTTTTTGGCTCGACACCAAACTGGGCAAACACGTTTTCCTGCGACTTGTATTTACCACCAAACCAACTGTATGGCGTTGCGGCTTTGATGCCGTCGAAATCGGTAATCTTTTTGACATGCGCGATTGGCATTGGTGACGCGAAACCAAGTTTGTTCAAAACCACGACGCGGTCAAGCTTAACTGCTTGTTCCTGCACGATGCCGTCCATCGTCAAGTAACCGAACAGGATCGTCATCAACGCCAAACTAAATCCGACCGACATGATCGTGAGTCCTGATCGGATTTTATTGCGGCGAACATTGCGCCAAATATAAGCTAAGAGCTTCATTGGGATGCCTGCTCAATCTGAGATTCGTTAAGTGGAGACTGATCGGTATCACCCACCAATCGACCGTCCTCGAGCATCAACGTACGCTTGGCTCGGTCGGCAGCTTTCCGATCATGCGTAACCATCACGATCGTTTTGGAAAACTCGTTATTCAATCGGTGCATCAACTCCAAAATTTCTTCGCCCGATTTTTTATCGAGATCACCTGTCGGTTCATCAGCGACAATCAAAGTCGGATCAGTCGCAATGGCCCGAGCGATCGAAACACGTTGCTCCTGTCCACCCGACAACTGACGCGGGTAGTGATCCATCCGGTCACCCAATCCTACGATTTCCAAAGCCGTTTTGACTTGCTCGGCTCGTTGTTTTTTACTCAGCGGCGTCAACGTCAATGGCAACTCGACGTTTTCGAAAGCCGTTAGCACGGGAATCAAGTTGTACATTTGAAAGATGAAACCGATGTGACGAGCTCGCCAACCGGCCAATACACTTTGCGAAGTATTCCCAAGATCCTGACCACAAACAAAGACGTTACCTGAGGTCGGTTTGTCGAGTCCGGCGATCAAGTTCAGCAACGTCGATTTGCCGGAACCAGATGGTCCCATCAAAGCCGTATAATCACCCTGCATCAGTTCGAGACTCATTCCAGCGAGAACAGGAATTACAATTTCGCCGCGGCGGAATTCCTTGTTGACGTTTTCGACCAGAACAACCGGCTCTTTGCTATCCGCTGACATTTACCTTGCCTGTTTCGTTCGTGTGAATGCGTTGTTTATTGTTCAAGTGCAAACCAAGCGACTCCGAAAATCGCTGATCCGAAATTGAGAAGTTTATTTAAGCTTAATTGATTTTGATTTGGCCGATTTTCGCTGACGCTAAGCCGTTTTCAAAGACCACGGGCTACCGAAAAAGAATCCAGAAAGCCAGCCAAAAACAGCAAACCAAATCGTCTACTGAACGACTTTGACAAGCGTCCCATCTTTCAAATCCGATGGATTAACAACTACTCGCTCTTTCCCCTCAAGGCCTTCAAGAATTTCCGTTCGCCCATCGCGTTCTTCACCGGCTTTGACGATCAACTTCCTGGCTCGTTTCTCTGCATCGATAACCCATACAAATTGCGTGCCTTCATCGCTTTCATCCGTCTGGACGGCATCAGAATCGCAAAACATTCGCGGCTCATCAGTAGCCTGCAATTCTTTTTCGGTTGGCAAAAAGTAAACGGTACCTGCCATCTCCGGGAACAGTAACGAGTCGGCATCTTTGATCACGACTTGCACTTTGATCGTTGCTCGGGCTCGATCACCCATTGGGATAACCTTGCGTACCACTCCGTGATATTTTTTGTCCTGAACAGCATCGACAGCAATGTCAGTTTCCTGACCTTCGGTGATTCGTGAGATGTAGTCCTCTTGAACGTCACACTCAATTTCGAGATCAGCAAGATCGGCAATCGTGGCCACGCTTCCTCTACCGGAACCGCCCCCCAAACCGCCTGGCAATATCGACTCACCGACTTCGGCGTCTTTTGAAATGATGGTGCCATCGAACGGAGCGCGAATGAACATATTCTCTTTTAGCTGTTCAGTCTGATTTTTCTGAGCAATGGAAAGCTCCAATTCGGCTTCCAAAGAATCCTTGCGGGCGATCGCCGAACGACAACTGAATTTGGCCTGATCATATTCCGATTTCGAAAAACTTCTCGCCTTCCAAAGCCGCTCAGCACGTTTCCAGTCAACGGTGGTTTGCTCGATCAAGATTTTTTGTTCTTCCAGCGCGGCCTTTGCACGAGCGACCGAAGCGCCGGATGCGGCCAATGAAGCATCAATGTCTTTGTGCTCAAGTTCGGCCAGAAGTTCGCCTTTCTTGACGACATCACCTTCTTCAAAATCAATGACCGCGATCATGC
This sequence comes from uncultured Pirellulaceae bacterium, assembly GCA_964478065.1. Classification (GTDB taxonomy): domain Bacteria; phylum Planctomycetota; class Planctomycetia; order Pirellulales; family Pirellulaceae; genus Mariniblastus. The sequence continues at coordinate 4,697 of CAYZGP010000129.1, forward strand.
CTGCAGCACGTGCACCAATTTTGGCTTGCCGATGTGATTGAAGGTATCCCGTGGCAACGACCACCGCGTCCGCAGAGCGTCCCTTTTGAACTTTAACGGAACTCAGACGGACATCGATGCGGTTTTGCATCATCTCCGGCATCCATTCCGTTTTCTCTAAAACGTCTTTTGAGATCAAGCCATTTTGGACCGCGTACGGGTAACCAAAGTATCCGCCAGCGCCGAGCAAAACCAACCCTAACAAAAAGATCCACTTACGCCTTCCCTTTTTCTTAGGAGGGTTGCGGTCAATACGAAGCGACGCCAAGGCATCACGTCCTTCACCAGTCGACTTCGAAGTTGGAGGCGGAGAGCTGATCGTCATACTTGAAAGCCAATTGAGCTGCATGAATTAGTCGTCCAACCAAGGCAAACCCCATGGCGAGACTGTTATACAGCTTAATTTATGCCTTCTCCATTGTCTAGCAATTCCAGGCTTCTGCGGCGTTCTGCCTGATTACCAAAAACAGGAAACGCGCCGCGTAAGCAAAGATTACGGCTGTGCTCGCTTACGCATGTTTAGGCACGTAGCTTTTTCCAGTTGCGTGAACTTGGTGACTTTTGACGGGTCTACCAACAACGGCAGGAACTTGGGTGTGATCTATTCACCTTGAAGACCCTTCGTTGAGTCAATCGCTTTTGAATTGTCCGGTTGGACCAAAGCCAGAACCGACTGATCATCCGTTGGCTCAAGATCAAAATCAGCCGTGTTGACCGTGATGATTCCTTGCTTGTCGATTACCATCAACACGATCACGTCATCACCATGAAGCGATTTGAATTGTTGATAGTTAAACTCGGGTGACATTTTCGTTAGCTTTGGACGAAAGCCCTCAGCGTACACCTCCTGTAATTTGTCTTCGTTCCAAATATCGGCAAACAACGCTCGCCCAGCCGCATGACCGACTTTTGCGCGGTCGCCTTTTTGTGCGTCACGTCGTTTAAGCCGAAAGACATTTTTGCTGCCGAACAAATGTGAAAACTCACGGGCAGCCATCGAGTTGATCGCATCATTTTTCGTCAAAGCAAACATGCGACCGATGCCCGCGAGATTGACTTCTTTGCGAACGTAATCGGAGAGAATACTCTTGCAGTAAGCTGGCAAGTTTTGCATTTTGGCCGCCGAGATGTTGCGAAAATTGGTATCAACCAAGACAACTGGATAGCCCGCTTTGGTCAGCGTCGCAGCCACATCACGAATCCAGGGATCAGCGCCGGCGAACAAGATGCCTTGCGGGTTTGCTTCAGCCAAACCAAGACGCCGTGCCAGCACCGCAGCTCCCAAACCATATACGGCAACCGTACCAATGATCAGCATGAAGGTTGCTGGAACGAGAATCTTAGCGTCTCTGATAAGCTCGGCATCATCACCGGCCGTAGCCAAAATCCGAAGCGCGAACACACTCACCACAGCCGCTGCAACAATTCCGCGTGGAGCCAAAAACGCTAAAAAGATCCGTTCGTTGCGACTGATGCCGGACTTCCACATCGCGCCAAGCACCGAAAGTGGTCGCACGACGAGAATCATCAAGATCACAAAAATCGCGCCGCGCCAGCCGACTTGACCAATCACGTTCAAATCCAATCGCGAGCCTAGCACGATAAAAAGACACGAAATCAGAAACACGCCCAAATTTTCTTTGAACTCAACCACGTGCTCAATCGAAATCTGTTTTTGGTTGGCTAGATAAATTCCCATCACCGTTACCGTCACCAAACCGGATTCATGCATCAACCAATTTGAAACGGCAAACATCGCAATTGCGCCAGCAAGAAACGCCAATCCATGAAGATAGTCGGGCATCCAGTATCGTTTGACGACTTCGACCAACACGAAGGAAGCAAGACATCCAAACCCAAGGCCGATCAAAGTCGTTTTGACAATGTTGACAATCGGTTCCCAAAACGAAATGGTTTCCGCCGCGGTGTGCCCATGGGCTCCGTGAGCACCGTGGAAAAGCTGCTCAAAAACAAGAACAGCCAAAATCGCCCCCACCGGGTCGATAATGATGCCTTCCCATTTAACGACCGATCCAATTTTTCGATTCGGCCTAATGTGTCGCAACAACGGTGCGATCACAGTCGGGCCAGTGACGACGAGAACCGCCCCAAGCAAGATCGCGAGCTTGAGCTGAATCCCCAACACACCCCAAGCAAGCAGACTGCCGAGGATCCATGAGATCAAAACACCGATTGTGCAAAGCCGAACGATCGCACTCCCGACGGCTTCTTTAAGCTCACTAAAACGTAATGACAAACCACCTTCGAACAATATGACCGCTACCGAAAGCGACACTATTGGGAAAACGATCTTGGCTCCCATTTCGGAATCGCCACTGATCTTTGCCAAAATGTCATCCGGGTTCATCCAAAACCCAAGCGCAATCCCAAACGTCAACAGTAAAAGAATCGAAGGGATTCGAATCCACCAAGCCAACAATTGCGCCAGCATCCCAAGCAATGGGACCAATGCCATGTAAAAGAAAATCTGTTCGTCCAAAATGGTCCCAAACTTGTTTAAAAATGAGAATCAAAATCCTGATATTGCAGGGTTAAATTGTCTGCGCAAGTGCCTCAGTTGAACAGACGGTGTGGGAACACAGCCCTTAACAACAAGGAAAACGCAGCATGAAATTGATCACGCAAAGGCGCAAAGCTTGTTGATTTGTTGGCTATGCGCCTTTGCGTGAGGCTGTTTCCCTCGACTCTTGCACATGCGGTTTCTTTGAATTTTTATTATGGCGTTCACCGAGAACTCTCATGATTAGTGTTTCTGGATTTCCTCGGTCTCACCCAAACGGATCGTTTTTGAGTAATAAGTCAAAACGCCGTGATGGTGATCGACGCGAGCGTAATCGCGGTAGCCATCCAAGTGCACGCAGCCCTTAACAACAAGAAAAACGCAGCATGAAATTGATCACGCAAAGGCGCGAAGGCGCAAAGCTTGTTGATTTGTTGACTTTGCGCCTTTGCGTGTGGCTGCATGGCATTGCATTTTCACAGTGTTACTTAATCCGAATCAAGACTTCATTGCGACGGAGAGGACCAGGCGTCCATGGCGGATCGTATCCTGCGGTTTCCGGTTCACCATCGGCGACCAGTCCTCGCTCTTCGATCCACTCTTTCAACTTCGACCGATTTTCGTTTTGAGCTTGCTCGTCCAATCGACCAGCGAATCGAATGACGGCAAATTTTCCACCTGGTCTTTTTGCAAGTCGCACCTGGTCACTTGCTGGTTGCGGAATCTTTGACTCGGCAACTTCTTTGGGAATTACGAATCCCATTTGTCCGTTCGACTTTTCCGATTTTGGTTCCATAAAAACAGGAGTCGTCATTGCGACTTTTTGCTTGCCTTCGTTACCGCCGCTAATGTAGCGAAAGAGCCGCCCAAAACTTCCATCGTCGCCCTGCAACCCAGCACCCATCTCTGTCGCCGCCAACATCAAATCGGGATACTCACGAATCTCAATGGCTCCGTCTGATTCCAAAACAGAATACTCCGCCGATTCATATGCGTTTCGTGAAGTCAATTTCCATCCAAAATAAACAAGCCCGCAAACGATCGCAGCGAGTACGAGATAAGCCATCTTTTTACTAACCAAGATTCTACACCGCCAATGAGATCGAAACGTTTTCTTTTATACCCGCAAACTCGCTCGCGGAGTAACGAACTTTGGCTGCTGGACGGGAATCAAGCAATTTCACGAATGCGGATGGGTTTATTCAAGGTCAAACAACACCCCAAAGGCTACTTTGACAAAACTCGCACCAGCATCCAAGTCACCAACGCCCCTCGTGCGGACCAAGCAATGGTTCGAATCCAATTCGAATTGACCAACCATTTATACGCTGCCAAATCGAAACCTTTTACAAGTTTCTCATGACACGGAACCTGGACGTATGCCGTCGAAAGCCAGATCAAAACAACCAACGCAATGCCGGTGTAGACCATCGCCGGACTGATCGCGTCACTGGTATACCAAATAAGCAAAATCGCCGTAGCGAGTTCGATCAACATCACAGGCCCTACTATGAAAGTAATATTGGTTTGATGACGCTGTTGGTAGCTGATGTAGTTTTGCTCCCCGATGTCATTGAAAAGCGGATAGTGAACGACTTGAACCATCCAAATCAATCCAACCAAAAATAAAGTTGACGCAACGTTGGCAAGCAAAATTGAATTCGACCAGTTCATGTTCGTTAAATTTATTGAGGGCGGGGCGAGTTAAAGTTTTGGCGATTCAATCATAGTTTTTGACACTTACCACAAGCATACATTTTGCGGCTGGACAATTCCCAAGTCTTCACAGGCGACTCGCAAACCGGACAGTGATGGCGTTTGTAAATGTTCAACCGTTCATTGGATTTCAAATGCTTTGGCACTTTCCCAGCAGCATTGAATCCCGCTGTGATGATCCGGTTGTGCTTGACACCGATCTGAAGAAGCTCAACCGTCAGCTCCCACATTTCGTCAAACGCTTCTCGCGGCAACTGATTGGCAGGAAACTGCGGATGAATTCCAAGCAGAAACAGAATCTCGGCTCGATAAACATTCCCGACTCCTGCAATCACGGATTGATTCAGCAATAGGCTTCCAATTGCTGAGCGGCTCTTTTTCATTTTCTGCCAAACGTTTTCAGGTGAAGCATCATCACAAAGCGGGTCTTCACCCAGGCGCGCTTTAAGTTTCTTGAATTCCTTAGTGTCAATTAACTCGCAGCAATTGGGCCCGTTAAGATCAAACGACCTTTTTGTGCCGATCATTCGGACACGCACTTCGCCGACTGGCTCGGGCGCCGGATTCTTGTGAACACGAAACTTTCCGTAAAGCCCCAAATGGATATGGCCAATCAGATTCCGATTCCAATGGTAAAAAAGATGTTTGCCGTGAGCTGAGACGTCGCGAAGTTTCTTCCCGCTGACTTTGGCGGCCCCTTCTTCGAATCGGCCCTGCGGCGAGGTGACGACCAATTTCTGGCCAGCAAACCACTTTTGATGGTCGCGAGCAATTCGATGAATCGTATGTCCTTCAGGCATCTCTTTTTCGGCTAACAAAGGGTTACAAGGAGAAGGTAATTTCGGTTTGGTTGGTTAAGATCATCCCAAGTCCGTTTTAACCGCAAGCGCAACACGTACATCACTGCTAAAGAACATTTTGAACCTGCTCATTTTCCCACACCAGCTTTTTGCCGACCACCCTGGCTTCAAACTCAACCCGTCTCGCGTGGTGCTGATCGAAGACAGTCTTTTCTTTGGCGACGCTGGTTATCCGATGAAGTTTCACAAACAAAAGCTGTGGCTGCACCGTGCGACGATGAAGCGTTACGAGAAAATGCTGAATTCAAAAGGCATGGAAACGCTTTATCTGGACTACTCCCCCAATCCCGATTCATTGAAACTTCATCTCAAAAAGATCAGCCGCTCAATGACTTCTGCGCCACGCAAACTGATCGTCGCGGAACCGACCGACTTCATGCTTGAAAAACGGCTTGCTCGTTATTGCCAACAGCTGAAACTCGCTTGCCATTTTGTCCCCTCACCGGGCTTCATCAATCAACCGCATGAGAACCAGGAATACCGCGCGGGAAAGAAACGCTGGTTCATGGCGGACTTTTACAAATACCAACGAAAACGACTCAACATTCTGATCGAAGACGGACAGCCAACGGGAGGCAAGTGGAGTTTCGACGAAGACAATCGCAAAAAGGTCCCGAAAAAATTGCTTGGTGATATTCCGCCGTTGCTGCAATTGAAACGCGATAAAATTGACGAAGAAGCCACCGCCTACGTACAGAAAAAATTTGCTAAAAACCCCGGCAGTATTGACCAGCTTTACTATCCAACATCACACGCCGATGCGAAAAAATGGCTGAAGCATTTTTTGAAAAACAGGTTTGAACTTTTTGGAGTCTATGAAGACGCGATCGTCGAAAGCGAGTCATGGTTATGGCACAGCGTGTTGACTCCGTCGCTCAACACGGGATTGCTTACACCTGGGCAAATTGTCAAAGAGACATTGAGTTTTGCGAAAAAGAATGAGGTGCCGCATAATTCATTGGAAGGTTTTCTTCGTCAGATCATCGGCTGGCGCGAATTCATCCGCGCCACTTATCAACATCACGGCGTGGAAATGCGAACCAAGAATCACTGGAACCACCATCGCAAAATCCCTTCCAGTTTTTACGAAGGGACAACCGGCATTGTGCCCATCGACGACACGATTCGCCGCATTCTCCAAACCGGATACTGTCATCACATCGAGCGTTTGATGGTACTTGGCGGATTCATGTTTATTTGCGAATTCGATCCCAAAGAAATTTACCGCTGGTTCATGGAGATGTTCGTTGACAGCTACGATTGGGTGATGGTTCCCAACGTGTATGCGATGAGTCAACACGCCGATGGCGGACTGATCACCACCAAACCCTACTTCTCCGGCTCATCTTACATTCGAAAAATGAGCCACCACAAAATCGGTCGCTGGTGCGAAATCTGGGACGGGCTGTACTGGCGGTGGATTTGGAACCACGCCGATGAATTAGCCAAGAATCCGAGATGGGCAATGATGTGTGCGATGGCTAAAAAAATGGACAAAGAAAAACGCAACGTTCACTTAAAGAATGCTGAGCAATACTTAAATGAACTTTCGAGCTAACTATTTCCCTTTCCCGCGAAATCGTTTGCCATCCTTTTTGCTATTCTCCTTGCCACCCCTTTTACGATTTGCATTTCTATCGGGTGCGTTTTTGAATTCAAAAGCATCCCCAATCATGTCCTTCGCCTGTTTCTTTTGCGTTGGATTGAGCTTGGACAATATACGGTCTCGAGCCTTCTCCTGAAGCTTGGCCATCTCCTTGGCTAAATCTTCCTGAACGACTTTTTCGAATGCTTTAAGCTCATCCGATTGTTGATCCGTGATCTCCAAGTCAGCTTTGACAGGATCGCTTGTGAGAACATCCACCAAGCCACGTCGCTGCAAAAGGGCCTGCATTCGAATTTGCTTAAGCCGTTCAAGTTGATGCGGTAACAAGACTGAATTCAACTCCGAAGTCGCTTGCTCACGGATCTTCCGGATTTGCTCAACGAGATTTTCACGGTCCGAAAAATCTAAACCGCGAATTTGCTCGGCCGCACGTTTTTGGACTTGGGAACTAAGATCCTGAAGCTCTTTGTATTGGCTATCGACCATATCAAGATCCGTTCGGATTGATTCATCGGACAACAATCCCAACGTACTTCCCGTTGTCCCATATTCGTTGGCAGTCCAACCAACCGGTTTATCAAGCGCGATGTCATTCAGCATTGGGATCATTGCCCGCAGTTCAGGACTTCCACCTTCGCCATACGCGGCGCGTTTGGCACCACCCATAAACTGATTATATTCCGTTCGCGTCGAAAAGATCCCAACTGGTCCTTCGTCGACAGCATCCTTTTGCCCAAACACCACTCCGACTGGTAAAAGAAGCAGGGCCAATGTCACCATCGTTAAATATTTCATCACGTCTCCACAATTGGATTTCACAAACGTCACTGGTATTGCCAAATTATTATAACGAACGGCAGTTGCTTTCGACCGTTCATTCTTCATTTATTAGTCCCATACATCTTAATGGTCCCAACCGAAGAAGACCAACCGAACAAAACCATTAAAAAAAGGCTTGATTGAAGAACGAAACAGCAATCAAAGGCCCCGTGCCTGCGCCGCAGTGCACTCTTAAGGCCAGCCACGCCGATGCAACTCAGAACCAGCCCAAAAGAGTGACAGCCGTTTTCGATCAAGTCTTCAACCAGGATAATTTCTCAAACACATTTAGCTCAAGCAGTTTTCGTTTTAGCTTTTTGGTAACATGTTATTCCTCATTGACGATTTAACGTGACTCGAAAGCAACACGCATGACCGTATCGAAATCTATCCTTAACTCACTCGTTTTCGTTGTTTGCTTGATTGCTTCAGCAACAAGTACGCTCGGAGACGAATCAAAGCGTGATTCCGATCGACCGAACATCATCTTCTTGCTGGCGGACGATCAAAATGTAAGTTCAGTTGGTTGTTATGGAAACGACGAAGTCCAAACGCCACAGATGGACCGACTTGCGAAAGAAGGCATTGCGTTTGATCGGCACTACAACACGACTGCGATCTGTATGGCGTGCCGCGCGACAGTGATGACTGGGCTTTACGAATACCGAACGGGCACCAATTTTTCGCATGGCAACATGAAAGCCGACACCTGGAAAAAGTCGTATCCAATCTTGCTTCGCGAAGCCGGTTATTTCAACGCGTTCGCGGGCAAGTTTGGTTTTCTGGTAGATGGCAAAGGGCTATGCAAAGACGATTTTGATCTGTGGGGCGGGGGACCGTCGCAAACGAATTATAAAACCGCAACCAATCCGTCGATGGCCGCCTATGCCAAAAAGTATCCTCATTCGACGCTTTCATACGGCGCATTCGGACGCGACGCGATTCGGGCTGCCAAGAAAGCCGGAAAGCCACTCCTGTTATCAATCAGTTTCAAAGCTCCACATCGTCCAGTCAGCCCTGATCCAAAATTCGATCATGTGTACGCAGGGAAGAAGTTTACAAAGCCGGCCAACTACGGACGCGAAGCTGGCAAACACATGTCAAAGCAAAGTAAACAAGGACGCCAGTACCCTCGATTCAAAGAATGGAACTATGACAAAAACTATGATGAGGTGATGGCGAAGTATTACCAACAGGTTTACGCCATCGACGTCGCGATCGGAATGATGCGTGAAGAATTGGAAGCTCAAGGCATGGCCGACAACACGGTCATCATCTACACGAGCGACAACGGATTCATTTGCGGCGCCCATGGCTATGGATCAAAAGTATTGCCGATGGAGGAATCGTCTCGAGTTCCGCTGATCATTTTGGACCCGCGCAGCTCCAACGCTGGGAAGCAATTGCGAAGCGAGTCTTTGACGGGCAACATTGATTTCGCTCCAACCATTTTGGAGTTGGCCGGACTTCCCGTTCCTGAAAATGTAGATGGAACGAGCTTGGTTCCGCTATTGAAAGATCCTACTACTGACATTCGCCAACAGATGGCTTTCATTAACGTTTTTCCGCCACTTTCGACATCGTCATTGACAGTGCTTACCAAGCAACTGAAATACACCTATTGGTGGTTTAGCAATGACAAGATGAAACCAACGGAGGAGCTGTTCGATTTGAAAGCGGATCCTTTGGAAATGACCAATCTCGCTCAGGTTGAAGATTCGGCGCCGCAACTTGAAACGATGCGCAAACGATACGACACCGAACTTGAAAACTGGAAACAGAAAGCCGTCCCGTATAACGACTACCAACGTTTTGGAGTCCTTTTCGACCGGACGATACCCAATGCCGAAAAAGCTAAAAACAAACGGCGAACGGATCCAAAGAAGCCAAGTAAAAAGCAGCCAAACAAAAAGAATGCCACCAACTCCGCAGCCAAAAAGAAATCCCCCAACATCGTTTTGATCATGGCTGATGATCTTGGCTGGAAAGATCTCCATTGTTATGGCAACGAAAACGTTGACACGCCCAACCTCGATCGACTGGCAAAGCAGGGGCTGTTTTTCACTGACGCCTATTCGGCTGCGCCCGTTTGTACCCCAACCCGTGCGGCGCTGATGACAGGAGAATCACCGGCGAGGTTGAATATCACCAATCATGCTGGCGGCCATCCGCCGAACTTCCAATTGCCCGGAACCGATTTGATGACTCCAATCTGGTTGCGGCATCTGCCTTTGGAACGAGTGACCATCGCCGAACAACTTAAAAAAGCCGGATACGCGACTGGCTTCGTTGGCAAGTGGCATCTTTCAAATCGTCGGCCGTCAAAATCTGATCCAAACAAGACTCCAACCGAACCTGAGTTGCGAGCCGAACATCAAGGTTTTGACATCAACATCGGCGGCTGTCGTTTTGGTGGACCGCCAAGTTATTTCAGCCCTTACAAGATCCCCAACCTCAAAGGCAAGTCAGACGGTGAGTACTTGCCAGATAGATGTGCCGACGAATGTATCGACTTTATTAAATCCGCCAAAGCCAAAGGGGATCCATTCTTTCTCTGCTGGTGGAACTACTCCGTTCACTATCCATTCCAAGCCCCCAAAGATTTGATTGCCAAATACGAAAAGAGAACCGGGCCGGGTGTTGAGAACCCGACCTATGCTGCAATGATTGAAGGAATGGACACTTCAATTGGCAAACTTCTTGATTCAATCGACGAACAAAATTTAAGTGAAGACACACTCATCATCTTTACATCTGATAACGGACCGTTTGACGCGAACGTTAAACCACTGCGAGCAGAAAAGGGGTATCTCTACGAAGGCGGAATTCGCGTGCCCATGATGGTCCGATGGCCCGGGCGCGTCAAAGCGGGCCAGCGAACTGCAAAGCCCGTTATTACGATGGACATTCATTCAACGATTCTCGAAGTGGCCAACTTAAAGCCAGATTCTACCAATACTCCAGATGGCGTTTCTCTGTTGCCGCTGTTCGAAGACGAATCAAAATTTGATCGTGAATCGATCTACTTCCACTACCCCAATTACGCTTTTCACAAGAAGAACCGATTGGGCAGCGCGATTCGATCGGGCGACTATAAATTGATCAAGTTTTACGACAACGACTCCGTGGAACTTTATGACCTGGGCAAAGATATTAGTGAGTCGCGAAACCTCGCAAATGAAATGCCTGAAAAAGCAAATCAGCTTCGGGCCGACCTGGAGAAATGGCTAGAGAAAACGAACGCCAGCCAACCTCAACACGCAAAATGACAACACGCAAAATGAAACCGTCGTCGCCAATTTGGCCGTCAGCCTGCATCAAAGATGTCATGTTTCGCAAGTCAAAAGCAACTCAATTGAATTATCTGTTTTTAAGGATTTCGATTCTTACTTGAACGCACTCAAGTCTTGAAATGTGGAAGATTGTTCGTGCTGCGAAAAACCAAAATGCACCTGGCGACTATCAGTTCAGATCCAAGATAAATTCGACCGCTGCTGCTGCATGAATCGTTGTCGTATTGAACTCTGGAAGTCCAGGCACGCCATCGGGAAACATCAAAGGAAACTCGGTGCAACCCAAAACGATACCTTGTGCGCCATTGGCTTGCATGGTGGCAATCGCCTCAACCACATACTGTTTTGACTTCTCCTCAATCTTTCCAAAAGTCAGTTCTTGCTGAATGATTCGGTGCAGTTCCTCACGCTCCTTAGATGTCGCAGGAACATGCACGTCGATCCCGTGTTCCCCAATTCGTTTGGTAACGAAATCCTGTTCCATCGAGTACTTGGTACCGATGAAACCTACCGACTCAATGTTCTGGCTTTTGACCGCATTGGCCGTCGCGTCGGCGATATGAAGAATCGGAACGGATATTTCAGACTCGACCTGAGGGAAAATTTTATGAGGCGTATTAGCGCAAAACATAACGGCTTCAACCTCGGCCGCAATCAGTTGCTTACTGGCCCCGATGAACATCTCGGCAATCTTGTCCCAACGGTCTTCCACTTGATACTGATGGACCGCAGCTTGGTTCAGGTTGGCCAAAACCAAAGGTGGATTGGTGTTGTTGCCAAAATGCTGGTTAACCGCCTCGTTGATCGCGCGGTAGTACTCAATGGTTGAATGCCAAGACGTTCCACCGATCAATCCAAGTCGTTTCATGAACTCTGGTTCCGTGCGTTAAACAAGCAAAGCCACATCAAGCGGCAATAAAAGCAACAAGGTTGACTCTCTACTCTTTGGCCAACTTCGTTGAAGTAAAATTTAAAATTTAGTTAGAATTAATTTCGGTTGCGGCTAACTCCACCCTAACTTGATTCCAATTCTAATCTAAAATCGTGCGTCCAACTGCGGGCGTACAAACCAAGCGACTTTTTGGATTGAAGTTCAACCCACCAGTGAATAGTCTTTACCCAAGACCCAATATTACAGCGAACCCATCGGACAAAGAGAAAGCCCTCTTAAAATGAATCATCGGAAGTCTGTCATCGTCAACATCATGTTGGCCTATCTGATTTTGTCGTCCACCGTGTCGGCACAAAATGTGGAATCGAAAGATGGAACCGCTCGCCCCAATTTCGTATTCTTCCTTGTCGATGACCTTGGCTGGATGGATATCGGGGCCAACGGCAGTTCGTTTTATGAAACACCCAATATCGACAAACTGGCGGGGGAAGGGGTTCGATTTACTCAGGCTTACGCCAGCTCACCAATTTGCTCTCCAACTCGGGCCGCGATCTTGACGGGAAAGAATCCTGCTCGAATCAATTTGACCCAATGGATCGGAGGCTCTGGCAATCCTGACTACGAACGTAATTTACCATTGGACGAAATCCTCTTTCCTGAGCTACTTCAGGAAGCGGGTTATAAGAATATTTTTCTTGGGAAATGGCACCTCAACAATCGACCTGGTGAACGTAGCCATTGGCCGGAAAAACACGGATTCGATATCAACGTTGCTGGGCACTTTCGCGGTGGTTTGTATTTAAAAAACAAGTACTTCTCGCCTTGGGACATTCCCAACATCGAGAACGGACCTGATGGCCAGTACATGACCGATCGATTGGCGGAAGAGGCCGTGAACTTTATCAATCAAAAACACGACTCGCCGTTTCTTGTTTATTTCTCGTTCTATAACGTTCACGCTCCATTTAGTGCGCCCAAAACGCTGGTTCAGAAATACGAGAAAAAGCGTGACACGTTGGGGCTGGCCGAAGCAAATCGTTTCCAGGAATTCGCTGCTGCGGACAGGCAGATCAAACAGCGAAACAAACAGGATCATGCGACCTACGCAGCGATGGTTGAATCGATGGACCAGGCGGTTGGAAAAGTCCTCGACTCGGTCAAAGCCAAAGGCATCGCAGACAATACGGTCGTGGTTTTCTTTTCCGACAATGGAGGTCTTTCTACATCCGAAGG
>CAYZGP010000130.1:0-17665 GCA_964478065.1 uncultured Pirellulaceae bacterium
CGCAAACCCAACTCCTGAAGCGACTAGTGTTAAAAAACTAGCCCACATAAGTTTGTTTCTAGTTGCATCGTTCGAATTCATAATTTGCCATTTATTTAGGTTGGAAGTTAAACGTGGGCAGCCTGACAACTCTTCGATCATCAGGCTCTACATACACTTTAGAGGCACGAGTATAACTCAACACAATGTCCAGATAAACCTTTTAAATGTCCGGTTTTGCAATGCGAGATGGCCGCAAACTTCCCCCGGATTGCCTCACACGGTCGTGGTCGTGTTGCCAGATCACTTCTTCGGACTTTGAATGTCTTGGATTAAATATAAATGTATTTGCTTGGCATTCTAACGCGTGAGTATTCGCCGGATTCAAAGCACCTAAAAACGAAGAAAATTAATCGGCAAGTCGTAAACACAAAGCGAGAGTCATTTTTGCCTCTTGCTTTTTTTATGCGCCCTTCAATGAAACCAAAGAGTTTTAACGACGAGCCGGCAGGCGACCGAGTTTGTGCCAGCCGAGCGCCGTTGGCTGCCGGTTTGTCGTTAGACTGTTCATGGGTCGGTTGTTGACTTATGAGATGGTCGGTCGGGAGCCCGCCGCCTAATCTCCGAACCTTCGTCTCTAATTCGTGTCCAATGGGCCTTCTCAGTAACAACTAACAGGCGAGATCCAATGGGTACTTCACACGGGGACTTTCACAAATATCCACGCACTCCGCATCTTGATTGTTCGAAGGGAACTTCGGATGACAAACGACTGGGGCCGAAAGAGTCTGCGCGAATGTTGACGGATGAATCGCTGATCGTGGAAGAAAAACTCGATGGCACCAATGTGGGTTTGCACTTGGCTGACGGCAAATTGATTCTGCAATGCCGTGGGCACGAAATCACCGCCGGCATGCATCCGCAATACGATCTATTCAAACAGTGGGCGACCACCAAACGAATCGTATTCGAAAAGATGCTTGGCGAACGGTTTTTGATATACGGCGAGTGGTTATACGCCCGCCATTCAGTTTTCTACCGAGAGCTACCCCATTACTTTTTTGAGTTCGACATTTTTGACAAACAAGAAAAGATTTTTCTAAGCTTAGACAGACGACTGGAAATGCTTGATGGATCCGGCCTTCAAACGGTTCCCGTTGTACATCGCGGTAAAATTGCACTTAAGCAACTTAGAAATCTAGTTGGACCATCTCAATATGATTCTCGCTTGACCAATCCAGCCACCGGTCGCAGTGACGATTTGATGGAAGGACTATACTTGCGAACCGAAGCAAACAACATTGTTACCGGGCGGGCAAAATTTGTTCGTCCCGAATTTACCCAATGCGTCCAGCACAGTAACCATTGGCAACAGGAAGCCATGGTGCCCAATGAGTTGGCCAAGTCGATTGACATTTGGAGCTAACTGAACCGTTTCGGATAGAGCCCATCGGAATTTGTGATGATCAGTCAAATCAAAAATTGGAATCAGCTCGCGTCATCAACCGACGCTGAAATTCTTGATTGGGCAGAACAACAAAACTGGGCAATTGAGATGGCGGCTTGCATGCAAGATCCCGCTTGGCACGCGGAAGGAGATGTTTGGACGCATACGAAAATGGTGGCCGATGAACTGGCCAAGCTTGACGATTGGGATTCGCTTTCAAGAAAAACTCAGATCAAATTGCTAGTTACGGGTTTGCTTCACGATTGCGGCAAACCAGCCACAACAGTACTGGACGAAACGACTGGGCATATTCGGTCGCCAAAGCACGCCCAAGTCGGCTCCAGAATGGCTCGTCGTTTGTTGATGGAAATGGAATGCGATTTTGCCACGCGCGAAAAGATTTGCAATCTTGTTTCTTATCATGGGCGGCCACCTTACCTTTCCGAAAAAACCAATCCAGAGCGAGAATTGATTAAGCTCTCGGCATTCGTCGACCATCGCTTGCTCTATAGATTCGCATTGGCAGATTGGCGTGGGCGAATTTCAACCCAGCCCAAAAAAGGAGATGACCAGACTTTGAAACTCTGGGAAATGATGGCTGAAGAAAGTCATTGTTTGAGCAAGCCATTTGAGTTTTCGAATGACCATGCAAGATTTCTTTTCTATCGCGGACGCTTGGACAACCTCCACTACACGCCTCACGAAAATTATCGCTGCAAAATGACGGTCATGTGCGGACTGCCTGGCGCAGGAAAGAACACCTGGCTCAACAGAAATCGACCAGAGTTGCCTGTCGTTTCTTTGGATAAGTTACGGAACGAACTCAGTGTCGATCCGACTGACAACCAAGGCATCGTCGTTCAGAGCGGAAAAGAACGCTGCCGAGAATTTCTTCGCAGCGGGACTGATTTCGCATTGAACGCGACCAACATTACGCAACAGACTCGTAATCTTTGGATCGACTTGGGGGCTGACTACAACGCACGGATCGAAGTGGTCTATATCGAGCCGCCACTGAAAACGCTTTTTGCTCAAAACAAGGATCGAGAAAGCCGAGTTCCGGCAAAGGTGATCGAGCGATTGATTAGCAAACTCGATGTGCCGACCATCGCGGAGTGCCATGAGTTGCTGACACCAACGTTTGCAAAGTCGTAGCTAGCATCGACGCTGGCAATGTTTGACCTGCATTTCATTCGATAAATCACAGGAAAACTGACGGTAAACGCTGGCTCGTCAACGAATTAAAAATGGGCCCCAGCCCCGACTGATCAACCTGTCGAAAAACACCATAAACCACTAACATTCGCGGTCCGTTTTACGCCTTCCCCGAGATGTTTGTGCGGTTTCGATCGACCCAACTCAAAAGACGAATTCCACGGGTAAGTTTTGCGCGCCGACTGTTTGGGCTTTTCAAACTTTTTGCCTTCTTGATCGCCATCGGAATCATCGGCTGGTTGCTGTTCCACCAAACGGTTCACAGCAAAATTCGCGACACAGTCCAAACCGTATTTTCGCAAAAACTTGACCGCACTGGCTTGGATGCCAACGTGGGACAAGCGAGTTTTGTGGAAGGGAAGGGGATCCGAATCAATGACTTAAACGTTAGCCTTGCTTCGTACGAACAGCCCTACCTACAGAATCAAAACCCTGTCCAGTCAGGACTCGAAGTCTACGAAGCCTTTCTCCATGCACCCGTTTCGACGACTCAGCTCGCATCTGGAGAACTTAATATTGAGCGAGTGGAAATTCGTCGTGCAAAACTGACGCTTGTCAGGAATCAAAACGGCAAAATGGATTTCGATCACATAATCGAGAAGTTGTCCGCGCTCGAGTTCGAAAGCGATTCGCCAACGCCCGTCGCGTTCAAAGATTGCGAGGTCGTGGTTATCGATCAAACGCGCCCCAATCAACGCCCAATCTCGATCTCCAATATTAGCCTGATCGTTCAACCGATCATTCACGAGCAACGTCAGATTTTACAGATCAACGGAAGCTTCAAAAGCCGGTTGATTTCTGAGATCAACTTTGTGACGTACCTGGATCAGCAAAATGGAATTTGGACATCACAAGTCGGCGCAACTGACGCCACACTGTCCACTGACTTGATTGCTTTACTTCCTGACTCAATTCAATCTGAATTCCAAAATCTACAATCGCTCATAGGCAAAATAAACTTTCAAGCGACGGCGACAGGCGCAACGGCTCTTAACGAAATGCCCGCTTTCAAACTCACGGGAGACATCGCTGGATTTTCGATTGACGATTCGCGACTTCCATTTCCAATCAAGAACGCATCCGCCAACTTTATTGTTGAAAATGGCGGACTCGCAGTGCAGAACGCGCGCGGAAGGATTGGACAAGGCGATTTTGTCTTCAATTATTCGCAAACCGGTCTACAGGAACGAAGCGGATGGCATTGCGATGGAAAGATCGAAGATTTCAACTTTGAACGCAGCCCGCAACTTGAAAAGTTTTTCACCGCCAATGGAAAGAAATTCTGCAAAGAGTTTTCACCACGTGGGACGAGCAATATTCAATTCAACTTGACTCACGATGGAACACGGCTTCATCGCGATATCGTTGGCAAGCTCACTAACATGTCGTTCTCATATTTCCGGATGCCATACCGAGCCGATCATTGCATGGGGACGATCACGATCAAAGATAATCGTTCCGATTTTGACATCGAATCTATCACGTCGAACCAAAAAATCTTGATCAAAGGGTTTGTCAAAGGGACGGGCATGCCCAACAGTTCTACTTATGAGTTAAACATCACGGTGCCGGGCGATTTACCGATTGATCCAAAGATGCTCGATGCGGTCGACGCACAGCCCAAACTCGCAAACGTCGTCCGTTCATTTAGACCAACGGGTCGCGTTGGCGGAATCGGAAAGTTTGAGAAACTGGCCCCCAATGGCCAAGTCAAAAAAACGTTTGATCTCCGACTCAAGCAATGTTCCGTTCGGCATCAACACTTCGACTACCCGATCTACAACATTTCCGGATTGGTCCACGCCGAAAACGAGAATTTTAGATTCCAGGGATTACGTGGAAACAACAGCGGCGGCAAAGTCGAATGTGACGGAACATGGAATCCGACCAATGGTCTCGACTTGGTCTTCTTTTGCAAATCGATTCCGCTGAACGACCAACTGAAATTCGCTCTGAAGCCAGAAATTCGCGAAATCTGGAGTGGTTTCCGACCGCGTGGAACGCTGGACGCGATGAAGGTTGAATTGAAATTGCCTAGCGGCCACAAAAATGTCAATCTCGTTGTCACCGCCGACATGCAAAAACCCAACAGCGAAACCGACGTAAACCATCTTTCAATTCATCCGACTTGGTTCCCATACGAAATCAACAATTTGACTGGGCAAGTCAAAATTGGAGACGGCAAAATTGCACTGGCTAACATCCAAGGCCGACACCAGCGGACGTCCATTGCCTGCGAAGGCGAAGGTGCCTACCGAGATGACGCTTGGTATGTGCGACTCAAGAACATGCTGGTGATGTCGCTCAAAGTTGACGAAGACCTTTTGTCAGCCGTACCCAGTTCGCTGGCTCCGCCGGTTCGCCAACTCAAGCATGACGGATTGCTGACGGTCAGTGGCGAAATGACAATCGCAGGAAACCAGGTTGGAACAGCAGCCACGTCAACAATCGCGAAAACGACGCCTTCGCCAACAACGCAAGTCGTTTCCTTTTCGACCACCCAATCAAACCGTTCAGGTGGAGACTTTGTTGCCTCTCCGATCCCGACAACTTCAACCCAGCCAACTGCTCAAACACCGATCACGCGATTATACGAACAGCGAACCAGCATGGCTTGGGACCTTCAACTGGATATGATCCAATCCAAAATGCAGATTGGTTTGCCCATCGAAGATGTCTCTGGGAACGTGAAAATGTTTGGGAAGTACGATGGGCAAAACGCCGAGTGTCTTTGCGAGCTCGACATTGAATCGTTGACCATCTACGACGCTCAAATCACAAACGTTCGCGGTCCAATTTGGCTAGACAACAATCACATTGCTGCCGGCCAGTTCGTTCAACCACCGCAAGACCCAGCCAATATCAGTCCAATCGCCAAGCCGATCAAGCTGATTCCGGTAACCGGAAAAATGCACAAAGGCTCGATTAACTTTGACGCAAAAATGTTGTCGGGCGGCAAAGGCGACTTTTATCTCAAGACCACTCTCACCGATGGCTGTCTTGCCACCGCCTGCCGAGAATATGCTCCAAGCCTGGAAAACGTCAGTGGTCGCAGTTTTGCTGCCGTCGAAATGACGGGCGACTATACCGGGACACATGCCAATCGTGGAGTGGGAACCATTCAATTGCGCGACGCGAAAATTTATGAACTTCCAGTGTTCCTCGCTCTCCTTAAGATTCCAAATTTTCGCAAGTACAACCGCACCGCGTTTGATTCAAGCAATATTGATTTTACGATCGAAGGCGACACGATTGATTTTAACCGCATGGAGTTCATTGGCGATGCGATTTCCCTGATTGGAAATGGTCGGATGAACTTTGACTGGGACATTGACCTGAACTTTTATTCTGTGGTCGGACGCGATCGAATCAACATCCCTTTGATCAGCGAACTTTATCGGGCAAGCAGCCAACGGGTGCTTTGGATTCAAGTAGACGGAACTTTGGACAACCCCAAAACACACCACAACGTGTTGCCAAGCCTGGAATTGCCCGAGCTAAGAAAACTTTTCCAACCTGGCGAAAGAGCCGGTTTGGCCAAGTCACTCTCGGGAAGGTCTGGGCCGCTGAACTTCGGTTCATCCCAGCAACCCAAAGAATCCACAAATCAGTACGAGAGACTGTCACGGCCAATCGGCACTTCGTTCTTTCGCTAAACGAAACACATTTGCAAACAGAATAAAGTACTGCCAATTGAAAAAGCCAATTGCAAAATCAATCACTGAACCAAGAGTCAATGAACATGAAAACCAACCCAACACCCAGTATTGCAGGAGCTGCAGGAACGGCACTTTCCTATGAAGCGATTCAGTCCGGACGCGACATGGCAACTCGACCGAGCAATCACTCAAAAGCCAACTCAGGCATTTCGGATTCTTTGGAAACCTCGGATCGAGAAGGCGATGGGCGACAGATGGTTAGCCCCAAGCGAAACGAGACCGGCGAGGCAAAGTCGATTGATGCGACAGGTGACCGATTGGATCTAACGGGATAGCCACGATGGTCGTTCCCGTAAGTTCAATTGAGTCGGTCACTGACTCAAGTTTGTGCGATGTTGAAATCAACGCTACCTGCTCATCGAGTCGGAATTCTTGGTGGCCAAGGTCTATTTCAAGCACGTCGACGTCGACTCAAAACGCCGATCATGATCACGAACGTGAGTAAAAACGAGCTGGGTTCTGGAACCGCGTTGATGGTAAAGTTGTCGATATAGAAACTGCCAGACGTAATAAAATTCCCTTCGTCTTTCCAACCAACTGAGAAACTTCCGGGGTCTGAACCGTCATAGTTAATCGTCCCATCGGTTCCATTAAACTGATTTCCAGCTCCGGGCGGAACGATAGCAAACGTGGCTGAAAACGAGCCAAATGAAGTTTGGCCGGCGCCGGGTACGCTCAGCAATGCGACCTCGGTGTCACTTCCCGCCCCTTGAAACGTAAGCTGCGACTCAAGCAAGCTTGGTCGTGCAGCACTCGCCCATTGAATTTCGTCTTCTTCGATGCGGATGTCATAAGAAATCGTTCCGCCGTTTGAAAACACTGCGGCCAATTCATTTGCGATTGCCGGTGCCTGACTGGTCCCCGATGCGTAGTTCAAAATTGCGGCACGAGCATCGGCTTCAAAAAAATCGGCTCCGCCTGAACCAGTGACACGCAACTGGCCACCAAAATCAGACGTCCAGGCAACGGTTCCATTTTGGTCAGCAAATCCTTGGGTGTCCGTATCAAACGATAAAACAACCATATCGGCTTCAACGGAATTGTGACTTAACAAGACAAGAAACGACAAACCTACGAACAGGGAACGATACATCGGCGGAACCCAATTGAAATCGAAATGAAGAAAAGCTCAAGAAGAGAATCCAGAGCTTAAGTCCCACCACATTTCACGTAAAGATTAATTCGTTTCGACGTTCCGCAATTGCGTGTTGCTTGCCTTTGCAAATTGTAGATTTGTATTGGCAAAGTCAACGTGTGGAAACAAATAGGGTTTACATCCCAAAGAGTTCGTACACCGCCTCCCAGACGGCTCCGGAGTTTTCGTTGATCCAAGTCACCATGCCCGACAAATTGAAAGGGTCGCTGGCATCAAGCACGATTTCCCCGTCGTTCCACCCGCCTCCCAGCGGATCGAGGACAATCGTCACCGTGTCTCCCGTAATCGAGTATTCTCCTGGCCAGAAAGTAGAGGCCGAAAAGTCTCCTGCAGAGAAGTCCGCGTCCCCGGTCCAAACTGCGGTGCCGCGCGTCATACGAAACTGAAAATCGAGACTTTCCAGTAGGCTTTCGAGATCTAACTCGTCGCCCTCATCCGATGGAAGCGTTGAAAAACTAATTCCCGGCGTCGTATCTGCAACATCTTCGCCGTCGGTATTGTCTGATGCATCGCCAAAATCCGAGCCAGCGGTATTCGCCGAACTTGAACTTGCCGCGAAGTAGCTGAACGACTGATTACTGTTTTGCACTGACAGAACTGAATCGTTGTACTCAGACACGACCGAATCTCGAATCGCACTGCCTCCAACGATCAGTCCTATCAGAACAACAACAGATAAAAGTATCAACTCAATAGATATAACTTGGCCGGAGCTACAACTCCAAAATCGGTAAACAATTTTTTGAACGGTCATCACAAGCCCAGACAATTGCGGATCGCAAAAATTGGAAAAGAAGAATTTGAATTCTGGGTCCCCAAAACTTAGCCTGTGCTTTGCGCAATATTTTCGAAAACAGTGGCAATCTGATTTTGGCAAGTCGCTCGCCAAGAAAATCCGAATCAATCGTTTCGCAAAGCCCGAGTTTTATGGGCGAATTCGAATCGTTTTTATTGGTGCGGGAATACCCGAAGTTTGACCAAAAAACGCTTGTGCTAGACGTTGCTCTTGTTCATTCACACGATTCTTAGGTCAAGTTGTGCATGACAATTCAAAAAGCAGGTTGCCGGGCCACCAAAACATAGAGCCGTTTTTGCGAT
This sequence comes from uncultured Pirellulaceae bacterium, assembly GCA_964478065.1. Classification (GTDB taxonomy): domain Bacteria; phylum Planctomycetota; class Planctomycetia; order Pirellulales; family Pirellulaceae; genus Mariniblastus. Next base: position 8,615 of record CAYZGP010000130.1, read on the forward strand.
AGCCACGGTTATTGGCAATACGAAACCGCTACGCGAGCTGATAAAGCCCACCATTGGCCGCAGCGGCTTTGCTTTCGTCCCATTTACGATTGGCTTGAATCGCTTTCGCTTCGTGGGATTCGTCAAACAATTCATAATGGACATTACGCTGCCGCGGCGTAAACCCGAGCGAAGAAATTGCTTCTCGCATTTGCGTAAGCGTCAAATAATGAACCGTTCCCGCTTCGGCCACAACGTTCTCTTCGATCATCAAGCTTCCCATATCGTTGGCACCGTAGACCAACGACATTTGGCCGATCTTCAAACCCTGCGTCACCCAACTTGATTGAATATTGGGGATGTTATCAAGATACAAACGCGCGATGGCCTGCATCTTTAAATACTCAAACGAACCAGCGGGAACCACATCCGACATCTGCGTGTTATCCGGCTGGAACGTCCAACAGATAAACGCGCGAAAGCCACCCGTTTCATCTTGAAGCTCACGAAGTCTCTCAAGATGCTCAATCCGTTCGGCTTGGGTTTCGACATGACCAAACATCATCGTCGCACTGCTATGCCCGCCAAGTTTATGCCAAACTCGCATCACATCGAGCCAATCGTCGGTCATCACTTTGCCGCGTGTGATTTCGTTGCGAACGCGATCCACCAAAATTTCGGCGCCGCCACCAGGAAGACTTCCCAGCCCTGCCGCTTTTAACCTCGAAAGAACTTCTTCCAGCGAACAGTTGTTGACTTTTGTAAAGTGATAAATCTCTGGCGGACTAAATCCGTGCACATTGAGTTGAGGAAAACGTTGTTTGATGTCGGACAACATCTCCTCATACCAATCGAGTTTAAATTTCGGGTGCAATCCGCCTTGAAGCAAAATTTGATCGCCACCAAGTGCAACCGTCTCTTCAATTTTTTTGAGCAATTCCGCCCGTTCCAACACGTACCCTTCTTCGTGTTTTGGCCCACGATAGAAAGCGCAAAAATCACATACGGCCGTACAGATATTCGTGTAATTAATATTGCGGTCGATATTGTAGGTGCGATACGGCTCCGGGTGCATCCTGTTGGTCACCGCATTGGCAGCCGCCCCGAGCATGCTCAGGTCATTGCATTTGGTTAGTTCAAGGCCTTCTTCGGGCGTCAGTCGCTCGCCGGCAACGGCTTTCTCAAGCAGTTTGACAATCATGAAATTGAAGTCGCAAAAAATTGAAGTTGAATGGGGTCAGTTGTAAATTTTGGCAAAATCGCCAATTCAGATGCATAGCGAAAGTAGAGTTCCATCCCGGATTTTTCTTCCGGCCCTAAATTGAAATGCAAGTTCTCGCACAAGTAATCTAAACACTCGTCGGTCGTCAGCCCGTAATGAGAAGCTTGTTCAGTCGCAATCGCTTTAATGTTTTCGATACCACGGTCACGCGAACTCGAAAGGATTTTATCAAGCCGATTCAAATCCGCGTTTGGACGAGCGGCCCAAACCGCAAACACAAAAGGTTTACCCGTCCACTGGTTCCAGGCTTCGCCCAAGTCCCAGACAAATGGAAACGCGTCGTCTTCCGCTTTCATCGCCCGGTCGCCAATGATCAAGACCGCGTCTGACTTCGTGGCCTTCCAGTCTTCGTCGATCGTCAGCGAGCTGCACTCTGGACGCACATTGAATTTTCGGTCCAGCAGAACTCGCGTAAGTGCACGGCTGGTTCGCGAGCCTTCATCAAGTGCCAACGTTTTGATGTCCTTGCCATCAACCCGACTCATGAGCTTTACACTCCAGACCGGCCCGCGGCATCCGATACAAGCATCGGAAAGGATGGTGTAGTCAGGATTGGAAACGGCTTCGATGATCGGAATCAACGCGACATCCAGCTCACCGGCGGCCAAACGATCGGCTAAACGACTGGGAAGGTCATAAATTAGTTCGTAGTCGCGCGCAGCTGCTTCCATCCCCTCAACGAGAGGTTTGGTATTGAGATAAGAAACGGCCCCAATTTTTGGACGACTCATCGAATGCACGTGAATGGGTTAGTGGATGGGTAATCGAACAGTTTAATAACACGCTGATTTTGGTGAAAGGCAGCAGTTTCGTTCGAGCGGCCATAACTGCCGGATTTCGCACCGCAATCGGCCCTGTTTACAACTAACCGAGATCATTGGGCTCAGCTAACCTCGAAAACTGCGGCATATTGGCGCGGTTGGCCAGCAGTTAGCTGGCAGAGTGCGAGCCCAAGGATCCAAACGCCAAAAGTAATTGTGAATCTTTGCCGATTATTCGCGACAGTGAAACATCAGAAACTTTACCCGATGCACCGGTTCTCCAATCCATATCAAAAACAAGACGCCCAACGGTTCTAACGAACCGAACAAAGATTACGTCACCTTGATTTTGGAGAGAGCGATGCGATCGAATTGGAATTTGAGTTTCGTTGTTGTTACGATGACGTTGCTGCAGCTTTGCTTGGGCAGTCAATCCGAAGCTCAAGAGTTGCGGAAAGCCATTCGCGACTATCGTGATGATCGCGTCTTTAACTATCAGCCCAACGATCCGTGGTACCGCGGAAAACTCTTCAACGTTCAAACCAAACATTACGGCAGGTACTACAACTGCGACGGCGAAGAGGCCAAGCGAAATTCGCCTTACATTTGCTGGAAGCCCCACTACGAGAAAGACTTCCCGACGCGATACCGAGCCTCCGACATCATCCGTTACGACTACGATATTATTCGCCGTCGACTTAACGAAGGTTCGTGCAAAGAAAATTCCACGTGTCAAAATTGCCAAGATTCAGCGGCTCCGAATTCGACTTGTAACTGCGTTGAATGCCAAGGCGCGGTTCAACCGCAGCCCGTAGAATATGAATATCTTTCGGAATCGACGACAGAGCAGCGAACAAGCGGTGATCGAACGCCAAGCCACGAAGTCTTCACCGCTTCCAGCTCACCTGTTATTGTCGATCGTGCCAAACCAAGGCAAAAAATTTCTCGCCATTCACGCAACCTGCCAGCCAATGTAGCTCAGCACTCAGCGCAGGAAGCAAAACCAGAGTTGCCAAAATACGGATTGATTGCAGGAAAGATTGTTCGTCCGCTCAGTCGTGCAACAACTCAAAATCACTTGACCTCAGGCTCGGCTCGAACAGCTGCTTCAAATCCCCAAGCAACTCGGACGGCAAACGCCGCCCACGCCCCGACGCATCGCCGATCTGCACCAGAAGCCACAACGGCGAACGCCACGTTGAGCTCTTCTTCGTACTTTAATAATCTTAAGCGGCGTTAATCATTCGTCCTTAACAAGCACGCGATTCAAACGATAAAAATCAATCACGTTAGAAATCTTGGTCAATGGCTTGCTCCAAGTCGGCGATGATGTCATTCGTGTTTTCAATCCCGCAAGCCAAACGGATCATGTTGTCAGTAATCCCGAACGACGCTCGTTCTTCTGGCGTGTACCCCCAATAGCTCATCACCAACGGCTGTTCGATCAACGTTTCAACGCCGCCTAAGCTTGGAGCGATCCGAGCCAAATGCGTCGCATCAACCACGCTGGCTGTTTGCTTCCAGTCGGCATCTGCCATTTCAAAAGTGACCAAACCGCCGAAACCGCGCATCGTTTCACAGGCGATTTTATGATAAGGGTGCGAATCCAATCCTGGGTACAAAACGCGAGCAACCTTTGGATGGGAATCTAAAAACTCGGCAACACGTTGGCCGTTTTCGTTATGCCGCTGCATACGAAGCTCAAATGTCTTCAATCCGCGCTCAAGCAGATAGCAATTGTGTGGCGAATTGATCGCGCCCATCACGCCGCGCAGTGCCCGAACATCTGCCAATTTCTCGCTCGAGCCCAACACGACCCCAGCCAGCAAATCATTGTGGCCTCCCGCATATTTGGTCGCCGAGTGCATCACATAATCAATCCCGTACTCGATCGGTTTTACATTAAACGGTGTGGCCAAAGTAGCGTCGATCAGCGTTTCAACATTATGCTTTTTTCCAATCGCTGCGAAACGTTCGAGATCGAGAATGCTTAAGTGTGGATTGGTCGGCGATTCGCTAACCAACATTTTCGTATTAAAATTAATCGCGGATTCAAGCGCATCGTAGTCGCCCGTTTTGACAACACGAGTGACAATACCGAAACGCGAAAGATGCTTTCGACAATACTCTCGCGAGCGGTGATAACACTCGTCAGAGAAAATGATCTCGTCGCCTTGATTCAGTTTCGAATTGAATACGCCAACCAAAGCCGCCATGCCGCTGGCGAACAAGATACCTTCTTCGGCGCCTTCCAAAGCTGCCAATTTTCGCTCAACAACTTTTTCGCCCGGCACACCGTAGCGCCCGTACTCGCCGCGGTCTTCATCGTTTTCAATGAAATCAATAATCGATTGAGTATTAGTAAACGTAAACGTTGAAGCCATGACGATCGGATCGGTGATCGAGTTGGTTGGCTTTTGGCGGGCTTCACCTGCATGTACCGAGGTTGTGGAAAAACCGCGATTTTGCAATTGAGGCGAAGGTTCAGATAAACGATTTTGATCCTGTTTCGTCAACATTGGCTTTGAGCTCCATACATTTTCATATGGGAGTTGCGCCAGTCATCAAGACCAAACGTCCAGCCGAGATATATTCATCCAACGGCTGATTCACGTATGCAAACGTGAAGTTTGAAGGCTCTTTAGCAGATAAAGGCTGCAAGCGGCTAACAAATCCCTATAGCGACAATATTACTTTGCCACGCGCCACTCATGCAACAACAAATCAAAAAAAGTTTCGAATGTTCACCGGCAGTTTTTGAAAAGCCAAATCTGTTCGTTCAACTCTCATGGACCAAGCCATGCCAATCGATACGCCAATAAGCAACCATCGCCACCAGCACTCCGGCAACGACAATTGCCATCCCTACGCGATGGAATCGGAAACCTCATCGACGAAACTCTCCTCGTTCACCGTAAATCCAGTTTGCCTAAATCAAATGACTTATCGGACCGCCCGCCCGGCATAGGGTCGATCACGAAACGTTTGGAAACGCTGCCGATGACCAGGCCATCCTTCCATCGGTGCTCACTTTTCTCACGAATGGTTGCTTCGAATTGATAATGACCGGCCGGAACGTCTTCGAATCGAAAGGTTCCATCGATGCCGATGACGGTACCGTGGTACTCTTTTTCCACTTCGCCGCCCGGACCGGTGATCGTACGCTCCAGCAAGATGCTGCCTTGGTTCCACTGTGCGATCGGACTATCGTAGTCATCCGGTGCAATCAGTTTTCCAACGACCGCCCGTCCGCTTCCACCAAGTTCAACCTTGGTGGTTTTTCCGGGGACCAGCGTGATCGGAAGCGTAGACGCTGAAGCTGAACTAGTGAAGCCGCCTTCGGAAAACTTAATGATTTGCCGATAAACACGAGGGTGGACGAGGTTTGGTGGGACGCGAGTGAAAATGAATTTTCCGTCTTCGTCAACTTTGGCCGAATAGTCAATGGTCGCACCGTGCTCGTGGAAAAGCATCAGTTTAATGGTTTCCCCCACAGCAGGTTTTGCTCCGATGCGGGCAATGCCTTCGACTCGTGACCAGGCCAGCAATTGGATTTGGTTGGATTTTTCCAGTTCCTTGCGTTCAATAGATCGGTAACCTTCTTTTGCGATCACGGTTAGATTGAATTCGGTGGATTGGACCGGGATTTCAAGTTTGCCATCCCGAACCGTCAGTTTCTTTTGGCGAAGCTCACGGTCCACGACGGCACCATTGCGAAAATAAAGCCCGCTGTGTATAGCGCGGGTACGGCCAAGATATACTTTGGCTTGCGTCGCCATTTTACCATCAGGGCCAATCAGCGAGATCGTACGAGTCTTGGCAGGTTCCAAATTGATCGCCAATTCAACTGCCCCTTCGGTTTGCTTCACGCCACGGGTTACAAAATCAACATAGCCTTCAGCTTCGATTCGAAAATACGTTTCGGCTTCGCTGTCTTTTTGCGTCCAGGAAAGCGCTCCATCGGACCCGGAAAACGCAGGATAGGACCAGTCCATTTGACCCCGGAAATCCTTCTTGCCAGGAAAGACCTTGAATTTCTTGATGGGAGCCTTTGATATTTTATCAACGATATTTCCCTTCACGTTGAGTGGTGGATAGAGCACCAACTTGTACGGCGCCTTTCGGGGACTTAGACGGCAGGTTCGCCGTGAGAACCCCTCAGCCGAAATCCTGTAGTTGATCGCTTCAACCGGTGCACTCTTCCAATTCATAACACCGTCAGGCCCTGTCTTAAGCGGCGAATGGTACATCAAACGAGAAAGTGAGGGACGGTTCCTAAGATGGACGTTCGCGTCAGCAATCGGATTTCCGGCTGGGTCAACAAGCTCAATGGAAATTTGCTCACCGGCGGCCAACTTAAGATCGAGGTCCACGTTCTTGTCCACTATGGCAACTTTGTGCATCACCGGGGCATATCCCTCGGCCATCATCGTCACATATCGTTCTCCCGGTTCGACGCCCGTTAGCTCGTATTCGCCATTCATGTCGGTTGTGATCACTGGGGCGCTTCGTTCGACGATGCAGTGCGCACCACATACGGGAAATCCTTCTGCGTCTGTGACCCTTCCGCGGACTCGGTATCCTTTTTGCAGCGTTTGCTTGTGCGTTTGATCGCGCAGCAACGGCCAATCGGGTTGTTTGAACTGATGCAGCACGTACACGTGATCATCCGATGAGAATCCGCCCCAGACGTAGCCCAGTTCAGACGATGGAACCCGCTCGCAACTCCAGCGTCCGTTCTGATCGGTTTCCAGATTGACACTCAAGCTCGTAGAAAACATGTGCGTGTCATTCGAAGGCGGAGTGATAGCCCGAAATTGGAGTTTGACACCTGGAATCGGCAATCCCGACGCATCGACCACGGTTCCGCCCACCTTGGCAGGGCGCTGCAACTCAAATTTCAACGAATCCGGCAGTGGTGTTTCGTACGTTGCCAGCCAGACCGATTTCATGGGAACATAGTCCTTGGCCTGGACCGTGATCCACAGCCCGGACTTGGGGATCGCGCCAGAGTATCCGATGTTGCACTTTCCATGGGTATCCGTTTGAAACGACTTTTCGGTTTTGCCTTCCTTCGTGGTTACGGACGCAGACTCCACCGGATTGCCGGTTGGATCGACCACGATGACGACCAATGAATCTTCCGTTACGCCCGTTTCCTGGACAACTTCTTTGACACTCGATGCGTTGGACCCCGCAATGGCACGAGCGGAGAGTACCAATGCCAATCCGGCAAAGACGGTCAATGCGAACCTGGATTTTCTGGATAGGCTGGCTGTCAATTCATTGTTCAGAACCATCTTCATTCGGCGCTTCAAGAACTTGAAATGACTGAAGTTGAATGCCAATGGCGCCTGCGGTGAGTTTTGAGAAAGGTATTCGGCCGACCGCAAAAGCGATTCACCGTAACCATATGAATCGTCAGGAAAATGCTTGAGGACCATCGAGTCGCAACACGCCTCATCGGCCTGATGAAGTTGGTTGCGGCTCCACCACAAAACAGGATTCCACCAATACACCGAAGTAACGAACAGCTCAAACCACCGAATCCAATGTGACCGACGCACCAAATGGGCCAATTCGTGAACGATAATCTGGTCCGCTTGGTTCTTGTCCAGCGATTCCATGAGTTGAATGGGCAAAACCAGCACTGGCTTGCGTCGAACGCACCATATCAATGGCGAGATTTTTGCCGAGGTTGTCCGAACCAAAGGCAAACGCGACAGCCCAATCATGTTTGCCAAACGATCGACTCTCTCTTGCCAGATTTTGTCAGGACCGGTCACTCGCCGCAACGAGCGGTCAAACGAAACCAGCCGGTAAATCGTGAAAAACAACAATCCCAATGAACCGCTCGCCCAGAGTATCGCCACCCAAGTCGCCATGCTCAGTTGGAAACCGGGAATCGTTTTCGCAGGCAATGGATCTACGCCGGGAGTGGCTGCCACGACCGTCGCTGATTCCGAATGATCAACAAACGCCTTGTTGGTTGGCGGGTCTTGTAGGGGTGACTCTTGAACCGCGTGAACTTTGATTGAGTCCGCAATCACTGTTGGCGCGTCGGAATGGGACGATGGGTTTTGCGGTTGGACGGTATCAACGGCAACCGGATTCACAGCATCTGAACCCGCTGACAAGACGGTAACCGGCATTTGCCAGATCGGCGGCGTCACGAGCTTGACCAACACGATCAGCCACAGGAAATGGACCGCAAAACAATTCTTGTACATTCGTGTTACCAGGAAAACAACCAACGCCAATACCGCTGCCACAATCGCGTTGGTCACCAGAATTTCAAATAAAACAGGCATAAGCAACTCACTTTTTTCGTGGGTTTGATTTGCGTTTTCGCTTGGGCGAACGAACTTCGAGCATCTCTCGCAATTCATCAAGCTGTGAACGTGAGAGCGAATCGGACTGGATCAAGTGGGAAAGAAACGGAGCAAGTGATCCATCCGTCACCTTGTCGGCTAGATCAACAAACTGACGCCCTGCGAACTCGGACTGGCTGACGGCAGCCGAGAACTCGTGTGGATGCGTTTGGCGATCCCGGACGACCAATTTCTTTTTCTCCAACCGTTTCAACAACGAATGGACCGTCGCATGGTCCGAGGGAGAACAGGCCGGGTACAGTTGCTCCATGATGCTCCGAGAAGAAATCGTTCCGCCTTTCCAAATCAGCCGCATCACGGCAAGTTCGCCATCGGAAATCGCAGTATGGTTGGGCATGTAATTCCGCACAAAAAACAAAAATGAAGCCAATCGATTCATCAACATAAACAAGTTTAGGCAGATTGTCTAATTAATTTAGACATTTTGTCTATTTTTGTCAAATCTTCATCGTATCTACTGCCGTCAAGACTATTTCTCTCGATGAGGTCGCGAGAAAACTGCGGAAATACCGGGTGAGAAAAACATCCACAGGTGAACCTTTAGGTGAACGGGATCTCCGACTGCACTACCAATCGAAAAAATTTCGAATGTTCACCGGCAGTTTTTGAAAAGCCAAATCTGTTCGTTCAACTCTCA
>CAYZGP010000131.1:0-17652 GCA_964478065.1 uncultured Pirellulaceae bacterium
TTGGCCAAGCTCATTTGGCCACGCACGTTTGGCCAACGGCCTCTTTTCACCGTAACCTAGGGCATCGCCCTAGGTGTGGAGCGGATCCAACCGTTTTGGCTGAAGGCCAAACTCACCCAACACTTTTGTGGCCGCACTGATTTTTGTCTAAGTTTTTGATTTCCTCCTTGCTTTACCTACACCAAGTAGTTAAATTACCTACAAAACGTAGTCAAACTAACGATTGCCAATGAAACGCAAAACAAAAACGCCTTTGTCGACTTCGCAGCAGCAGATCATCGAGATCTTTTGGATGCACGGAGAAATGACTGTCTCCCAAGTCCGCGAACAGTTGGCTTTAAAGGGTCGCGACCTTGCCAGAAATACCGTTCAGACTTTGATCGTTCGCATGGAAGAAAAAGGTTGGCTCCAACATCGCAGCATCGGTCGGACTTTCTTTTACACCGCGGCCCAATCCAAAGACGCTTCACTCGGCCAGGAACTCAAACAGCTTCTGGATCGATCTTTTAGCGGATCAGCCGAACAGTTGGTCAACTCGCTTCTTGAGACTTACACATTGAAAAAAGGTGAAGCCGATCGGATTCGCAAGCTGATCGACCAAGCCGCAAAAACACAAAAGAAAAGTTCATCCGATTCAGACAATTCGCGCACGAGCTCACCATGAATCCGCAGCACCAAATTTCAGATTTTATCGCCGGTCACCAAAGCCTGATGACTTCGACTCTCGTTATTTCAACGGTGATCATCCTGCTCGCACTGATTCTCACCAGATTCCTGCGTAACCGAGCCGCGTGGGCTCACGGAGTTCAAATCGCGGCTTTGGTTCTTGTTCTTTCAACGCCAGTTCTCTGTTCGCTTGTTCCGCAAACCATCAAAATCAATCTTACGAACACAAATTTGGCGCGAAGCATTCTGCCAAGCCATTTGAATGAACCCAAAACTACGAAGTTCAATTCGACTTCGAAAAATGAGTATGCCGAAAAAGTCGAAGCCACAAGCGGACCAGCAAAAAGTTCAACAAAACAAAATTCACCAGTCGCTAAATCTCAAACGGAGCCAGCCCCATTCGCCAAAGAGAACTTTGACTTTGAATCCAAAAAGAGTTCGGCTGGTAAACCATTGAATTGGCTCTCCTTCGTAATCACAACCTGGGTTTCGATTTCGATTCTTCTTTTAACTCGCCTTTTGTTTCAGCTTTACCGGCTCAAGCAAAACTCAAAATCGTTTGTACTCAGCGTTGACCCGAAACTGACTGCTGCGTTCGACCTTGCCAAACAACACGTAACGGGCTGCGACGATGTCGAATTGATTCAAGGCAATGTCGTTGGCCCAGTCGCAATGAACTGGCCCAAGCCATCTGTTGCCATTCCAGATTCTCGTGTGAATTCGCTAAGTCTCGACTCGTATCGCAGGATCTTCATTCACGAACTGGCTCATATCGCACGACGCGATCAATTCGTTTTGATTTTCCAACGCAGCCTCGCCTGTTTGTTGTGGCCCTTCCTGCCAATCCATTTTTTGAATCGAGCTATCTGCCGAACAAGAGAAGACCTTTGCGATAACTACATCGCGCCCAACGAAGTCGTTGAGTTCTGCAACGACCTCTTAAGCCTCATCATGATGAGTGGTTCTGTAGCAACAAACAGACTTTCGGTCGCGCCGGGACTCTTGTTCTCCAAGCGAAATCTCGAACACCGCGTTGGTAGCATTCTCTCACCAAGTCGATGCCGCGCCAGCCAAGTCACTATGAGACAATTCGCGCTTTCTGGCTTCGTCATTCTCGCGTGCGCGACAACATTTGCTTCGGTTGGATTTGACAACCTGACTGAACAACACCGGTATGTGAATGACTTTCCGGCGAACGAAAAGGAAAGCGAATTCCAACCGCTCTTGCAATCATTCCGTCTCAGCAAAGACGTTCCCAACAACGTCACGATCGAAATCGAAGACAATCCGAACGATTTCCAATTCGTTCAACTTCGCTATGGATCATCCGCTTCAGATCGCGTTACAGTCCTGGTTGTCAGCCAGCCCGAATCAAACGAATTCAAACTTTTCCTCGACTCCAATCGTGATCGAATCATCACCAAAGAAGAATTGGTAAAGCCGGAAAATCCAAATTCCAATCAAAGAGTTTGCGCACTGGAAAGCTGGATTCAAGAATCGGATGAATGCGAAATCTCGAAGCGACTTACCCGCTCCGTCATCTTCAAACGAAACATTCTCAAAGACCGAATCAGTTTTGCAACGATCGGCTACCTCGAAGGCAATATAACGCTGGGTGACCAAACCGTTTTGATGAGACGAATGGACGCCAACGGCAACGGACTCTTTCTCGATGCGGAAGACCGAGTTTGGATCGACGCCAACAGCGACGGAAACTTTGGAGTCGAAGAGCAATTTTCGCTTTCACCAATCACGATCATCAACCAACAACGCTATCGAGTGTTGGCTGACAACGAGAAATCATCATTTGAGTTGAAGCCCGTAACCTCAACCGGCAACGTTCGGCTTACGATGTCACCGAAAGACCCCAAGGCAATCATCAAACACCTGCGAGTGACCTTTCTTGGTGACGATGGGTCCGCCTTTACTGTCGATGGTCTCGAACCGGCGAACGTTCCAACAGGCACCTACGAAATCTCCAACGTTTCAATCGTCGTTGCTGAACCAAACAAACAGGCAGGCCAAAGCTTTGTTTTCACACGACGTGGTCAACAAGTCTCGATGGCAAGAAGCTTCGAAATAAAAAAAGACAGGGAGCTCAAACTCGATCCAGTTGGTGAACTTCAACTGGCCTCCACGGCTTACTTCAACCCGGAGCGACCTGAATTCGTTCGCGTTGCTCTGCAACTTTATACGACCGATGGATTAACAGTTTCGCATAGCGACTCTGGAGTTCGTGGAGATACGATCCATGGAATGCGACCAACGTTCGTAAAGACTTCGGCGACGGATGAAAACAACGAGACCGTTTCTGGTTGCGAGTCAGAATTCTACTGAGGCGCACTGGCAACGGCCTTCGTGGAAGTGCCAAAAGACAAATTCGGACAGCTTGAATTCAACAGCCAGATGGACACCGGTGCTCTGGCCGGCGTGCTCAACGCCAAATCACACGCAACGATCAATAGAACATCGAAATAATCGAGTCGACTTTCATTCAATACGGAGCCGAGATGAACAAGCCCATCCTGATCCTGACAGCGTTTGTATTTTTTATCAGCGCCACAATCTCAAATCGCACCGCCGCGTTTCAAACCAGTCCGACCAAAAAGACAATCACGGGCACCGTTGTTACGCCTGATGGGAAACCCGCCAACGGCGCACTTTTGATTCTTGTTCAGGGTATGAATCAAATTCAGTCATCGACAACCGCCGACGAGCAAGGCAAATTCTCAATCGCCGCCCTTCCAAATGAAGACGATCGTTTCACAAATCTTTCGGTTTACCATTCAAGCGGCGCAATCAAATCGACAAACGCGCTTGGCCTACACAAAAAATCCCCTAAGGTCGATTTCAAACTCGAAAAAGCGAACCCCGTAACGATTACCTTTAACGGTCCCGATGGAAAGCCAATCACCAGTGGCAAGGTCAAACTAAAATCACGCAACCGAAGAAAGGCATCTGGGTTCGAGTCCTTATACAACGCAAAGATGATTCCCGAAGTTCCGATTCAAAATGGCTCAGCCCAAATTCAATTTCTGAAAACAGGCGACTCAATCACCATCGAAGTTGTTGCCGATGGCCTTCCAACTCAAAGCACCTATTTCACTGTCAGCAAACAACATGACTTGCAGCTCAAACGCCGAGCATCCATCAAAGGCAAAGTCGCCGATGCGGACAATATGGGTGTGTACGAAAATGTTCAACTTCGACTCGCTTCGCATCAAGGCCGTGCAGAGGGAATGCGGTGCGAAACAATAGTGACTGTAGAAAAAGACGGATCCTTTGAAACGGATCAATTGTGCGAAGGAAAACTCACGCTCTCAGGTCTTCGAACGATCGAGTCAAAGTGGTACATCGTCGAATCGTATCACGGTCAATCGCCCGACGCGCCAAAACTGACTTCGGAAAAACCAACCAACGTTAATCTGACCATGAAACGCGCAAACGAAATCGAAGGACGCGTTACTGATGCGGCAGGCAAACCGATCCCTGGAGTGATTCTGTCCTTTGCCGGATTACAAACGACGGACAAGAACGGAAAGTTCTCTGGATTTTTGCCACCGGGTCACGCGCACGGACAAATCAGATCCGTACCAGATGGGTTTCTTCTTCCTGGTGGTTTTGGAGGCATGATTTATATCACAGTTCCCAACAAGGACACAAAGACTAAAGTTTCCGACATTCAGTTGGAAAACGCCGATCCCATCTCCGGCATAGTCACGGACGAGCAAGGCAACCCGATAGCCGGCGCAAACGTCTACGCTTCATGGATGGCGCGTTCAGACGGTGGAACATTTACCGGCGCCAATGACTCAACCCAATCAAATGAAAATGGCGAGTTCACTTTAAAAAGAACCAATGGCACGGTCGTCACAACGATCCAGGCGACTTCTTCCAATGGCGCGACCCTCGACAAAATTACCGTTCGTCCGGGAGCGAGTCGTCAAATCGAAATCGTTATTGGAAAGTCAGCCCGATTGTCATCGATTGGAAGAGTTACCGACTCAAACGGGAAACCGATTGAAAATGCAAAGGTCGAATTTTGGAGTCACGGCGAACATGGTAATAGCTCAGTCATGTTCTTCGACGAAGGTCGAAAACTCTCCGTCAACAAAAATGGTGAATTCAAAACGTCTCCGAGAATGACTCGAGGAAACAAGTATTCGTTGATCGTTGCGGCACCTGGGTTTTCATCCATCAAAATCGAAGAGACAGAAACGCCGACCAAAGGAGACCTCGACTTCGGAACAATCAAACTCGTGGCCGCCAATCAAGTCTCCGGGAAGATCGTCGATACCAACGGAAAACCAATCTCTGGCGCGACTGTCTGGTCATTCGGTTCGTCGCACACCAGAAGCCGAAAAAGAAAAAGCTGCGAATCGAACAACGATGGAAGATTCTCACTCACCGACATTTCATCGGATGCGCGCTTCTTTTTCGTAGACCATGAGAGCTTTCGTTTTCGCGGCGCATTGATCAAATCGACTGGCAAAGCTCGCACCATCAAGATGGCACGGTTTGATCAGCCAGCGTTCGACAAACCCGTGAGGATCGGCAACCGAAATTCGCAAGTCCGCGAAACCGCCGTAGGTTCAATGCTCAATGCGATCATCAATGATTCTGATGCAATCGCATCCCGGTTCACACGCCTTCGCGCGTCAAAGTTGCTGGCGAAAATGAACCCGGCCTCGGTGACTGAACTACTGGATGAGCTTGACCAAGACGGATCAAAAATCCAAGTCCTTCTAAGCGCAGGGATAATCGAGGCAGCCATTGAGTTGGCAAGAACGCTTCCCCCCAAGGAAGCGCATGGGTTGCTGATCGCAGTCAATAAATCGTCGCAATCGGAATACCAAAGCGGTGTTGAGCTTTCGCCTGCGCAAATACGAAAGCTGCTGGCCGAAGCATCTGCTACGGCAGCAAAAGCCAAATCGGCCGACCTGAAAATCCAACAGTACTCGCAACTCGCCACCGCTTATCGCGCCCTCGGGGACGAAGACAAAGCCAAAAGCATCATCCATAAGATTAAACAGTTGGCCATTGAAACCGAGCTTCAGGATCATCTAGCGGGCATGTTTGCCAGGGCGGTCGCTCCGGATGATCCCGAACTGGCGTTGAAAACAATTGATCGAATTGAAAGAGATTTTTCAAAAGGCCGTTGGTTCAGCAACGCTTTTGCCGCTTCCGCCAAATCGGGGCACAACGGCGTTCAGAAATTCATCGAAGCCACCGAAGACCCAAGCGACGTCGCCGATCACCTTGCGCACGCCGTCTACGACTTGGCCAAGATCGACTTGGACAAGACAATCGAAATGGTTGAAAAGGCCCAAGATCGCTACTCCGGAATGAACAAGGCAAAATGCTATGCCCACATTGCAATGTCGATTTACGACACCAAGCCCGACCAAGCAAAACAGCTTTTGCGAAAGGCTTTCAAGATAATCGGCAATGTCGATTCGAACTTCACCGACAGTGCGTCCTTCACTTTGCTCCGTTATGCTCAGTTTGTTGATCCCGAATCATCCGGGGAATACTGGTGGCGAGCCGTCTCGCTTTACGGCGGCCCCAATCCCAACAACCCGAATCGCACTCCGGAAATCGAAACGCAGGAACGCCGAGCAAGCCTGGCCCTTCTTCTGGCGCTTTACGGTCGTTTCCCCGAAACCCAATCCGATTTGGTTGAGCCGCTTTTCGAATACTGGGAAGCGATTGATGCCAGCGAGTCTCTAATCGAAGGTATACGTCGACGTGCACCGAGAGGGATCGACTTTCGCGACAGCATGCGAACGATGACCGCTATGGCGCTTTATGATCCTGAGCGATCGACCGAACTGATGAAGAAGTGGTGGCCAGCAGGTCACGAGCGTTTCAACCGCAGCCCCGACTCACCCTGGATCATCGTCGCCGATATTTTGACTGCAGAAGGTGATCAACTATGCCGCTTGATCAGTAAACGAGTTTTCTATCAGTGGATTCTGGGGGATGATGATGGGTATTAGCAGCGGTTGGATTTCTGGCGATCCACTACGCCGGTTTTTTTATGCCCCGCACTTTTTTGTGCCACGCTCCCAGCGAAGCGTCGGGGAGGGTCGAGAACGAGACGCGTTCAGCGGATCTGTTCTCGGGGAGGACCACAAGGCTCTTAGTTGCTGAGCGAACCGGTAATGGTTCGAACGGGTTGGCTTTCGGATGCAAGGATCTTTGTGATCGCTTCGATCTTTGCGTAGTCATGATAGCCACGTGCGATGTAACGTACGTTGCCAGATTGATCTACAAAAATCGTAGTCGGCAAAACCGACTTGCCAGGCAGAATTGCGTTAAGCGACTGATCGCCCATGCCACATGCGTAGTTAAATTTGTACTCATCGATGAACTTCCGAACGTCACCCAAGGCACTCATTGGATCGTTTGGGTTGTCCATCGAGACACCTAAAACTGCAACGCCTTGGTCTTCGTATTTTTTCTGAAGCTCGATGTAGTGAGGAATTCCTTTTCGGCACGGCGGGCACCAAGTTGCCCACATGTCCAACACCAAAACTTTGCCCAAGTAGTCGCGGTTGGAAATTCGACTACTGCTTTGGGCGTCAGATACATCGAAGTTAATTGGGAATGATTGGAACTGAGAAACGACCGTTCGACTCCACTTGGCGACTGAGCGACGGTAGCGATACTTAAGATCGTCTTCAACCAATTCTTCTAAACCTGATCGGTCGTTGAGTCGGCTGAGGAACGGGTCATTAAGTATCGTTTCAAAATCTCCAAAACCAGCATCAACCGCTAACTGCAAAGAAGTATAAGCGTTCTTCTGGTCATCGCGGATCGCATAGCCTTGAGCCATGCTGATCATCGGAGCGGCGAGGGCCTCGAGCGCGTTCCTAGGATAGCCCGCATTTGTTTTAAGGTTAACGGCAATCCTGCCTTCGTAAATTCGAACCTTGCTCGAAACTCGCTCGTTGACGTCGGTCGTGATCGAACTTAGCCGACCAAGAACTTTCATCAAATGGAAAGCCATCTCCGGATCGGTGTTGCCATCGAACTGCTTGGTGGCTCTAAGTTCATTTACGACTTTGATGACTTCGTTAAGAACTTTTGCATCGTGAGTAGTCCCTTTTGTCTCCGCGATCGTTATCAAGGAGTTCATGTACATGACATTGAACATTCGCTCGCTGGAGTAAACCGTCCGAGCCTGCTTGGCAAGCTCCAAAGCTTGGAGGACGTCTCCGGCCTTAGCGACTCGCTCGCAATTAGCCAGTTGCTGTTGAGATGGAGAAAGATTTGGGGAAGCTTGAAAGGTGGCGCCTGAGGCCGAGGTTATAAAGAGAGATGTGAATAATACAAAGAAGGTCAAACTTGTAGTAAAACGCATTTTTGAATCCCGTCGCAATGCTCTAGTAATATCAGACCAAAAACGGTCTGATCCAGAATGGGAAAAACGTTTGATAAGGTTTCAAAAAAACGCTGTTAAAATTACCTGATCAAAGTGTCCCCTATCGTCTCGGGGGAATAGGCTACACCGTTTGAAGCACTTGTTAAGGGGTTTGGGGGAATAAATATGGAATTCAATTTGAGTTATTAAACGTACAAATACGGGTCGATTTCGCATTGAAAACGAAAAACATCAACATTCTGGCTTTTTTATGGCCTTCAAACTCCCTTAGTATCCTTTGAAAAAATTCTCAGTTACCGATTCTTCCTCCGATTTTCGGCCCATGTTGCGTATGGCAATACCCGCTCTTGCGGAGGAGTTTTTGGTGTTGATGGTGACTTGGACGGATTGGCTTTTGGCCAGCCGTTATTTTGCCGAAGACGGAGACGCGACCAAGGCAGCCATGGGGTTGATGGCCTATTTGATGTGGCTGATCCCCAGCATGTTTTCAGTCGTTGCCATCGGTGCCACAGCCCTAATCGCGCGTTGGATCGGCGCGGAAAATTTTGAGTCCGCAAAACGCGCGGCCAACCAGGCGTATTTGGTCGCTGGTTTAATCGCGGCAGCTTTGACGTTGGTAATCTGGTTTTTTGGCCCAGAGTTCATTGGGTTGATGCAGCTCAAGGGCGACGCTGCGGACTATGCACTCCAGTATTTGCGCATCGTCACCCCGTTGATCCCTTTAATTATGTGTTCCCAAATCGGAGCCGCGTGTTTGCGCGGTGCGGGAGATACCGTTTCCGGATTTGTTGTCAAAGCCATTGTCGTAGTCATTAACGTATTGGTCAGCACGTTTTTCGTGACTGGCTGGGGGTGGTTTGAAGGCATCGGTTGGAAAGGAATCGCAATCGGAACGGCGTCAGGATACGCGGTTGGGGGGCTAATTATTTTGGCCATCCTGATTCGCGGGCGCGCTGGGTTGCAGTTGCGTTGGCGATGGATGAAGCCCGAATGGTCGATCCTTTCAATAATGTTTCGCATCGGGCTTCCGGGCGGGTTCGATATCGGGACGTTGTTATTTAGTCAGTTGCTATTTCTGGCTTTGATCAACAGCTTGGGGAAAGCATCTGCCGCTGCGCATGGGCTGGCCGTTCAAATTGAGGCGTGTGCATTTCTACCGGGCGCAGCGTTTCAAGTCGCAGCGGCCACAATGGCTGGGCAGTTTCTCGGAGCCGGCATGCCAGATCGTGCCCGCCGAAGCGTTTTAATTTGCCTTGGCGTGGGTGGCACAATCATGATCGTCAGTGGAGTCATGCTGTATTTCTTCGGCTTGGAAATCGCCGTTTTCTTTACCCAAGATCAATTCGATCCGACGACCGCCAACGTGGCCAAATTACTAAAAATCGTGGCCATCGCGTTACCGAGTTTGGCAGTAGTAATGATTCTCAGCGGAGGATTTCGTGGTGCCGGAGATACTCTGCTACCGTTTGTGTTTACTGCGGTTGGTTTCTTTGTAATCCGAATTCCGCTGGCCATCTATTTTTCGTTCGATGTATTTCAAATTCCTGAATTTGGAATCACAATCCAAGGGCTGGGTTGGGGCGTGGCGGGTGCTTGGTATGCGATGGTCGCGGACCTTGTGATTCGAAGCGTTATGGTGACGGCCAGGTTCGTGCAAGGCGGTTGGCAACGGATCAAAATTTAGTTTTCGATTTTGAAATCTATTTCAAGCAACTTGCCAGCAATCACCCAAACTCAACAGCTCGCATTTGAACACGCATGGTACTTTTCAGTTTGCGAACCGCCCTGCCCTGCTGGGTTTTATCGCTATCCGGGCGAGGCGGATCCGATTCAATCGCACAAACTCATTTCCCAAGACAACTTGATTCGTATTCTGACTTACAAAACCATCGGTTTAGTGTTGTTTTTCCCGACTAAAACGTTGAATTGAATTGAGCTATTTCGCCAAGTGAAATTTCGCTATCGTTTTCGCGAATCCGACCAACGAAAAAACAAATCAAACAGCCATACCAATCGGGTAATCAAATGAGTGAAAACAAAGCCTTTTTAAAACTGTCATTACTTCTCACGGCGATTGTTGCCGTCACGGTCACATTTCTCGCAGGCTGCAACAACGCTTCAACGCGCGGCTTTCCGTTCGGTTTGTCAGCTCTGTCAAGTCGGACTGCGGAAAACGAAAATATTCGGGATCAGATCGAAGCTGACACTCGGGCCAACCAAACACGTAATGCGGCAATTCAGCAGGCGAGTTTTGATTCGGCAGACGGAAAAGGCAACGTGGCTTTTGCTGGCGGGTTAGCTGCACCTGCGGGAACCTGGCACCAGTCTTACGAAACGGCTCTGGAGATTTCTCGCCGAACCGGGAAACCGATTTTGGCTGATTTTACTGGAAGTGGTTGGTGCTCGTGGTGTGTAAAGCTTAAGAAAAACGTCTTCGATACAGCCGAGTTTAAAGAATGGGCCAAAGACAACGTTGTTTTACTTGAACTTGATTATCCGCAATCATCTTCGCAACGAGCTTCGCAACCGCCCGAAATCAAGCAACAGAACCAACGTTTAAAAAACAAGTATAAAGTTAGTGGATATCCAACAGTCCTGTTTTTAGATTCAAAAGGCGGCGTGTACGGGAAGCTTGAATACAAAGACAACCCAACACTTTGGATCAAAGCCGCTGAGACCCTGCTGAACCGTTAGCATGGTAACGCTACAATGAAAGTATGCACTACAAAACTTTCATTAAGACAGACCAATTGGCGGCCAACATCGACAATCCAGATTGGGTGATTGTCGATGCGAGCTATGAGCTATCCGATAAAACGGTTGGCTTCCTCGCTTATCAAAAGGGCCACATCCCCGGCGCAGTTTATGCTCATCCACATTCGGATTTGAGCGGACCGCCCATCACGGACCAAGGCCGCCACCCATTGCCTTCGCCAGAGCAATTAACCGAAGTGTTTTCCCGGCTGGGAATTTCTTCGACAACCCAAGTGATCGCCTATGACAATCGAGGCATCACAGCGCCGAGACTTTGGTGGTTGCTTAACTATATGGGCCACGATCGTGTCGCGGTTCTTGATGGTGGAATCAAGGCTTGGACGGACGAAGGTCGGACGACTCAATCTGGAATCGAAACCAATCCGCCGACCGAGTTTTCTGGGACCGCCAACCGCACAATGCTGGTCGTTCGCGACGAAGTGATGGAACAGGCCCTCTTGGTTGATTCTCGCAACTATGCTCGATACTGTGGCGATTCGGCAGGCCCCGATGGCAGCTCTGGCCATATCCCTGGTGCGCTCAACCGCTGCCACGCGATCAACAAGGATGACGATTTAAAGCTAAGAGATTTGGATTCGCTAAAAACTGAATTCAAAGATCTAATAGGTGATACGCCAAGTGAAAAAGTTACTTTCTACTGTGGTTCTGGCTTGAGTGCTTGTTATAACTTGCTCACGATGGCACATCTCGGAATGGAGCCGGGCAAGCTGTATGTGGGTTCTTGGAGCGAATGGAGCCAATTCGATGACTTGCCTAAAGAAACGGGAGCGTAGCACAGACGGAATTACTGTTGTGCGAAGCGTGTGAGTTGGTAACAAGCATCGGAAACGAGCTGCTTCCTCGCTTACGCGTCGGGTTTCCATTTTTGCACCTCTTAAAATAAGTCTTTGAACGTAGCGCCGAAATATTGCTTTCGAAACATTGGGGCACACAAATCAACTTCTACAAATCAACTTCTACAAATCAACTTCTACAAATCAACTTCTACAAATCAACTCTACACAAAACAGCACATGCAAGCTCTCAACTGGCTAACCGCTCGGACAATTTTTTATCCAACGCTCGTTTGGAATATGCTTCTCGGTCGTTGGCTCAAAGTTCGAAATTGGTGGGATCCAATCGACACCCACGTGATCGTCGGCGCGTTCCCTTTTGCTCGGGACGTCCCCCGGATGGCCAAAGAAGGAGTTGCGGCGGTGGTGAACACTTGCGAAGAATACCCAGGTCCAGTCGACGAGTACCAAACTCACAACATTGATCAATTCCGAATGCCGACAATTGATTTTACACACCCAGCTTACGACGACGTTTGCAAGGCTGTTGAGTTTGTCGAAAGCTACGTTGCGAAAGAGAAAACGGTTTACATCCATTGCAAAGCAGGACGTGCTCGCAGCGCAACGGTAGCGATTTGTTGGTTAATGAGAGCCAAACAGATCAGTGCCGCTGAAGGACAAAAATGGCTGATTGAAAAACGCCCGCACATCAATCAACGTTTGACCGAGCGCCCGGTAGTTCAACAATTTGAAAAAGAGTTTGTCGGCTCGAAATAACTAGTCAGTTCGATATCTCAATCTGATCAACTAATCCGAACGATCACTTTTCGATCATGACGAAGAATTACTTCTTCTTATTTTCACGAGCTTTTGCACGAACCAAGGCCTTGGCCTGTTTGACCCACTCTTCTCGTTTAACACGATCCTTGAAAGCCAGTTTTTCGTCAATCGCCTGGGCGTCTTTTTTGGTCCAGCCAGCGATCTGCTCAAACGTCTTGATGCCGTTTCGGATTAGCTTTTTCTGAATCACCGGGCCAATGCCAACGATCTCAGTCAGATCATCTTTTCCAGTTTGAGCGCTCTTGGATTTTGCCTTACTGGATGTTGTCTTACTGGATTTGGTTGACTTTGGTTTGGCGGCAGTCGATTTAGGTGTTGTTTTCTTCTTCGAAACAGCAGCCTTTTTCGCAGTCGTCGGCTTTCGCTCAGTTGCTATTTTTTTCGTCGCGATACTCAGTTTCTCTAACGCATCATGGTGCTCGGCTTCAAGCTCCATGATCCGTTTTTCCTGATCACGAAGCTCGTCTCTTAGTTGCTTTTCAACTGAAGGGCTCGGTGCGGCAAACATTTGTGTCTGTCGCGCGCCCAATTCCGATTGCAACTTGGCGGCAGTTCGCCGTTGCTCTTCGATTTCGCGAATCGCGTTGGCTTTTTCTGATTTTTGAACCTGTAGTTCAGCCTTTAAAGCTTCAAGCGACTTTGTGATCTCGTCATTTTTTGTTTTTGAATTGGCTAACGCAAGCCGATCCTGCTCATGGTCATTTTCCATCTTGCTAAGCTTGGTGGCGGAAGACTCGCTTTGTTTTTCCGCAATTTCAAGAAACTTTGCAAGCTCGTCGTGTTGGGCCTTTTGTTGGGCAAGTTTCGTTTTCATTTCTTCCAACTCAGCGGACGCACGCTCATTGGATTCGTTCGCGGTTTTGGCTTCGCTGGCTGCATGATTGGCTTCCTCTAGCGATTTCTTGAGTTGCCCAATCTCAGCACGAAGTGCGTTAGATTCGTCGCTGTCTTTGAGTTGCTCGGCGGTTTTCGCTAACGCAATGTTGTCGCTTTCAAGCTGCTTGAGTGACGTCGTCGCCGCGGCCGAAGCCGTTTTGTGCGTCTCGGCTTCTTCCAGTGCCGTTTCTAATTTCGAAGTTAGATTTTCGATTTCCTTTTCCAGATCGTTGACTTTCGACAGCGCAGATTCTGACTTGACCGCGACAGACTCAGTCTCTGCCATCTTGGTTTCGTGTTTACGTTTTTCCTCAGCCGCAACAGACAATTGGGACTCCGCCACCTTCAGTTTCGATTGAAACTCGGCCAATGTTGCATCCGATTCAGCTACTTTGGATGCGTACGTTTTCTGTAATTGCTCCAACGAGGCATTCGATTCATCCAGTTTTGATTTAAGCGAATCAAACTCAGCTTGATCTACCTTTGCTTCATTCAATTCAATCGTTTTCGCTTCGAGGTCTTTCTTTTCAGCAGCAAGTTTGGTCGCCTCTTCTTTGGCGGAAGTCAACTCGAACTGCACCGACTCCAAATCGCCTTTTTGTTTCGAGATCGCGGTTTCAGCGTCAGCCAGTTTCTGTTTTAACATCTCAACTTCAACCGTATCTGGCTCAAGTTCATCTACTTTGGTTTCCAACTCAGCCAAGTTGGCTTTCGCAGTCTCAGCTTGGGTGCGAAATTTCTCCGATTCGGATTTCGCAATCTCCAGCTCTTTGGCTTTGGCAGTAGCCGAAGATTCAGCTTCGACAAGTTTCGAATTGGCTGCTTCGAGCTTGGATTTCAGCTCGGCCAATTCCTTGGATGCCGCGTTAGAATTGTCTTCGGCCTCGGACAGTTTTTGCTTAACAGAGTCAAGCTCTTTGGTTGCAGACTCTGAATCGGCGAGTTTGGTTTTGAGTGTCGCAGATTCGGCAGCAACGGTTTCCAGTTCAGCGATCTGAGTGCCACTTTTTTCAACTTCTGATTTAAGCGTTTCCTTTTCTGATTTAAGCGTCTCTGCTTCTGACTTGAGCGTTTCCGCTTCGGACTTTAACGTCTCCGTTTCAGCCTTGAGTTTTTCCGTTTCGGTCTTGAGCGACTCAATCTCAGCTTTGTGAGTTTCGACGCTCGATTCAGCCTCGGATTTCAAGGCTTCTTTTTCTGATTCCAGTTGCTTGATGTCGCCTTGAAGTGATTCCACTCTTAAATTGGCTTCGGTGATTTCCTCGTTGAATTTTGCCGTCGCGTCTTGCAGCTTTACCGTTTCATCGACGCCAGCGTTCTGTTGTTTCAGTTCTTGTCTCGCCTTGCGAAGCGCCTTTGCGATTTCAGCACGTTGCTCTTCCGCTTCGACCAAATACTGCTGAGCCAGTTTGCGCTTTTTGTATTCCGATTTTAAACGTTTTTCAAAACGCTTGAAAAAGACCGGGTCGGCCTTGGCTAGTTGTTTTGCATCAAGCGAAGAACTTTTTTCATCAGAGCCAGTTTTGACAACCGCACCGGCTGCTAATCCTGCGACTCCCGCTGCGGCCATCAATGAAGAAGCGGGCATGCCATCGGATTCAGATTTTGATTCGGCTGCCTCAAGCTCAGTTTTTGCTGCCGCCAGTTCTTCAACAAGTGAAGCTTTTTCTTGCGAAAGCGTCTCAACCTGTGAGGAAAGGTCATCTGTTTTTGAGGTCAATGCTTCCGATTGTGAATTCAATTCCGCGATCTTTGCTTCGAGCTCTTCAACCTGGGCCGTGCCTTCAGTCGCTGAAGTCAATTCTTGTTTGAGTTCAGCCAATTCGGCGTCTTTGATCCCAAGCTGAGTAACAGCATTTTCAGATTCAAGGTGGGCTTCCATCAACGACTCGTTGAGCAAGTTGTTTTCTTTTTCCAGCTCGTTAATTCGATGGGAGAACTCTCGGATGTTTGGGTCGGAAATTGCAGGTGCGACCGCGGATGGTTCGCGAAGCGTATCGGCCGACGCGAAAGCTGCGCTGACTTCCTCGTTTGAATCGTTGGATTCTGGTCGAGGTTCACGAACGGTGTCTGCAGCCATCCCTAGTCCTGCTAATCCGGCTAGTCCTGCGATTCCGGCAGCGCCAGCCGCTGCGGCATCACCAGGAATAGCGGCGACATCTGGCACATCGGTTTCTATTTCAGGTGATTCAGCTGATTCTGGATCTTGGGATAATGGCTCGCTCTTAACGAAATCAACCGTTGCGGGTTCGTCATCCAATGTCTCACGAAGCGCATCTGCCGTGTTCGCTGCTGGGGGCACTACATCATCGTCAGCGAAATTCATGTGATCTGAGAGATCAAATCCGCTCTCTGACTCCTGGTCGCTCGCGCCTTCAGGGGCAACCAGATCGAACTCGGCTTCACGAGCAACGGGTTGTTCTACTTCATGCGAATCCTCAGCCACGACTTCTGCGGCCAGCAAATCGGCAGAAGAATCTTCAAATTCAAATTCGTCATCTTCAATCGTCTCTGCCGCGAGCGCAACGGGACTTTCACCGATTTCTTCAACCGAGCTTAATTCGGCGACAGTTTCGGATTCTTGATCACTGGACGCCAATTCAATTTCAATTTCATCGTCAAGCTCAAGATCACTGCCAGGCTCTAGTTCGGCGTTGACATCAGCATTTATTTCCGAAGCAACATTGGATTCCTCAACATCAAGTTCAGCAGCCGCTTCGCTAAATAGATCCTCCGTGGAATCTTCGATGTCAAAATCGTCTTCTGCATCCAATGCCCCAACCGCCATCTCGGGTGCTGATCCAAAAGTATTTGCAATCTGTTCGCCAACGTTTTCCTGTAACGAGTCGACACCTTCAGTTGTCGCATCCATCACTGAATCTGCGATGCCATCCGGAAGGCCGTCAGTCAATCCGGCGACACCATCAGCAATTCCGGCTTTGACATTTTCACCAATGCCTTCGCCTAATTGTGCAACTCCTTCTCCGATGCTGCTTCCAGCACCCAACACACTGTCATCTATAAATTCGCTGGCCATTTCACCTGTGGCATCGGCAGCTGAACCGACCATCGAGCCAACGCCTTCAACAGCGTCGCCCGCAATGTCGGCTGGTTTTCGTTTGAACCAGCCAAAGATTTTGGAGAATATTCCACCGGCTGCGGCAGTACCGGCAACCGCTGCACCTGCCGCCATCGCTTTTCCACCGGTTGTCATTTCGCCGATCGAATCGCCAATGGCACCTACTGACTCGGTTGCGTCGCCAATTGATTCACTTGCTGATTCCACGATGCCACCCAATGACTCTTGAGCGGTGGAGGCGACGTCTTTGATTCCACTAAAAGATCCAACCGAATCGGCCATGGCTTCTTGTGCTGACTCGGCCAAGTCTCCAATCTCACCTGCGACTGCCTCTTCTACATGGTCGCCGATCGATTCGCCTGCACTTTCTGCCAGTCCATTAATTTGTAGTGCGTCCTCAATAACTTCGTTTTCATCTCCAAGTTCATCCAAAGAAAATCCTTCGACATCGTCAGCAGCAATCGCGGAGTCATTTTGTCCCACTGGTTCGCCCAGAGAAAACCCTGCAACGTCGGATTCATCATCGTTAGCGAGTTCGAGAGTGGGCGCGTTTTCTTCGTCCGAAAGAATGTTAGAACCGTCCAGCGAATCGCCTTGGTCGACGTCGAAAGCAGCATCCGGTGCTGCAGCTGCTAACGGGAGCGCGGGAGTTGCCGCTAGTTCATCTTCGTCGTCGAACGTAATGTCGAATTCACCCGAATCATCTAGCGCGTTTTGCTGAGCCTCCGCGGGGATTGCTTCAGGTTCACGCTCGTTTACGGATTTCGAGGGTTCATCGGCATCGAAATCAAAATTCGACTCGGAATCATCAAACTCAAAATTCTCTTCCGAGCCAAAATCCAAATCCGCATCAGAGTCGTCATCTCGCAAATTCATTACCGCTTCCTCATCGTCGCTAGTAGGAGGCAAGCGTGCCTCCGAAAAATTAGTTGAAGTGTGTTGCTCGTCTTGTTGCTTTTCGTCCAAATTCACATCGTCGATTTGTTCATTGGCCTGAATTTCAGCTTCCAACTCCAAATCACTCGCCGCCGTCCCGAATGAAGTATCTTCGTTCAAGCTGGAATCCAAATCAAATGTTGAATCGTCGGCCATGTCGTCGGCTTCCGCGTCAACGAAAAACTCGTCTGCAGTCGGTTGACCGCTAAGGAATCTTTGTGAATCAGAAGCCGAAATTTGCTCTACTTCGCCGCCACTCGGAGCGGCCATTGTTTTTCTCTTCCAAAGCTGACCACTTGGCTCTTCTAGAGATTCCTGCT
>CAYZGP010000132.1:0-1388 GCA_964478065.1 uncultured Pirellulaceae bacterium
ATCTTTTGGCAACGAGTCCAGATTAGCGCACACTTTTCCCCGAGCGAAAGATGGGAACAGAATTTTTTTTGCAATTCCGTGCCTCGAATTACAGATGGCACGCCCAATCCGCGGCCATTATTGACCGAGCGTTTGCGAAATTGCTGAAGTAATGGAATCTGGTCCAGCCAGGGTGACGTATCTACTTTGACGTCTTCAAATTCGCAACTTTCTCCTGCATACCCGTCCGGGATCTGGCGAACGTTTTCGGTTTCTTGCCAGTGATGGTATTTGAAAACCTGGAATGAACTCAATTTGCAGCTGAAGCTTGTCCACCTGACTGTATTTCGCCGTCTGGACGCTCGTCCGTTGGACTTTCCGGATGGCGTACGACTTGGGTTGCCTTTTTCCAGAAAGAATCATCTAGCCCAGCCGAAAACGAACGCATCAATGTTTTCATCATTTTCACTTTGGCCGCCACGACCGAGTCTTTCTTGACTCGCGCGTCCATGATTTCCTGTCTGGTCATTAGGTACGCGAAAATCTCAGCTTTATCTTCTTCGACTCCCTGCGTCGAGTATTTGTTCATGAATCCAAGCTTGTCAAAGGTCACGCCTTGGGTGGGATCGCCTTGCACTGCCGCGCCGCCGTTGCCGTACTTAAATTCTTTTGGATTCAAAAGCGCCCATTGCTTGTCGACATAGACTTTCCCATCATCTACCCAGTCGATCTGGTGGAAAAATTCGTGATGGACAATCGAACGCAAATAGAATTTGTTGTTTATCGCTCGCTCGGCGTCGTAATACATAATGCGAGAACTGAATCCTGGGATCGCCCCACGCAGTTGTTTATTCCAAGCCAAGTTTTTGCAAAGCACGATTTTGTCAACTTTGGCTTTATTCAATACGCCAGCCGGATAGAGATTGAATTCCTCAAGCAATAACGGGAGGTAGAGGTGCGCTTTGTCGGAGTCAACGCCCGTCACTGCGCCTTTGAATTTGTGCCCTTGGAAGACAATCTCAACAGAGTGCTTTTTTTCGAACTCGGCAATTTGCTCGCGAAGCTCAGTTGATACTTGATGCGCAGTTTCTTGTGAGGTGGCAAAGGCTGGCATGAAAACAACAGTGGCCGTCGATAACAACCCGACAAATAAAACGAAAACGAGTTTACCAACTAACCAGTGGATCTTTTGCTTTTGCATTTCTTAAGTCCGAGAGTTCATCGTTATTAAGTTTCACATCAACATTGAATTTACCTTAATTGATTTGTCCTCTATTTGACCAAACGTTTTGCAACTTTGAAAGCAATCGCTTGATTTCTCACTAGTGATTGACGCTAATAAGTGATCACCAATCAAAAATCGCTTTGCTCCACGAGATTCCTTGCAAGGAAAGCATGAAAATCGACAA
>CAYZGP010000132.1:1488-17624 GCA_964478065.1 uncultured Pirellulaceae bacterium
CAAAAATCGCTTTGCTCCACGAGATTCCTTGCAAGGAAAGCATGAAAATCGACAAAACGCCGCAAAAGGAACCTGCTGGCCAGCCCAAGGAAACTGGATTTCAAAACTTGAATCACGCCGTGTTTTGGCCGCCTTTTTTGTTGTTGATGGGCGCGATCGTTCTCAATTTCGCTTCACCAGACAAAATGGTTGATGGCGTGAAAGTACCGGGCGCATTTTCAAAGAACATCACTGCGGCCAACGACGCAATCCTGGGAAACTTTGGTTGGTTGTTTAGCCTCTGTGCCGTTCTCGCGGTCACACTTTGTATCGTGATCTGCTTTTCAAGTTTTTCCAAAGTCCGAATCGGCGGACGCGACGCCAAGCCACTCATGAGTATGTGGAATTGGTTTTCGATCACGATCTGCACCACGATCGCCATCGGAATCCTGTTTTGGTCCACTGCCGAACCGATCAGCCACCTGGTAAATCCGCCAGCGAGATTGAACATCAAAGCAAACTCTCCCGAAGCCGCAAAGTTCGCACTTTCGACCATGTATCTTCATTGGTCATTCACTCCTTACGCACTTTACGGCGTCGCATCGTTGATGTTCGCATTCGCCTACTACAACATGAAGAAGCCTTTTTCGCTCGGCTCAACCCTGACACCTCTGTTTGGTGATTGGGCAACTGGCAAAGGCGGCAATATCATCGACGCGGTCTGCCTGTATGCTCTGGTCGCCGGAATGGCGGCGGCACTTGGGACCGGAATTTTGATGCTGGCGGGAGGCATGGAAGACCTTTTCAACATCCCGAGTAACAAATGGGCTTGGGCCGTTATCGCAGCAACCATTGTTGGCACCTTTATTGTTTCCAGCGCCACGGGCCTGATGAATGGAATCCGAATCCTCTCGGACATCAATACGAAATTGTTAATGTGCCTCGCGCTGGTGCCTCTGTTCTTTGGTCCGACTTTGTTTTTGTTGACCCAAGGTAGCGAGTCACTCTTGGACTACCTCATCAATTTTGTTCCACGAAATTTGTACTATCAATCCGACGCAGCAGGGACTTCGATTCTTGTGCCTGACGATTGGGGCAAAGGTTGGACGGTTTTCTATTGGGCAGTGTGGCTCGCTTGGGCGCCGATCACTGCTTGTTTCTTGGGTCGAATTTCATATGGCCGAACCGTCCGCGAGTTCATGCTGGTCAATTTCATTTTTCCCTCAATTTTCGCAATCGTGTGGATGACCATTTTTGGCGGGACCGCGATCCACTTTCAGCTGAACGAAATCGTTGACCTCTACACCATCTACGACGATCAAGGCCCCGAAGCAGTTTCCTACGCGATGTTCAAGCAATTTCCGATCGCCACAGTCTTGATCTTGTTTTACATGTTCAGTGCATTTGTTTGTTTCGTAACCTCGTCAGACTCAAACATGTCTGCCATGGCAAGCATCTCGTCGACGGGGATTTCACCTGAAAATCCGGAAGGCAACAAATGGTTAAAGATCATTTGGGGCGTTTCAGTCGGCACCGTTGCCTGGATCATGATTAGCTTCACCGGCGGAGTTGACGGTGTCAAAATGCTATCCAACCTTGGTGGTTTTCCGGCTGCGTTTCTTGAGCTGTTTATCATCGCGGCTTTGGTTCGCGTTGTGTTCTGCCACAAGACGCTCAACTTGATCGACCAAGAGCCGCAGAAATAGCATGCTTTTTGTCCTCTTATTGATTAAGACTGGGCTCCATTTGAGCAAACTCAGCGCTCGCCCGATTTTTGGCCAAAGGCCTATTTCACCGTAGCCTAGGGCATCGCCCTAGGAACTCAGGCAAGCGGAGAAACCGTTGGCTGAAGGCCAACATCACCGATACGTAGTACACGACGGATAGGGTGTCGATGCAACTCGACCAGACAATGACGGACAAGAATGTCCATCCTAATTACCTAAGTAGCTGAATGAGACGGACCAGAATTCCTGTCCGATACGCGCGTTGCCCCGCTTTCTGGTGGCGGGCATGAATCGGACGATCGGTACAACCGTGCCAACTGCTTCATCCTACCGAGGACTTTCCGAGATTGATGTTTGCAGTTTTCGAACCATGCAAATTGTGCGTAAGTGTGACTTAGGTTTGTGAAACCCTTAATACTACGAGGATTCCCTTGCCCCACACTCCTTCTTTTTTACCGATTGCTGAAAACGTTCACCAACGCTTTCAAATGCTGGACGAGTGCGCGCATACCAGCCTAATGGATTGGACTTCCAATACACTGCCGCCAGAAACCAGCCACGTTTTCATTCGGCCTCTGGACAACATTGATCCCAGAACCAAACGCGAGAATGAATTTAAACTTGGTCGCGTCGTTGCCGAGTATCAACTTGCCAAACTGGGACACGAAAATTCAACCGGCTCGATCGGCGTCAACGATGACCGCTCGCCTAAATGGCCAGCTGGATACACTGGCTCAATTTCACACAGCAATCAATGGCTGTGGGTTTCGGTTTGCTATTCAAGATCAATTGGCTCCGTCGGAATCGACACCGAAATAATCGTTCCCGACCTGACGCGGCGACAAATTCAAGATGAAATCGCCCGCGAAGATGAATGGCGAATCGCTGATCAAATAGGTCTGGATTCAGAAACGACTTTCACACTTGTGTTCTCAGCCAAAGAAGCATTTTACAAGTGCCTCTATCCGCTTGATCAAAACTATTTCGGATTCAAAGACGCCGAAGTGACTGCCGTTTCGGACCAGCATATTCGCATCCGCAAAATTCAAAACGAAACAACCAATACCCTCCAACTGCCTACCGAGCTGGACGTCATCTTTCACGTCCAAGGCAACAACGTTTTCACTGCAACTTGGGTTCGCCCGCAGGAGACCGCATGAACATCAAAGAATTTTACCGCCAGCTAAACGACAAAACCAAGCGTGACTATCCGCAAGAGCCGCTTCATGTTTTGATCGCCAAGCAATGCGAATCGACTCCCGATGCGATCGCCGTTTTAAGCGGTGACGATATACAAACTTACGCGCAGCTCAATGAGAAAAGCGACCAACTCGCCAACTACTTGAAATCACAAGGCGTCGGAACCGGTGACTTGGTCGGACTCTGCTCCAACCGCGATGTTGACACGCCCGCTTTGTTGATCGGCATCATGAAATCTGGAGCTGGCTATGTTCCGCTGGATCCAGACTACCCAGTTGACCGCTTGGTTTACATGGTTGAAAACTCGGAAGTCAAACACGTTGTCGCTCACACTGATCAACTTCACCTGAACGGCCAATTTAAAACGCCAACGACCATTGTCGATCGTGATTGGGCGCAAGTCGCAGCAACTCCAGCACAAGAGCCAACCGAAACCGATCCACGTGCCGATGTGGCTTATGTGATCTACACGTCTGGCTCGACCGGAAAACCTAAGGGCGTTCTTGTGCCGCACAACGCCGCCGT
This sequence comes from uncultured Pirellulaceae bacterium, assembly GCA_964478065.1. Taxonomy (GTDB): domain Bacteria; phylum Planctomycetota; class Planctomycetia; order Pirellulales; family Pirellulaceae; genus Mariniblastus. Next base: position 4,920 of record CAYZGP010000132.1, read on the forward strand.
CAATATGCTCTACAGCATGTTGGAGTGGCCTGGATTTACTGCTAACGACCGACTTCTTGCAACCACGACTCTTTCGTTTGACATCAGTGTTCCGGAAATGTTTTTGCCATTGGTCGTCGGTGGTTCGGTCGCAGTTGTTGACCGCAAGACAGCCAAAGACACGATCGCACTTGTTGCGGCAATGGAAAAATTCAAAGTTACTTTCATGCAAGCCACTCCGGCGATGTGGCGAATGATCATGGAAGCCGATTTCCCTGGCCGCCCGGACATGAAGTTTATCACCGCTGGTGAACCGCTTCCACGTGACCTGATTCGCCCGATGCTTGATCGTTGCGGTGAATTTTGGAACCTTTACGGTCCAACCGAAACCACTGTCTACTCAAGCGGAAACCAAGTCCTCACCGACGAAGGGCGAATCCTGATCGGCGTTCCCGTTGCCAATACGCAAGTTTATATCGTTGACGAAAATAATGAACTTTGCCCACCCGAAACTGCTGGCGAGCTGTTAATCGCCGGTGATGGCATGACGTTTGGTTACCTCAAACGAGATGACCTTAACGCTGAAAAATTCATAGACTTCAACGGAACCCAAGTCTATCGAACGGGCGACCTCGCAAAAATGACCGAGGACGGGCAGATCGATCACATGGGTCGAATCGACAACCAAATCAAATTCAACGGCCACCGAATCGAGCTTGGTGAAATTGACGCAGCAATGGCAATGCAGCCAAACGTCCGTCAAGCCGCAACGGTCTTGCGTGAAGATCGTCCCGGCGACAAACGGCTGGTTGGTTACTTGTTAGCCGCTGATCGCCAGCCGAACATCGCTGAGATCCGCGAAAACATTTCAAAAACACTTCCTGATTACATGGTGCCAAACATCATCGTTGTCGTGGATGAATTTAAGTACACGCCATCTGGAAAACTCGATCGTAAATCATTTGCTCCACCTTCGACTGATCGACCAGACATCGGCATTGAATACGTCGCGCCGAAATCTGACGAGGAAAAACAGTTAGCCGCGATCTGGGGCGACGTTCTTCAACTTGACAAAGTCGGAACCAAAGACAACTTTTTCGATCTGGGCGGAAACTCAATTCGCGCCGTCAAAGTGGTCGCCCAAGTCAAAAGAGAAATGGGCGTCGCCGTCACTGGTGCCGAGTTCTTTGACAATCCAACGATCGAATCGTTTCTCGGCATGACCGAAAAGAAAGCTGCTTTGATTGCCAAACTTACAGGCAATCTCGGCAGCAATGTAGCTGGAAGGCACTCTAACAACGCCGACCGTGGCCTGGATGGTTACGCGATCGTCGGCATGGCGGCTCGCATGCCAGGTGCGGCTGACTTGAACGAGTACTGGGACAATTTGGTTAACGGACGTGAGTCGATCAAATTCTTCACGCCGGAAGAACTCGACGCGACACTCGACCCACGTGACACCAGCGATCCCAACTATGTTGCGGCTCGTGGCATCGTCGAACAAGCTGATCATTTTGATGCAAGGTTCTTTAAGACGCCGCCAAGAAACGCAGAGATGACTTGTCCGCAACAGCGTATCATGCTGGAGCTGGCTTGGACTGCACTCGAAGACGCCGGGATCATTCCTGACAAATCAGATGACACAATCGGAATCTGGGCTGGAACGTACTCGACCAGCTACTTCATCAAAAACATTTTGACGAATCCTGAGTTGGTTCGCCAAACTGGTGAATTCCAAGCCGGTGTCTACAACGAAAAAGACTACATCGCGACCCGCGTTGCGCATGCCTTGAACTTCACCGGCCCAGCCATCAACGTGAACACGGCTTGCTCGACATCGTTGGTTGCTTTGATCGAAGCCTGTAAAAGCCTCAACGTTCATCATTGCGATGTTGCGTTGGCGGGCGGTGCCTCAGTTTACTTCCCCCAAAACAGTGGCCACCTGCATCAAACCGGATCCATTTTTACACCCGATGGTCATTGCCGACCGTTCGACGCTAAAGGCGCCGGGACGTTGTTCAGCGATGGAGCGGGCGTTGTCGTGGTCAAACGATTGACCGACGCGGTTGCCGCTGGCGATCGAATCTACGCCGTCGTCAAAGGGTTCGGGATCAACAACGATGGTGGCGAAAAAGCCAGTTTCAGTGCACCCAGCATTAACGGGCAAGCCGGCGCCGTTGCGATGGCTCAAGCGATGGCCAACGTTTCTGCCGATGCCATCAGTTACATCGAAGCCCACGGAACCGCGACGCCAATCGGCGATCCGATCGAAGTCCAGGCTTTGCGTACGGTTTTCGAAGCCCAAACCGACAAAAAACAATTCTGTGCAATCGGTTCAGTTAAATCGAACATCGGACACACCGTTGCTGCGGCTGGCGTTGCGGGATTGATCAAAGTCGCAATGTCGCTTCACGAAGAGCAAATTCCGGCGACGCTTCATTACGAAAATCCGAACCCACAAATCGACTTCGAAAACAGCCCTTTCTATGTTTGCGATTCACTAAAAGATTGGAAGCGATCAGAAGATCCGCGACTTGGTGGAGTTAGTTCGTTTGGCGTGGGTGGCACGAACGCTCATATTCTCTTACAGGAAGCCCCCGTTCAATGCGGAATGGGGAATGCGGAATGTGGAATTGATGCAAACGCAGAAAGCAATGAGTTGCCAGTTGCGATCATTCCAGTGTCCGGCAAAACCGAAGAAGCCCTTTGTGCAAACGTAAATAAATTGGCGGAGTATTTGGAGTTCGCTCGCAAAAATTCCGCATTTCACAATCCGCATTCAGCATTAAATGATGTTGCTTATACGTTGCAGACCGGACGCGATGAATTCGTTTGGCGTGCTGCGATTGTTTCTGAAACGATCAAGGACGCGGCTGATACTTTGACGGCTAAAAAAGCCCCTCGGTTCATGAAGCGAAAATCTTCAACGTCCGAGCGTGATGTCGTGTTCATGTTTCCGGGCCAAGGCTCACAGTACGTTCGCATGGGGCAGAACCTATACGAGCACTCAACGATTTTCCAAGAGAACATCGACCGCTGTGCCGAGTATTTGGCGCCGCTGCTTGGTCGTGACATTCGCGCAGTCCTGTTTCCAAAATCAGGTGACGAAGAAGCTTCGCAAGAAATTTTGAAGAACACTCAGTTCACACAACCTGCTTTGTTCGCGATTGGATATTCACTCGCGCAAGTCTGGATGTCGTGGGGCGTTTCGCCAACCGCGTTAATGGGACACTCGATCGGAGAGTTCGCCGCAGCCTGTACGGCTGGCGTATTCTCGCTTGAAGACGGTCTCAAAATGATCGCCGAACGTGGACGAGCCATGCAAGCTCTGCCGGGTGGAAGCATGATGAGCGTCCGTTTGCCGGGGGCAGAAGTCGAACCAATGTTGTGGGGCGATATGGCAATCGGCTCGTACAACGGACCAAGCCTTTGTGTTGTCGCCGGACCCGAGGATCAAGTCGCCGAGCTTCAACAGAAACTCGAAGCCAAAGACGTCGTCTGCCGGCACCTGCATACGTCACACGCTTTCCACTCGCCGATGATGAGTGAAATCGTTGCGCCATTTGCAGAGTTCGTTTCCCAGTTCGAACTTTCTAATCCAACGATTCCAATCCTTTCGACCGTGACTGGCGATTGGATGACTAACGAACAAGCCACCGACCCACAGTATTGGGCAGAGCACCTGAGAAAGCCCGTTCGCTTTTCAGAAGCCGTCACAAGAATGTGGAGCGATGACGATGCTTCGGATTCATCGAATTCACCGCAAACAGGTGACCCAACTCGAATCCTGATCGAGCTTGGTCCACGCCGAACGTTGGCGACGCTTTCAAAGCAACACGCCAAAGATCCAAAGAATCAAATTTCGATTCCAACGCTATCTAACACCGCCGAAGACAACGCCGAGTGGCACAGCATGATGAATGCCGTCGCTCAGTTGTGGTTGGCCGGTGCAGAGGTTCAGTGGTGTCGAATTTCGACAGACGGAAAAACAAAGTCCGGTCAAACGATCACGTTGCCGACTTACGCGTTTCAGCGAAAACGATACTTCGTTGAACCTGGAACCACTTCGTCTACACCTGCCGCGACTGCGACCAGTTCGCAGACGCAAAACACAACCTGCCCTTCAACTATTTCAACAACTTCAACATCAACAACTCAAGCGAACCCTGTGAACGCTGCGGCACCAGCTGTCATCGTCACACCGCCGACTGTTACTCAAACGGAGACTCGAACTATGAGCCGCATTCCTAATATCGTAAACGCAATCAATGAAGTCTTCGAAAACACTTCTGGTTTTGAACTCGACGAGTTCGATGGCGACACAACGTTCTTTGAAATGGGACTTGATTCGCTCGTACTGACTCAGACAGCGACGGCTTTGAAAAAAGAGATGGGCTACGAAGTCACATTCCGACAGTTGCTGGAAGAAACTCCAACAGTCGATTCGTTGGCTGCGTTCTTGGATTTGAATTTGCCTGCCGGAAAGTACGCGACGGCTGCAGTTGAAGTCGCTGCTCCAGTTGAGGCCCCTGCCCCGGAAGCCGCACCAGTCGCTGCGGCTCCAGTTGCTCAGGCGGCTGCAGTTCAACCTGCTCAACCCGCTCAAGTACAGGCACCGGTTCAAACTCCAGCTCCAGTACAACAGCCAGTTGCACCGCTTCAGCAACCGCAAGTTGCTCCTCAGCAGCCAGTTCAAATCCAAATGCCACTTGTTCAAGGCAACGCAGGAAATGTAACGACCGCAATCGTGCAAAACCAGCTTCAGTTGATGGCCGCACAGTTGCAGCTTCTTGGTGGCCAGCCAGCCATGCAGATGCAGCAGCCTGTCACTCAAGTTCCACAAAATTTCAGTCAGGCCCAACCAGTAGAAACACCACAGCCAGTTGAGCCGCAAGCACCGGCGCCACAGCCAGCGGAAGCAGCTTCATGTGTTGCCCCAGCGCCGCAGCCTTCTGTTGATTCAACTGCCACGGCTACTCCAGCCGAATCGCCAGCTCCGTCGAACAACGAAGCTACAGAAGACAAAGCGAAAGCCAAACGATTTTCGACTGTAAAACTGAACGACGGAACTCTGGACGAAAGACAACAAAAAGCCCTTGACGAAATCATTCGCATGAACAACGCGATGATGCCAAAGAGCAAGGCCTACGCACAAACGCATCGTAAGTACATGGCCGATCCCCGAACCGTTTCCGGGTTCCGTCCGAACATGAAAGAAATGACTCACCCGATCGTGATTGAAAAATCTAAGGGTGTTCAGCTTTGGGATATCGACGGCAATGAATACATCGACTTCACATGTGGATTCGGTTCAAACCTGCTTGGACATTCGCACCCGATCACGGTTGCCGCGATCAGCGAACAAGTTCAAAAAGACTATGCGATCGGTCCACAATCACCACTTGCTGGTGAAGTCGCCAAATTGTTTTGCGAGCTAACCAATAACGAAAGAATGGCTTTCTCCAATACTGGATCCGAAGCAGTTCTGGGTTGCACACGGCTTGCTCGCAACGCGACTGGACGTGACTTGATCGTGATGTTCAATGGCGACTACCACGGAATTTTGGACGAAGTGATCGCTCGCGGAAGCAAGAAACTAAAAAGCTTCCCAGCCGCGACTGGCATTCCAAAAGCCCACGTCGGAAACACTTTGATTCTTGATTACGGAACAGAAGAATCGCTTCAGATTATCCGTGAGCGTATGGATGAAATTGCTGCCGTGCTTGTTGAGCCGGTTCAAAGCCGAACACCTGAGCTTCAGCCGAAAGAGTTTTTGCTGAAGCTGCGAGAGATGACTGAAAAAGAGCCAACTTGTTTGATCTTTGACGAAGTCATTACCGGTTTGCGAATTGGACTTGGCGGAGCGCAAGAGTTCTTTGGCATTAAAGCCGACCTTGCCTCGTACGGAAAAGTCGTTGGTGGCGGAATGCCAATCGGCGTCGTTGCTGGAAAAGCAGAATACATGGACGGACTGGACGGTGGTTTCTGGCAGTACGGCGATGACAGTCGTCCGGAAGCCGGTATGACGTACTTTGCCGGAACGTTTGTTCGCCATCCACTTACGCTGGCTGCATCTAAGGCGATCCTTGAGCATCTTCGCGATGGTGGACAGCCGATGTACGACAAACTAAACGCGTTGTCAGATTACCTGGCTGATGAGTTAAACAAAGTGTTTGAAGAATTGGACGCTCCGATGTGGTTGGCCAATTTTGGTTCGCTATTCAAAATCCAGTTCCACCAGGAACTCGTTTACAGCGAAATTTTCTTTGCAGCTATTCGTCGACGCGGAATGCACATCTGGGATCACCGCCCTTGCTTGCTAACACTGGCTCACGAAAAACATCACATTGATCAACTCGTGTCAGTCGTCCGCGAAGCAACATTGGAAGCCCAGCGTTACGGATTCATGCCTGGCGATGGACACAAGAAATTTCCAGAGAAATTCGACGCGAACAATCCACCGCAACTGGGGGCCCGAATCGGAAAAGACAGCCACGGAAATCCAAGTTGGTTTGTCGCAGACGTAAGCAATCCAGGTCAGTTCCTTGAAGTTGGATTCACCAGAAGTTAATTCGGCCGGTTAATTCGTCCCAATTCCCTCCTCAGTAAAAACGCAAGTTATCTACGGCTTGAATTACAAAAGACCAGATACGGAATCGAAATGAGTACTGTTAACACTTTCTCAACAACTGAAAACATCGCCGTCACAGTCGGCCCGCAATCCGACATTGAAAAGCGGTTTGCAATGACCGAAGCCCAGCTTGAAGTTTGGCTTTCAAGCACGCAAAGCGCTGAGGCGAATTGCGCCTACAACGAAATCAGCTCGCTTGTCATCAAGGGAAACCTCGACACCGATGTCTTGAAAAAAGCGATCGACAAAGTTGTAGAACGAAACGCACTTCTGCGTTCGAATTTCAGTGCCAACGGCCAGGAAGTTTTGGTTCACAAGGCTGCGAGATACGATTTCAAATCACTTGATCTCAGTGAAAGCGGCGTTGAAGCCCAATCTGAAGTAATCAAGGAGCAGGCGACAACTCCATTCGATTTAGTTGAAGGCCCGTTGCTTCGAGTTGTCTTGCAGAAGATTTCCGATTCACATCACAAGCTAACCTTTGCCGCGCATCACATCGTTCTCGACGGCTGGTCGTTGGCGATTTTCTGTCGCGACCTTGGTTATTACTACGACACGCTTCGCGGCATTTCCCGTGAGCCACTTCCGGCAGTCCATAACTACGTCGAGTACGCCGAAAAGATGGAAGCCTACTTCAACACCGAAGCAGGCCGACAAGACGAAGCGTATTGGCTGGACCAGTTCGCTGACGAGATTCCCGTTCTCGATTTGCCAATCGAACACAGCCGACCGTCGCTGCGAACTTACACAGGCAGTCGCTACGACCACCAATTCTCAACCGAGTTGATCGAGAAGGTTCGCAAAGTCGGTGCAAAATCGGGCTGCAGTTTGTTTAACGTCATGCTTGCCGCATTCAATGCGTACGTCGCGCGAATCAGTGGTAACGATGACTTTTGCGTTGGCATCCCAACGGCAGGCCAAGCCGCGCTTGATTGTCCCAATTTGATCGGGCACTGTGTCAACACAATGCCGCTTCGAACCAAGGTCGACATCAACACACCTTTCGTTGACTTTATGAAAGAAAGTCGCAACGCGTTGCTGGATGCATTTGATCACCAACGATATTCATACGGAACGTTGCTTAGAAAGATCTCTCCACCACGCGACCCAAGCCGACCGCCGATGCTTAGCGTCTCGTTCAATCTTGACCCGACGATCGACACATCCGAAATGGGTTTCGAAGGACTGGCGATTGACGTTTTGGTCGAACCACGAAGCTTTGAAAATTTTGAATGGTTCATCAATGGCGTAATCAACAAAGATAAATCTGTTGAGATGCAGGTGCAGTACAACGCTGATTTGTACTCCAACCAGTCGGTCGAATTTTACTTCACAGGATTCGCCACGTTTTTGGAAGAGCTCGCCGCCGATCCGAATCAGAACATTGCGAGCTTTAACGTAATGAGTGTTCCTCAACGTGAACTTTCGATCGTTGACTGGAATGAAACGCTGATGGATTATCCTTTGGATGCTACACTCAGCAGCGAATTTTCTCGCCAAGCCGCAGAAACACCAGACGCGGTCGCAGTTAAATTTGAAAACGTCGACGAAGGCAAAACGGTTGAGTTGACTTATGCCCAAGTCGAATCTCGCTCGAATCAAATCGCCCGATTCTTGAAATCAAAAGGCGTCCAAGCCGGTGAACTCGTCGGAATTTGCGTCGAGCGAAGCGAACAAATGCTGGTCAACCTTTACGGAATCATGAAAGCCGGCGCCGGTTACGTGCCACTGGATCCTGCGTACCCAAGCGATCGTTTGCAGTACATGTGCGATCACTCTGGATTGAAATTGATCGTCACCCACAGCAGTTTAACTGAGCGAGTTAGCGAGTTTAACAAGCCGCAAATCGCGATCGACACCGAAGCCGCCACGATTGATTCGATGGACTCAAGCTCCGTCGAGAACTCGGCCTCGCCAAACGACATTTGCTATGTCATTTACACATCTGGATCGACCGGAAAACCAAAAGGCGTTCAGGTCCCTCACGGAGCCGTTGTCAATTTCCTTTACGCGATGAAACAAACGCCTGGATTTACAGCTGACGATTCAGTATTGGCTGTGACGACTCTCTCGTTTGACATCGCCGTGTTGGAACTTTATCTACCGACCATTTTCGGTGGCTCAGTTGTGATTCTCGATAGCTTGACAGCCGCCAACGGTTCGAAACTTTGTGAGCAAACGGTCAAGCACGACATCACTTTGCTTCAGGCCACTCCGGCGACTTGGCGCTTGATGATCCAGGCTGGCTGGACTGGCAAACAGGACATGAAAGTGCTTTGCGGTGGCGAACCGATGCCACAAGATCTCGTTGGCCCGCTGCTTCAGCGTTGTAGCGAACTTTGGAACATGTACGGCCCAACAGAAACAACTGTCTGGTCGGCTGCATTTCAAATCACAGATGCCGATGCACCGATCTTGATCGGCAAGCCGATTGGCAACACTCAAATTTATATTCTTGACCCAAATGGAAACGAAGTCCCAGTTGGATGCGAAGGCGAAGTCTTCATCGGCGGTGCTGGGGTAACTCTTGGTTATCGCAATCGCCAAGACCTAACTGACGAACGATTTATCTCCAACCGTTACCGTAATCCATTCACAAATTACGTTAGCGACCAGCTTTACAAAACAGGCGACCTGGCAAAATATCGTTTTGACGGAAATATTCAATTCCTTCGCCGCAATGACAAACAGGTCAAAGTTCGTGGCTTCCGAATTGAGCTTGGTGAGATTGAGCAAAATCTGAAATCTCATCCTGCCATTGAGCAAAATGTTGTCGTCGTTCGCGAGGACACTCCCGGCGACGCACGATTGGTTGCTTACTTGATCACAAAATCTGGTCAAACGGTTTCGCCAAATCAACTGCGAGATCATCTTCGCGAGTCGGTTCCGTATTACATGGTGCCGCAGCATTTTGTTTTCCTTGACGCGATGCCGCAGACCAACAACGGCAAGATCGACTACAAAGCTTTGCCTGCTCCTTCAGCCGAAACGGTTGACCCGGCAGACATCGCGATGCCAAACACGCCAGCCGAAAAATACTTGGCCAGCGTTTGGGAAGAGATTTTGGAACTTGACGACATCGGATTGAATGACACCTTTTTCGATATCGGCGGCCACTCGCTGTTGGTAATGAAAGTCATCACCGAAGTCCACGAAAAAACAGGAGTTAAACTCGGCCCACAAGACTTCTTGATTTCAACCCTTGAACAACTTGCCGACAAATTGTCTGACTCAACGATGTTTGAAGGTCAAGCAACAGAAGAACCAACGGCACTTGAAGCTCCTGTGCCCGCAGCTGTCGCGACACCTCAACCAATTGAAGTAGCGAAAACGGAAGTAGCGAAAACCCAAGTCTCTTCTGAGTCGGTCCAACCTGAAACGAACGAAACTGAGACCAAAACCAGCGAAACCAAAACCAGCGAAACCAAGACAAATGGCGTCATGAAAATGCTGAAAGGATTTTGGGACTAACCGTCCTGCCACTGGCCTCTGAATTCCTAATCCCCCACTGAACCCTTTTCAAACCAATGCAACGTTTTTTTGGACATCCTGAATCACCACTGTTTGGTGTTTACCACGCGCCACGGGGCAAAGGCTCGCGCGCGATTCGCGCGGTCGTGATTTGCCCGCCAATCGGCCAAGAGTACATTCGCACTCACTGGTCACTGCGTTTACTCGCCAATCAACTTTCGCGAAAAGGCGTTCACGTCCTTCGTATGGACTACCACGGAATCGGCGACTCCGCTGGAACGGTCGAGCAAGTTGACTCGCTTGAGATTTGGAAAAACAACATTCGCGAATCAATCGGCCATCTTCGTCAAGAGTCGGGTGCGGACACCGTGATGCTGATCGGCCAACGATTTGGTGCAACTCTTGCCGCATCTGTGGCAAACAACCGAACGGACGTCAACTCGTTGGTGCTTTGCGATCCAATCGTCAACGGCGACGCCTACATCCAATCACTCCGAGCCATGCACGCACAGATGTTCGACCTGTGGATGGCAAAAATGAAAAAGGTTGAGTACGACCAAAAAGAGGAAATTCTGGGTTCGCTTTATGCTGACACGTTGATCGAAGAAATCAAAGCCACGAAACTCGATGTTGGCTCAATCCAACAGCCGCATTTGATTGTTGACGTCGAAACCAATGACCAAGTCTATTCGCACCCCGAGCCAAGCCTCCAACGTGTTATCTGGGAAGAAAACGAAGGCAGTTGGGACGACCTTCGCGTATTGGAAGTCGCACGACTGCGTCCCAAAACGACTCGCACGATCGTCAAGACCGTTCACGACATGTTTGAACGGCTTCAACGATTCGATGCTTTAACAAACCAAACCCATTCAGCAGGAGCTTGATCGATGCAGGAAAAAGTCTGTAACTTTGGGCCCAACAACAGCCTGCTTGGAATTTTGACCACACCTGATGCGGACGTGGCAGTTGAAGGCGCGCCCATTGCGTTGATCATCAACGCTGGTATCGTCCACCGCATCGGCCCGTTTCGCATGCACGTTGATATCGCTCGCCAACTGGCAGCCCAAGGTTTTTCAACGATGCGAATTGATCTATCTGGCTTGGGCGACAGCGCCCCAAGAACTGGAAAAATTGAATCCGAAGACCGAGCTCAACTCGACATCCGCGACGCCATGGATTTTCTTTCCAAAGAAACCGGTGTCGAGGAGTTTGTGATGCTTGGCCTTTGCAGTGGAGCCTACAACGCTCACAACGTGTCGGTGAAAGACAACCGAATTGTCGGTGCTGTTTTTATGGACGGGATCGTATTCCGAACGATGGGCTATTTTTTCCGCCACCACGTCGTACGTCTGTTTCGACCAAGGGTATGGCGAAACGCGATCAAGCGTCGTCTGATTGATCGCAAGATGCCCCCAACAGAAGAAGCCGGCACCACGCTTGGCGAAAGCGAATTTTTCTCAAACGAAATCAGCAAAGACGACGTCGTTCGCGACTTGAACGGACTCTTGGATCGTGGCGTTCAAATGCTGTTTCTATATACCGATGGCTACGACGATATTTGCGGACGAGCTCAATTCAAAGAGATGTACGGATTCCAACCAGACAGCGGCCAGTTGCAGGTTGAGTATTATCCTAAAACCGAACACACGTTCCGCTTGATCGAAAATCGCAAGATGGCTTGTGGACGAGTGACCAATTGGTTCACAAGTCGATTTGCCCCTGCACCCGCGGCAGCCAATTAATCGCTGATTGAATTTGCGAACCACCTCAACGACTCAAATGTTTAAGCAATAGTTGGACGACTTCTTCGTGGCCTGCTTCTTTGGCCAGGCTGGCGGGGCGATTCTTTAAAAATTTGGCAGGCAAATTTGGGTCGGCTCCATGCTTAAGCAACTCGCGAACCAATTCAATATCACCACGATCGGCTGCGTTGGATAAAGCAGTCCGCTGCCGCTCGATGTTGACGGCATTGATGTCGCCACCGGCATCGACGAACGCAGAAACAAAGGCCACTTCTTTCTTCCAATGCAATTTAGTCGCGCCCATCCATTTCACCGAAGTGTCAACCGGTTTTACTTTCGCATCATGTTCAGTAAGCAGTTCAAGCAAGCGCCCTTCGAAGCCACGTGCGTTCTGTTCAGCGATTCGCGACTTGGCTTGGTCACCAAATCGCTCGATATACGCTTCCAGCAAATCAGCATCTCGATAGAGCAGGATGACTTCCAGTAAATGTCCGACTTGCCAATCGGTAATGGTGTCACGAGCCAGGACTTCCCGGACGGCCGCTGCGGCGACTTCAAGTTCAGGCTTGTCGTTGCGTTGTGGAATGACGATGTGTTCTTTGCCGCTGTGTTCGTTGAGCAGCTCAATCATCCGCATGCGATCGGCTTCGTCTTTGATCCACAAGTTTGCAGCAAACAACGTGTCGCCAGAACTGTCTGAGTACTGCATCGGTTCGGCACCGTTGTTAAGCAACAACTCGGCACTTTCATATTCGTTTCGGCTGACAGCGGTATAGAGTGCGCAACCGAATGGAGCGGTATGCTCCGTCATGTTCGGGTCGGCCTTATGCTCAAGCAGCAACTGCAGCATCTCAAGGTTCCCAACGGCGGCATTCAAAGGGC
>CAYZGP010000133.1:0-17323 GCA_964478065.1 uncultured Pirellulaceae bacterium
TAAAGCTCACTGCCCGCACCCGGAAAAAACACCAATGGCGAAAGTCCAAACACAGTAGTAGTCGTCGTCATAAAGATCGGCCGAATCCGCGTTCGAATACTCGACGCAATCGCATCGTTAGAATTCATGTTTTCCGTTTTCATGTACACCAGCGACTGGTGCACAATCAAAATCGCATTATTGACCACCGTTCCAACCAAAATCACAAACCCCAGCATCGTCAGCACATCGAGCGCCTGGATCGGTTCGCCTTGAGCGATCAAATAGTATCCGAGTAGTTTCAATCCAAGGATCCCGCCAACGGCTCCCATTGGCACGCTGAGAATGATGACCATTGGATAGATCCACGACTCAAACAACGCCGCCATCAACAAATAAGTGATCAAAATCGCGAGTAGTAGATTCCACTTCAACGCGCCCCAGGTTTCATTCAGCTTGTCAGCCGTTCCGCTCAAGTTGACTTTGTATTCGGAATTCAGTTGCCCAGATTCAGACAGCGGCGCGATGATCTGCGATTGCAACTTTTCGATCGCTTCTTCAAGCGACAAATTGGGCGGCGGCGAGACTTCAACGGAAATCGAACGCTCACGTTCACGGTGGTTGATTTGTTCGGGACCGCTTCCCAATCGGACGTCAGCTAAAGCATCCAAGCGAACGGGCTGCGAAAGATTTCGAGTCGCGATGTATTCTGAACCGATCGTCGCAGTCGTGCTGTCGTAGCCTTCACGTGCAAGAATTACGAGATCAATTTTTTCGCCGCCGATAAAGTAATCGGTCGCATAAGCCCCATCGACCAATACATTGACTGCATAGCCAAGTTCGCGATTGTTAATTCCGAGCGCCGAAGCCTGTTCTGGTTTCAAACTCACGTGCAATTCAGGGCTGGAAAGATCAAGACTCGGTTGTGGTCGAGCTTGTGTCTCTGGTGGAAAATTCTCTTTGACACCGCCAATAATCTGCCCACCGATCTCGATCAGTTTTGTAAGTTCTGGGCCAGTGATTTCAACATCGATTGTACGACCGCCCGATAGTCCACGACCAAAAAGACTGGTCTGGCTCGCGGTCACGAACGAGCCGGGGAAACGGCCACGTACTTTTGTCTGGATTAATTCGATTAGCTTTCTGGCTTGTAGCGGATCATGTGAACGAAGCCCCAGGAAAACACTGCGGCCTCTGGCAACGTAGAAATAGTCGCCAATCGGTGGGTATTCCAAGTGCGAAATGTCATCGGTTTTTGGATTGATATCCCAGTAGGGCTTTAGCAGTTCTTCGACTTCGGCTCCCATCGAACCAAGTTGCTGCACGTTGTATCCCGGTGGCGGAAGGATCAAGCTAATGACGAGGTTGCGATTGCCGCTGGGAAGATATTCGACTTTCGGGAGCAACCAAAAACCCACCGCGGCGGCAAGCAACAAAATGCTCGCCACGATCGAGATGCGTCTAATCCAACTTTTTTGAATCCAGCGGTTAACCCCAACGATCAAGTTTGTGAAACTTGTTCCAACCCGCACGAAGAATTTCTCGATATTGCTTTTGCTTCGTTCCGATGATTCACGATCACCTCTCTTCAACATCTTTGAAGCCGCTGTTGGAATCACGATTACGCTGACGAACAAAGAAATGCCGACCGCCGCGCTGATCGCCAAAGCAATATCGGCGAACAATTGACCGGCTTCGCCTTGGAGAAATAGAACCGGAAGAAACACCGCCAGCGTTGTTAGTGTCGAAGCCAGCACCGCGCCCCAGACTTCGTTGACGCCCAGTCTGGCTGCTTTGGCCGGCGAATGGCCCATTTGGTAGTAGCGAAACACGTTTTCCAAAACGACAACCGCATTATCGACGAGCATTCCGACTGCAAACGCGAGTCCGGCCAAACTGATTACGTTCAGTGAGCGCTCCAGCGAATTCAAAATCAAAAACGTTCCGATAATACTGACCGGGATCGCCATTGCGACCACCAGTGTCCCTCGGGCAAACCAAAAACCGGCCGCCAGCACCAAAGCAATCGTGATCAGGAAACACCACGGCGACACAACGATCGCGGCAATCGCAGAGGCGGCCAGTAGCGGGATGAAGATCAAAGTCTTTCCGCGTAAATGGAGAAACAGCATCAAAACGATAATCGTCATCGCGCCACCAAGCACGATGTTTTGCTGGACCAGACCAACCGCCGAATTGATGTAGACCGTTTCGTCGTAGACTTGGGTTAGCGTCAGTCGTTCTCTCAACAGCGGACCTGCGTTGAGTTTTTCGACTTCTTTTTTCAGTCCATCCATCAACGCAATGACGTTGGCACCCGATTCTCGCTGGACGTTAATCGCGATATTGGCAACACCGTAGCGCCGTACGAACCCGGTCGGTTTTTCATAGCCAAGTTTCACTTCGGCGACGTCGCGAACGTAAACCGTCTGGCCGCTGAGGTTGGGAATGGTTTGGTTGGCGACGTGTTCAATGGACTTATACTGGCCCAGTGTTCGCACGGAGTAGCGGCGTTTGCCTTCAGCGAAATCTCCGCCGGACACGTCTGTGTTGTCTTGGATGAGAGCTTGCCGAAGATTTTCAAGTGTTAATCCGCGAGCGGCCAATTGTTCGGCATTGACGATGACTTGCATTTGACGTGCTTCGCCGCCACGAACGTTGGCGCCGGAGACACCGGGCACTCTTTCGAATTGTGATTCAATGACGTCTTCTGCGAATTTACGATATCGGGTGACATCGATTTCTGGCAAGAACTTTTTGGCGGCTGGAAATTTCTCTGCCATCCGGCGAAGTCGTAAGATGGCCAATCCAACTCCGCTGGCGTTACGAATTGATTCGACGTCGGCCGAGGCATCTGGAAACTCCTTGGCGAATTCAAGCAGCATTTCGTCGGTGGGTGGGCGGACGGATAAAATGAACCAAGCGATAGCGCGGTCACCAGAATTGGAGCTTCGAATGACGGGCTTGTCTGCGTCGACTGGATATTCGCGGACTTGTTGAAGCTGACTGTTAACTTTCAAGATGGCTTGGTTCATGTCGGTGCCAACACGAAACTCAAGGTTGACTTCGCCTTGTGAATCGGAACTCGACGAAGACATTTTGGTCACGCCTTCGACCGATTTGAGCTTCTCTTCTTGCTCGTTAACGATTTCCTTTTCGACTTCTTGAGGGCTGGCGCCGGGCCAGCGTGTCTCAATCGAAATCGCCGGTCGTTGAACGTTGGGAGCCAATTGCATCGGCATTTGCAGCATGGCCAATATGCCGAACAACGTCAGGAGTATGATTCCGACGCTGACTTTGACTGGGTTTTCGATGAACCAAGTGATCATGGAGTTTTTTGCAGTTGGCAGAAATAGAATTCAGTGAGCGGATTAGATTGCAGTTGATAAGAAGTTAGCAGTCTTCGTGGTTAGCGGTGCTTGAAGGTCAATCGCTTATTCGGGTGAGTCTTCGATTACTTTTGAAACTTTAATGGCTTGGTTTGGTTGAAGTCGTTCGTTACCTAAAACGACGACTTCGTCTTTTGTAGTCAGGTCGCCTGTGACTTCGATCCAATCACCGTAAGAGTCACCTGTTTTAATGTCGACACCGATGACAGATGCATCTCCGTTAGCTGTTGACGGTGGAATGACTTTAAAAACTTTTGGTGAACCAACGCCAAGAACGATTGCGTCTTTTTTTACAACCAAACGTTCAACGACCTTTCCCATGTTCAACGAAGCTCTTCCAAGCATCCCGGGTTGTAAAGCGTAGCTGGATCCGACCATCGGGTTTTGTATCTCAATCCGAACCGGAAACGTCCTCGAACGCAAGTCGGCTTGGGGAACGATTCTTTTGACGATACCTTTAAGTGGTTTATCGTATCCGTCGATTTGGATGTCAACGGTCAGCGGTTCATCTTTGGTTGCATTGCCGAGTGATTGCTGAAGATCGTTCAAACGGCTTTGCGGAGCGTTGACGATCATTTGAATCGGATTGAGCTGAACGATCTCAACGACCGCTTGGCCTTTGGTGACCCACTCTCCAACGTCGGTGAGCTTTTGTGTGACAATGCCTTCGAACGGGGCGCGGATGGTGTATTTGGATTTAAGGTCGTTCAAACGTGCCAACTCTTGCTTGCTGGCTTGGACGTTCAACTGCGTTTGCAGCACTCGTAATTTGCGAGTCGATTTAATTCTTTCATAATCAATCTGGGCCGCGCGTGCGGATTGCTGGTCGGCAAGATATTGAGATTTGGCTTGTTCCAGTTCACCCTGCGAGATCGCGCCGTCGCGCAGTCGTTGGGATCGTGTGTAGTTGTTTTTTGAGAAACTGAGCCTCGCTTTGGCCTCGGCAGAATTTGCTGCGGCCAATGCAATCTCTTGAGGAAGCGAAACGGAAAGCTCATCAACGGCTTGTTGGGAAAGCTTCACTTGGATTTCGGATGCGCCGATTTCGATTTCCAATGTTCCTGTTTGAAGTTGTACCAGCGTTTGGCCTACGAAATTTTTAGGTTTTGTTTCGCTTGCCGAAGTATCCTTGACCGCCGAAACCGGATCTCCTGGCTCGACATTTATTGACAGGACGCGGCCTTCGACAGCCGTTCCAATGGTCGATTTGCGAACCGACTGGAGCGTGCCAACAAACGACTGTGCGGCAGCTCTTTTTAATGATCCAACTTTTCCGACGGCAACCAAAGCAGGTCCGCTATTGCGTTGAGCGGTTGCGATTTTGCCGAATGTTAGAGAGCTCGCAAAGCTGAGGCAGGTCGTAAAGCAAACAAGCAAACACCTGCGTTTGAGGGAGCTTGAGAAAAGTGAAGGCATAGAAATTGGGTTTTTGTTAAGAGACGACGTTTTCGAAGAGATCCATTGTAATTTAAGAAGGCAATCGTTCGTGTTATAACTCGCACCGTTTGGCACAATTGCTTCGGTTTTTCTCGATTGAGTTTGACTTTCGTGGTGATTCTGACCAAACTGAATTTTGTCGCGGGAGAAATAAGCAAGCGAATTTTTCCTCCAATTCGTAAACTAAAATTCCCATCGCGGGGAGTGCATTTCCTAATGCACTCCCCGCTTTTTTGCTTATTATTCTGGGCGCCGCCTATCAGCACGTTTTTTACCTTGCAAGAAAGACATCATGAGACAGTTTTTTACTCTCCTGTTCGCGTTCGGTTTAATAGGTCTAGTTTCGATTCCGCTTGAGACGAAGGCACAAGAAACGGCGGAAGAGAAAAAGGAAGAGGTCATTAACTCTGGCTTGCTGGGCGCACTTAAGATGCGTTCGATTGGTCCGGCGTTTATGTCTGGGCGAATTGGTGACATCGCCGTTGATCAAAATAACCCAAATATCTGGTACGTCGGCGTCGGGTCAGGCAACCTGTGGAAAACGACCAACGCTGGCACAACCTTCGATCCGATTTTCGATAACTACGGCTCGTACTCAATCGGCTGTGTCACGATCGACCCGAGTAACAGCAACACGGTTTGGGTTGGAACGGGCGAAAACGTAGGCGGTCGCCATATTGGTTTTGGCGATGGCGTTTATGTAAGTCACGATTCAGGTAAGTCATTCAAGAACCTTGGCTTAAAAGACTCGGAGCATATCTCCAAAATTATCGTTCACCCGGACGATTCAAATGTCGTCTACGTTGCTTCTCAAGGTCCACTTTGGTCCAAAGGCGGCTCGCGCGGTTTGTTTAAAACAACTGACGGCGGAAAAACGTGGACCAATATCTTAAGCAAGGGGGAGTACACCGGTGTAACTGATATCGCGATGGATCCACGCAATCCAAACACGATTTACGCTGCGACTCATCAACGGCACCGAACCGTATGGGCGCTTTTGAATTGCGGTCCAGAATCGGGTGTCCACAAATCAGTCGATGGAGGCGAAACCTGGACGGAGCTTAAGTCAGGTTTGCCCGGAGGTGACAAAGGCAAAATCGCGATCCAGGTCTCACCACAAAAATCAAACGTTGTTTATGCAACGATCGAAGAGCCAGGTCTCAAAGGTGGTTTCTACCGCAGCGAAGATTTTGGCAACAGCTGGAAAAAGATGTCGGACTACGTCGGCGGAGGAACGGGACCGCACTACTATCAGGAAATCTATTGCGACCCACATCGATTCGACGTGATCTATCACGCTAACGTGCGACTTGGGCGAACCGAAGACGGCGGCAAGACTTTCGATAGCGTCGCCAAAGGGACGAAACATGTGGACAACCACGCCGTCGCTTTCAGTCCAACAGATCCGAACTTTGTTTTAGTCGGATGTGACGGTGGTCTTTATCGCTCATATGATTACGCAAAAAATTATCAGTTCTGCGGCAACCTGCCACTGACTCAGTTTTACAAAGTCGACGTTGATTACGACACGCCGTTTTATAACGTCGTCGGTGGAACGCAGGATAACAACTCACAATACGGCCCGTCGCGAACCGGTAACGTTCAAGGCATTCGTAACTCCGATTGGAAAATTACGATTGGTGGTGACGGCCATGACAATGCGATCGACCCCGAAGATCCGGATGTGATTTACTGTGAATCCCAGCAAGGTTACTTGCAACGCTACGATCGAAAAACGGGTCAGTCGGTGAACATTCGCCCACGTCCGGGTGCAGGCGAAGAGGATTTTCGATTCAACTGGGACTCACCGATTTTGATTAGTCCGCACAACCATAAACGTTTGTATTTCGGTTCAAAGCACTTGCATCGCAGTGATGATCGAGGTGATTCATGGAAAAAAGTCAGCCCCGATCTTTCGCGTGACATGGACCGGTTCAAGCTAAAAATGATGGACCGCGTTTGGAGTGTTGACGCGGGTTACGATCTTTTTGCGATGTCGCAGTTTGGAAATATTACTTCGATCAGCGAATCACCCGTCGAAGAAGGATTGCTGTACGTTGGAACGGATGATGGATTGATTCAAATCTCCGAAGACGGTGGCGAGAACTGGCGTAAAGTCGATCAAATTTTCGGCGTGCCAGAATTCGCTTTTGTGAACGACATTAAAGCCGACCGGCACGACGCGGATGTCGTTTACGCTTGTTTGGACAATCATAAAAACGGAGACTACAAACCGTATCTTGTTAAAAGTTCGGATCGCGGAAAGACGTGGAAGCCGATGGTTGGCGATTTACCCGACCGTCACCTCGTTTGGCGTTTGGAACAAGACCACGAGAAGAAGGAATTGTTATTCCTTGGTACCGAGTTCGGTCTTTTCTGTTCAATCAATGCGGGTGAAAACTGGGTCAAGCTTTCGGCTGGCGCACCCAACATTCCGTTTCGCGATCTTGCGATTCAACGTCGTGAAAACGATTTGGTCGGCGCGACGTTTGGACGTGGCTTTTATGTTTTAGATGACTATACGCCACTGCGTGAATTGACTGAGGAATTGCTTAAAGAAAAAGAGTTGTATGTGTTTCCGATTCGCAAAGCACTTTGGTATGTCCCAGCCGATCACTTGGGTGGAGCCAAGGGCTCACAAGGCGATAGTTTCTTCCGCACGCCGAATCCGGATTTTGGAGCAACGTTTACTTATCACCTACGTGATTCGCTGAAAACGAAAAAGCAGCTTCGAAAAGAAAAAGAAAGCAAGATTGCGAAGGACAAAGACGTCCCAACTCCGACTTGGGAAGAATTGGAAGCCGAAGAAATGGAAATCGCTCCCAAAGTCTATTTTGAAATCACGAATCAATCGGGCGAAATTGTCGCGCGGGTGGACGGAAGCACTTCAAAGGGGCTTCATCGTGTGACTTGGAATCTTCGTTATACCGGAATGACACGTTTCGGTGGACCGATGGTCGCGCCGGGAGAATTCACGGCGCAAGCATTCAAAGCCGTCAATGGTGAGATCACCAAACTGGGCGATAGCCGTGCGTTCGAAGTCGTTTCGATCGTAGACCCTGCCATTGAACCGCAGGACATCGAAGAAACGATTGAATTTCAAAAAGAAGTTGCGAAACTTAGCAATTCAATTCGTGCCGCCGGGACGTTGCTGAGTGATGCAGAAGAGCAAATGGCGGAAATCAAAACCACAGTCGCGACTCATCCTAATGGATCTGCTGAGTTGATGAAGGAAGCCCGAACGTTGGAGTTGGCACTCAAAGCCGCGAGCCGTTCACTCAATGGTGACGCAGTCAAAAGTGCAAAATACGAACAAGTCGTCCCGTCGATTGGCCAACGAGTCAGAGGCGCTTTGTTTGGCACGATGGGCCACACGTACGGCGTCACAGCAACTCAGCGAGAGCAAGTCGAAATTGCTCGGGAGGAGTTTGGAAAGGTCGCCGAAGAGATCGAGAATCTTCTCGATGTTGATATGAAAGTATTTCAGGAACAATTGGACGAAGCCGAGATTCCTTGGACCAAGGGTCGACCAATTCCGAAAACTAAATAGCTTTTTGATGCTTTTATAGAAAAACGAACCTCTGTTTTGGTTTTCTGAATTAGTGAAAGTTCCCAGTGATGTTTAGATTGCCAATTGGGCAAGCGCTCGCTGGGAACATCAAGTGACGTTGGATCCAGACTAACTAGTCGACTGGTCCGCTAGGTTACTTATGCCTAGATGTTTTGAATGAGAGCGGATTGAGCGTTGAGTCTTTCTCCAAGACAATCGAATCGACTTTGAAAGAGGTTTCGTCTCCGTTGTTACTTGAGACTTTGTATCTAAATCCAGTCGGTAAGTTGGGGAAAGTGAATTTGCCAAACTCGTCCGTGCGAACCTCTGGCAGAAAATTCTGCAAATCGGTGAACGCCGTTCTGACCCGTACTCGAACACCAACGACTGGTTTGCCATCGAGGATCACAGATCCTGAAAGCGTCGCCACTGGACGCAGGCGAATTTCCACATTGTTTTGTCGATCGAATTTTTCCACATCAACGTACGTAGCGTATTTGCCGTCTTTGGAGGTCGCTTTGAACAATGCCGAATGAAAAATGTGGATGAAGTTGCTGTGTTTGCCTTTTTCCGGACGTGGAATAGCCTGCAATTTAAAGCCGCCTTTTGCTCCGGTGGTCGTATCAATATCTCGTCGAGCTTCAGGCGTTTGTCCCAAGCCTTCTTCGTCAGACAAATATTCAAGTTTTGCCCCGACGGCTGCCGTGCCATCGGGCAGCATGACGGTGCCACCCAGTCGAATTCCCGTTTGGGCGATGATCTCGATATCTGGCTTTGACATTCCATCGACAATTAATCTCTTGTGTGGTTTAACCAATCCACCGGCATCGGGGTCACGGCTCCGCCAAGCATCATTTCTCGTTGGCACAACCGCGTTCCTGGGAAACCCAACCACATGAAGTGAACCCGATCCGAGTGGGACGAACATTTCGAATCGGCCATCGGCTTTCGTTTTTGGTCCGTAAACTGCATCAATATGATGCTTAATTGGAATCGGGCCATCGGGAAGGTAGTACATTTTCGCGCCTTCGACTGGCTCGCCAAGTTCGTTTTTCACGATGCCCGATATTTTCTCGCCCCGTTTTAATTTGATGACGACGTCTTTCTTTTCGAACTCCTTTTCTGCAAACTCAAAGACTTCAAAAGATCGGACATAGCCGGGTTTTCTATACGGAATTAGATGCATGACCGAATTCGTGTCGCGTAGTGGTCCTGATTCGAATTCGCCTTTGTCATTGGTTTCGTTTGAACTTAACGGGTTTAGTTGCCCGCGAATACTGAAGAGACAATTGGCAACGGGCAGACCGGTGTCTTCGTAAACAATTTTTCCCTTGATCGAGCGAGCTCTTTCCAGCACAAATTCCTGGTCACCCGATTCTACTTTTTCGACGTAAACGGATTTTTCGATTCTAGGTATGATCGCTGGGTCGAAATTTCCCACAGCCATCATGCGTCTTCCGGAAACGAAACCTGGTTTCGTAACCGTGAGGACAACTCGTTTTCCATCTGGCAGACCCATCAATGCAAATTTACCATCGTCACCTGTCGTCGTCGAAACGTCGATTTCGTTTTCCGTGTAATTGTCAATGATGCGATGGTCGCCAAATTTTCCATCGACATCGGGTTCGAGTAGTGCGAATGAGGTAGCGCTCACTTTAGCGTTGGCAATGGGTTTTCCATCCTTCGAAACGACGGTGCCTTTAGCGATGGCCTCTGGGTGAAGGGTGATATGTTTTGCTTTAACATCAATTGGTGATCGGAGAACGTTCCATTCCAGTCCTTTGCCAGGAGCACGAACGATCAAGCGGTATCGTGGGAAACTTCGATTGAGGAAATATTCTGGCGCTTGAATTTTTTCGAATCTGAACGTTCCGCTTTTGTCGGTGATTACCTTCGCCAAAACGGAATTTACTTTTTCAAAGAGGCTTCTTGATTTTCGATAGCCTTGAAAATATAAATCGTCCGCGTGGTAGAACGGAGACACCTGTAGCGAGACTTCGGCACCCTCAAGTGGCAGGCCTGTGTGGTCAAGAATCAAACCATGGGTTGAGATGATTGGTGCTTCTGGTGGGCCGTTGGTTTCGATCAAGCTCGCCCGTTTTTTCGCGATCTCTTCGAGCTGTTTCTCCGTCAGTTCAGCTTTTTTGATTTCAATGTCATCGGATTTAATTTTCGCAGTCGAAGCATTGTCTTGATTGAAGTTGTAGGTCGACGCACTTAAGCCAATGATCGGAACAGAAAGCACGACGAATGAAACGACTGCGATCCAGTACGTCATCATTCGAGCTCTCGTCCGATTTTCTGCAAGCAGGATGTTTCTTACCCGCCCGTCCAATTGAGACTTGCGGGCCATCGGCGTTGCCCCAAGTCCGATTCTTGAACTTGCTCGCCT
Source organism: uncultured Pirellulaceae bacterium (assembly GCA_964478065.1). GTDB lineage: Bacteria > Planctomycetota > Planctomycetia > Pirellulales > Pirellulaceae > Mariniblastus. The sequence goes on from CAYZGP010000133.1 coordinate 10,748, forward strand.
GACAATCGAGACCAGGTCCGATGCATATTGATCCGCCGGTTGATCGGTCTTCAAGACTTGTTCGTCGCATGCCAGTTCACGTTCAGTTTCATGCTGGCGGCACATTGCCCATACGAGAGGGTTCCACCAAAAAATGGCTTTTGTCGTTTCGGCAATGAGGTCGCTGACCGTATCGCGTCTGGCGATATGTGACACTTCATGAAAGATGACAGATCGCTGTTCCGTTTCAGTCCACTCTCCAAAATTGTTGGGCAAACAAACTACCGGCTGCAGCAAGCCAAACGCAAACGGCATTTGATCTTTTGGGCCAACGCAGTAGCGAATCGGACCAGCGAACGACAAAATTCGTTTTGCTGAATCTGTTTGTGTTTTTAAGGTTGAAACTAGAAGTTGATCTTCGGTGGCTGACCATCGGAAAATAGATTGCTTGAGCGAGAAAATTCCAATGGCAAGTCGGACAAGCAATAACGCAGTACCGACAATCCAGAGAGAGATCAGCTGTGCCTGCCAAGTGAACGATATCATTTTCCACGATGAATTTGCAGGTGTGGTGATCGGAGCGCCGGATGCCTGGCCGAGGTCGTGCGGCTCTGGTGTAACGCGGGGTTCGGTTGAAAGGGGTGGCGAAGCTGGAAGTTGTGAATTTGAAAATGAGGGCGTGGTTGCAAATGAGTTGGTAGTCGAGACTTTTGTGTCTGCAACAGATTCGTCGCCCGTTGACGCGGTAGCTGTTAAAACTGGGATGACCGCAACGCTGTAGGTTGGCAGCAACGCGGACCAAATACCGACACACCACATGGTTAGCATTGCTAAAGTCAATAGACAGTGGCGAAACGAAGCTTTAACGCCTTGAATTTTAGCCAAAACCAAACATGTCGATAATGCTGCGGCGCTGATCAAAATGATTTTTGCGACAAATTGGATCGCGTCAATCGAAGAGAATTCCATGAGAGAGTAAATCACTTTCGGCCACCTTTCTTCTTTGCTTTCTTAATCAACTTTTCAAGTTCGTTGAGCTCGTCTTCGCTGATGTCAGCTTTGGGATCTGCCAGATGAGCGGCGACGGCTTTTTGAAGAGAGTCGCCAAAATAGACTTTAAGCAATTGGCCAAGTGCGGATTTGGCCGCGCGTTTTTTCGATTTGAGCGGGCGATAGACAAATCGCTTCCCATCCACCGAATGGGTAAGCAGTTCCTTTTCCTCAAGAATACGAAGGTGCCGGCGGACTGCAGCATTACAAGGCGGATCGGCCAGGGACTCCATGACTTCGGTGGCCGTAGCCGAGCCGAGTGAAAAGATGATTTCCATGATCTCCCGTTCGCGACGGGAGAGTTTTTCGTTTGCGGTCATCAGATTGCCATGCTTGAACAAGTAAATTCAACGATGTGATAAGAAATTATCACAAGCAAAGTTGGAATTCAAGCTAAATCTGATAAAAATTTAACACATTTTTTACCTGGAAATTGGAGGCAATTTGCATCGCGATAACCGACCGGTGCCAACGCGTCATTTCAAAAAAAGCACGGTGGCCTTCCGGCTCGTCGTTAAACTACTGGTATTCAATGACCGTGCAGCGTAACTGGACGCCAGTTCGCGGGAACCAGCCAACTCGATATGCCAAGCCTTTGGGGGCCATGCTCACGCGCAGCATGAGCATGTTTACGCTTCGCGTAAACATGGCATCCGTCAATTCAGGATTGAGTGAGGCACCACTAGCCAAAAGGTGCGTCTTCGCGTTCGCGCAATTGGCTGAGATAAAGCAGCGATTTTTCTTTGGTCGTTGGCGCCGCGAACAATTCGTTGGCAGCATGAAGCAGATCGCGACGGCTGATTTGACCAACCAGTTTTCCGGATTCTAAAACGGGCAAGCGTCGATACGGTGTGTCGAGAAACGTTTGGGCGATATTGAGAAAGTCCGAATCGGGAGCGATTGTTTTGGCGTTGCGGTCCATGAAGTATGAGATTCGGGCGGTCTCAGCATCAGAATACTCGCGGGTGTCGCTTGCTTCGTCGGTCATTTTCGAAGCCAACGTCTCAACGCGGTGGCGAACGCTTTTTGAAAGTTTCTGTTCGGCTCGCAAAACATCGCGGCGGCTGATTTGACCGATCATTACGCCGCCTTCATCGACGACTGCCAATCGCCTGAGCGGCGTTTCGATAAACTTTTTGGCGATTTCCAGCAAATCCATTTTGGATGAGATCACTCGTTGAAAATCTCGGTTCATCAATGAGCCAACGTCCGTCGAAGGAAGCTGCTCGTAAGCTGACGAAACCAGAATTCGCATGCTGTCTTTTTCCGAGAACACGCCAATAAACCTGCCGTTTTCATCAAGCACCGGAGCACCGGAAATGCGATTGGTCAACAGTTGGTCAACGGCATCAAACGCATCGGTTTTCGGGGAAAGCGTCACGAGCTTGGTCGTCATGAAGTCTTTGGCGGGAATGCCACAGCCTTGGCCGGGTCTGTTTTCGGATGCACTTCGAGCCATGACATCCAACACATTCATACAACACTTTTCAGAAAACACACCGAGAAAGTTTTGGTCCCGATCAACCACCGGAGCCCCGGTGATATCGTGTTTCAGTAGATCGGCGATTCCGTCGTAGACGTGTTTGTCGGGAGAAAGCGTAACCAATTTCTTGACCATGATTTCTTTGGCCGGTTTAGGATGTAGCACGATTCGACTCCTGGATGTATTGGATGTTGGTAACTAAAAAGCGTTCGACCTCACTGGATGTAGCAATTGGTGCTTGGCAAAGTTCATGATTCGATTGTCGTAGATTGTAACCGCCAAAGATTGACAATTCTGCATCGTGATTTTTTTCACGATGTTCCTTCGAGTATGTCTCGCAAATATTTGCGGGTTAGTTTTCGTGTCGCGAGAACGTTTGGCACTTAGTGCTTTTTAAAACCGCGGATGGACGCAGATAAACGCGGATTCAAATTCTGTTTTTGCCCGTGTCCATCCAAAGTTGAAAACTCAGCGATCAAAGATTTTCGCCTAGTTGCACGGACTGTCCTGACCCTGAGCGCTCGAGTTTGTGTTTTTCGATCGAACCACTGAAGAGTGGGCAACACGGCTCAACGATCTGGAGATAAAGACTGGTAATAAAAATGTCGGCGTTCAGCGCAACGCTCTCAATCACAACTAATCGTTGTCTTTCGCTTTCAAAGCGATCTCGAATTTCATCGCGACGTCTGAAACGAATTTTCGATGCTTCTTGGGAACTTGGTCGTGCCAGTCTTGAAGGTACTGCTCCAACGTTTGAATCGCCTTTGGGGTTGCGTGATTTAGATACGCAACGGCTCCCCAGTTCTCGGGGTTGGATTCAAACATAGGTAACAATTGAACGGCGACGATGTTGTTCAACTCTCGCTTGATTGCGTTGGCTTTAAGGACTTCTGCATTCTCGGCATACCAAGTCTTGAGAGACTTGTCCGCTGGCATCTGCGATTCGTCAATTCGCGATTGGGCGTAAGCAGTCAGGCTTTTTCCGTAGTCTTTCCAATTTGCGTAGGGCGGATTCGTTTTCCAAGTCTCACCCATTCGACGAAGTGCAAACAGTGAAGCCGTCTCGCAAATGGATTCCTCAAACCAATCGTGACCGTGTGGATCTTCGTCGTAGCCGCAAAGTACATGGCATAATTCGTGTGCAAATTGAAACGAGTACTGGGCCCATAAAGTTCTCTCAGTGTTCAGTTTCAAAACGATCTCGCCTTCGGGGCCGCGTTTGAAAAGTACGATCGGTCCGCCTTTTGGGTAGACGATGATCGGTTTGATTTTCGGATCAGGAAAGTGCTTCCAAAGTTCGCTTCCCGCCGATTCAAGCACCTTGCGAACATTGGATCGGTCGACTTTCCAGCCATCGCGAACGATCAATAAATCAGGCTGCCAACTCGCCTGTTTGGTCGCGGTCCCTGTTTGCGCGATTGCGTTTGGCGCTATCGAAAAGACGAGCGGCAGGGCGAGCAGGAATACCGGTATCCATTTGCTGGGCATAAGTTATTCCTGGTTAACGGTGACGCCGGTTTCTTCGAACAGCTGAATGGACTTTTTCGAAATTCGGTCGTTGAACACATTGACCTCTTGGAGAGTATCGGGGGTAAACCGTTTGGCTAACCGTTGGCAAGTATTATCTGGCAGGTTGCACCGTAGCGTCAAATAGTAAATTTGATCCAGCCAGTTTGAATCGGCTAGTTTGGCTGCCGGATCGATATTTTGCAAATCGTCTAATTGGAATTGATTCAAGTTTTGTAGATCAGAACCGAAAAGTTCATCGTAAAAATCATAGTAAAAGTTGATGTTTAGTCGAAGGTCCGTTAGTCGTGGCATTGCACGGACTATTCTTACAGCGTGTTCTCTCGATTTATATTGCTTGGTGTTTTCAAAATCGCTGTGATTTGCGATGAGCGAAAAAGTGCGGATGTTTTGAAAGTCAGCTTCGGCGAGAATCAAAAGAACGTCATCAAATACGGATCCTTTGATGGTGTTTTTTGCGCCCGAAATCTCAATGTGTAGCTGCCGCAAAAAACGACAGTAGGGCGAGTCTCTTAAGCATCTGGCGAATTCAGGTGCAATCTTGGTAGAGGAAATTGAACCCAATAGCCCTCGGGAAAAATCAAATTGCCGACCTGAGGCGTCCAGATGCTTGCTTAGCTCGCCGAGCCAACTGCGCCAGTTGGGAATTCGAATTTTATTGGATTCTTTTTCAAGCGACTCACGTTTTCTCAGGGACGTAGAACCGCGAGACAGTTCAATTTGCGTTCGTATAAATTGGGCACGTGGGTCTTCGAGTTCCGAAAGCCAATCGGCGTAAATCAAATACGCGTCTTCCTCGTCGGGATCATTCAGAATGGCTTGCAGGAAAGGCTCGTGTGGTTGGAGTACTTCCCAAAGCTCCTCGTTAGATCGGGCCTCAACTCTTTCTCTGATAACTTCGGAGTAACCACTTTTTAGTTTTGACTTGATCAGCTTTTCAAGATGCGACTGAGCCTCATCGAGCGTCTCAAAACGTTTGTCTCGTGTAACTCCTTTTGTGCCGATCTTTCCGTAGCGAACTTTGGTATAGTTTCGGTTGCGAGCGATGCACCAAAATTTGTAAGACGCATCGGTCTTCTTTTCAAAGCGTCGTTGAGGTGTGTTTTCGGGCATGGATTAGGAAGCGTCTTAAGTAAGTCAGCTGTTCAGTGTTTCATCAAGGGTATCGAATCAAGCGATAGTCAAGCAAGGGAATGGAGGAATATTGAGTGGCTGGTGAATGGGCGAAGTTCGTTTTCGTCGGGCATTGCCGTTAATTCGGGAGGCGGCAAATTCCGGCCGCGTCCATTGCAAGTGAAATGGAAGCCGCTAATGGTGTCTAAAAAAAACAACAGGTTGAGTTTGGCGAACATTTGCAAGTCTCGATGTTGCGTTTTTGAAACGCGAGATGTGGAAAGCCCGTAAATACGCGATGTTTTTTCGTTTGCATTTGATTGGCATCTCAAATGCGAACGGTTCTCTCAAGAGTAATTCGGCGTTGCGATGCTTAGAGAGCTCGCCGCCCAACGTGAAAATCAATTCCCAAACTGGAGACATCATCATGGCTTACAAAGCTCTTTCCACCGAAAAGTACTATTACGCTTCACTCAAAAAAGAGGTAAAAGCGTTTCGAAAGAAGCGTAATAAAGATGCGGTAAAGGCGTTTACTCAGTTCTTGTTTGTGCTTGTCGTAATGGCGTTGACGTTCGTTGCAGTCCAAATGATGCCAGAGTGGTTGCCAGTTGTTAGCGCATGGATGGAGCAGTCTGGCGTAATCGAAACACTGCGGTCTTGGGGCCTTTAAGAGTTCGGATTCACTGTGCCTTGATGCGGCTTGTGACGTCCGATAAATGGCCCGATAAATGGTCAGCGCACGAGGAAGTGCATGTTGACGCGGATTTCAAGCTTCAATTTTTTTTGGGGAGCTTGAAAGATGAAACGTCGGAGACATTTAGGCAGTCAGTGGCAGCAGGGCTTGGGGAACACGCTCGCTCGATGCAATCAGAGTATTCGCCAATCTGCATCGAACGCGATTTGCCTGAAAATTCTTTTTACCGTTGGCGAAGAACAGAAACTTTGAGTCGCCATCGCTGCACAACGCTTTGCTGGAGTCCAAGTGCAAGTTGGAATGGCCACAACCCTCGCTAGCGCGATTGAAATTCACTTGCCTGTTCGTCGGCGGCAGCGCGCGCGCGCCGGACATCGTGCGGCGGTTCTGACATCGATTGCCAGTTGCAAAAAAACTGGTTGAACCGTGGGCTTATCTGCACGACGTTTTAAACCGGCTGGCTCACAAGCCATCGACCAAGAGCTAACCCAGCTGTTTCCTGACCACTTACCCAAACCACCGCTGGAATCTCGCCCAAACCTGACCAGAAGGGCGAAAATAACCCGTACTTCCTCGTGCGCTACTATGTAACAAATGCCATGCGTCAAGTGTCCCGGAAAGCGGACAAGTGATATTTGAAAAAATTGGCCAAGATCTCTTGAAAACCGATTATGAAAATGTGACGATTTGTCATGTTGTTTCGGGATAAGTAGACTTATCCCGAACGTAT
>CAYZGP010000134.1:0-17039 GCA_964478065.1 uncultured Pirellulaceae bacterium
GTCAATGACGCTCCTGCTGTTTCGGTTAATGCCGGGGTGACAGTTTTAGAGGGAGAGATCGACAGAGTCATTGATACGTCAATGTTGAACGCATTGGATCCAGATGATGCACCTGATGAGTTGACTTATACATTGTCCTCACCCGTTATCAATGGCACGCTGACGTTGGGTGGTAATGCAATCGGGGTTGGTGATACGTTTACGCCAGAAGACGTGTCGCTTGGGTTGTTAAAGTACACGCATGACGGCTCTGAAACGACCAGCGATAGTTTCGTATTCAGGCTGGCGGACGGTGGAGAGGATGGCGCGGTGGTTGGCGTAGGTTCGTTTGCAATTGCAGTGACACCAGTCAATGACACTCCGTTTTTGTTGACCAATACCGGTCGTAATGTTGTCGAAGGGTCAACTGGAAACCTGATTACCAGTGTGATGCTTAATGAAGGTGATCCGGATGACGCACCGATTGATGTGACTTATACGATCGTTGATGCCCCTATTCAGGGTACGTTAATCGTCGATGGAATGACGTTAAGTGGTGGTGGGCAGTTCACTCAAGCGGACATCAACGCGGGACTGGTCTCTTATGATCATGGTGGATCAAACAATCCGTCGGACACTATTACATTTATTTTGTCGGATGACGAAGGCGCGACAAGCGCACTCCAAACGTTTAGCATTGACGTTATCCAGTCAAACGATGCTCCAGTAGCAAACGACATTGTAATTGGAGTTGCCGATGGCGGGACGGCTTCGTTCGGCACTGACAGAAGTTTGATTTATAACGACACCGATCAAGACGGCGACGCGTTGTCGGTTGTTTCGGTCACGCAAGGTTCCGTCGGGACAGTAACATTTTCAGCCAACGGATCGTTTTCTTATACCCACGATGGCCCGTCTGCTACAAGTGATTCGTTTACTTATACGATCTCTGATGCAAACGGTGGGTTGGATACTGCACAGGTCACAGTCCACATCGATACTGACGGGTTTGTCACCACGGACGAATTCAGGGTCAATATTGAGACAACCGACTTTGTTGATTCGCCGTTGTCCGAAGAGCAAACAACAGCACACGAATTGGGGACTTTCTCTGATTCGTCAGTGGCTTCGACTGCTAATGGCGACTATGTGATTGTCTGGTCTGGAAGTGATGCGGCTGGCAATCAAACAGTTTACGCTCAGCGATTTGATTTTAGCGGAGCAATGATTGGTGACCCGATCAACGTAAGTTCAGGACTGACGACAGGTGATAACCATTCGGCAAGCATCGCGATGGATGATGCTGGAAATTTCGTGGTCGTATGGACCAACCAAACTGGAAATACAGTCAGTGCAGACGGAACCCCAAGTAGCATTTACTTCCAACGTTTTGACGCCAACGGAGAGATGATTGGCGGCGCCGAGCTTGTGAATGTAGGCGGATTTTCGGGAGGAACTCAACTCAATGCGGATGTTTCAGTTAACTCGAGTGGAGCATTCGCGATCACTTGGCACGGCGAAAACGTCGGCATTACGAGTGATGCTTTTGTAAGTGTTTATGACGCGAATGGAGTTTCTGCACTCGGACCACAGACGGTTAATGGCAGTGGCCAACTACAGGAGAATGTTTCAAGTGTCATTGCCGATGATGGCAGCGTGTATGTCGTTTGGGATAATGGACCTAATATACATGCCAGGTTCATTGATTCCGCGGGAACGCTAGGCAATGAATTGATGATTCCATTTGATATGGGAGAATCTGAAGCAAGACACGGGTCGGTGGATTTTGACAACACCACAGGGATGCTTGCTTTGGCGTACCAAGTCCAAATTGGAGGTCAGTGGGAAACACGTCTCCAGATCGTTGACCCAGCCGCTCCTGCTAATGACGCGACACCATTTGCAAATCAAACGTTGATCGGCGATCAAGAAAATCCAACCGTCAGTTTTGGCGACGATGGAACGTTGTTGTTGACTTGGGAAGGTAACGGCGCAGGCGACGTTGACGGTGTGTTTGGCCGTAGGTTCATTATAGCGACGGACGAATTTGGCGACAGTTACGCCCAGGCTATCAGTGACGAATTCCTGATCAACGAAACGACGGGCAATGGCCAACAAGGCGCATCCATAGCGGCTTTGGATAGTGAGAACTTTGTTGTTGTTTGGTCCGGAAATGGCCCTGGCGATGCTGATGGAGTTTTTGCGCGGCAGTTCGGTAATCAAACCGGCTATCAACTAACAGGAAGTGTGCTTGAAGACGTAAATGGTGACGCTCAATTAGGCGATGCGGTCGGTGTGGCTGGGGCGACCGTTTATCTATACCTCAATGACTCAAACCCAGCGATGAGTTCTGGCGACGAAAGAGTCAGGACGGCAATCACTGATAGCCTGGGTAACTATACGTTCGACGGATTAAAGTCTGGCGAGGAATACTTTGTTGTCGTTGATTCGACAACGGTTCAACAAGCTTCTTATAGGCCAGGTTTTAGTTCGCTTGATGTTTGGGCGGAACAAACTTATGGAAACGGTGGGGCACAGTTTGGCGGAGCAAATGCAGGCGTCTCAGATGATGCGTCAAGTCTTTTAACCTCTGAGCACTTTTCGACTGTACAAATTGATGGCGGCGACGTCGGTGGAGTTGACTTTGGGTTCAGCTTCAATGTTGTAACCAACAGCTTAGGTAGCGGTGACGACAACAATGACGGGATTGTCGATGGACCTGTTCAAGGTTCACTTCGCCAGTTTATTCAGAATGCAAATGCGATTGATGGCAGCAATGAGTTACGGTTTGTTCCTGTCACAAATGCGGATCGTGTAGACGGAACAGATTCTTACTGGGTCGTTGGTATTCGAGAAGCGTTGCCAACCATTTCAGATGAAGGCACGTTCATTAACGGTTTGGCTTACGCGCCCGATGGTGTGACGCCTGTTAACTATAACGCTACGACGTTGGGCTATCAGGGTTCCGTCGGTGTCGGGATTGACGGCGTAGCGGGCACGGGTGACGAAAGCGTGCTTGACGGCTTAGACGCGCCCGATCTTGAAATTGCCGATTTGAATGGGGTTGGAATAGGATTGTCAGTCGAGGCCAGTGATACAGAAATTGCCTATGTCGCAATTCATGGTTTTGGCAACACAGGGGATAGCGCCAATATCTTCGTCGATGGAGCCGGTATCACCAATGTTCGAATCCATGACAACGTGCTTGGAGCTACCGCAGGTGCATTTGAAGAGGCAAATACGTTTGGGGATTCCACCCACAATATTGTGGTTCGTTCGGCCGACTCGGGAGTCATTGAGGATAATCTGATCGGTTTCACCAGATTGAGCGGAGTCTTGCTGACGGCCGGAGCTGATGAATGGGAGATCGTTCGCAATGAAATCAGATCAATTGGCGAGGCGGGCAGTGAGGAAGATGGAATTGACATCGGGATCCAATCGACCGGTGCACTTGTTAGCGGTAACTTAATCGAAGGCAGCGCTGGATTCGGAATTGATACACTTGGTTCCGGCGGCAATGAAATCTTTGACAATACCATTTCCAACAATGGAATTGGAAATAATGAAGTTGGCGGGATTCGACTTGGTGGAGATGGAAATTCCGTCGAACGAAACGTGATTTCCGACAACCGCGGCGCTGGTGTCAATGTGATTGGAGATTTCGACGACGGAAGCCAGACCTTTACTGCTTCAACAGACAACTTGATTTCCAAAAACTCTTTTGAACTCAACGATGGTTTGGCGATTGACCTTGTTGAGTCGACGTCGGACCCAGATTCACTCCGATCTGGAGATGGGCACAACGGCAACGATTTTCAAAGTAATGCAACAACCGGCAACGACGGAATTGACCATCCCGTTTTAACCGAAGCCTTTATCGCTTCTGATGGGCTGCATATTGTTGGTTCATTTAATTCGAATCAAGATATTGACCGAGTGGAAGTCTATTTTGCCGTTCCCGGAAATGGTGATGTTAATGCTAGTGGTGTGAGTGTTGGCGAAGGATCAAGATTCCTTGGCGTTTTGGACGCAACGAACTTGATCAGCTTTGACCCAGCGACGGGCGTGTTTGAGAGTGTAATAGCAACTCCGCCTGTGGGATGGGCAAGTGACTTGCTTGACGGCAGTGGCTCAATCACGGCGATTGCAATCGCTGAAAGCAATTCAACCTCTGAGTTCAGTGCCAATGAACAGATCAACCTACGCCCTGTCGCGGAAGAATCAGGCGTCACGTTGCTTGAAGACGGTGAGCACGTTTTTGAGGTAGGAGATTTTGAATCTTCTGATGTGAACGGTACGAATTATCAACAGGTTGTTATCACTAATGTGCCAACGGGTGGTGATCTCTTCCTCGCCGGTAATCCAAATAGGCTGGTTGGAGGTGAAACGATACAGCGGGCGGATATTGACAACGGCTTACTCCGTTATGTTCCACAAGCTGATAAAAATGGTGTGGCTTACGACCAGTTTGAGTTCCAAGTTGGTGATGGACGTCTGCTGAGTGACAATCAAGCCGTGTTAGTGATTAATGTTGATCCGGTAAACGATGCTCCGGTTCCACAGAACGACGGACAATACGTGGTCGATGAAGACCAAACGTTGGTTGTTGATGCGAGCGACGGATTGTTGGAAAACGATTTCGATGTCGATGGCGACGGGCTTGCTGTCAATGTTAATGCGCCGACCACATTGCTGCAGCCAGCACACGGAACGGTTGTCTTCCAACCTGACGGTTCGTTGGAGTATATTCCGGATCCGAATTTCTTCGGTACAGACACTTTTGAATACGAAGTGACCGATGGAAGCGAGACGGGAGTTGGAAGAGTCACCGTCACGATACTTCCCGTCAATGACGATCCAACGATTACCACGCCAAACGTTGTACCGGTCGCTGAAAATGAGACCAGTGTCGTTGTGCTGATGGCAACGGATGTCGAAGTCAGTCCTGTGTTTACTTACACGTTGACTGGGAACGGAGCGGACGACGGGCAATTTACGCTTGATCCTGACACTGGTCAGCTTGAGTTGGTAAATTCTGCCAACTACGAGATTCCAAACGACGCTGACGCGGATGGCAAATATGAGATTCAAGTGCAAGCCGTTGATCAAGACGGCGGCGTGGTGACCAAGGATATCCTTGTCCAAGTGACGAACGCGCCAGAAGCGCCACAAATCACAACGTCGCCTTTCTGGAGTGCTAACGAAAATGAAACTGAGATCGGAACGCTTCTGGCACGCGATCCCGAAGGTGGCCCTCTGACTTTCTCAATCGTTGGCGGCTCTGACGCAGCCGAATTCGAACTCGATCAGGATACGGGAGAGCTGTCTTTTGCCTCCACGCATGATTTCGAGACTCCAAATAGCGCCAGTGGTGACAACACTTTCCAAGTAGAGGTCCAAGTTACCGATGGCCAAGGAAATTTTTCACGCCAAGTGATTGTCGTAGAAGTCGGTGATGTTAACGAGAGTCCTACCGCAAATGATGACGCTTATACGATTGACGAAGGTAGTAATTCCGCCTTTGACCTGATCGGCAACGACACTGATCCCGATTCCGATCAATTGACAATTACGATCGTTGAAGGGCCAACGTATGGTTCACTGGAAAACGAAAACGGAGTTGTTACGTATTCTCATAACGGCTCAGAATCGGAATTTGACTCGTTTACTTACTTGGTTACCGATGCTGGCGGAGTTACCGATCAGGCAACAGTTCAAATTACGATTAATCCTGTTGACGATCCCGTTCAAGTAAATAACGACACGATTGTTTCGGACATTCCTGGCAACATAACGATTGATCCAGGAACGCTTCTGGATAATGATTTTGATCCGGATAACTTGCGAAGTGAAATGCGTGTCGTTCCAACTTCGGTTGAAAACGGTTTTGTGACAATGGTTGATGGGCAGTTGGTTTTCACGCCCACCGGTGATTTCCCAGGCTTTGGACGGTTTAGCTACATTGTAGAAGTCAACGGTGTCGCCAGCGGAAACGAAGGCGTTGTGACCGTGTTTGGTTCGGTTCCAAACGTTAACAATGCGAGCGATACATCAGGTACGGCCGAAGAATCCGCGGTTGTTGAAGACGCCATTCAGGCCACGCCCGAAGCCGGACCCAATACTCCAGACCAGACGGTTGAGGCTCCTGTCGTTGTCCCAACTGCAATCCCGACCAACTTCAACGATCTAGCGAATACTCAAAGTACCGATGGCGAGGAGCAGCAATCCTTGTTCTCAAACAACACGGAGTTTGTTCTTGGCGATATTGGCGGAGGTTACTCCTATACCAATCGCAGTGAAGAGGTTTCCGTTATCTCTTTCGCACGCGACGTTGTTGCGACCAACGTGAATCAGATAAGTGAATTTGAAACATCGTTGCTGGCGGCATTGGCTTGGGACGATCTCGACAATGCGAAACATGAATTCATCATTAACAACCTGGACATTGGTGTGCCAAAATTTGTTGCTTCGGCAGCAAGTTTGCTAACGGTCGGCTATCTAGGTTGGATTATTCGTGGCGGCGTGTTGCTAACAACTTTCATGTCTTCAATTCCCGCTTGGTCTTCGTTTGATATTACTTCGCTGCTAGAAGCGGCCAGTGGTGACGAGTCGATTGAACAAATGGTTGACTCGTAAAAGATCATAATAAACACAAACGCAAACAAACAAGTTTTTAAAATTGAGTTAATCTCATGATGTCCTGGATTACAACAAAAATTCGAATCACCATCGGGCTCGTCGGTATATTACTGTTGGTCTTATTGGCAGCGACGGTGATTGGGCTGGTGCCGTCCACCGAAAACGCAGTGAACCGCGCGCGTGCGGAGCAATGTGAAACGATCGCGATTTCGGCTTCATACATGCTTCAAAATCGTCAAAATGCGATGTTGAAGCATACCCTTTTGCAAACCGCAAAACGAATCGACGGGATTCGATCGATTGGCGTTCGAGACAGAAGAGGTCGACTAACGATTAGTTCGCCAGAGCACGAGTTGTGCTGGGATCCTGAAAAAGGCGTCGACGAAACCGAACGTCAGCATATTCCTCTGAAGAATGGAAGCGTTGATTGGGGCCAGATCGAATTTACGTTCCATTCCTTTTCAACAGAAGTGCAAGGCGTATTCGCCGGAATGACACGCTGGTCACTGCTCATGATTTTCATGGGAGCAACGACATTTATTCTTTATATGATTTATCTGGGAGCGATGCTTGCCCAGCTAAACCCCTCCAAATCCGTTCCTCGTCGCGTTCGCAGCGCACTTGATAACTTGACGGAAGGCCTTTTGGTGCTCGATCGGAGTGGCAAAGTTGTATTGGCCAACAAAGTGTTTGGTGTTTCAACCGGAGTCGATGTTGACAAACTAGTCGGTAAACAACCACAGCAAATGTTGACTTGGAAAAACAGTGCCGGTGAGGTCATGACCGAATTGGAACAGTTTCCGTGGACTGAAAGTTCTGAGACGGGTGATCATGTCATGGATAAAATCATGACGCTTCAAGTCACCAAATCGACAGAAGAAATGGAAGCTGAGGTAGACGTCGATAATCCAAATCGCATCATTTCACCAACGAAAAATTTGACTTTCAAAGTCAACTGTGCCCCGGTAATGGCGGAGTCTTCGAAAGGAAACGGCGTTTTGGTTAGTTTTGAAAACGTGACCGAGCTGGAGAATAGCAAGCAAGCGGCCGAAAGTGCAAACAAGGCGAAATCAGACTTCCTCGCGAATATGAGCCATGAGATTCGAACACCGATGAACGCGATTCTTGGTTTCACGGATTGGCTGCGACGGGGCTTGGCAACTGATAAAGACGAAGAGCAGGAATACCTTTCAACGATTCACTCAAGTGGTCAGCACTTGATGGAATTGATCAATGACATTCTTGACCTTTCAAAAATCGAAGCTGGCAAAATGGAGATCGTCAAAGAGCAACGATCGCCTTTCAAAATCATCAACGACGTTGCCGGTATTCTTCGCGTTCGCGCTGAGGATAAAGGTGTGAAATTGACGACCGAGTATATCGGCAAACTTCCACAGACGATCGATACAGACGATGTGCGTTTGCGTCAGGTCGTGACCAACCTTGTTGGCAACGCGATCAAGTTTACTTCCGAAGGTGAAGTCAAAATCGCGGCGAGAATGCTTGACCCAATCGAAGAAGGCAATCGTCCTCGTCTGGAAGTTGCAATTAGCGACTCCGGAATCGGGATGAGCGAAGAACAGCTTGGTAAGATCTTCAAGCCGTTTGTTCAAGCCGATTCTAGCGTGACGCGTAAGTTCGGTGGAACGGGACTTGGTCTTGCGATTAGTAAACGAATTGTTGAATCGTTAGGTGGCGAAATCGTTGTAACCAGCCAGGAAGGCGTTGGAAGTACGTTTACTTTCTCCGTACTGGTCGGCGACGTCTCAGATATTCCATTGATCGATTTCGAGCAGTTCCAGGAAGATACAAAAACCGAACGACGTGAAAGTCGCAAAGGCGTTGTCAAGTTGGCTGCTGGAAAGATTCTTGTCGTCGACGATGGTCAGGCCAACCGAAATCTGATCCGATTGATCCTTGAGCGAGCTGGGTGTTCGGTCGACCAAGCAGAAAATGGTCAGATTGGATATGAAAAAGCGATGGCCAATGACTATGACGTCGTATTCATGGATATGCAGATGCCGGTTCTGGACGGTTACCAAGCGACCGCGAAACTTCGTGCTGAAGGCTATACGGGACCAGTCGTTGCGCTTACTGCTAATGCCATGACTGGTGATAAAGAAAAATGTGCCAAAGCCGGATGCGATGGCTTCCTCGCGAAACCTGTGGACATTGATGCGTTGATCCAATTGGTTGCCTCACATTTGACTCACCTACCGCAGCCCGATCAAGAGATGGAACTGGGGTCGTTTGAGGAAAAAACTACAGTGCAACAGCAAGCCGTTCCGCAAGTCGAACCGAAAACTACTCAAACGGATCAGCCGGTTTATCGCGTTATATTCCAGCAGCGTTTGATTCAGTTTCAGAATGCTTGGGATCTGGGCGACGACAACTTGATGCTCGTAACGGCACAACAGTTCCAACAAGAGTCCTACAAGCACAACCAGATTGTGATTGGGGACGCGGTTTCCGAGTTGATCAAAGCTTGTTTGCAAAAAGATTCAGTCGCGTTAAACGAAGCGATGGGCCAGTTCCTCATTGTCGCGCGGAATGAAATTACCAATAACGATTTGCTTAAAACGCCAAAGCCACCAACCGAGGAAGTCACGCCGACAACAGAGTTGGCAAATACTCACCAACCCGCTCCGAGTGATCGCGAGTGGATTCACTCCACGTTGCCGGTTGAAGAACGCGAGTTTGCTGAGATCATTGTCGATTTTGTGCCGACGTTACACGCCAAATTCGAAGAAATGCTGGCGGCACTTAGCGCTGGCGATTTCCTTGAGCTGTCGAAGTTGGCCCACTGGCTAAAAGGAGCCGGCGGTACATGCGGGTTTAGTGATTTTTATGAGCCCTCATTGCAGCTTGAGCTGGCGGCGAAAGCCAGTGAGCTATCTCAGTGTCAGACTCATCTCGGCGAATTGATGTCGTTGGCCGATCGGATTCACGTTCCTGATCTTGATGCCCTTCCCGTTGGGTAGGTGACGCCGCGGGCTGACTGGATTCGCGATTTTACAATCCACCGTTTTAGTGTTCGTAACCTTTAGGCGTGATCGTTGAACCGTCCTCGTCGCGAATGTCTTGATGCTGGTTGGTGAAATTTCCCAGCATCGTTAACGGCGTTGGTAAGTTTGTATCGGACGTCAAACGGTCGACTTCTGATGTTGGCACTGCCAGGATAAGTTCGAAATCTTCGCCATCGGAAAGTGCATGGTGAAGCCGTTTGTCGAAATCGGTTTCTGTGACATCGGGCGAAACAGGAATGTTGTTTCTTGAAATTGAAACGCCCAGACCGCTTTGTTTTAGCATGGTGGAAAGATCAAGCGAAAGAGAATCACTTGCGTCGGTTGCGCCATTAATTTGATAGTTTTCGCTTAAGTATCTGGCTAGTTCAACGCGAGGTTGAAACGAGAGATGTCTTTGGTGAATGCTTCCACCGAACGATCCTGATACGAAAAGTGCGTCGCCATTTTTCGCGCCATCGATCGTCCAGCCTGTCTCCGTTGGCTTGCGTTTTCCAATGACGGTAGCTCCCACGACCAGCGGTCCATTCCACGTGTTGGTGTCACCGCCGATGATCGCTACGTTGAATTCGGAAGCAAGGTTTTGGATTCCGTCAAACAGCAATTTGGCCTCATCAAATCCGAACGTTCGAGGAAGCATGAAATTCAGTACCGCAGACGTTGGTTCTGCTCCCATCGCGGCGATGTCGCTGAGGTTGACGGCAAGCGATTTCCGGCCAACCAGTTCTAACGAATGGACGCTTAAGTCAAAGTGTGTTCCTTCGGCGATCGTGTCCGTTGTGATGACGCTGTCATAGTCAGACCTGCTAAGAACGGCTGCGTCATCACCGATTCCAATTCGGATCTCGGGTGATTCATTTTGCGGAAGCTGTTTTAACCAGTGATGGAATTCATGTTCCATGAGTTTGAATGGACCGTTGGTTGGGTTTAAAGGTTGATTCCGGGTGAAGGTTGATTCGGATTGAAAGCGAAAAAGATTTCGTTCTGCGCAGAATGGAAGTCATTCGGTTGCTCCTTAAATCATCCTACGCATGTGGCGGCAAATCGTCGAGGCTTTGCTGGAGATGAATTGATGAAGTTGTGTTAAACTGGATTTCAAAGATTCGGGCGTGTATTAGCCTGGGCATTGGAATCACGGTTTAACGCGATTTTGAAAGCTTGAGTAACTAGAAGCCTAAGTGATGAAACCGAGTGATGAAACCGAGTGATGAAAACTTACTATGAATCATTTCTTCGTTGGCTACTTCGTCGGCGAGAAAGCGAAAACGTATTTATGCCGGTCGCTCGGTATTTCGTTTTCTATATTTTGCTTATCGCGTTTCTGCTGGGGCTTATGTCGTTAGCGTTGCCCGTGTTGCCATTGGAAATGGCTTACACGTTGGCCGTTGCGTTCGTGATTATATTCGGCATCATGTTTTCTTTTTATTGGGTCACCGGCAAACTTCATGGCCGGTTGGGATTTAGCCGCTCTGTTTCGATTGGTGTCTTGATCACGATCGTGGCTGGTGCGAGCTGGTTTGCTGGTGTGTTGTGTTTGCATCGGATAACAGGTGGTCAGCCATTGCCGTGGGTGTACTCGGTTGTAAGTACGCTGGTTGTGACTGCCTCGCTGTTTGTTGGAGCAAGGTACTTTGGGGGCGAGATGGTGGATTGGATCGAGGAAGTCGGCCGGTATGCGCCGCAGTCGTCAGAGGTTTCGTAGACGCTGGGATTAAGAGACGGTTGCTTTATGGCGTCTAAGGCAAAAAGGCTGGCGAAGGCAGTAGCGAAGTTGAAGATCGGCTTCTGCAAAAAAAGAAAGCCGCCAGCCACGGGTGTGCTGGCGGCTTTCCATGAAAAACCGTTTGAGGGAGGTATAGACTCGTCTGGGCCGAGTCTGTTGCAGCAGCCCTCCTCTTAACGCGTTGGCAGTTTTGCCACTCGCATTTGACCCCAAAACGGTTCCTTATCTCTTAAGATGTAGAACATGAAATCTTTTTGATTGGCGATTTCATTTTGCTGAAGAATATAAGCCAGGTTTTCAAGCGACTCGGTTTTGAAACCATGCATTGCAACCAAAATGTCGCCTTCCATGATTCCTTCGGCTTCGGCCGGGCTCTTTGCCCGAACGCTAGTCACTCGCAGGCCTTGTTTATAGTTAGGATGACGGTTGGCCATCTCGCTGGCTGACATTGGGACAAGATTCATTCCCAAAGGCCCCCAAGCCAATGTTGCTGGCGCGGTCGGTGCGGCAGGAGAAGATTCTAGCTTAATGGTGATGTTGTCTGTTTGGTTGTCAGAATGAACGATTCCCAAACGCAGAGCTTTCGCTGACGTTGAATGCAGGATCGAAGTTTGAAAGTCAAGTTCGTTGATGGTTTGGCGACCGTTGACCGAAGTAATTCGATCACCGCTTACCAATCCAACTGCGGCTGCCGGGCTTCGAGGGTCGACAGATTGAATCACAAGTTGAGGTTTGTCATGCACGTAAATTGTGCGTGTTGAAAGTCCATGGAACGATTCGCCTGGGACTAGCTGCCCCATTAAGTTTGCGGCGACTTCCACCGCGTCATTGACTGGGATGGCAAAAGCAATTCCTTGGGCACCGATTCGAACAGCTACGTTGATACCGATCATTTCGCCATTCATATTCAGCAGCGGTCCGCCCGAGTTACCTGGGTTGATCGCGGCATCGGTTTGAATCAAATTGCGGTAAACCTGCTCGTCGTTGACTTGGACGGTGCGGTTTAGTGCACTGATAATGCCGAGGGTTACTGTGTGCTCGTAGCCATAAGCATTTCCAACAGCGGTGACTTGCTCGGCCAACATTAAATCAGAAGACGTTCCGATCTTGATAGTTGGCAGCGGTCTTTTGGTGTTGATTTTGAGAATCGCGAGATCGGTAACTGGGTCGTGTGCGAGAAGCTTCGCGGTAGTCTTTTCTCGCTCAGCCGTTGTGACTTCGATAACTTTGACGCCTTGAACGACGTGGTAGTTAGTCAAAACGTAACCACGAGAATCGATCACGACTCCCGTGCCCATACCGTTGACTTGTTTAAGTTTGCTTCCTATAGAATTAGGATCTGCAGGGACGGTTTTTCGTCCGCGGAGATTTACCACAGAAAGTCGGCATTGATCAACAGCTTTCACCAACGGTGTTAAGCGAGCGCTGTTACGTGTGTTGTCGTCCGCATTGATTTGGCCTGTGCTGATTGAAAATCCAATCAACATCATCAGCACAAATAGCGGATGGGTGGGTCGAGGTTGCATAAAGCCGCTTGCTTCCTGTGGGTCGTCCAGGAGGAACACCATGCTTTCGGGCTAGCATGATGCTCTCTGCATATTACTTATAGAGCGTTAAATCGGACTGATTCGTGGATCCCGTTAAGACCTCAAAGGATGCCCGTAAAGCTTACCAAGCTTGTTGTATTGCGGAGTGCAGATGACAAATTAAGTCATTCTGTTGCTGGTTATTCGCTAAAAAAAGTAAAGTCCGCGTGGGGGAAGGGAGCGCACTTGCAACGTCCATCAGTCTGAGGCCACCGATGAAAATCGCTTCGGTTCAGCGGTTATCGCTGTGCCGTCAATGACTTGCGAAGAATCAGATCGAATTTGAGGGCTCTGTTTTTGAAAAACAGTTTGCAGCAGGACGAGAAAGCTTAGCAGCGGTCGATTCTGCTGTTAAGTATTCGTTGGATACGAATAAACCAAAAAATGGTTCTCGGTTTCCAGATTTTTGTTTGTGACTGCCAGCCTATTTCTTGGTCAACCAATCAGGCAGACGGACGACTTTGCCGGTTGGGTCAATGGCGGCGACTGTGGTGTTGCCGTCAGCCAGCAAAGTATCTTCCAGAAAGATTTGATATTCGTGGCGGATGCGAACGCCTTTGGCTTTGGTGACTTTCGTTTTGACGGTTAACAGATCGTCGTCTTTTGCGCCTTGGTAATAGTTGCAGTTCACACTCGTGACGACCAGCATCACGCCGCTGGTTTCGAGGTCACGATAACTCCTGCCTGAAGAACGAAGCATCTCTACACGGGCTATTTCGAAATAGTTGATGTAGTTTGTGTGATGGACGCGGCCTTGGCCATCGGTTTCGTGGTAACGAACGCGAATCTGGATTTCGTGCTCCCAAGGTACCGCGATAAAAGGAGTGGAAGAGTCGGAAGAATCCGAATTGCTGATCGGTGCTCCATCTGAATCACAGCCCGATCGCTTTCTTGAGTCGGTGCGTGACGTGCTTCCCGAGCTGTTTGAAGGATTGACCGAAGCCATGGTGTGCCTTAAATTTAATAGCCGAACTGAGGTAAAACGCCAGAATACCCAATTGATAACTTATTGACGAGAACGAGATGAGCGAAGGTGAAGATTTTGGGGCGGCTGTCAATTTCGATACGATGCGTGGTCGAGATTATCCCACGATCTGCCAATTTACGGTCTTTCTGGAAAACCGAGTCGGTGTTTTACTGGGTTTGATCCGCCGATTTCGAGGAACACGCGTTCGGATCATGGCTCTCAGTATAATAGATTCAACGGAATGCTGTATCGTTCGGTTTATCTTAAGCCACCCGGAGCAGGGCAGAGAGATTCTTGAGCGAGCCGGAATGGCGATGATCGAAAGCGAATTGATCGCGATCGAAATTACCGACATGGAACAGCCGCTGCTTGAAGTCTGTGCCGCTTTGTTGCGGGCAGAAGTCAATCTCGACCAAACCTATCCACTGATGATTCCAAACAGTGAACGCAATGTGCTTGCGGTGATGGTGGATAACGTTGATATCGCTCAACAAACGTTGGCCGATCAATCGTTCCGAATGGTAACCGAAAATGAGCTGATGGACTTAAGCCAATAATGTCGGAGTCCATGAGTCGAAACTCCATTTTTAAATGAATGAATTCGACGTTTAATTCCAACGCTTTGTCTTACACTTCCTTTGTCGTAACGTCCCACCCTGCATTGATAACGAGTAGTCGAAAATGGCAATCCGCGTAACGTGTAAAAAGTGCCACACTCGTTTTAACGTGAGTGAGAAGTTCGCTGGCAAAGAAGGGCCTTGTCCAAAGTGTAAAAGCAAGATCAGGATTCCCGACAAGTCTGAAGAAGTGGTCATCGCAGCGCCCAAGGAAACGGGCCCCAAGGATTCAACCGGGCGCGCGATCCTTAATCCGATCAAAAGAAAAGAAACCATTCTCAGCGGCGTCCAGATCACATTGATTGCCGTTTCGATCATTGGCTTTCTCGCTGTCGCGTTTTTGCTGCGAACGATGATTGATGATATTGCTGAATTTCCTTATTGGCTGATGGGGGTGGCTGCGGTTTTGATCGCACCGCCACTGGTTTATGTCGCTTATGCGTTCTTGCGAAATCAGGAGCTTGGGTTTTACCGAGGCGGTGAACTTTGGGGCCGAGTGGGGATTTGCAGTTTGGTCTACGCCATAACCTGGATCGCCATGCCGTTGGCGTATTTTGCTTTTAACGACAGTTATGAAGTAGGGTCGTATGTGATTGCAGGCATTGCGATGTTTGGCATCGGCGCTGTGACTGCGATGTACTGTTTTGATTTGGACATCGTGATCGGGTGTGTTCACTACGGACTCTATATGGGCATTTGTTTGGTCGGCCGCTGGCTTGCCGGC
The DNA here is from genome assembly GCA_964478065.1 of uncultured Pirellulaceae bacterium. Taxonomy (GTDB): domain Bacteria; phylum Planctomycetota; class Planctomycetia; order Pirellulales; family Pirellulaceae; genus Mariniblastus. Next base: position 15,259 of record CAYZGP010000134.1, read on the forward strand.
GTCAAAGTGTTGCCTGAGAATTTGCCGCAAGGTCCCGCACAGGTTCCTGCTGGTGTCACGTTTGATTTCCAGCCCGAACAATGGCTCGAATTTCTAGCGACTTTGTTTCCGCTGCTGTAGGGATTTATGAATTCGATTCTTGAGATTCCAGAAGTCCGAGCTTTGGATGGGCCTTCGGGCTTGATTCGAATTCCAAACCAAATCGACGTTCCAGTTACCCCGCGTTTGATGCGTTTGATTGATACCGCGGAGTTTCAACGGTTGACTCGCATCAGTCAGTTGGGCATGGTTTCTTTTGTTTATCCGGCCGCCAATCACAATCGTTTTGAGCATTCGCTGGGCGTTTATCGAAACGCGTTACTGTTCCTGAGACAGTTCGCTCATCAAGAAAGATTTACAAACGTCGTAACGGCCCGCGACGCGACTTTGTTAATCTTGGCTGCGTTGCTTCACGATATCGGGCATTGGCCATTTTGTCATCCGATCGAAGATATCTCGATCAAGGGTTTGCCGACGCATGAGAATTTCGCGACTGAGTATATAACTCGCGAATCGATTGCCAGTTGCCTCAAAGAAGATTGGGACGTGACACCGGAGGAAGTAATCGATGTGATTAATCGCAAAAAGGACACGCCTGCCCAGGCCGTTGTCAGTTCGATTTTGTCCGGCCCGATCGACATCGATAAAATGGACTACCTTTATCGCGATAGTTTGCACGCTGGGGTTCCGTACGGGCAAAACTTTGACGCGCTGCGATTGATTCGCAGTCTGTGTTTGAATGAAGCCGGAGATCGACTCGCCATCACGCAAAAAGGACGGACAGCCGCCGAGTTGATGGTCTTTGCCCGTTATGTCATGTTCAGCGAAGTCTATTGGCATCACGCGGTTCGAAGTGCAACCGCAATGTTTCAACGTGCGTTTTATCTATGGCATCAAACGAAACTCGCACAATCGTCAAACCAATCTGAGTTCAGTAACGCAACAGCGATCATGTTTGAGTTAAGTGAAACCGAGATGCTGATGCAAATGAAAGCGGATGTAGTTGGTACGCAAGCGGAAGGGTTGCTTGATGATTTGTTCGGCAAGAAACGAAACTTGTACAAACGGGTTGCGAATTATTCTTTTGCAGAGAATGAGCCACTGTACCGCGCGATTGCGCAGAAACCTTATCAATGGTTGGTGTTGGCAAGCGAACGGCTGTGTGAATTGGTTGGGCAGAAACTGGGCCGCGAAATCAGTCCACTTTCAATTTTGATTGATGCACCGCCGGTTGGATTGGAAGTCCAGTTCAACGTCGACGTGTTTTATTCCAACACAAACTCTTATCGAAAACTTGGCGATGTCTCACCGGTTGTAAACACTCTTGCGCGTCGGCAATTTGATGATTTTGTAAAACAAGTCAGAATTTTCGTTAAGCCCGAATTGAAAGCGGACGTCCTCAATCTCGATCTCAACACGTTGGTTGGCGAGTTGGTCAAAATGAATTGGGAATCTTGAGTCCCTTGTTTCAGTTGGCGTTTTATTGCAGGTCGATCCGTGCTTGATTTTCGTACGATGGACATTCTTGTCCGTCGCTTTCTTGATAGCATATGGGTCGGACGAAAATTTGTGGCCATAATTTGTTGGCCTCAAAATGAAAAATCGCAAATTCCGATTTCGATAAGAGGCACAAGACACGTCAAACTTTTGTTTCCTCTCAGGATAAGTAGACTTATCCCGAAGGTATAAGTACAATTTTCCATACTTATCCCGAAACTTTGCGGTATAAGTAGATAGTTATC
>CAYZGP010000135.1:0-2140 GCA_964478065.1 uncultured Pirellulaceae bacterium
TTTGAATTTTGTCTGAGACGACAAGAATTGAATTACCGACCAGCGAGTACCTTAGTCAGTTTTCGAGCTGTCCCCAATTAGCGAAAAAATCCCAACAAACTGACACAAAAAAGCTTAAACACGTTTCAAAAATCCGTATCATTAAATCCAAGGAATGAACGCACTTGTGGCAAGAATTTTGAAGCTGCACGCTATGTGTCTCTCACCCATCATTCCAATGACCTGATGATGGTGTCTCATGCCCACTCTTTCTCTCAGAACTCAACCTGGAATTATTCACAATTTCGTTTTGGGATTGTTTGCGATCGTGTTGGCTTCGTCTGGTTGGGTGTCGCCAACGTTCGCTCAGGAAAGTTTTGACTTTGATCGAGCCAATGTCTTTGATGAAGTTGCGCAAGCGGTTGCGGAGCATTTTTATGACAAGGATTTTGATACCGCGGCATGGCAAAAAAAGTGTTCCGAATTTCGAGAGCAAGCAATCGAGGCGAAATCGCTGGAGCGATATGACCAATCTGTCAATCAGCTTTTGGCGACTTTGAAGACGTCGCATACTTTTTACTTTTCCCGAAACAATCCAAAGCGGTATCAACTGTTCGGTATTTTTCACAAACTGTACAAAGACGACAAAAGCCTTTTTTGTTACGACGGGATCGGAATCGATACCCGAATCGTAGACGGCAAAGTACTCGTCGTTTCGGTTTTTGACGGGTTGCCTGCGTCCAAGGCTGGGTTGCAATTTGGAGACGAAATCGTCTCGGTAGACAAAGCTCCGTTTCACCCTATCGGTTCGTTTAGCCAGAAGGCTGGAACTTCGGTTACCATCAAATTGAATCGCGCTGGAGAATCAAAATCGGTTGAAGTAAAGGTCGAGCAGTTGGACGGTCGCACGATTTTTGAAACAGCTTTGGATTCCAGTGCACGAGTCATCGAACGCGGCGAAAAGAAGATCGCGTACATTCACGTTTGGAGTTACGCGGGTCAAAAATACCAGGAAAAAGTTCGCGAGGCTTTGTTGTGGGGCAAGCTCAGTGAATGTGATGCATTGGTTTTCGATTGTCGTGACGGCTGGGGCGGAGCGGACTTGAACTACCTTAACCTGTTTCGAGATCCAATCGCGATCGTGCAAAGCGAACCGCGCTCAGGCAAGTCAATTTCCTACAGTGGTGTTTGGGAGAAACCAGTTGCGTTATTGGTCAATGGTCGCAGCACTAGTGGCAAAGAGTTATTCGCCCATGGATTCAAAAAACTAAAACTTGGCAAAGTGTTTGGCGAGACGACAGCAGGGGCAGTGGTCGCTGGGCGAATTTTTCGACTATCCAACGGCGACGCACTCTATCTGGCCGTCTCCGACGTTCGCATCGACGAGAAACGGTTGGAAGGAATCGGTGTGGAGCCGGACATAAAGGTTGAACGTCCGCTGAAAAATGCGGCTTCCAACGATGGTCAACTTGAGGCAGCGCTGGAGTATTTGGAACGATTGGGCTCGCCCAAGTAGCTGAAAAGAGACTACTTACCCCGTACCAATTTCATAATTCGTCCGTCGATGTTCCAATCTTGTACATAATGGTTTCCATCGGCGTCCCAGTATGAATCGTGTGTTCCGCTGAAAATGCCTTCGACCCAATCGCTTTGCTGATCTTATAATTTTTTCCTTGGGACAGGGTTGTGTCCCAGCACGGGGCGCCGCGTGAATCGTGTCCATGCTGCTGGGCCGAAACACCAACCCGGTCACCGCATTCTTCATGGCAAAGAAAACATTGGCTCCACCGAACTCACCGTTATGTTTTCGCTGTTGGCAAACATCGTACAACTGCCTTGCCACCTCGACTCCGTAAAAATCCGATTCTGAAAACCTTCCATCGTCTAACGCCAACTTGATCCACGAACCTTCCGCACACCGCCTTTAGGCGGAATGCGGAGGGGTGGAATGTTTTTCACCTCCGCGTACCGCTTAAAAGCGGTACTACAAACTCTAACTTGGGTTACCCTCTGGTCCGGGAGCTTCGCGCTCCCGGAAAACTATTTGTCAAATGCGGACTATGCAACAAACTCATTTAGTCGGCGGTCGCGTGATCACTTCACACGTTGAGTAGCGGTTTTGCTTGCTCGAATAGCGTCTCCGAAGCCGCCGCACAAAAGA
>CAYZGP010000135.1:2240-16887 GCA_964478065.1 uncultured Pirellulaceae bacterium
CTTGCTGGAGAAAATCCTGGATGACTTGTTGCGATTCAAAATCGGCTTGGGTTACAAGATCACGAAACCCTTTTTTTGCGGAGAAGTTTTCCCAAGCCATTTCAACAGTACTTCGCCGCCGCGATTGGCCGCTTCGCAGGCTGCTTGGCAAAATTCCTGGAGCTGTTGTGGTGTTTCAGCGTTCATTTGATAAATCGAAATAACATGGGTGGGAGAGGGAATAGCGATTACCCCTATCGTCATAACCGGATCTATCAAAGTGGTGGAAGTTGCAAATATGGTTTTTGCCTCCAGCCAAAATGCTCCAATTGGAAACGGGGGCTAAGTTTTCATCGACCACATGTTTCCGGTTACAGTTTTACAGTTTTAATAAGTCAGTCTGATGAGCATCAAAAACTATTCGGCTTCGTGCGATGAGCCCCAAAACCATTTCGAAGTCACTCGAAAAAAGAAAAAAGGTCCATCGCCACTCATTTTGGCTTTATGCCTGATCATTAGTGTGCCACTTTGGAGTCCCTTTGCGATCTGGTTGTTTATTTCCGGCACCAGCATGCTGGGAACAGTCGGTTCTGCTGTTTTGGGAACTCAAGAGGTTAACGTTGAAAACCTTCTGATTCAGGCTAAGGGTGAAAAATACTATTGGCTTCCTGATGGCAGCCGCTGGAGTAGCTTTTCGGCAATGAATATGCGCCATCCTAAAATTAGGGCTCGGGAAGCCGCCATTTTAAAGTTGGCTGAGTTTAAACCTCTACCCCAGAACGCTCGAAATGAGTTGGTAACATTGCTGCAGACTGAAGGAGACTTCGACTCTGGCGATGGCATCTATGCGTCTCGAACGGCAATCTGTTATACGCTTGGGCGATCCGCCGATGATTGGGGCGCCTATCAAGCGATGTTGGACTTGCTTCGAAAGCGTGCTTTAAACCCCAAGTTGGACGCTAACAGCGATATCAAATGGTTTGATGACAAATTTGGCGCGCACCGTGGAAGCTCCACAGGTCCGGGTGCGATTGTTCAAGGGTTGTTATTCGCTCCGGCCGAGCACCGCGAGAAAATTACCTTGGAGCTGAGCAACCTGCTTCAAGAGTTGAATGCCGCCGCGGTCAGCAGCAATTGGGCGAAGGACCAAATCAAAAAAGGCTTGATGAGACTCGACGAAAAAGAAAGTACGTTCGAAGTCTATCAAGAACTAGACGTGGAACGATTCTTCTACAACACCTGGAAGTGAGTGGCGGTTGGTCCGCCGGTTGCCCGCCCATTTCGAAACGCGAATCTGCTATACTCGGGCTATCTGGAAAGCCCTGGGTTCCAGTTCGTTGCGCCGGGCGATCGCTAAGCCCTGCGGCGATTTGCAACGATCTGCTCATCCGTGTAGCCAGAGATTTCATATATAGCGATGCACAATCGCTGCTACCTGCGACGACGGCGGGACATGACTCCCAAGCCGATGATTCCCAGAACAATCACGCTTGAAGGCTCTGGCACTGCAGTGATACGCCATGAGAAACCGAAATCGGTTGCGATGTCGCCGCTGATTCGAAAGGTATAACTTCCGCCAACCAAGTCTTCCAGGAAAATATGCTCGGTGTTGTAATCCGTGCTCAAACTGGAATCGATCAGTGTTCCCAAAAATGTCCCGGTAGAATCGTACAATCGCAGATCCAGGTTCGCGAGCGTAGTCGTCGCGTCAAATACATCTGCACTTGCATCATTATCGACTACGTCAATGTTCCAAACCAAAGCCGCAGAGAGCTCGCCGATGGTCAGGTGCGACTCAACTTCAAAGTCGTAAAACAAATCATCGGTGCCATTGAAATCACCGTAGTCCCAGCCGTTCAAATTCACATTGCTCGTCGGATCTGTAAATGATCCCTCGTGCTCTCCACCTTCCCAGATGTTGTAACTGTTGAGAATATTCAACTCGCCAAACCCGTAAACATCGTCAATTGGACGAGTCGTGGTGCGATCCCAATCGGCAAATTCTGACTTAGTCGCTCCGGCGAACAAAGTTGATTTGATAACTTCATTTTGAATTCCATTGGTCCCTTCTGCGGCATCAATTAACAACGCAGCGGCACTGGAAACGATTGGAGTTGAGAAACTGGTAAAGCTCGCGGGAGCAACGATGTCGGGACGAAATCGACCGGCACCATAGGATCCGGAGACTTCTCCACGAGAGTGGGTGCCATCGCTCACGCCAACCGCAATCGCGTTATAGCTTGGCGCGAGCAATTGAGGGGTTGAATTCCCAGCCCCATTATTAACACCGACCACATGAACGGTATTGTCTCGATTAGCCACAAAATCAAAACGCTGAAGATAGTCCGTAACAACGGCGTCGTCATCGATGCCGTTGGCTATATAACTGTGATTAGTTACAGCAAACCCTTGGGCAGCCGGATCAGCACCAGACGTTGTGCCCAACACATTATTGATATAGTCATTTGCATCATACAGAGTGATTGGACAACTTTGATTCAAATCATCACAAAGCCCAATGTTCCCTGTCTGGCTCAGCGTATCACCATAGAAAAAATTAGCGACGCTGGTAGCATGGCCACTAAATCCCGTTTGAGCTCCACTGCCGTCAATAAACTGCTTGTCATCATTACTCGAGGAGCTGTCGTTTCCATTAAACTGTCCGGAAGCTTGATTGGGGCCATAATTTCCGTCGCCATTGGGGGCTTCAATCTGCGCAACACTCAATCCAGTTCCGTCTTCGAGTGCCGACCCTCTTTCGGCCAGCAATTCGTTGAACCCAATGTCGGCTTTGTAGGCCTGCCCAAACACTTCCGCAGATTGACTTAACGCAACGGTTGCGATGAGCGACAAAAGGCAAATTCGAAGGAGCATAGAGTACCTCAAAATGCAGGTCTAGCGGATATTGGGGAAGGAAACCGTTAACTTGAGGATAAGCTGAACAGCCGCCAAGTCAATCGGCTGGTAAAATTTCCTAGTGCTAACGAGTTTAAAAAGTCTCAACAATTAGGATTATCGGCATTTTTTGTGAAGAACCATGAATTTGTTTGATTTGTCGTTACACCCTAAAGTTCCCAAAACAACTGAATATTTGGCCAATTAGTGGATCTCCGCCTTGATTGCATTTGTTGGCGAGAATTACTTGACATCCAACTTCCATGCCCGATCATTATCGAAAACATGGCAATAAAATCGACTGAAATGCGGACAATGAAAGCGACTGAAGCGACCGACATCGTGATCATCGACGAAACCGAGTCGTGTCCTTACCTCGAGGGAAAAACGGCGCGAATGCCATTGCGAATGCCGCTGGGAAAAATCTCGCTTGAGCAAGCCGACCAGAGACTTGCCGACGGCCACCGCCGCACCGGCGAATTCATTTATCAAACCAACTGTCCGGGCTGCAAAGCTTGCGAACCGATCCGTCTGGATTGTTTTGAGTATGAGTTTACGCGCAATCAAAAGAGAACGCTCAAAAAAGGCAACCGTCGATTTGAACAGAAAATTGGTCCGCTTCAATCTGATCCGCAGCGTATCAATCTTTTCAACAAGCATCGTCGTCAGCGAGGGTTGGCCAAAAAGGACACTGACATAGATCTCGAAGAATACATCTGGGGCTTCGTCCGCAGCTGTTTCGAGTCTTTCGAAATCACTTACTGGCTGGATGGTGAACTCGCTTGTCTGGCCGTTTGCGATAGTGGCGCTCACAGCATATCGGCGGTTTACACTTTCTTTGATCCAGATATCAAAAGCGAAAGCCTGGGGACTTATTCAATTCTTAAACAAATCGAGTTCTGCCAATCCAAAGAGCTTCAACATTTGTACCTTGGCTATTACGTCGAAGGCTCAAAGCACATGAAGTACAAATCGCGATTCACGCCCAACGAACGCTTGATCGATGGGACGTGGGTACGATTCGCGTAAGCCAAACACACGGCAGCTTGTTTTAAAAAAGGCGAATTTGAAACACAATGAAATGGCTCACAATGAGAATTTGATTCACGCTGTTTACTTTGTGCTATTGATCAGCTCATTTTGCAAGCCTTGCAATTGCTGAACAATAAGTGCCTTTTCCTGCAAAAGGTTAACCTCCTCACGGATTGACTCGCGGCTGTTTTTTTGCGCTGAATTCAACGCAGTTTGGTAACGGTGAAATTCATCAACTTCTTCAAACAATGAGTTCGCTTTTTCCAAACGGGCGATTTTCTCGGCTCGCTCAAGCGATGTGTCCAAGAGCTGAGAATTCAAATGAGAAAGAGATCCGGACGGCTTCAAAGCATTTGCCAACTGCAACTGCGATTCAAGCAAACTAATTTCTGCGGATTGCTTTTCGGTTGCACTCGCAGAGCTACCCTTCTTCATCACTCGATCGTATTTGGATTTGTGGAGTTCAACCAAACGCTTAAACGGTTTTACGACATCGTCATTCTGTTTGCTAACCGCAGCCTCGATCGCACTGGTAATCGCATCAATCCTCGCTTCGATTCCGGCCAAATCAATTGACAGCTGGATCCGTTGGGAATGAAGCGTCTTGAGAACTTCCCCATACGACGCCTCCGAAACATTTAGACTCGTTTTACGCTTTTTTAGCTCCGCAAGCTCTTTTTCGTATTTCTCTTTCTTGCCTTGAACATCTAAAAGTTGAGTTTTATTTTGCCTCATCTCAACTTCAAGATTTCTGATTTGCGATTCGAGCCTAATCACCTTCGGAGAACGCTTCGGAGCTGCCGATTGCCCAGCCGATTGCTGACAAACAAACAGCGTCACACCGATCGCCAAACAAACCATGCGCTGCAACTTGGATTTCGAAAATTGGTATTTAATTCTGTTCACTGTTTAGCCTTTAAAGTAGTTAATAAAAGTGGCTTGTTAGTTCGCTGATTCCAAATACGATTCAGCAATTGCCGCCCCCCGCGTTCCTGGATACTGCTGGATCACCTGTACCATCCGCAACTTAACCTTCGCCTCAGGCATCCCAAGGGGAATTGAATATTCTTCCGTCATTGCTGCGATCATTGACTCGAGCTCGCGTTGATCAATTTCGACTGGCCTGGATTCCACTCGCAGTAGCTGAGCTTCCAACTGCGCGACCTCGATGGCGTGAATCTGGGCCTCGATCTCCATCAGTTCAAGATTTTCAATTTCGGCCAAGCTATTGGTGGCATCGTTTACTGGCCCAACAATGCTCCCTTGCTCGGGATGAACCGAGCCTTGGTGTCCCTTTGCGACTGGCGATTCTCCGTCGGAATTTGGCAGGAATTGCGAAGCGACAAACAAGCCGATTCCGGTCAAACTGGCGACCAGCACTAGCCCAAACCAAAGTTTTCCTTTACTTGATCTTCTATCGCTTAAGCCAACTGAGTCCTCCGAATCATCCCTCTGCTGGATTGTCTGCGAAGGAATTGCTTTCAACAAAGCATTCAAGTCTTGAGGGACTTCGACGTCCCGCAATAGCTTGTCAAGTTGATCATCAGTTGGTTCGTTTTCAAACTTCATCGTGTCCCTCCTTTCTTGCCTCGTAAACAAATTGCTGGCCGCTACTCTGTTGGTCTCGAATCAAAATCTGTTTAAGTTTCTGTCTTGCCCGATGCAGTCGTGAAAGCACCGTCCCTCTCGGAACCCCAAGCACCTCCGCCGTTTGGTCGACTGACATGCCTTCCATCGAAACGAGCAACAAAGGCAGTTTGTGAATTTCTTCCAACTCTGCGATTGCTGACTGAACAAGTTCTTTGGTCTGGTCAACGGGTGCCTGCTTTGCAGCTACTGAGTCCAGGTGTTCAGTGGTAGGCGTTGATCGGGATTCTTTACGTATCAATTTTGAATACTGATTACGCAAAATCGCGAATAGCCAACCCCGCATTTTTTCAGGATCCTTCAAACCCGAAATACACTTCCAGGCATTCAAGTAGGTCTCCTGAACCAGCTCACTTGCCAACGTCCGATTTCCCGTCAATCGAAAAGCAACTCGGAACATCGAATCAGCGCACTGGTCGACACATTTCTCGAACCGCCGTTGAAGTTCCTTGTCTTTTGTCATACTGACGTTTATCTGTCATTTCGTTTAATGGTGTAGTACCAGCAGACCGTAATTTGATTCCATCAAAAAGAAAGAATTTTCAAAAACTTCAAAAAGACAGGTGAAACAACGCAAAAATCGCCCGTTTCAACTATATCCAAAACCACGGAAAATCCGGGTTCGACCCAATCACGTTCGAAAGCTCATCACGTCCTGCAGCTTGTGGAGTTTGCCTTCATCGCCCACCGATGGGTCTTCAACTCCACAAACCACGCCAAATTCCTCAAACGGTCACACCAACCGGCAGCCCATACGCTTCTGCTACAATATTTTTTTCAGCAAACCATCCGCCATATCTGGAAGAAAAATGGACCGTAGAAATTTCTTGAAAACGGGTTCGGCCGCAGTCGCGTTAACCACTGCCGCGTCACTTAACACCACTTCTGCGAATACGACTAAACGTAAAAAGCGAGTTGGGGTTATCGGGTGCGGCTGGTACGGAAAACTTGACTTGTTTCGCTTGCTCCAAGTCGCCGATGTAGAAGTCGTTTCGCTTTGTGACGTCGATTCCAAAATGTTAGCCGAAGCGGCCGAGATGGTTAGCAAACGGCAAAAATCTGGCAACACACCCAAAACGTACGGCGACTATCGCGAATTGTTAAAGGCCGGCAACCTCGACATCGCGTTGATCGACACTCCCGACCATTGGCACGCGTTGCCAATGATCGCTGCCGTCGAAGCTGGACTCGACGTTTATGTTCAAAAACCAATCGGCGTCGATGTCCTTGAAGGCAAAGCAATGCTCGACGCGGCGAGAAAACACGAACGAGTGGTCCAAGTCGGAATGCAGCGCCGCAGCACACCGCACTTGATGGAAGCCAAAAAGAAGATTGTTGACGCGGGCTTGCTGGGCGACATCGGATTGGCCGAAGTTTACTGCTACTATCACATGCGTGCCAAAACAAATCCGCCAGACACTGATCCACCGGCGCATTTCGATTACGAGATGTGGACTGGACCAGCGCCGATGAGGCCTTATAACGACTTAGTGCACCCACGACGTTGGCGAGCTTTCACCGAGTACGGCAATGGCATTATGGGTGACATGTGCGTTCATATGCTTGACACCGTTCGCTGGATGATGGATTTGGGCTGGCCAACGAGAGTTTCATCAACCGGCGGTATTTTTGTTGAAACGGAAAGCAAAGCCAACATTCCGGACACGCAATCAGCGGCGTTTGACTTTGACGACCTTCGTGTTCAGTGGCAACATCGTTCCTACGGGCGGCCCGCGGATCCAGAATATCCGTGGGGCGCAACGCTTTATGGATCAAAGGGCACACTTCGTTTGAGCGTGCACAAATGGGAATTCCACCCTCAGGATCGCAAAGCCGAAACGCAAAAACAGGATGTGGTTTATGAGTTGGATCAGTACCCGGAAGACAAAACGGAAAAGGATCTTGAAAAGCACGTTGCTCCAGCAGTACGCGAGCACATGAAAAACTTCCTTGAGTGCATCGAGTCGCGTGAGAAACCAATCGCCGATATCGAACAAGGTCACATTTCGGCAGCCAGTTGCATCCTCGCAAATATTTCAATGAAGCTTGGGCGGACTCTCAATTGGGATCCGAAAACCCACACCGTGATTGGCGATGAAGAAGCAACGAAATTGTTGAAGCGAGAGTATCGTGCACCGTGGGTTCACCCGAGCTCGTAAGCGGAGGACGCTCTGAGCCGTTTTGGCGATACCACGGTTGATGGCCCTGCCGGAGAGACTCGCTTACCGCTCGGAAACCGTTAATCGAGTTCCGGTTTTCACACTTTCTTTAACCGTAACTTTTCCGCTTGGCCATTTGATTTCCAAACGGTCGACCTTCTGCGCGTCGCCCAGTCCGATATGAATCCGATTGCTGTTCTGGCCGGCAAGCCCTTCGCCGCCAGAGAGTTGAAACATTCGTTTTGTCTCACCAATCGTCGCGATCACCCGTGCGCCAAATGCGTCACGAGAACTCCACTCGGTTGTTGGCTCGGACGAATCATGGCCTCCAACCAACTGAAGCGACACAAAATTGGCGCTTGATTCGATTTGGTTTTTCAAAATCCGAAACCGTGGTGAGTTGGGACTGGTGACCCCCAAATCCATTCGCCCATCATTGTCATAATCGAACAACACAAACCCACGACCGTCTTCCCGGAAATCTGCACCGGACACCAAAGTCAAATCTTTAAAATTCCCATGGCGCTGAAGATAAAGCCGATTTCGCTCTCCACCACTCAATGAACTGCCTTGAAAGAAAGCACCTTCTTTAGGCTCGTCGGACTTGCGGAACAAAACCATCTTCATCGCTTCGTCCGGGCCCCACTCGGCGGCCGATTTAAAGTTATCGTCTCGATTCGGTCCATAGCGCACGGCTGACCTCCAAAGACAACTTCACAAATCGACGTCGTTGCGAACTTCTTTGGGGGCCGAATAGAAGCCGCTTGGCACATACAAATCCAATTTGCCGTCGTTGTCGAAATCGGCAAACTGCCCGCCAAACGACCACCCAACACTAGAGACATGCTGGTCTTTATCCCCCGTCCCTGCGACTTGCTCGTATTTCCCGTCAATGCTCTCGTAAAGAAAATTGCCACGCGCCGAAACGCTTACGCGTTCATCCACATCGTCCAGTTGAGCCACGATTCGCGTTCCGGCTTTTGAGTACATATTGGAAACGTACAAATCGAGATCCCCATCATTGTTGTAATCGCCCCACGAAGCTCCCATGCCAAACCCCATCGAGCCCGGGTTGGCGATCGAGCCAGTCACATCGGTAAACTTGATATCGAACGATCCACGCTCTGTGTCATTTCGAAGAAAAACATCCGGAGAAAAGTCATTGCAAACATACAAGTCGACATCTCCATCGTTATCAATATCAGTCCAAGCCGTTTGGTAGGAGTCGCGATATTGCTTTAGCTCGTCGCCTACCTCCATCCATTCAAATTCGCCTCCACGATTCATTAGCAGAATGTTGGGTGGGCCAACTCGATCAACATAGGCATGGGATTTTTCAAAACGTTTGCGCGTAATCAACCGATCCTTAGGCCGCGCCGCCTGATCGATCCAACCGACGATATCTCCCGATCCATATGCGTACGTACTCAAATACATATCCAACAAACCATCACCGTTGACGTCAGCAACGGAACCTGAAACCACGAATGAAGTTTCTTTTAAGGTTTTGTTTGTTGACTCGTGGGGGACAAATTTGCCATCTTCGTTGACGAAAAATTGGCTTGGCTCAAGCGTTTTCCCAATGAACACATCGGAATCGCCATCGTTATCGAAATCGAAAAAGTATGCACAGTTCGCCAGTTCCGCAATCATCAAACCGCTTGACTCGGTCACGTCTTCAAACGTCCCGTCGCCTTTGTTTTTCAACAGCTGAGCCGACTGCCAGCGGTCGGTAATGAACAGGTCGTCGAAACCATCGCGGTCAATGTCTACTACGCTGGCCGCGGGAAACTGGTACGCCGACTCCCAATCACTGAACGACTTGAATTCAGAGCGAGCATGTCTAATTGTTGGAGTTTTCTTGCCCGCGTGCTCCAGAATCAATTCCTGATGAGAAGACCGAGCCACTTTCATTCGCGTGGCTTCATTGGGAAACGCGGAAGCGGTTACGTCTTGGAATAACGGGGCAGGGGAGCTGATTAGCTTTAAGTTTTTTTGCTTCCACGAAACGAGCTTCCAATCCTTTGGCGCTACTTGCTTCCAACGGATCGTCTGGTAAGCCTTGGCGCCGAAAACGTGGCCATCAATCAAACCAAGTCGCCCTTCGATCTTGGTTTCCATTTCGAATCGCCGATCGTCTCCTTCTCCAACAAACGTCCCTTTCAATACTCCAATTTGGATGTCTTCAAATCTCTTTTTATCCAGCAATGTTTTCCAGACGCCAGAGTAGGGCCCCATTTCCTCGTACACTAGCTGCGAAAGCCTGCCATTGCCCGCGCCCATATCTTGCCCTTTAACGGGCCAATAAAAAGAGGTGCCCGTCTCGCTGTGATGCTCTTCAGCGGCTTCATTCATCTTTTTTGCAAGGTCTATATACCCAAGCTTCGAATGCGCAACTTGGGCGACCGCAAATTGAGTCGTGTCAACTTTGGCGTCAGTAAACGCTCGGACAACCAACTTCATTTTTGAAGATAGATTCTGAATCAACGTTTCGGAATCGGAAAGCATTTGAATCTTCTGCTGCTCTGCCGTCAAAGGAACTGTGCCCGATGAAGCAACGCCTGATGTTCCGGATTTCGAAACAGCCGGTTTGTTCTTCTTGCCACAGCCCGCGATGCAAATCAGCAAGCCACATAAAAGCAGCACACATCCGCCGCCGATCGTTCGACCCAGCCGCCCAACATAACGCTTTGATTCTAAACCCTGACCACTGATCACTATTTCACTTCTTTCTCAAGAATCGTGACTCGTTCGCCCGCCGCGACATTCTCACGCATCGTTTTTTTTCCGCTTGGCCACAACACTTCCAAGCGATCAATTTTCGCCGCTTCGCCCATTCCAATATGAATCGCTTTTGCATTTTGACTGGAAAGTCCTTCGCCACACGACAACTGAAACTTTCGCTTTGTCTGGCCAATTGTTGCCACAACCGTCGCGCCAAATGCGTCTCGCGAACTCCACTCAGTTGACGACTCGGTTGAATCCTGACCACCGACCAGTTTAATTTCCACAAAAGCATTTTGCCTATCAACTTGTTCGCCCATTCGATTCTTTACGATTCGAAGTCGTGGTTGGTTTGGGCTGACGATTCCAAGATCCATCCAACCGTCACGATCAACATCAAGCAAAACAAACCCACGCCCGTCTTGGCGGAAATCCATTCCGGACACCAAAGTCATATCGTCGAAATTGTTACCACGCCGCATAAACAAACGATTTCGCTCGTTGCCGCTGAACGGCGAACTGCGAAACGGTGCTCCGTCGCCGTCTTCTTCTTCGGCTTTTTCAAAAAGGAAAATTTGATTGGCAGCTTCACCCCAGATTTCGTCTTTGGAGAAGTCTTCACCTTTATTTGGATCCATTCGCACGACCGCGCGCCACAGGCAACTTCACCAATCGCCCGGTTTTTCAACTTCCTTGGGCGGTGTGTAGTAACCGCTGGGAACATAGATGTCGAGATTGCCATCGTTGTCGAAATCGGCAAACTGGCCGCCAAATGACCAGCCCACTTTGGAAATGTGTTGGTCGTCCGCATCCAGCCCGGCGACTTGCTTGAAATGATCTCCGACTTTTTCATAGAGAAAATTTCCGCGCGCCGAGACTTTGATCCGCTCATCAACATCATCGATCTGAGGAACGATTCGATTGCCTGCTTTTGAGTACATATTGGAAATGTAAATATCCAACTCACCATCGTTGTTATAGTCGCCCCAACTCGCGCCCATACCAAACCCCATCGTTCCATTGGGAACCATTTCTTTGGAAACGTTCGTGAATTCCGGCTTGAACGATCCTCGCTCGGTGTCGTTTCTTAAAAAGCAATCGGGGGAAAAGTCATTGCAAATATAAACGTCCTGATCGCCATCGGAATCGAAATCGCTCCAAATGGTTTGATAAGAGTTTCGCCACTGGGCCAATTCATCATCGACGGCGACTCGTTCAAGTTTTCCGCCTTTGTTAAGCAACAAAATATTTGGAGCGCCACCTCGATCGAGATACCAATGGGCTTTTTCGAGTTTCAAACGTAGCTTCAATCGATCAGAAGGTTGAAGCAACTCATAAGCCGCTTCGTCTCGTGTCGAATTCCCAAATCCGTAAGTGTTCAAATACACGTCCAGCAGTCCATCGCCGTTAACATCAACCACGCTTCCGGAAACGACCAAGCGGACAAACTCAAAATCCTCATCCGAATTTTCATCAAGCTTAAAAACGCCATCCACATTTTCGAAGTACATGCTTGGCTCGAGAGTCCGCGTCACGAATGCATCTGAGTCTCCATCGTTATCAAAGTCTGCGAATAACGTGCAGCACGAGAAATTCGAAACATCGAGTCCGCTTTTTTCGGTAACGTCCTCGAAAGTCCCGTCGCCTTTATTGCGAAGCAGCTGTGCAGGTCCCCAGCGGTCGGTAACGAACAAGTCATCGAAACCGTCTTGATCCAAATCGACAACGCTGACGCCCGGATATTGAAACGCCGACTCCCAATCGTTGAAGCTTTTATATTTCCTCACCGCGTCTTTGAATTTGACACTGCGAATGCCCGCGTTCTTGAGAATCAAAGCTTGATGCGAGGAACTTTGAACTTTGTCCAATGTTTCTTTATTCGGGATAGCCGTCGCCGTGATGTCTTCGAACAAACTGTTACCTGAAAACACGACTTCGAAATCAGACTGGATCCATTTGGTAATTCGCCAACTTTCACCTGGCGCGGGCTGTTTCCACTCCAGCGTTTGATGGGCCTTTACTCCGACGATGTTCTGCTCAGTACGGAATCGACCTTCGAATTTGGTATCCGTTTGAAAGCTCTCACCCACAAACCGGGTTGCCACCGTACCCATTTGACACGATTCAAATTGGAAACGATCAAGCAACGGGGACCAAAGTTTGGCCGACGGAATCGCTTTCATTTGATCTTCGTTTTGAAGCGGCCAACTCAAATGTGATTGGATGTCTTTTCGGTTCAATTTGTTTATTGCATCGAGCAAGTCAAAATCAGCCAGCCCTCGATAACCGATTTGTGGCTCCATGAATTTGGAGCGCGACAACGAACGGTCTCGCATTGATTTAGAAACAAGGCTCATCTGGGATGCAAGCGACTGAAGCAACTCTTCGGATCGGACGAGCGCTCTGACTTGCTTTTGCTCATCCGTCAAATTTACATCCGCGGATGAATTGGCATTCGGAGAATCAGAGTGTTTCGTTCCTGCGTTTCCATTTGCAGATTCAGATTTCCCGGGCTGTGTTTTCTTTGAACAACCGGAAGCGCCAATTACGAAAGCCATAACTGCAACAAGACAAACTAAACGGGCTGTCATCAAATTAGTTGCCTGCAAAAAGTTCAATCAAAAAGGAAACGAAACGCCATTGTAATATTAACTTATATTTCGCCAACGGCAGGCACGGTGTTGATTGTGGCCGACGTCGATGGCCCAGCCCGTGTAGGTCAGGCTAGTGCCTGGCGTGGCTTATCATTGGAATCAACTTTTTGAACCAAGTAAAACCAAGGCGATACGACATTCAAATTAGTACGTAAACTCTGGCCAGCCGGGTCGTTAAAAGAGCAATTTACGACTAAATTAGTGTGAACTTTTAGACCCAACGCGACCGTCGAATCCAACACGTTTAAACACCTAGAATCTCGCAGAGTAATTTCCAGTGAAGGCATTAGTCACCGGGGCCAACGGCTTTCTTGGTTCCAATCTCGTCAAACAACTTGTTGAACGCGGGTATGAAGTAACCGCGATGACGCGCCGGCGCGATGAAATGTTGTCGTCAATGAACCTTCGTTGCGTTCACGGTGACGTGCGAAACTTTGACAATGTCCTTGAAGCCTGCAAAGACCAGGAAGTCGTATTTCACACCGCTGCAATTTCTGGGATCTGGGGCCCGTGGAAACTTTTCCATGGCACCAACACGATCGGCACCCGGAACGTGGTCAACGCCTGCATCGAACACAACGTGCCAAAACTGGTTTACACCAGTAGTCCATCGGTGACGTTTAATGGTGACCATCAAACCAACGTCAATGAGTCGGCGCCTTACCCGCGCACTTGGCTTTGCCACTACCCGCATTCAAAAGCCCTTGCGGAAAAATTTGTCCTTCAAGCCGATGACGACAAGGACCTGATGACGTGTGCACTTCGACCGCATCTAATTTGGGGGCCTGGGGATCGTCATTTGATTCCGCGGTTGATCAAACGTGCCAAGGCAAAAAAACTTCGCAAAGTCGGCGACGGCACCAACCTGGTCGATACGATTTACATCGACAACGCGGCCTTTGCACACATCCAAGCCGCCGAAGCGATGGAACCGGGCTCTCCCGTCTGTGGAAAGGCGTATTTTCTTTCGCAAGACGAACCTGTCAATTGCTGGAACTGGATCAATGAAATTCTTGCGTTCGCTGGACTGCCTCGAGTCCGCCGTTCGATTTCTTTTTACTGGGCGTATCGTTTGGGCCGAGCACTTGAGACAACCCATGAGCTTTGCAATTGGGAATCCGAGCCAAGGATGACAAGATTCTTAGCGGCGCAATTGGCAAAGCACCATTACTTTGACATTAGTCGCGCCAAGAAAGACTTTGGCTATTACCCAAAAGTGTCTCACGAAGAAGGCATGAAGCGACTTGAGGCGAGTATTAGACAAAGCCTTGGGAATAACGTCAGCAATAGAACGGACAGCATTTAATTTAATAGCGGCGACCCAATCAGTCTGTGCTTAACAGAGTTGCTGTTTCTACTTGTTTTTGCGTTGCTATAACCGTGTTGTCTTAAATCCATGGTGGCAGGTGGTATCGGGCAATACGGCAGAAAACCTTTGCGCTCCGCGCCGCAGATCTCGGCTTCTTCGGTGGACCATTTTTTGAACGCAAAGACGCGAAGACGCAGAGACGCAAAGATTTTGATTCTGAACTTTGCGTCTTAGCGTCCTTGCGTCTT
>CAYZGP010000136.1:0-16638 GCA_964478065.1 uncultured Pirellulaceae bacterium
TTCAAGTCCGATAACGACTTGCACCGGTTGCTGCGGGAAGTGAACCCCAGATTTTTCGCTATGCCAGATAACTTGCAAAACCTTTTCGTGCTAATTGGATTCACTTCGGCGTTTGATTCCCATAAGCATCTTCCGCTCCATGAAGTAGTGTCCCAAAGTCATCACAGGGTAAAGCGGCAACGTAACAATCAAGCGATCGCTAAAAATTCGTGTGCGTATCAACAAACGACTTTGATCGTCATTAAGCTGTTTGAGAACGAACGCCCAAATCCAAACAAAATTGGTCTGCTGGAACAAGACCAAGTGACGAGCGGTCTCGATTTTCTTAACCAACATGGGTGGAAACTTTGGGTGTAGTTGAACTGCATCCTCTTCACCCAAGTTCTGCCATTGAGAGTGAATTCGGTCTGCGTTTTTCATTCGGCAACCAATCAGGTTCTCCAGCAATGTGTAGCTGTAGAAGCCGCCTCGATCCTGGCCGATTTGTGCAATCCAAGGCCAAATGTTTTCTGCAGGTTTATTGATTGTGATCGCATGTGTCGATGCGATGGTGGGTGCCGGTACGAATTCGTCACCGGGCAGCCGCATTGCTTTCTCGGCGGATGTTGCCAAACAAAAATTCAAATTGTCCTACCTGGAAAAATCGGTCGCGTTGATTGGAGTTCTAAGTTTCACACGATCAAAACACGCCAAAAATCCAGCCTTCGAGGTTTGCAGTTGCTATCTGCTCTTTGGACAGCGGCGGCGAAGTAAATTCTTCCAGTCGTCCAAGTCTGTTCATATCACGAAGCCAGCAGCAGATCGAATAAGCGTCTTGTTGGTCAACGGTACGTGGTCCTCGCTCGTATCGGTTTCGAAACAGCGACGGATAGGTTTCGAATACCACTGAACCGCCATTAGGAAATTCCCATCCGTCGAACGGCCAAAAGTGAAGGTTGGGAACTTCATCACACAACAATTTCAAAAACGGCAAGCCTGCGTGCGTGGATTTGGCGACTGAGCCTTGAACGTCAAAACGAAAGACACTTTTGGCTGAAGACGTCCATTGCTCTGTTAGACGAAGGTCTTTGGCATCACCAGTTCGCTTTGACGAAGACCTATACTGCTCGACGGTCGTATCAGCTTGGTGCGTGGGCCAGTGCTCAACAAAGTCATCGAGAAAAGACGTCCACGATGCGAGCCGATACCTTTTGAAGTAACTGATCGGAAACGAAAAGCCGTGGTCGATTCCGACGAGACAATGATCGTTTTGGTTTAAGGTTTCGACCAACCATCTCGCCAACTCTTGGCGATTCCAATTCCTTCTTTGCGACTGGGTCGACGACGGCGAAAAAACTTGAGTCGGTTCAGTGTCTGCATCACAAGAGTAGACTTGGATAGTCCCCGAGCGCGTTTCCGGCTTCGCAGCCCCGCTGTAATCAATGCCGATGAACGATCGAAAATTCACGCTTCAAAAATCCTGTGGAATGCTCATTTATCAGCTAAGAGTTTGTTGTCTTTGCCGCAGCTTTGCAAATGTTTCTGAGCATGCCGCGGAACACAAACTCATGAAGCGGGAAAAGCGAATACCAGTATACGATTCCGAACAATCCCACGGGATCGAAGATTGCTGTTTGACGGACTTTACAAACGCCATCCTCCTCAGTGACTTCAAACTCCAGCCACGCACGGCCTGGGACTTTCATCTCGGCGGCGAGACGAAGAATCTTGTTCTCCACAACCTGTTCGACACGCCAAAAGTCCAGCGTGTCTCCGGCGCGAACATAGTTCGGATCGCGTCGGCCTCGCCGCACTCCGACTCCGCCGACTAATAAATCCATGAAGCCGCGAATCTTCCACAACCAATTTCCGTAGTACCATCCTGTTTCACCGCCGATACGTCTAATGGGTGTGAAAGCTTGTGCAGCGCTCAAGTTAACAGTGCGTGTTCGTGAATCCACCAAACGTGAGCCGAAACGGACTCCGCCCCAACTCTTCTCCTCGCCGCCCGCCGAAAAGGCATCCGACCATCTTGTCTCTGCAAACTTCTTGTCCTCGTAGATCAAGGCCCGAGCAATAGACTCATTAACTGATCGTGGGACAATTAAAAATTCGTTTAACGCTTTTGAATTGCTGACCAAAGTCGAATTGCGGAGACTGTCAACCAGCTTCCGTCCGACGCGAGAATACAGCGGAGTGACCAAGCCCAGCCAAAGGCTCGAAAGGTAGGGCGTGAGCAGTGGTACGGGAATCATAAACCGGTGTAAACCGCGTTGCTTCGCATATCGCTGCATGATCTCGCCGTAAGAAACTTGTTCCGGCCCACCGATTTCATACAGCTGCGAATCACCGACAGGATGCTCAAGAATTTCAACAAGATAAGTAAGCACGTCTTCGATGGAAATCGGCTGAGCCAAAACACGTACCCATTTTGGGCAGATCATCACAGGCAAACGTTCGACGAGAGCCCGAATCATTTCGAATGATAGGCTTCCTGATCCGATGATAATCGAGGCCTGAAACTCGATCACTGCCGCGTCCGAAGTCCGCAAGATATCGCCGATCTCTTGGCGGCTTCGAAGGTGTTTCGAGAGTTCGTCTGCAGGGTCGCCCAGACCACCAAGATACACGATCCGTTTGACGTTTTGTTGAGAGCAAGCTTTCGCAAAATTCTCGGCGGCTCGGCGATCCGTTTTTTCGAAGTCTTCGTTGTCGCCCATTGAATGAATCAGATAGAATGCTGTTTCGACTCCTACAAGGGCTTCATTGAGCGACTCAATATCAAGAGCGTTACCGACCGAAACTTCTACATTCTCCCCGCAAAGATTACCTTTGCTCGCCGCACGCCTAGTTAAACATCTGACCCGATGACCTGCGTCCAACAGCAGCGGTAACAACCGCCCACCTACGTAACCAGTCGCCCCGGTTAGCAGTATCTCGGATCGTTTGTTACTCAACGTAGAATCCTTCAAACGCGTTATGCCCTCTTCTATTAAACCTCTTTAACGCCGATCATTTCGCGGACAGCTGGACTTAGCCAACGAACCATCCAACTTGGCTGAGGAAACAACTCTATCGGCTTGCGTTTACCGATCTGGGCCTTCAAACCAATTTCACTCCATTGCAAAAGCTTGGCAATTGGCCCGAGGCTCGGCATCGGTTGACCGACGACAGTACGTGCAGTCTTGTAGTCGGCAAAGCGAAACAATGCGTGGTCGCTCAGGAACTCAATCGTCGCTTTTTGGTCGGCGATCGCGACATCCAGTTCGCCGACCATCAAGACTTTGGGGAGTCACCTATTTCGTTGGTGCTGATTTTCAGTGTACCGTTGAGAACCCAATTCGCGTGCTCGGCATCAGCTCCGGTGCCACTTGGGACTTGGATCTTCATTTCCTCAAAACCGTAGCTGATCTCAGCATTCGCCCCAGTTAATCTTTCATAGAGACCAATCGCAAGGTCAGGCCAGTTCTTCGTGTGCTCAGCATTCATCGTTTTATTCTCCAAAGTTTGATAGTCGATGGATCGACTTAATCCATCGCGTCAATTTGTTTTCTAAGCTCTTCTGCTTCTGCCGCTTTCTCATCACTTTTCGAACGATTCGTGTGGGAAAGCCTGTACGCTTCTTCAAGTAGCTTTGCTAGTTTCGCTTCAAGCTTCTCTTTTTTTGACTTCATCCCAAACATGTCGTTTTCTCCTGACTGAGTTCGTTTTGTGTTTAACCGGCAAACGAGCGCGGCCATAACGATGAATAACTATTCTGCGAGGGCTGTTCGATCGCAGACATCGCCAAGCAACCGAATTGGAGCCAGCAAGTTGTCTCGCATGCGAACCTTCGTTTCAGTGAAGTGACCAAGGATCAATGACGCGTCGTCATCAACGAGATTCCCTGAAGCCATCGAACCAATTTTGTCGCGCAAAAAAGGAATGACTTCCGCTGGAGCTAGAGCATTCTCGTTCAGTATTTGAACGATGCCTTTTACGCCCAAAAGCGAACTGTCTTCGTTACTCTTTGCCGATTCAATAAACGCGTCTGTGTATAATAAAAACATGTCACCAAGGTGAGTTTTAACTTTCCGTCGCGGATAAGTCGTTTCATCAACCATTCCAAGCGGCATGTTCTCGAAACCATCATCGTTGCTGGCAGGGTCAAGGTAGACCCACTTGTCCTTTGCCGCGCAGTAGTAAACCGGGTACGGATGACCAGCAACGCTGATGTCAAGTGTTTGAGTTGGCTCAAAGAAGGTTGCCACGACTGCGGTCGCAAATCCACTGTCGTCGCCGAGATTTCCAAATTCTTCGTTCATCCCTGCTACAAATTTCTCCTGGCTGATCTTGTTTACATTTTTTCGCATCAAGCCATGGAGTGTCTTCGCCATACCTGCTGCCGAATTGCCGTGCCCGCTAACATCTGCGAGCAGGAAACGCGAAACTCTGCCCGAGGCACAAGAGGTCAGGTAGTAAATATCGCCACCAGCATCATCGTTTTGAAACGGTTGGCTGTGGACGTAGATGTCGAGCCCAGCGGCTTCAAAGCTCTTCTCGATCGCTCGGTTACCGCCCCAGATTTCCATGCAAGTCATGCGTTGGCGGGGGCTCTCTAAAAGTTCGTTCATTGAAATTGGTTGTGTCTTGGAAGTGATTTCTAATGGGAATTTGGTATCTAGGACGAGAATGCCGAAGAACCCGTCTTTGCAAGAATTGGATTGCAAAAACGTTCATTCATTGCTCTTCCTACCCGCATCGGTCTAACCGAGAAGACCCGTCAAAAACAACCTGTTACTTATTGAAATCACGATGGAAGTATCTGCCTGCAAGTTGCAAAGCCCTAATCAATACGGTTTGGGAAGCGACGAAGATTAAAACCATGCAGCACACTACTGAGAATTTCAAATGAGTTACGCCCGAGCACGTCTTTGGCTGGGGATCACGGGCGTCGGCTCACTCGTGACCATCGCTTTCATCGCTTTGAACCTTGGGTTACCAAAGCAATTCCTCAGCATCCAAACCGTGTATGGCTCCGTAGAGTTTCTGCAGCTTGCCGCAGTAACCGGCCTATTCATGTTGTGGCTGCTGCCGTTAGATTTCCTTGGTGGGTTTCTGCTGCCAGCAAAGTTTCAAAAATCGGACCAGTCGTTTGGTTCTTGGTTTCGTGGCTACGTCGTCGCCGCTTTCTCACAGTCTTTGCTCTTCCTGTTGTTTGGATCACTAATTCTCTTGCTTAGCCAAGCCTGTGGCTTGTTCGGAGGAGTCGCAGCGATCGGCCTTGGTATCGTCGCTTGTTTCTTCGTTCGGAACCGGCTGTTGCTTAATCGTGAATCCAAGTCTGAATCTTCATCTGAGAAACTGGTAGACGCGATCAGCTTGATCCAATCATGGCAGACATTTGTCCCCCGAACCGTTGTGGTCGAACACAAAGATATTGGCTTCACCGGTGGTGTCGTGGGAATAGGGAAATACGCTCAGATTGTGATTCCCAAAGCATGGCTCTCATTCAGTCGAGAACAACTATCGACCGCCATCGCTCGTCGCGCGATTGCAATTAACAGCGGTAGCTACTCGCGCGGTTTGATTCTTGCTTTCGTTTGGAATGTGGTCGGCTTTTTGGTGTGCTCGCTGATTCCGGGAGCCGGGCTTACCACAGTCGCTGGGCTTGTCGCGACTCTTTGTGGATTTACGCTCTGGTCGTTTCTTGGTCTCTTAACCCTTCCGACTTTGAGCCGAAATGCTTCTTTGAAAATCGACCAAGAACTGCTGAAACAAGGAATGCCGCCTGAACTGATTTCCACCACGGCTTTCTCGATGGATCAAATGCAAGACGGCGAGCCTGAGAGATCGCCTTGGATAGAAACGATTTTCCATCCCGTTCCAAACGTCTCTAGCCGCAACCGTGAACAGCCCATTAGAGGTTTAAGTGCCTGGAACGTAGCTCGGACAACTCTGTTTTTCTCTTGGGCATGCCTTGGGTTCCTTTCGCGCTCCGTGCACTGCAATGTTGGTCGTCCTGAGCTTTGGACGATGTTGCCAACAGATTAGCTGTCCCGTTCCCTATGAATCTATGAATCTAAAAAAGCCAATGAAATGAAGAAAGAAAACTTTCCAAAGAAAAATTGTTCGGTATGCGGTAGGCCGATGGCTTGGCGTCGTAAGTGGGCGAAAGTCTGGCATGAAGTAAAGTATTGCAGCGAAAGTTGTCGGCGCAAACGCAATGCAGGGCGAAACAGTGAAACGGAAAACCGATTCAGACTCGAGGCATAACTTCTATGAAATTGAACGAAGCCCAAACGGACCGAGTCATCCAGATGGCTTGGGAAGACCGTACGACTTTCGAAGCGATCCGGGAGCAGTTCGGCCTTCAGCCTGGTCAGGTCATCAAGTTAATGCGAAAGAACCTGAAGCCTTCATCGTTTCGCCTCTGGAGAGAACGGACAACAGGTCGCAAAACCAAGCATCTATCGAAACGATCTTTCGTCGTCGGTCGATTCCGTTGTCAAAGCCAACGAGGTTAGCCGGGTCGATGCGCGTCAAAAGAGTTCGTTCAAAACCATGCGGCCGTTGCGATCAAGAGAAAGACACGTTGTTCCGTGTTCGCATTGACAAAGAAGGTAAGTGGGTTTTCGTTTGCAAGGTTTGTATTGAAGTTGTGAAACCGAACAACGAGGACTATCAGTATGGCGGCACTTGGAAGAGTAAAAAGCGTCATTGAAGGAAATTGAATTTCGAATCACCGTCGCCGCATTGGAGTCTTTCGGCTGCCGTGCTTTTGAAAAACCTTCTGGGAAGCTTCTCGCGTTTGAGGCAGCTTTTTCAAACTGTGCATTCGGTCGCGGGCGATTTTGTACCGTGTCTTGTGATCCACAATTGGCGGTGGATAGTCGATTCCAATTTGACACTCAAACAAAATCTGCTCCATCGAAGTCATTTTGTGTGGTTCGGCAATATGCTTGTCGGGCACATTCGATAGTTCAGGCAAGAATCGGCGAATGAAAATGCCCTGAGGATCTTGGTCAATAACCTGTTTGATCGGCGAATAAATCCGCACCGTGTTTATCCCGGTTACACCGGCCTGCATTTGGATCTGGCTGTAATGAATTCCAGGCTCGTAGTCGAGAAACAGCCGAGCCAAATAGAGAGCCGGCTGACGCCAATGAAGCCACAAATGGTATGACGTGAACGAAACCAGCATGGCTCGCATTCGAAAATTGATCCAGCCTGTTTGGTGAAGGGCTCGCATGCATGCGTCCACCATCGGATAGCCTGTCCGGCCTTCGCACCAAGCCGCAAAGAACTCGTCGTTGAATTTATCCTCTCGCAAACCGTCGTACGCTCGGTTGAAGTTTTGAAATTCAATTTCGGGCTCGTCTTCAAGCTTTTGCATGAAGTGGCAGTGCCAACTGAGTCGTGACCGGAAAGAAGAAAGCGACTTCAGCCACGTCGGTTCAATCGCTACTCCAGACTTTTGCAACTCTTTAAGCTCAATCACGCGAGCCGACAATTTGTGATGAATCGTCCGCATTGAAATGTTGCCAATCGCGATAAATGGACTCAGTCGACTGCATCCAGCTTCACCCGTCAGCGGGCTGGACATGTCCGAGCGATAGTTAACTCCACGCGAATTAAGGAAGGAACCAAGACAATCAGTTGCCTTCGACTCGCCGCCAGATTGAACGCTTACCCGCTCGAAGGAGTGAACTTGGAAACAGTCACGTGTTTGTATCTCACCCGCCGCAATCCGTTTGACTTCCGGCGTCGAATTGATCTGTGTCGGAGTGGTTACCAGCGGCTGTTTCATCCGCTGTG
This sequence comes from uncultured Pirellulaceae bacterium, assembly GCA_964478065.1. GTDB lineage: Bacteria > Planctomycetota > Planctomycetia > Pirellulales > Pirellulaceae > Mariniblastus. The sequence continues at coordinate 7,777 of CAYZGP010000136.1, forward strand.
CACATTGTTTCGCCCAGCCGTCACGATCTTTGAGTCGCCGAACGACACCGCACTGCGGAATTTCTTTAAACGGAATGCTGTTGGATTTTGCCCAAGCCCGCACGCGGCGGTCACGTTGATAGCTGATGTGGTTGAAAGTCTCCTCGTGAGCCCAGACTTTCGCGAAGCCAATTTCTCGATGAAGCTCGTCGAGAATCTCTGGCATTCGACCGGTTCTCAAAAGCAACTCACCGCCTCGTTGCCGCAAGTTCTCTCGCAGTTCAATCAGCGACTCATTGATCAAGTTCAGATGGGCCGCGTCGAAATCTTCGGCTTCGATGATTTCAGGTTCATAGACGTATAGGCAAACGCAGCAGCCAGCCTGTGCCGCTTGAGCCAACGGGGCGTGATCGTTGATCCTCAAGTCTCGTTTGTACCAAACCAGCTGTACTGCCATTGCTCACTCCTTTCCATACTTATGACATTTTGTTCACAACTGTGATTCACGCGCAGGTTTAACGCGGGCTTGGCGGGGCCAAGCTCAAAACCATGTCCAACTTGACCAAGAGGTGCCAAAACGTTGGGTAGGTTTTTGCTTGCTTTTGAAAAACTTAGCTATCCATCAATGTCGTTGAGAAATCGTTCCGCATTCTTCAAATGCGTTTTCCGTTTCGCCTCATCCATTTTCTTCGCCATTGCACACATCATCGCCCAGCGAGGATTTTTCGATAACTCGTCGGCGTGGTTCCAAACCCAACGCCAGTAAAGTCCATCCCAAACTTCACACCACGGGCCCGTTTTGTGGTGGCTCATTTTTCGGATGTAGGATGATCCGGAGAAATACGGTTTGGTTGTGATGAGACCACCGTCAGCATGCTGGCTCATTGCGTAAGCATTGGGAACCATCACCCAATCGTAACTGTCGACGAACATCTCCATAAACCAGCGGTAGATTTCTTTCGGGTCAAACTCGCAAACGAACATAAACCCGCCCAGCACCATCAATCGCTCAATGTGGTGACAGTATCCGGTTTCAAGAACTCGGCGAATCGTATCGTCGATTGGCGGGATGCCGGTTGTTCCGTCGTAGAAACTCGGCGGAACTTTTCGCGTGTGGTTCCAATGATTCGTCGTTCGCATTTCGACGCCATGATCCTCGTAGGTCGCCCGGATGAATTCTCGCCAACCGATGATTTGTCTGAGAAATCCTTCCAAAGAGTTGATTGGCACTTCATTCTTTTTCGCAAACGCCAACGTCTCTTTTACAATTTGCTTTGGTGTCAGTAGACCTGTATTGAGCGACGGCGTTAACACGCTGTGCCACAACCACGATTCGCCCTCGACGATAGCGTCTTCGTAAACACCGAAGTTCTCGAATCGATGTCTGAGGAAGTGCTTCAGCCACTTCTTTGCGTCGCCATGTGAAGTTGGATAGTAAAGTTGGTTGATGCTGCCTGGATTGTTGGCGAACTTCTTCTCGACGTACTTCTGTGCTTCCTCGTCGACCGAGTCACGCTTTAGCTTTAGCAGCGCGGGAATCTCGCCAAGCCTCTTCTTGGGTACTTTCTTTCGATTTTCTTCGTCGAAACTCCACTTTCCGCCTACAGGATCATTGCCGTCCATCAGGATTCCAAGACGTTTACGTTGAAACTTATAAAAGTCTGCCATGAACCAGCGATTCTTGCCCGCTCGATATTCCTGATTCTCATAAGCCTGATTGATGAAGCCAGGTGTAGACACGAAATGGCAAGTAAGTTTCAACTGGCCACAAAAACGATCCAACCGCTTCTCCAGCATAAAATCTGTTGCTTCGGCGATGATCAGTTTTTGCGGCGACGACGTCATCGTGCGTTTGATTTTTCGCAGGTGCGTTTTTAGCGATTCCGGCTTTGCGTTGTAGTCGAGGTAAAGCGTTTCATGTCCTTTCGCTTGCAGCATTTGTTCATAACGTTTCATCGTCGCCCGATGCAGCCACAACTTTTGTTTGTGAAACTTCATCGGGTACTGCGGGTCACCAAAGAACAAACTGTCTTCAATCAGTACGATGCGAGTCGGATTGAGTTTCAACCCCGGGTGGTTGGCAAACAGTTGATGCGGGAAGATGACAAGGTTCATTGATTTTGGCAGCAGAAAATTATCTAGGATATTAATGAGAAACTTGGTTTGGTTTCGACGGGATCTTCGCGTCACTGACAACTCTGCACTCTTTCGAGCGGCCAATCAAGCCGACGAAGGCGTTCTTGGCGTTTACTTCATCACTCCAGAACAATGGAAGCAACACGATGACGCCGATCGAAAAGTCAATTTTTGGATCGAAAACTTGCGACTGCTCTCGGACTCACTCGCCAAGCTCAACATTCCGTTAATCATCAAAACGTGTGATACATTTGCCGCAGTTCCGAAACAACTCGTGACTCTTGCCAAAAAATATAAATGTGACGGCCTGTTTTACAATCGCGAATACGAAATCAACGAAGTTCGCCGCGACAAAGCTGCGGCGAAAGCTTGCCAAGCAGCAGGAATTTCGGTGAATCGTTTCCATGATCGAATTATTGTGCCTCCTCGTGAAATCTCCACCAAAGAGGATCGCTTCTATTCGGTCTTCACGCCCTATCGAAAAGTTTGGGATACCAAAGCTCTAGATTTTAAAAAACCGTTGCCAAAGCCAAGAAAGCAACAGGAGTTGGGTGTTGAAAGTTCGCTTGTCCCGAGCAAGGTAAAGGGTTTTGACTTTTCCAATGCGAGAAATGATCTTTGGCCTGCCGGTGAACCCGAAGCCCGCAAGCGGCTGAAGAAGTTTTCAGCTCGCATCTCGTCTTATGACCAAGCCCGTGACGTTCCGTCAGTTAATGGAACGAGTTTACTTTCACCCTACCTCGCTGCTGGAGTCATTTCGCCTCGACAGTGCATGGCAGCGGCGTTGGCAGCCAACGGCGGAAAGATTACAGGGAAAAACGACGGAGCCAGAATTTGGATCTCTGAGTTGACTTGGAGAGATTTCTACACGCATGTTATGGTCGGATTTCCGCGTGTCTCCAAGCACCAACCTTTCAAGCCAAAAACTGAAGCGATTCCGTGGCGCGACAGCGAAAAAGATTTTTCGGCTTGGAAGAACGGGCGAACAGGCTACCCAATCGTCGACGCCGGAATGCGGCAGCTGAATCAAACCGGCTGGATGCACAACCGGCTCCGCATGGTCACGGCAATGTTTCTGAGCAAACATTTGTTGATCGACTGGCGATTAGGCGAGCGCTACTTTATGCAAAAATTGATCGACGGTGATCTGTCCGCCAACAATGGCGGCTGGCAATGGTCGGCTTCGACTGGCACGGATTCTGTCCCGTACTTCCGCATTTTCAATCCGTTCAGCCAAAGCAAGCGATTCGATACTGATGGCATTTTCATTAAAAAACTCTGCCCCGAGCTCAAGGATATCCAAGCCAAATCTCTACACGACGAAAAGAAATTCGCCAAAGCCCTCTCAGAATCCGATTGTGATTACCCGAGTTACATCGTCGACTACAAAGCAGGACGCGAAAGAGCGTTAACAGCTTTCAAGTCGCTTTGAGAGAGTGTCGTAAGGAACCAGTTTTATCGTATCGCCGACATGCCACCGTCGACTCCGATAATTTGGCCAGTCACCCAGCCGCTGTTGGGGCTCAGCAACATAGCAGCCATGTTTGCTAAATCAGCTGCTTTTCCAGCGCGGCCAAGTGGGTACTTTGCATCCATCGCAGCTCGCTTTTCATCGGTGGCAAAGAAATTCGCCGCCAATGGTGTATCTGTTAACGCCGGAGCCAGGCAGTTAACTCGAACCTTCGGAGCTAACTCGGCGGCCAATGAACGGGATAAGCCCTCGATCGCTCCCTTGGCAACGGCAATGGAGGCGTGCATCGGCAAACCAGTGGCAACGGCGACGGTGCTGAACAGGACAACGCTTGTGGGTTGTTCAGTGGCTCCCCGTTTCAATCCGTTTAAACAACCTTTGAGAAACTTGACTGCTCCCATCGTGTTGACCTCGAAGTCGTTTCGGAAATCTTCCAGCTTGAGGCCCCGAAACGAGCGTAGATTGATCGTTCCCGGGCAGTAGGCCACACCGTGGATCGCATTTGGCGGATCAACTGATTCGAAGTCGTCTCTTGAAAAATCACAAACACGATGGGTCAGACGTTCATTTTCTGGCAGGTCACCATCGGTTCTGGAGAAGACGTGGACGTTTGCTCCGCTTTCTAACAGCTGTTGTGTCAGCGCGAGCCCAATGCCTTTACTACCGCCAGCGATCAAGTAAGTTTTGTCTTTGTGTGAATCATCCATCGTTTTGTCGGTTCTTTCTCGCCAGTGTCACAGTATTTGCTTTTCTTTCCTTTTGGCTGATTTTATTAACCGCTTTTTTGGGCAGCAGACAACCTGGCGGAAGTTTACTATTCATGTGTAACGTAGATTCACCGAATCGCCCTCGGTCATCAACCTAGTTTTGGAACAGTTGACGATTGTTGCCACTCCACATGGACGAAAAACGAAATATGAATTGGTCACTATCAATTTTACTCGCCAATGTTGTCGCTACGCTTTTTATGCTTGGTTTGATTTGGATGGTTCAAGTAGTCCACTATCCGCTGTTTGATGACGTAGGACAGGAAAACTATCTCAGCTACCAGCAACGACATCAAACCAACATCACTTACATTGTTGGGCCAGTAATGTTGATCGAGCTCTTGACGGCGATTGCGTTGGCTTGGCATCCGATCGACGGTGTCAGCAAGCCACTGGTCTATGTTGGCATCGCTTTGGTGGTATTGGTTTGGCTTTCGACCGCCTTCATCCAAGTCCCCTGTCATGAAAAGCTGGTCAAAGGTTTCGACCCCGCAGCGTACAACTGGCTGGTCAACTCCAACTGGATCAGGACGATCGCGTGGACGGCCCGAGGGGTGTTAGTGACTTGGATGATGGTACAAGTTCTTTCTAAGTAAACGCTCAAATGACTATGATTGACTTATTGCCAACACATCTTCGTGAACGAACCCGGTTAAACGGCGAAGGTGAAATCGCAGACGGCATCGGAGGCGCTCAGTTTGTGCTGTATTGGATGCGGACAGCGGTTCGAAGCGATGAGAATCCGGCTTTGGATGTAGCTCGATTCATAGCCAATCAACGAGGCGTTCCACTGCTGGTTTATCATGCGATTTCCGAACACTATGCGTACGCATCGGATCGGCATCATATGTTTATGTTGCAAGGGGCGAGGGATGTTCAGCGGCTGCTTGAGAAGCTTGGAATTAGTTACGCTTTTCATTTGGCAACGCGAGATGATCGGCAGCCGCATTTGGTGACGCTTGCGGATTTAGCGAGCGTAGTTGTTACCGAAGACATGCCGGTCGATCCGCCGCGACGTTTCTTGAGAGCTTTGCAAAGCAAAACGAAAACACCGATCTTCTGCGTTGATACCGCGTGCGTTGCACCGATGCAGTTGGTGAAAAAGCCGTACACACGAGCTTTCAAGTACCGTTCAGCGACAAAGAAAATCTATGCGGAGCGTTTGACGCGGGCTTGGCCAGAGTTGAACCTCAAAACGAAAGTGTTTGATTTGAAGCAGCTGCCGTTTGAACCCGTAGACTTACAGACTGCTAATCTCGCTTCGTTGGTTTCTCACTGCGAAATTGACCACGCAATTGGGCCGGTCGTTGATACGGTAGGCGGAAGTGCAGCGGGTTACCAGCGTTGGAACGTGTTCAAAGAAAAGCGGCTCAGTCGATACTCCCAGCAGCGAAACAACGCATTGCTGGATGGCGTCAGCCGAATGTCCCCTTATCTTCATTACGGGATGGTATCGCCTTTTCGAATCGCTCGTGAAGCAGCCGCGATCGACAACGCGGGGTCAGAAAAGTATCTCGATGAAGTGCTAATCTGGCGAGAACTGGCTTACGCATTTTGCTTCTATCGTGAAGATCATGACCAGTGGACGGCTATTCCTGATTGGGCTCGAGATACTCTAGAAATTCATGTGTCCGACCAACGTCACGAAATTTACTCATGGGAGCAATTGTCACGAGGGGAAACTGCCGACGCGTTTTGGAATGCGGCTCAAAAGTCATTGCTGATGCAAGGAGAACTGCACAACAACGTGCGAATGACTTGGGGTAAAGCAATTTTAAATTGGAAACGCACGCCACAAGAAGCCCTCGCCACGATTGTCGACCTCAACCATCGCTATGCACTCGACGGTCGTGATCCGGCATCGTACGGCGGCATCTTATGGTGTCTTGGTCAGTTTGATCGGCCTTTCGAGCCCAAGCAAAACATTCTCGGAACGGTTCGTCTAAGACCGACTTCAAATCACGCAAGTCGTTTGGACACGGAACAATATCTGGCGAAAGTAACGACACCTCGCTTCGATCCCGTTCCAAATGTTGCGGTCATTGGCGCGGGGCTGTCCGGTTTGTTTGCTGCTCGAACACTTCAAGATCATGGAATCAGCGTCACTTTATTCGAAAAGAGTCGCGGAGTCGGTGGTCGGATGTCAACGCGACGAGTTGGCGACCCGGATGACGGAACCACTTTCGATCATGGCGCTCAATACTTCACCGCACGTGATCGTCGTTTCATCCGCTACGTCGATTCATGGATCGAACAAGGGTTGGTTGCGAAATGGCCTGATAAAAAACTTGGAAGCGACCAAAGAATTGTCGTGATGGAGAACGGAAATATCAAATCAGAATCCGACTCGGACGATCGGTTCGTTGCCGTTCCAAAGATGAACTCGATTTGCAAGCATTTATCAACAGACTTAGAAGTTCAGATTGGTACTCGCATCGCAAGAATTAGTCCAGCGCCAAACGGTGTCGAGCTGTTCGACAAAGCTGAAAATTCTCTCGGCCAATTCGATCGATTGATTGTCTCTACACCGGCCGCTCAGACGGCTGAGTTGCTAGTTGATTTTCCGACTTTGGCTGAACCGATTGCAAAAATCGAAATGAATCCGTGCTGGGCGACGATGGTCGGTTTTGAAAAACCAATCACCGATCAATGGGTTGGTACTTTTCTACACGGTAGCTTTCTTTCATGGGCGGCCCGAAACAGTTCAAAGCCAGGTCGTAATCCCAATTTTGAGCATGTGGTCATTCATGCCAACCCGGAATGGACAACCAAGCATTGGGAACACGAAGCCAGTGAGATCGCTGAAACAATGCTCGCGGAGTTTTGGAAAGTCACTGGGATCTCGCCCAAGCCAAACATTCATCTTCAATCCCATCGCTGGAAGTATGCGATTCCGCCCGAACCATCTGATACCCGTTGTTTCGCCGAGGATTCTGCGGTTATCGTAGCCTGCGGCGACTGGGCTAGCGGTTCGCGAGTCGAGGGAGCGTTCTTGAGTGGTATGGCGGCAGCGGGCCGAATTCTTGGCACGCTTTCGCCAACTGGACGCAACGTTGCGAAACAAGCGTTTCTGTTTGATTGATGGTGTGGAATCGTGGTTACAAAAAAGATGGTTTATATATTTGTTGCCGCCATTGTTTTCGGATTGGTTTACATGGGTTGGAAGTTGACCTCACGAAATGCTTACGAATCGGCTGCTTATTCGGTTTTGGAAACTGACGGCAACATAGAGCTTCGTGAGTATCCCGATTTGATGATGGCAACGACGGAGATGGGAACGGGGCTGCAAGGAGGAGATGGAAGTTTCGGTCGGCTCTTTCAATACATCAGCGGAAACAATGAAGGAAAACAGAAAGTTGCAATGACGACGCCCGTTTTTATGGAGCCGAAGTCTGAACAGTCGAATGGGAAGATGGGATTTGTAATCCCACAGGAAGTTGCGGATTCAACCATTCCTAACCCGGCGAGCGACCAAGTGAAGTTGACCAAGCGTCGCGGCGGAAAGTTCGCCGTCATCCGGTTTACCGGTCGGGTTGATCAAGAGGTCAAACAGAAACAGCAAGCGAAACTCACGACTTGGCTGGAGCAACGTGGCCTTGAGATCGTGGGCGAACCAGAGGTTGCGGGCTACGACCCGCCTTGGACGCCCGGCCCTTTACGCCGCAATGAAATCTTGATTCGGATTGGATCATAGGTAATGGACTCTTCCAATCATCGGGACATTGTTGTGTTGATTCATGGTCTGGGCGGGAATCGACTGGACATGTGGCCGATCAGCAGGCGACTGAAGCGTCTTGGTTTCCAAGTTCGAAACTGGGGATATCGTAGCGTTGGTAATCGGATTGAGTCGCATGCGGAAAAACTAGCCGATGATCTCACGGATTTGGATCGTCAAGTTGCGGGTCGAATTCACTTGGTCACTCATAGCATGGGCGGAATCATCGCCCGTACGGTGTTTGCTCAAAATGACTTTGCAAACATCGGCCGTGTGGTAATGCTTGCGCCTCCGAATCAAGGCTCACACGTGGCCAGAAAGTTGACTCGTTATATCGGCTGGCTAAGCCCGAGCCTTAAACAACTCTCTGATTCGGACGAAAGTTTTGTCAACGGCTTACCAAACTCTTTTGAGCAGAAAGGCATCGAGTTCGCCATCGTTGAATCGACGAAAGATCGAGTAATCGTTCAAGGCGGCGTTCACTTGGATGGCTATCGTGATTACGCGAGAGTCGAAGGCCATCACGGCGTGCTGCCTTGGTATTCGGAGACGATTCGTCTTGTGGAGAATTTTCTTTCATCTGGAGAGTTTCAAGCTGTCGATGTGCCGCAAACCAATCGTGTTGATCCACTCGTGTTGCGACAGCAAATCGAATAGGCAGGTCTACTGAGGCTTTAAGGAACAGCAAAGAACGCGACGAATCTTCTTGTTAATTCAGAAGCGGGCAAACGGTTTAAACGGAATAATCCAACGAGATACAAGCTATGCGTTGGCCCAGTAAACAACCTAAACCC
>CAYZGP010000137.1:0-5264 GCA_964478065.1 uncultured Pirellulaceae bacterium
CTTCCTGGGTGGCCACCTCGACCGGGTAGTAGATAACTGGCGGGCTGCGCTCACGATGCTCTTCGGAAGCTTTGTCGCCGGATCTACACCTCAAGGCGGCGGTGCGATCGCTTTTCCGGTTTTTACAAAAGTGCTCGCAATGCCGGCTTCGGTTGCTCGTTCATTTTCGATCACCATTCAGGCAACCGGAATGGTGATGGCCGCAGCTTCCATCATCCTTGCAGGTCGCAAAGTCGACTGGAAAGCACTCCGCCTTGGCGTGGCTGGCGGATCGATAGGCCTGCTCGTCGGATTCTTCGCGCTCGGTGATCCATCAACGCCTTTTTGGGATTCTCGTGTCGATTCAGCCTACGTGAAGGTGTCATTCACACTGATTATCTTCGCCGTAGCGCTTATCGTGCGACTCTGTGCAACACAGGAGTCCAGGTTCGATGAAGTCCCGCATTGGGGGAGGCGCGCGGTTTTGATGATGCTGGTGTTCGCGTTTATCGGTGGAATTTTCTCGTCACTCACCGGCTCTGGTACCGACGTGATGCTCTTTGTGTTCATCGTATTGGTAGCTCAGGTGTCGCCAAAAGTTGCGATCCCTACGAGCATCATCGCGATGGCTTTTGTCAGCGTTATCGGATTTGCAATCGTTGGCCTGTGGCACGGTCAGCTCAATATCGGACTCGAAGCAGGTCAGGTTGTGTCGGTCGGAGGCAAAGCATTTGGACCTCAATCCGCTATCCAATTCGACTTGTTTGGCATCTGGCTGGCAGCCGCACCAGTTGTGGTGTGGGGTGCGCCGTTTGGAGCATGGTGCGCGGCCAAGGTTTCGGAGCGGACGATCATCTGGTTTGTGGCTACGATGGCCATTCTCGAAGTACTCACTACCGCTATCTTTCTCGAACAACTACACACTGACATGGTACTTACGAGTTATGCGATCATTGGATTGTTCTTTACCTGGTGGGCTGTCCATCGGCTCGAGCGCTTGTCATCGTGGGTTATGAAGGAAGACATTTCTGGGCAGGTATCGGAAAGTAAGAACTGATGTTGGCTATCTGCAGTCCGCATACCCAAGTCATTGCATTCATTTAGGAAACCGGTATTAGTTAAATCTTTCTGTCAGAACGTTGCGCTCACCATGAATTTCTGGTTCTTCTCTCGTCAGTCTTGAAGTAGTCGCCCGCCCTGCTTGTAGTTGATGCAAAAAATCTGATGCAAAAAATCTGCCAATTCTGAAATTCTCATCGTACAAAGCCGGCCTTGGCGCGTTTACCATTGATAGAATAGCGACCAGGCCGAGACTGACCGGATGACGAAAGACGAGCTAGCACGAATTAAATCAGGTGATCGTACTGCGATCGAACAATGGGTGCGCGACTGGGAATTGCCCGTTTTTCGGATTGCATATCGAATTCTCGGTCGTTTTGAAGACGCCGAAGAAGCGCGGCAAAACACGCTGATTTCGATCCTGAGCAATTCGGACTGCTGGCCGGAAGCTAAATTCCATGACGCGTGGATTCGACGGTGTGCAATGAACGCCGCGATCACACTGATTCGAAAACAACGCCGTCACGTTGGTGATCTCAGCGGAGTCGCCGAATCATCTGAGTACGACTTGAACGATCCGTCGGAACTTATCGATCTGCGTGAAGCCATGCACAAACTTGATCCACAAACTCGGGCGCTGTTGTCGTTGCGCTTCGATGAAGGGCTGACGATCCGCGAAATCGGTGACGTACTTAAGACGGCTCACACCACAATTCAATCCCGCTTGGATCGCGCGATCCAACAACTTCAGTCAAAGCTTTGTGCTGGAGAAAAAAATGTCTGACACCAAAAGCAACAACACCAACAGCCACAATTCAAACGAGAAATCGCATGTTCTTGCGCGGCGGTTTTCCGATTCAATGCCCGTTCCTCCGCAGGTCGACGTCGACCGACTGATCACACGGGTTCAGGAGACTCACGGAGCGAACGAATCCGCTGGTCAGGAAACTGCCGGTCAGGTCAGTCAAACGAAAACCCGTTCGCGGCAGCCGGGACTCGATTTGGTAATTCGTCTGGCGACACTTGCATCACTGGCGGGAATCATCGTGATGCTCGCATTTGCACTTTCAAAACCAGCACAGGGGCAGCCGTTCAACTTCGATGATGTCAAAAAAAGCATCGATCGAATTAAATCGGTGACTTACACAGAAATTCGGACCGAACCTCGTTACCGGGCCGCGATCCGCTACGCCCGAGACAGCAAAATGGCTGACGACAAGTACACCAACGGGCTGATGGACCCGGAATACACCGAAGTGATGATCCTTGGGAAATCTCTCAAACGATACCGACACCTCAAACACCCTGATGACTACTATGTCGATGATCTGGAAACGGGCGTCTCGATTTCTGTCGATGTCAAGAAGAAAACATACACGGTTCACAGCGAACACAAGACGATCAACCTGAACGGCAAAGTCCTGAAGACGCAAAAGCCAAAACCAGCACCGGAAGTTGATTTCTACAAGCGAATCAAAGAAATCCCGGTTGATGAAATGACGCCCATTGGCGAAGCGTATATCGATGGAAAGAAAGCGCTTGGTTTCCGCCGTGTCGAAAAACAAAATTTGGAAACCTGGACTCGGACCTGGTGGATTAACGCAGAGACGCGTCTGCCCGTTCGCGAAGAAACGGAGTTCCGCAGCAAGAACCCCATGATCGGCGAGAATGACTGGGTCCGCACCAATTTCAAATTCGACGAACTATTGAATAAAGATCTGTTCGACACATCGCCAGACGGATTCAAAGCAACCGAACCACAATCAGTTCTTGGTATCGATCCCTATGGTGAACCGAGTGACAAACAAAAGTGAGCCGCGACGTGCTAGGTGTTGTGAGCCCTAGTTGAATCTTTTTGTGTGTCGTTGGTTTGCTTTGAGGCGAATGAGGCAAACCATGTATACCTGAAGCACATTAAGCGTGGCTATCGCCCAAACGGCTCAATTTTTCAGTGCCCACGCACATACCACTTGGGTATCCTCATTAATAGACCACGAACTACCGCTTAAAACACCAACTAGCGCTCGCTGCCCCAGTTCTCCCAGGCCTTCACGTCGTTGCCAAACTTTTGACCCGTGGTCTTGGTGAGATATTGGATGAGTGTCTTTTGAACTTCCTCGGATTGTCCGGCCAACAAACCTGTAATGTACTTTGGCGAACCTGCGAGCTTAAATACTTCGGCACAACGTTTGATTCTCGGGTCCGTCTTAGCTCCCGATGCCTGGAGTTTACTAATTTCGCGCAAACGTTTTGTTGCTTCGATTGACAGGTCTCCCTTTGCCAATCGATCGGCAATGCCCATTTCGAAACCGGCAAACGAATCGGTGATCGCTTTGGATGCTTCCTCTCTACTTTGAAATTCGGGCGCGTCCAGTTTTTTGATCAATTCATCCAGTCGAGTGCTGCCAGACCTAACCCGCTCTTGGATTATTCTTGTCACGTATTGATTTACCGCTGGACTGGAAGGCATCGGAGGCGCGTCGACACCCACCGTTGAAAGTATGTCCAATACGCGCCGGCAAAGCTGGGGGTGCTCTTTGGTGAATTCGACAAAGCTCGCCGATTTGCCGTATGTCGTATCACCTTCAGTCATCAAGGTCATACTTAACATCTTGCCATCGATTTGTCGAAGAACGACCGACCAATCGAACCCGATAAGCATAAAGCTAGTCAAGTTGTCGGATTGTCGAAAAATTAACGTGCGATTAGGGCTGGCGATTTCATTAATTTGAAACAGACACGAGTTACCCGATACGTTTAAGGCACAAGTCATTTCGGCGCTTTCGCCGGTCCATTGTGTTCTCCCCCGACCGTGAGAGCGACCGCTGCTGTTCATCCGCCCGTCGGCTCTGACCTTATTAAACATGTTATCAAGTGGAGTGTTGGTGCTAGAGCTAGTCCTACCCATTTTTGCAGCAAGATCTTTTGCCTTTGCCGGATCGACTCCTCGATCGACCAGTGAAGCGATCATCGTTTGAAGACGGTCTTTTTCCGATTGATTCTCCGATTCCCATTGTGAGCGATCAAGCGTCAAGAAATCAGTTTTATCGCTGAGCTTTAGACGCAACAGTGGCGCGATACTTTTCTTGAGTCGATTGATCGGGCCTTTTTCCGCGACCTTGAGCTCGATGGCGGAAGTTGAGTTTTCCTCAGCGGTATTCAGAGTACCGTCTTCGGTGCTTTGGCTGGATTTTTGAAAACAACCAAGGGCAGTTGCGAATGTGTGAGGCAAGTTTCCGCTCACAATCATGCAGATAATGAAGGCCGCAAAAATTCGTGCAGTTGGTTTTAATTTGAAATGCAAAATTTGGAGCTGTTGAAGTCGTGAAATCTGATTCATGAGAAGCCTTACTTGTGATTCTAATCGAATGATTTGAGTGAAGCTTAAAAGAGTTTGGAGACTAAAGTGATTCACATTCTTGGTTGCTATTTAAAATCTTCGTGGGGTTCAGGTAATGCTCTTCTCTGAACGGTATTGTTGTAAACCCATCAGACTCACTTAAGTATTCCGATTTAATATCCAAAGTCGAGCAAATTGCAAAAAGAACCCCGCATTTAAGTTTTCTTGGAACCAAATATACTTGCGGTCTTTCAAAATCCAGATGACCGAACGAACTCCTTAGAGAATATTTGATGAAAGTCCTGATCACCAACGATGATAGCGTACACTCGCAAGGCATTATTGAGCTTGCCAAACGGGTGGCCCAATACGCCGAAGTTTTCGTTGTCGCGCCGCAAGTCGAGCAAAGTGGCGTGAGTCAAAAAATCACTTTTCTTGAGCCGCTTTTTGCCAAGCCACTTGGCGGAACAGATTGTCTTTTCGGAGACATTGGTGGTTATGCGGTAAACGGGACGCCAGTCGATTGTGTGAAACTCGCTATCGCAGAACTTGCCCCGTGGAAACCGGATTTAGTGCTTAGTGGAATCAATGGCGGGCTTAACGCGGGTAATAACGTTTGTTATTCGGGCACCGTCGGTGGAGCTTTGGCGGCGGCAACGTTTGGCATTCCAGCAATCGCAATCAGCTTGGAATCGGCACCCAAAATGGACTTTGCAAAGGCCGCCGAGTTGGCTTGGCCTTTGATCGACCGGTTTGGTGCGCTTGAGCTACCACCCCGCTCGGTCATCAATATCAATTTTCCAACGGCGTCACTCAGCGGGAATGCGGAAACGAGATTTGTGCCTGTTGAAACCAATCCAATGGGCTACGATTTTGACAAAGGCGT
>CAYZGP010000137.1:5364-16482 GCA_964478065.1 uncultured Pirellulaceae bacterium
CGAGATTTGTGCCTGTTGAAACCAATCCAATGGGCTACGATTTTGACAAAGGCGTCGATCCCAAAGGGCGTCCGTATTTTTGGGCAACCAACAATCCCAACCCGGAACCTTCCACCCCTGAGTCGGACACCCAAGCGTTGTTGGCTGGCCACGTTACTGTTTCCGCGATTTCTTATGACTTGAACCAGCCGGCGACACTCGCGGTGTTGGCAGAGTCCCAGCAAAATGTAGCGTGTGAGTAATATGAAACCAAAAATTGGAATCGTAACCGTTTCCGACCGTGCCAGCCGAGGAGAATATGAAGACCGAGGTGGCCCGGCGGTGGCGAATTACCTGAACGAAGTTATCACGTCGGAATTTGAAGTCGTTGCCAAAGTCATCCCTGACGATCAAGCGGGAATCGAATCGACGTTGATCGAACTTTGCGACGATCATCAGTGCAGTCTCGTGGTCACAACAGGTGGAACTGGGCCTGCGATCCGCGATGTAACTCCCGAAGCCACGGAGAAAGTGTGCGATAAAATGATGCCCGGTTTTGGTGAGTTGATGCGCACCGTTTCTCTAACCAAAGTTCCTACCGCGATCTTGTCTCGGCAAACCGCCGGGATCAGAAGTCATGCCGAGCATGGAAGTTTGATTGTGAACTTGCCAGGCAGCCCCAAAGCGATCGCTGAATGTTTGGATGCCGTGTTCGCAGCCGTTCCTTACTGTATCGATTTGATTGGCGGGCCGTTTATTGAAACCAACCCAGAGCGCATCGTGGCTTTTCGCCCGAAGAAATAATTCATCTTGCCATCGAGCAAAGTTGATTACAACGTATGGATCGAAGCGTATTGGCGGTTGATCGCAGCTTGAATTTGTGTTTTTGTTGCGATCTTAAGCAACACGCTGCAGGTGAGCCTAAATCGAATATCCTCAGTCGCGCGTATGTCCAATGGGTTGGTGGTGGCGATCGTTAAACATTTGTCGGAGTATTCAAGCGGAA
Source organism: uncultured Pirellulaceae bacterium (assembly GCA_964478065.1). Classification (GTDB taxonomy): domain Bacteria; phylum Planctomycetota; class Planctomycetia; order Pirellulales; family Pirellulaceae; genus Mariniblastus. The sequence continues at coordinate 6,350 of CAYZGP010000137.1, forward strand.
AAACGTTGTGTGATCGGCAAACAAATTCACCCACAAAATCTAGAACATCGTGCGGCACGACTTGCTCAAGCGGATCGACCAACTCGAGGTTGTGAAATTTCGCTTGCGCGTTTGCGACGTCTTCTTCGTTAACATATTCGAACCTTTCCATCGCCCGGAGTATGGAAATGTCATGTTCCCTGGGGTGCAAAGAAAAACGCAGCCGTGCAGCGTCAAAAACTTGCCACAAACTCACCACACCATCGTCGATCAACACGCTCAAACAAGAATTCTGAACTCTGCCAATTGGTTTGACGATCTCTTTGAGAACCAGAGCGGCACGCATGAAGTTTTGTTTTTTCAGGGCAATGCTCATCAGCCGCAATTCGGAAAGGTCCTCGGTTGTCCCGGCAACATCCTCCATGGCTTGAATCCAGGAAGAATGTCGCACGATGCGAGTGATGTATTCGGCTTCGGTCATAAAGCCAGGGTCGTTAATGTTGCCGTATCGCGTTGCTCGCAGGTAGACGTTTGCGAATCCTCGCATCAACGTCGAAGTAAAAAGGTTCCCGGACTCTTCTGCTTTGTCGGCGGCGATCAATAGTTCGTCGAAAACAAGCTGACGTTCGTTGTCCATTAAGGCTTCCTTTTGTTCGACTTTTCTTTCTTTTCTTTTTCCATGTCGACGGGCCGCCAAAGTTTACGGAACGCATCAATTTGCTTGTTCGTTTCTGGTTGAACGAGAATGCGATCTTCTTTTTTGGGTTGGGCTGAATCGACCGAATTGGCGGGCGGCGAACAGGCGTCTTCCGCAGCGGAATGATTTGAGTCAGCGGTTTCTTTGGACTCACTTGAAGGATCTTCAGATTGACCTTTTTCGAGAGCAGGGTCAGATTCGCTTTTGCTTAAGCGATCCGAAGTTGAGTCGTCTTCTTGACGATGTGAGTTTTGACCCTTGTTCATTCCGTCCACCAATTGTTGGAGGTGATTTGAGGGAAGCAGTTTTTAAAACGCATGTGATGGAAGCGTCACAATCATTATCGACAATTGTCGAATCGAGCAACACAATTTCGACCAATGTCGGTGCTAATTATAAAGTAGTTTTTGCGAAAGTCTATTTTGATGTACCGTTTTTGAATGGCCAAAGTTCGGGAAAAAAAGACTTGGCAAATTTGACTCTTTGAACCCAAACTTAAAGTGAGTGTATCTGCGTCGGCAAGTCTTTCGTCTGCAGTAACAGATTGGCTGTTGGCAAACTTTCTCAAGAAGAATCGCATGTACGAAGTGCTTGGCTTGTTCATCCTGTTAGTCGTCGGTATTATGTTGCTCAGCGTAGGCGGGCACTTGGCCCACTTGAAGTTCCTTGGAAACGCAGTTGAGTCGATGTCCAAGGCGATGTTCTACTTTGTGATCGGGGGATTGGTCGTTATCGAAATTATTCAATCTCACTACCAGAAAAAGTTACTGGCCAGCAAAAATGGCCACGGGCATTTGACAGCCAGATGAGCGAATCGAATCCGAATGCTGATCGTTTGCGTGAGTACCTGGCAACGGGCAAGCTGTTCGTCACGCCTTGTTGCGGCGATGCCCTGACCGCGCGTCTGATCGAAAACGCTGGCTTTGAAATGACATTCGTCAGCGGTTTTGGGATTTCAGCGTCCCGATTAGCGATGCCCGACGCTGGCTTGATATCGTTTGGTGAAGTGCTGGATCAAGTTCGCAACATTGCCTCCGCAATCAAGATCCCGTTTCTCGTTGACGGTGACACCGGTTACGGAAATGCACTAAACGTTCGCCGGACCGTTGAATCTTATGCGAACATGGGTGCCGCCTGTGTGATGATCGAAGACCAGGTTGCTCCCAAGCGATGTGGGCACACTAAGGGTAAACAAGTCGTCGACCGTGACACTGCTTTTCGCCGAATCCAGGCGGCGGTGGACGCCAGAAACGAAGGCCGTGACGTCTTGATCATGGGGCGTACTGACAGCCTCGAATCGATGGGGATGGAAGAAGCGATTGCTAGAGCAAACGGTTATCGCGAAATTGGTGCTGATATTACTTTTGTTGAAGCACCTAAAACGATGGATGCTTTAAAGAGAATTTGCAACGAAGTCGACGGCCCCCAAATGGCCAATATGCTGGAAGGCGGGTTAACGCCGATGCTTTCGCCAGCGGAACTTCAAGAACTAGGTTTTTCGATTGCGTCTTACCCATTCACCTTGCTCATGCGATCGATCAAAACGATTCAAGACGCATTGGCCGAAATGCGAACGGGAAATATTCCGTCCGCTGTCATGTCGTTCGACGAACTCAAAACCGTCGTTGGATTCGACCAGTACTATTCGGACGAAGATCGCTACTCAAAATAACGCGCGTCGCAATTTCTAAATCAAAAAACGTACGTTGTTGAACCTCCTGACAGCTAATTTCGGCTGGACTGAATTGAACCAACACCGATGTGGTTTTCTTTTTTGAAAAACTGATTGTCGCTGCGACGCTATTAGGCTTCTTTGAGGCACGCTTTGTTCAAAGCAGTTTCCTAATTCGTTTGGTTGTGCCCGACGAAGTGTCTTCATCCAGCAATTAGTCGCACACTCAACGAGTTGTCGAACGCAAATTGCAATCCGGCGAGAATGTTGTGTTTGTCGAGACACCCCCGCCACGTTATTTCCGTTTTTTTGCAACCACCAAAAAATTGACTTATACTCACGACCTCCAAAGAAAGGCAGGCTTTGATGATTGCGTTTATCATTTTTGGGACGCGTGGCGTCACCATGAATAAAGATCAGGGGCAATTTAATTGTCCCCGTTGTGGTCATTGCGACTACAAACACAAAAGGGTTCGCTGCTTTTTCACGCTGTATTTTATTCCGCTGATCCCCATGCACCAACTGGGTGAATATGTTGAGTGCCAAACGTGCCAAGGCACCTACCAGGTTGAAATCCTGCAATACGATCCCAGTGCCGCGAATCAAAATTTCGAAGCACTGTTCATGGTCGCGATGAAACAAGTCATGATTGCGATGCTGCTGGCTGACGGAGTCATCGATGATTCTGAAGTCCTTGAATTGCAAGAGACGTTTCAAGACCTTACAGGGGTCGAGGTTACAGAGCAAGATTTGCGCGAAGAGATTGCGGTCATTCAGCAGCAGGGTTCCAACGCCGTTGAAATGGTTGCCGAATTCGGCCCCGGTCTAAACGAAAAGGGCAAAGAAATGGTGATCACTGCCGCTTATCAAATCGCCGTGGCTGATGGCGTTATCGACCCGAGCGAGCAACAATTGATGGAACAACTTGCCGATAAAATGGAAATCACCAAAGCACATCTTCGTGGAATCATGGCTGAACTGGCCGAAGCATCCAAATAATGTCACTGTTCGAAGCATCCGAAAAGAAAAACCTCGAAGGCGCACGGCCGCTTGCCGCAGATTCGGCCAAGGAACCTTAACGAGTTCGCAGGTCAGCAAAAATTCGTCGGTCCAGGCAAACTACTCCGGCGATTGGTTGATGCTGACAAACTTATTTATGCCAAAGCAACCGAAGATACGGTTGCGACAACTCGCGTCGTCGACCATCTCGTCTAAGACTGAAGGCGGATAACCGTTTATTAACCGTGGCTATCGCCAAAACCTCTCATTACGGCGTCATCGAACCGATCCGACCACCACTTCGGTGCCAAACCACCCAAGCAAGGTATCGGAAGAGTTGCTAGCAGTTACGGCCGGTTTTCAAGTCGGTTTTTTCTACCTTCGCCAGTTCCCCAAAATTGATAAACAGGGTTGCTGAAAATTTTGGACTGTTAGATACTGGCAACTGCAGGACGACCAAACTGCAAATGGATTGACCCCTAAGTGACCCAGTCTGCGTAATTTCGAATTCGCTTCGACAGTAAAATGCGAGCGAATTTTTGACGTGGGTTGTCGCTTGTTAAATGGACTTACAACTTGGCAAAGCTATGAAACAGAAGCTCAGCGAATACTTCGTAAAAGTTCTCGAACTTCCTCCGATCATTTTCTATGTTGTTCTATCGGTCATTGCGGTAGGGCTGTTCGCACTTTCTTTTTGGGGCGACGACGATCATCACCCGACTAAGACCGCCAGTACGAACGATGTTTTGCTTAAACAATTGTTTTACAACGCATCCCCGCAACCACTGAGTGACCAAGTTGATTTGCTAACCAAGCTGCAGGATTCGGCAGGCGCAGAGGGCAAAATCAAGCAGGCGCTGGACTTGCGAATGGTTGAGCTTAAGAACGAAATCAATAGGCACATTGCGACTCCAATGGCGGGTACGTTGAAACAAGCCAGTTGGATTTCGCCGCGGTTCTCAGCCAACGGTATTGATCGTGAAAAATTCCAAGACAACTTCAGGAGTGATCAGTTCATTGTTCGGCGTTGGCGCAAATCAGGTACGTCACCAACGATGCAAGGCGACAATTCCTTTGAGCAATTTGTGCGAGGTTCTTTGTTGCCTTGGATTGGTGCTTTAGATTTTCGAATTGATTTGAAGGTATTCCAAACGAAGATTTCTGATGAATTGGTTCAAGCGAAAATTGTTGCCGAGACGTTCGGGCGTACGGACCCCATTCCAGGCATTCAAGCGACGTCGATTTGGAATACGAATTGGCGAGTGGACGACGAATCGCTGGTGCTTGAGTCGATTGAGATTCAGGCTCAGGAAGAAGCGCTTACCAATCTCACCGATGGCAAATTGATGCTTGACTGTACGGCTTCGATTCTACAGCGTTGTGAAAGTTTGGATTCGCAGCTTGCGTTTGGTTTGGACCAATGGTCACGTCGGATCCCTGGTATCGACATCGTCGGCAATCAGGGAATTGCAGTCGGAGATATTAACTCTGACGGGCTCGATGATTTGTATGTCTGTCAGCCACATGGACTCCCGAACTTGTTGTTGGTTCAGAATCCTGACGGCACGGTGGATGACCTGAGCAAGAGCAGTAAGCTTGATTTGCTGGATGAATCGCATTCGGCGCTAATCATCGATATCGACAACGATCATGATCAAGACCTCGTAGTGACAACGGATGAAAATTTGTTGCTGCTGTCCAATAAAGGCAACGGTGAATTCCAGTTGGAACATCAGTTGGCGATTGGGCGAAACGGGCAAAGTATTTCGGCAGCCGATTACGATCAAGACGGCGATCTCGATTTGTTTATTTGCAAGTTTCAAGAGATCAACCGTCAAAACGATTTACTAATGTTTCCTGCGAAACTTCAAACGGCCAACGATGGCGGTCGAAACGTACTGTTGCGAAACGATGAAGGTTGGAACTTCAAAGACGTCACTGAGGAAGTAGGGATTACTGCGGATAACCGATTCTACTCTCGGTCCGCGGTTTGGGTTGACCATGACTATGATGGCGATCTCGATCTTTATGTCACCAACGAATTTGCAGCGGATCAGTTTTTTGAGAATCAAAACGGGTGGTTCAGCGATATTTCAAAAGAGATTGGACTAAAGAATGCCGCGCGTCATCGCAGTGTCTCAATTGGAGAGTTTAACCGAGACGGCCGACTGGATTTTTTCGTTGCCACGGATGCCTCGCTGGCCGCGATTAGCGAATTGAGTGACGACAAAACCAGCTCGGAAGCCGACGTGGCGAACCTTGCAAAATCGTATACCGATGAAAACATAATTTGGTTCGGAGCAGAAGCGAATCAAGAAATGATTCCGTATTACTTACGCGCTCCGATTTTTTCCAGCGATACGGCGTTCGGTTCTGCGGCTGGTGATCTCAATAACGATGGGCTGGATGATTTGATTGTGACCAACGGGTTTTTAACTCGATATGGTGATAAACAAGTGGATGGATTGTTTTACCAAAACGCTTTTCTTAATCGAAGCAATGCAGCATCGGTAGCAGGCAATTCCACTGAGCCAAAAATTGAGCAGACTTACACGTCAAGTCGCGGTGCCGTCGGCAATCAGCCGATCAATGCGAAAGCTTCATACGAGACTTCGTTTGACGTTAAAACAGATCGCGCCATCAAAGCAAATGTGGCAAGCGGAATTGACGCTGGGGTCAATGAGGTTGCCGCTCTTGGGACCGAAATTAGAGTTGCCAAAACGGCACATGAAGTTTCCGATCTTTGCCGAGCCGGATATTCGTTTGGGGCCAATCAACGCAACCGTTGTTACTTGAGCACCGGACGGGGGTTTGCAAATGCGTCTTCGATCTCCGGTTTGGATCTGCCCGATGACGCTCGCGCTGTTGCCGCGACCGATTGGGACAACGATGGCGATGTTGATTTGGTGGTGACATGTCGAAGTGCACCACAGCTAAGAATCTTCTGCAATCAATCCACAAACAAAAATTCGTTCGTTCAATTTGACTTGGTAGGAACAGAGTCAAACGTCGATGCGATTGGTGCCCGAGTTGAGCTGTTTCTTCCTGGCGTTAAAGCACCATTGGTAAAGTTCATTCAAGCCGGTTCTGGCAACCTTAGTCAATCCACGAAACGGTTGATGTTTGGGTTGGGCAAAGCAAAATCTATTGCCCGTATCATTGTGACGTGGCCTTCTGGCAAGCAATCGACTTTCAAAGACGTGTCAGTCAACTCGCGTTTCGAAATTCTAGAAGGCAGTGAGAGCTTGGCGGAGAAAAATATCGACCGGTTCAATCTGGCGATTAAGCCAAGGAGTTATCTCGGATCCAAGTCATTACCGGACGTTGCCAGTCGTGCAATCTTTTACCCGCGTCCACCGCTTCCCAAACTCGAATACATGGGCGCACCTGACCAATGGTTTTCGCTTCAAACGGTTGAGCGCAAGCCAACGGTTGCGTTGTTTTGTTCGCGAAATTCGGATTCGAAAAAGTTGATCGATGATTTTGCCAAAGCCCAAGAGGATCTCCGGTCGATCAATGCCGATTGTGCGGCGCTGTTTGTCGATCCGGACTCAGCCGAGTGGAGTGATGACGAGGAAAAAGACAGACAGTATCGGCGACTTTATTCACTTGGTGAAAACATTATCAGTGAAAGCAATTTTGATTTTCGGTGGGGAGCGGCAGCGGCCAGCACGACTGAAAAGCTCAAGTATTTATCGGGTGACTGGTTCAACAACCAACAGCTTCCGCCACTTCCGTTCGCTGTTTTGATTGATGCCGACGGCAATGCTTGTGGGTTCTATTCGGATGAGTCTTGTAACTCGAAACAGATCATTGAGGACGTTGCATTGGTGGATCTTCCAGACTGGAATTGTCGATCCGCATCGGCGCCGCTGGGTGGGCGATGGACGGCGCGATATCGCTATTCGAAGCTAAATCGGTTGCGAATACGGCTCAATGACATTGGATATAAAGACGATGCGAAGCTCATTGCCCAGCGCTCTCAAGGTCAGCGAGCCTACGAGTTGGCGCAAAAAGGGATCGAGCTCGATTCGCAAGGTGACTGGAGACGGTCCCGCGACTTTTTTGCACAGGCCATGGATGTCGATGGAAACTGTATAGCCGCTTATATCGGTGAAGGCAACTTGCTCAGACGGATGGCGACCAACTGGAAGGAAGCTGACGAGACTTTGTCGGCGAAATATCAGCAACAGGCCATCGCTGATTTCGAATTTGCATTGTCGCTCGACCCGATGAACACAGAAGCCATCATGGGAAGAGCGAATGTCGCGATCGATCAGAACCGCATTACCGACGCACTTGCTCAGCTCACCAGCTATATGGAAGTGGACCCGACTCGCTACGAAATTTACGCGGTCGTTGGACGGCTGTTGTTCTTTCAGCAGAAATACAAAGAGGCGGCCGCGGTGCTGTCCAAAGCGTTTGAAAACCGCCCTTCACTGCCCTACGTTGCGGGCGATTTAGGTTATATCTACCTGAGTACAGGCGAATACGAAGCGGCTAGAAAGTTTTTGAATCTCGCTAATCGCCTTCAACCTTCAGATCGAAACATTCGACGCTTGCTCGCTGAATCCGAATTTGCCAATGGGTCATTTGAAAGTGCAATTCGAGAGTTTAGCGAATTGGCAAAAGACGATTCTACTCGACGCCGATCCAAAAGTATCCTGGCAATGTTGCTTGCGACTTGTCCGTTCGAAGGATCACGTGATGGCGAGCGTGCTATGGAATTGATCAAGCCGTTGGTTGATCTTCTTGGCGAAACATCACCGTCGACTTTGGAAATTTACGCGGCCAGTTTTGCCGAGCTAGGTCAATTTGACAAAGCTGTTGAATTTCAACTTAAGGCTGTTGAGCTTCTCCGCAATGACGAGTCTGTCGAAGGTTACACCGATTCGCAAAAGGAAGGCCTTCGAACGCGGTTGGAGCTTTACAAACGGCAACGACCTTATCGCACGTCGGACATTAGTCAGTTGCCGGTTCGTCCGCCTGGGCAATAGATTTTTAACCGCCGATTAACGCTTGGACGCGAATGAAAATTGAATTTCATTCGCGTGTGCGGCGCATTGACGATAGAGGGCAAGAGGCTGGGTTTGAAAAAGTTGGCAGTCAAACCAACTAGTCAACTAATTTTGCTGCTTCGCATTCTCTAGCTCGCGATACCAAGCTTCATAGGCTTTGGTGGCGTTGTTGGGAGACCAAACCATCCACTCTGAGAGTGAATCGATCATTTTGAAGTCTTTGGTTTCTTCTTTAATCGATTTTCCGGCTTTGAATGCCGCCGTTACTTTCTCTTCAATGTGTGACAAAAACATTTTGTACTTTTTCAGAGCTTCCAAATCGGCCAGTGGGCCGTGGCCAGGGATGTAGGTTACGTCTTTTGCTTCGATGATCGAATCGACATAAGTATTTAGTTGGCTGGGAATCGCATCGGTATAATTTGGAAACATGCGGTTAAAGAAAAGATCGCCACACCAAACGACTTTTGGCTCAACCAATTCGATCGTCACGTCGCTTGCCGTGTGCCCGGAACGAGGAATTAGTTTGATGGAACGATTGCCCAAGTCGATGGTTGCGCCTTCTTTGGAATCGATATCAACCACATTCTTGAAGTCGTTGTCTTCCATTTTTCGCGCTTTGAAAGACTTTTCTGCCGCCGTCTTGGTTGATTCGGTTAACCACAACCGCGGATTTCTGTCGTCCTGATAAAAACCGAGATGGCCTCCGGTATGGTCGCCATGATAATGGGTCGAAACGATATCCGTTGGGTAGCTACCGGCCAGCCGTTTTGCTTGCTCGGCCATCCATACCGCGCCTTGTTTTTGATTGAACGACTCGACGACGACGACGCCTTTGTCGCCTTTGATGATTCCGCCATTACAAACGGTGGTAAAATCTCTTGTCTCAAACGGGGTTGAGACCAAAGCCCAAACGCCTTCGTGTACTTTCTCCAACCGTCCCCACTTCTCTTCAACAACCACCTTATCGGTGTCTTGCGCGGCAAAAGCGTTCTTGAGCAAGTTGGGAGCAAAGCATGCTAAAGTCAAAACGTGAGCACCACAGGTTGCGGATTGAGACAAGAAGCTGCGTCGATTCATATTGGGGTTCATAGTTTCTTAAGTTTCTGTTTTGAGAATCTGTGGGCTGAGTTTCGAATAGAATAACGAGATAAAGATCTTAGTCGTCTTGCCAGCTCATTTCCGTACCAAAGTATACTGTTTCCAATACTGCTCAATGGGTTGTTAAATGCCTTCACAACCAACGCACGAATGGGGTACACTGGATTTGTTTGATGATTTGAACCTTAATGGTCGCTTGGTTGTCAACTAACTGTTCGCGTTAGGCCCCTGTAGCTCAGTGGATAGAGCACAGCTTTCCTAAAGCTGGTGTCGGTGGTTCGATTCCACTCAGGGGTGCTTTTATAGCTTGGTTGGTCAGGCCAAGTCAGTTATCTTTTCCAAAAAATTGGCGCGGGGAGTCGCAGGTCGAAACGCCTTTACTTCCGTCGCTCAAAGGTTACTTGGCTGTCATTTCATTTGACCAACGAGCTAATTGACGACTGCTTTTCTTGCCTTTCGCTTGTCCAATGATTTCTAAGATTGAATGCTCGCATTTTCCTCCAATAGTCTTCTTAGGCTTAATGTTCGTGGCCCGGCAGAAAGATGTGTCCGACTGATCTCACAACTTATACAATAATTGTTCGCAATTGAGTTCTCTTCTCTTCTTTTTCTTTTCTTTCACATTGTATTTCGCATGCATAAAGAACTTGCTCTCGCCGGAAGCGAACCC
>CAYZGP010000138.1:0-16262 GCA_964478065.1 uncultured Pirellulaceae bacterium
CCAGCTTTTTTTGCTTGCGTTTTGAGGTAAACATGGCCGAGGTGATCGACTTGGATGAGTAAGTGCAAGCCGATTTTTGCTCGCAAGCCGATTGATGGGATGCGGAAAACAAAAAAGCTCCAGCCCGTTTTCACGCGCTGGAGCTGAGTCGTCATGCCCGAAGCTGTTTCAAAAACTGTTTGGCATCCTGCTGGCAGGAATCAGTCTTTTGTTTAACTTCGCTAGTACAAACATCAAGGTTTTCGTAACTTTTGATGAACGGGTAGTTCTTCGTTTGATGCTCGGCGCCTTTTCCGACCAATTGCCCATTGGATTGCGCGGTTCCCTCCCCGGACGCATTGCGTCCGACCTCTCTGGCCGGCAATTCAGGTTGACGCACATTGGCTCGAGTGGCCATTGAGTTCAATCTTAAAAAAAAGGTAAGAATTTTCTCGCCGTCTCGACTAACTATTATTTGCAAAAATAAAGTTCAGTACTCCAATGGCTTGGAAAAACTTCGAAAACAACACCTGAACGATTTAATTTTTCCATGTGGAATAAATTTTGAATCATTTCGTTGTCTTGCGAATCGTTTGACAGTCATTGAAACATCAAAACAATAGTCTATCTATTAGGAACTTGGTTGTTTCCTTTACCGACAAATAGCCCCTCCTTATCTAAATAAATATGAGCACGGATATTAAAACACTCGTCAACTCTGGTGACTCGTTCACCGCGCCGTTGGTAACTAAAACGCCGATCCTCAATGCGGGTGACGCGGAAGCCAAACGGCAGGAGATTCTTGATTATTTCCACCATTCTTTCACGCTTTACGAAAGCCTGTTTGAATGCCTGGCCAGTGACGAAGCGTTCTATCAACGTGCAAACACTTTGCGGCAGCCGCTCATTTTTTACTATGGCCACACGGCGGTTTTCTTCATCAACAAACTGAACGTTGCCAACCTGATCGACGAGCGGATTGATCCAAAAATGGAATCAACACTGGCGATCGGTGTTGACGAGATGTCGTGGGATGACTTGAACGATGACAACTACGACTGGCCGACGCCTCAGCAAGTCAAAGCCCATCGTGACAAAACGCGCGAGATTGTTGATCGGTTTATCCGCAACTGCGATTTCAGTATGCCGATCGATTGGAAGAGCCCAATGTGGATCGTGCTGATGGGAATCGAGCACGAACGAATCCACTTGGAAACGTCTTCGATCTTGATGCGTGAGCTTCCAATCGAGATGGTGAAACCACATCCGGTTTGGGGGAACATTTGCACGGAAACGGGCGACGCGCCGAAAAACGAATTGATTTCTGTTGCGGGCGGCAAAGTCGAATTGGGTAAATCAAAATCCAATGAAATTTACGGCTGGGATAATGAGTACGGCTACGCGGCTGATGAAGTCGGTGACTTCAAAGCGTCCAAGTACCTCGTTTCAAATCAGGAGTTTCTTGAGTTTGTCGAAGCAGGCGGATACGAAGCCGAAAAGTATTGGACGACTGAAGGCTGGAATTGGTTAGACTTCAGCAAGGCCAAGCACCCTGTCTATTGGATCAAATCGGACGATGGTTTTAAGTATCGCTCGATGTTGGAAGTGATTGAGATGCCGTGGAATTGGCCGGCAGAGATTAATTATCTTGAGGCCAAAGCGTTTTGTAATTGGAAATCAGAAACGACGAAAAGTCACGTTCGCATGCCGACCGAGTCTGAATGGCAATTGATGCGTGAACGGCTCGACACCGACCAGCCGTATTGGGACTCTGCTCCGGGGAACATTAATCTTGAAGATGAAATGTCTCCTTGTCCGGTGGATCGCCACGAGTTTCACGATGGCATATTCGACTTGATCGGCAACGTTTGGCAGTGGACAGAAACGCCGATTGATGGATTTGGTGGCTTTGAAGTCCACCCGATCTACGATGACTTCTCGGCTCCCACGTTTGATGGAAAACACAACTTGTTCAAAGGCGGCTGTTGGATTTCAACCGGAAACTACGCGATCAAAGATGCTCGATACGCGTTCCGTCGACACTTTTTCCAGTACTCAGGGCTACGTTACATCGAAGCCGATCCGTTGCCAGAAGTTGAAGCCAACGTATACGAGACGGACCAAATGGTTGCCAAGTACATTGAATTTCATTACGGCGAACCAGCTGGCTCCGATTTCGGCGTACCTAATTTCCCGGTTGCGTGTATCGATGAAGTTGCAAAACATCTTGATGGCAAAACGTTTACCAAGGCGTTGGATATTGGTTGCGCGACGGCACGCTCAGCGTTTGAATTAGCCAAATTTTGCGACCACGTTGACGCAGTCGATCTTTCCGTACGCTTGATCGAAGCACCAACGAACCTGCAAAACAATGGACGCCAACGTTATCTGTGCAGTGAAGAAGGTGACCTCAATGCGTACCGAGAAGTTCGACTCGAGAATTTCGAGGGGTATGAGGAAACGAAAAATAAAATCGCGTTCATGCAAGGCGACGCTTGTAACCTGATTGAAAAGTATGACAACTACGATCTTGTGTTTGCAGGCAACATGCTTGACCGGCTTTACGATCCTGCAAAGTTCCTTGAAACGATTAAGAATCGAATTTTGCCCGGTGGAATTTTGGCTATCGTGTCTCCGTACAATTGGTCAGAAGAACACACGCCGCGAGAAAAATGGCTGGGAGGATTTAAAGCCAACACTGGTGAGAATTTCACAACACTTGAAGGGATTGCCGCCAGTTTGGGTGAAGAGTTCACACTAACCAATGAACCAACGGATATCCCGTTTGTGCTTCGCGAGACCAAGCGAAAGTTCCAGCTTGGAGTTTCCGAGCTAACGATTTGGCAAAAGTCCAAGTAGGCAATGCGTCGCGCGCAAAGGATTTTGCATCGTGCAAGCAGTTGATCGCACCCCGCACTTTGAAGGCGAGTGTTGGGGCAAGCGCGCTGATGTATTTGTTGAGGGCGTGTATCGCCAAAACGGCTGAGAGAATGCTCAGTGGAAACGCCCGCCCTGGCTCGGTAAGATGGCCGGCCATCGTTTGTTGGACAATTGAACGCACTGCCATCTTCGATTACGCTTTGCGTTCCGCACCACCGCGCAAACACTAGCTCAGCCAGCAAAATGACCGAAATCGAAATTCAACCGGAGCTTGACTACCTCTCCCAACTCTACGTCGCCGATACACCTGAGGCTCGATTGCTTTGCGAATACCCGTCATCCAACAGCGACGACACGGTTTTTCAAAACAAAACCAAGTACATCATTCACGATCCTTTTCCACCTCCGCGAAAAGAACTGCTTAAAGTCCTCGGTCCCCATCATTTGATGTGTGGCTGGGGCAATCAAATCCCGGTAACGTCCGAGGTCGCCCCACCGACAGAATTGCTTGGTCATTGGCAGCGAATTTTTGGTTCAGACGGTTGCCCGAAATGGGAGGCTTATCACGCGACATCTTCAGCGGAATACATCACGTTGTTCCCGCACCAATCGCTAACGGCCGAGCAACAAGTCATCGAACCGGGGGCAAATTACGCACTTCACTCTAAAGAAGTGATCGAGCAAATCGCTTGCCCCCAAGCCGAAGTTCTCGACACTGTTGTTCCGCCTTGCATCGTCAAACTAAGCCACGGGTACGCTGGACTTGGAAATTTCCTGATTGAGAATGCCAGCGACGAAGCCAACATGCGAAAGCAGATTGCGGAACATTGGCCCAACGCCGTACTGGTCAACAACTCGATCATCGAAAATATAACGGGCGATTTTGGCGTTCAGTTTTATCTTCGCCGCGATGGAACGTTGGTTTGGATTGGACTAACCGAACAACATTTTGACGACAAAAAGAAATGGTGTGGGGGGACTTATTCAGCAGACCTACAAACAAAATTGGTTGAGGATTTTTCGCCGATCATTTTGCCTACAGGAAAACACCTTCATGAATGCGGCTATTTTGGGTTGGTTGGAATCGACATATTGCGTGACGCATCCGGCCAGTCTTTCCTCGTTGACGTGAACCCACGACTCACAGGAATCTCTCCGTTCTTGATGGCGTCACGGATCTTCAACCGAGAGGGACTTAGCGAGGGAGTCTATCACGCAAGTTGCAAATTCGCAGGCTCGCTTGCGCATCTGATTGAGAAAGCCGAAGCAACGCCAAACGCACGTGTGCTGGTGTTAAGTGCTTTTGAAGATTCCAACGCAAAAGAAGTCACTACGATCTGCCACCTCTCATTTAGTTCAGAGTCGCAAGAACTGAATCAAGAAGTTTCAAATAGCTTTTTGTCCTAGTGGTTTATCCAATCTGAATTGCATAGTTCGTAGTACCGGCTTTAGCCGATATCCGTTTAAAGCCAGTACTCTACCAAATTGCTTTGACGAACCACTAGCACGCTCCTGCTCAATTAAACCAGCCAATTGAAAAATCAAAATCTTACTTCCGGGCACATCCCAACTCAGATTCGCGACATCGCGTTTCCTGCAAGTATCGGGTTGATATTTCAGACCATGTACAACGTGGTGGACTCGTTCTACGCTGGGCAAATTTCGACATTGGCATTGGCCGCGTTGGGACTGAGCTTTCCCGTTTACCTTTTAATCATCGCTACCAGTGGAGGTTTATCGCGCGGTGCATCGGCGTTGATTGCCAACGCGATTGGGAGCGAGGATGAAGAAAAGAAAACTCGGTACATCGCACAAAGCCTTTCGATGGGTGTCGTTGTTGCGACCTGTTTGACGATTACTGGATTGATCGTAGTCAACCCTTTGTTTCAGTTGCTCGGCGCTTCGGGGGAGTTTTTGTCGATTGCGATTGAATACATGAGTCCGATTATCATCGGTGCGATTTTCTTCGTGATTACCAGTTTGAGCAATGCGATTCTGGTTGCCCATGGAGACAGCAAAACGTTTAGCAAAGTCCTCACTGTCGGATTCTTTTTAAACTTGATTCTCGATCCCTGGTTTCTGTACGGCGGCTTGGGCCTGCCTGCGATGGGGATTGCTGGTATCGCTTGGGCTACCGTGATCATTCAGATCGCCAGCAGCACTTTTATGTTATCCACGGTGATGCGCCGTGGGTTGGTTAGTCTGACACCCGTTCAAAAATTGCTTCCTGATTTGCGGGTCTATCTCGAGATCGCCAAGCAAGCCCTACCGGCAACTTCGGCCATCATGTCGGTTGCACTTGGGTTCTTCGTCACGACTTATTTTCTAAAGTTCTACGGCGAGCCAACCATCGCCGCATTTGGCGTGACGACTCGGATTGAACAAATGGGGTTGCTGCCAACATTTGGGTTTTACTCAGCGATCATGGCGTTGGTTGGTCAAAACAATGGAGCGGGAAACTATGACCGGATCCATGAAACGATGAGAGCCGTCAATCGCTACGCTTTCATTTTGGTCATCACAACATCGGTTCTGATGTTTACTTTTTCCCGGCAATTGATGGTCATTTTCACCAACGACAATGAAGTCATCGAACTGGGCGTGCTTTGCTTAAACATCATCGCACCCGTTCAATGGTCCTACGTGATGACGTCAACTCACCTGGCGATGTTACAAGCGATGAAGCGCCCAATGTACGGGTTCTTCGAGTCAATTTCGAGAAAAGTACTACTGCCACTCCCATTTTTCATCCTCTGCGTTTGGCAATTGCAACTTGGTGTCCAATCCGTTTGGTGGAGCATTGCAGGGACCAACGTATTTGCGACCGTCGTTACGTTGACTTATGCGAGGTATGTTTTGAACAGCATTCCAAAAACTGGCAGCAAGAAAGTCGCCCCGTAAACACTGCTCATCAAAATCGAAATCGTTTTAGCCGTAACGCATTGGCAACGATCACGATGTCGGAAGCAACCATTGCAAATGCGGCGGTGATCGGATGAAGCTCCCGAAGCCAGATCGGCAGAAACGGAAAGATCGCGAGCACTCCAGCGGCGACAGGAATCAGGATCACGTTGTAGCCAAACGCCCAAAAGAGATTTTGCTTGATATTGGTAAGTGTTGCCTGCGATAGTTTTAGTGCATCGGTCACGCTATTGAGATTACCCCGCATCAACGTTACATCGGCGGTTTCCATTGCGATATCGGTTCCTGTGCCAATCGCGATTCCAATATCTGCGGCAGCCAACGCCGGGGCATCATTGATTCCATCACCCACCATCGCGACGACGTTTCCAGCGGTTTGTAAGTCGGTGACTTTGGTCGCTTTTTGGGCAGGCAATACACTGGCGAAAACTTTGGCAATGCCGGCTTGTTCACCAATTGCATTAGCGGTGGCTTGGTTGTCTCCAGTTAAAAGACAGACCGCCAACCCGTTGTCTTTTAAATCTTTGACGGCAGAAACAGAAGTCTCCTTGATCGTGTCGGCAACCGCGATGATTCCGGCGGCTACAAAATTTGAATCAGCGTTTTCGATCGCCAGCCACATTACCGTTTTGGCTTGTTCTTCGAGCGCCTGGGCTTGATCTACCCAAGGCTCGATCTCGACATTGTGGCTTTGCATCAAACGAGAATTACCCACCAAGATTCCTTGCCCGTCTACAATGGCTTCGATTCCGTGTCCAATGACAGCGTTGAATTCCTGGGCTGGTGAAAGCTGCAGGCCTTTTTCGGTTGCCGAGCTGATGATCGCTCGGCCGACCGGGTGCTCACTCCCTTGTTCGGCCGATGCAGCAAGGCGCAAAACTTTGTCTGGCCCGTCAACCTCATCAGTTGCGACTACATCAGTGACCGACAATTCTCCCTGTGTCACGGTTCCTGTTTTGTCCAACACAACATGGGTTAATTCGCTCATTTTTTGCATCGCGCTGCTGGATTTGAACAAGATGCCTTGCTGGGCACCGCGCCCCATACCAACCATCACAGCCAGCGGAGTTGCCAATCCCATCGCACATGGGCATGAAATAATCAGCACGGCGATCGTTCTCAAAAGCGCCGCCGTGAACCCAGCTCCCGACCAAATCCACACCAAAAATGTCAAAGTCGCAATCACAACGACAATTGGCACAAACACGTTTGAGATTTTGTCAGCCAGTTGCTCAACAGGTGCCTTACTGGACTGAGCTTTTTCGACCAACCGGATGATCTGCGAAAGTGCTGAATCTGCGCCGAGCGATGTTGCTTCGACAGTTAGTAAACCTTGTTGATTGATCGTTGCACCGGTTACAGAATCGCCGGGCCCTTTATCGATCGGAAAACTTTCACCTGTGATCATGCTCTCATCAATCGTGGACTGACCGCTGACGACGCTGCCATCGACTGGCACTCTCTCTCCGGGGCGAACGACGATATGATCGCCGACTTGAACTTTATTGATTGGAAGTTCAATTTCGTTTCCATTTCGAATAACGCATGCGAGATCGGGACTGAGCGCCATCAATTTCCGCAGCGCCGCCGACGTTCGCCGTTGAGCTTTGGCTTCAATCCATTTTCCAACCAAAATCAAAGTCACAATTGTGGCGGACGTTTCGAAGTAAACATGATCACCCCATTTTGTGATCCCAAATGTTTTCGCCAGCAAAACGGCAACGCTATAAACGTAAGCCGCGGTCGAGCCCATCGCTACCAGAACGTCCATGTTGGCGAATCGGGATTTCAAACTATGGAACGCACCCACGTAGTATTCTCGCCCAACGTAAAACTGGACAGGTGCGGCCAAAGCGAACATCAACCAATTAACCCACGCTGCATGCGACCACGATCCCCAAATTCCAAAATCGCGTCCCATGCTCAGCACAAATAGCGGCACGGTCAAAACGATACCGACGATTAACTTCAGCCGTTTGTTGTCAGCGACGGATTGCTGTTCGGTTTCGATATCGAGATCCGCGGCTCCGATCGTACGAAACGAAGGGACCGAGTAACCGGCGGCAGCAATCGCGGCTGTGATCGATTCGACAAAGTTGTCTTGCTGGATCGCACTTGCGTCGTACGTTACGAACGCCTTCTCTGTCGGCAAGCTTACTGACGCAGATAGAACACCGCTGATTTTTTCAATTGCGAACTGCACTTGGTTTACGCAGCCGACTCAGGTCATGCCATGAATTGGTATTTCCAAGTCAGTTTTGTTCATTGCAAAAAATTCGTTGAGTAGAAGCGTTAGGTTCTGTTTGTTGAAAGGAGTTTGTAAGGTGAGACATTTAGGAAAGAATTTTAAACTGGGTAGACACTAGATTAACAGTGCAGTGATCCCTGCCAATCAATGGATACTTAGCGATCACATTTGCTTTTCTTGTTTGTGCGCGAAATTGTGTATATCCAAGTCAACTTTAAACCTTGCGAGGATTGTTTCGTTTGACAGATTTGGCTGCCGAGAGTTCGATGCTTACTTCTTAGAAGTCCATTCACCGGTTTTCGCGACGGCTATTATTGCTGACGACCTGCTTGCTCGTTTGTTTTGCGCCCCCCTCTTTATAACAAGCCAATGGTTGTAGTTTCGCTTTCAAAAGAGCGGGCTGAGCGGTCAGAACAAAATAAATGCAAAACGTTGTGTGATCAGTTATACTGTCAATACTGTTGAATCGCGGCAATACGGATGACAGTATCGCCGAGATGAAACGAAGGAATCGTTAAGCTCTTGGAGGCCCAATATGGCCATCGTAAGTTATCGTTTCGTGAAAATCATCGGACTATATGTTCCGCTCCTGATTAGCGTGGCATTAGTTGGCTGCAACCGGAAAACTCCGCCGGTCGCCAAATCGCTCGTGATGAATGGCAACGCAGTCATTGATGCTAAAGCTATTCCCACTGGATACTCGACCATCGGGGAAAGTGTGATTGGAATTCCGCTTGCTCCAAAGTCACCGGCAACCGACGACAAACTCTTCCGCCGCGTGGCCAAGAAAGACATCCGCTTTTCAAACTTTCTCTCTCCCGACAAGCCATACCGTTTGATCGAAACCGGTTCTGGTGTCGCGCTTGGTGACTACGACAACGATGGCTTGACGGATATTTATCTTGTCGGCAGCGACTTGGCCAACCGGCTTTACCGCAACCTTGGCGACATGAAATTCGAAGACGTCACCGAGGCCGCGGGTGTACGTGGAATGATTAGCATGAAAAACGTTTGGGGCTCGGCTGCAACGTTTGCTGATATTGATAATGATGGCGATCTCGATTTGTTCGTCTGCAACATGTCCGCGCCTAACTTGTTATTTGTGAATCAGGGCAACGGAACTTTTTTGGAGCAGTCGATTCCCCGTGGTGTTAACTACACCGGCGCGAGCAAGCTGGCAAGTTTTTGTGACTACGACCGTGACGGAGACCTCGATTTATATTTGGTTACTTACCAGGACTTCGCGCCCAAAGAAGAACCACCCAAGACTGTGATGGTCAATGGAAAGAAAGAGATCGCACCCGAACAACGTGAACTTTATTGCCTAATCGATGGTGTTCTACATAAAGACGAAGCTGGAGAGAAAGACATTCTCTATCAGAATCAAGGCGACGGCACCTTCAAAGACGTCACCGATGCGGCAGGCATTTTCGGCTACGACCGTGGACTAGGGTGTGTCTGGATGGACCACGACCAGGACGGATGGCCAGATATTTACATTGGTGGTGATTTTAAAACGCCAGATCATCTGTTTCGAAACAACCAGGACGGAACGTTTACCGATATAACCGCAGAAAGTTTTCGACACACTCCCTGGTTCTCCATGGGTATGGATTCGGGTGATCTCAACAACGACGGATTAGACGACGTAATGATCGCCGACATGGCAGCAACGACTCACTACAAACAAAAAGTTGGCATGGGCGCGATGGCCGATTCGGCAGCGTTTCTTGCTTACGGATCGCCCCGTCAGTACATGAAAAATGTGGTTCAGATCAATTCAGGAACCGGACGCTATTTCGAAGTCGCATCTCTCACCGGTATGTCGAGCACCGACTGGACCTGGTCGGTGCGTTTCGCAGACATGACCAACAATGGCCTGTTGGACGTGTTAGTTACCAACGGGCACGCGCGGCAAGCATTCAATTCTGATGTCGATATCAAGCTCAAGAAATTACAGGAATCGGGCGCGGATATGTCAGAGTATGAAAAATTGTATACGACGATCCCAAGACTCAAGGAAGCAAACTTGGCTTTTGAAAATCAAGGCGGACTCGAATTCAAACCAAAGGCAAAAGAGTGGGGCTTTGACCACGTCGGCGTAAGTCATAGCTTGGCGATGGCAGACCTGGATCACGACGGCGACCTCGACATGGTAATGAACAACTATTTCGAACGGTCATTCGTTTACGAAAACCAATCCCAGGACGGCGCGCGAGCGATCTTTGAATTCCGCTGTGAAACCAACAATCGTTACGGATTTGGGACTCGCATTGAGACTTGGCAAGGCGACGATTACCAGTCGAAAACGCTGTTTCCGGCGCGGGGTTACCTCTCATCCGACGAACCGATTTTGCATTTCGCGTTCAACTCGGACGAGCCCATTTCGCGTGTGAAAATCACTTGGCCTGATGGAATGGTGCAAGAACACAATGACTTGGCGACCGGTTTTCGCTATCGCGTTTTCGAGTCGGATTCACGTTACGACGCCGAGCCACCGGAAAAGAGCCAGTCTCTGTTTGTCGAAGCCACCAATCAATCAGGCTTGGAATTTAAGCATATCGAATCGGACTTTGATGACTTCGAGCTTCAGCCGCTTTTGCCCTATCAGCTTTCACGGCTTGGTGGCGGCGTCAGTGTTGGCGACGTAAATGGCGACGGCCAGCCAGATGTTTACTGCGGCGGATCGGCGGGACAGACTGGCCGCCTATTGGTTTCCAATGCTGGAAAATTTGAAAAACAATCCGGGCCTTGGGATTCAGACGGCTCATGCGAAGACATGGGAGCACTGTTTTTTGATGCCGACAATGACGGCGACCAAGACCTCTATGTCGTTAGCGGGGGCAACGAATTCAAAAGCGAAGATGATCCGTTGCTTGCCGATCGCTTGTATTTGAATGAATCGTCGGAGAGCCAAATTAAATTTACCAAGGCCAACGACGCGCTGCCAAAACTGACTGACAGCGGAAGCACCGTTTGCGCAGTTGATTTCGATCAAGACGGCGATCTAGATTTGTTTGTCGGCTCGCGTTTGATTCCCGGCAAGTATCCACTTACGCCATCCAGTCGATTACTGGTCAATAAAGACGGAAAATTTACTGAGGCGAGCGGCGTTCCAACAGAACTAACCAAAGTCGGATTGGTCAACTCTGCTGTTTGGTCTGACATCGACAACGACGGTTGGCATGATCTGGTCGTGGCAGTTGACTGGGGACCCGTTGAAGTTTTCCGCAACAAGAATGGAATCCTGAAACGTGCGACAGGCGAATTTGGATTGGAAGGATACCTCGGCTGGTGGCATGGGATCACCGCCGCAGATCTAGATGACGATGGCGATACGGATTTTGTTGTCACCAATCACGGGCACAACACGAAGTACCACGCCGACGCAAAACACCCTCATCGTTTGTATTATCACGATTTCGATGGCAGTGGAACACTGGACCTCGTAGAAGCAAAATTCGAAGGCGATAAAGAACTGCCCGTTCGAGGACGCAGTTGCAGCTCGCACGCGATGCCGTTCATCAAAGACAAGTTCAAAACCTATGAGAGTTTTGCGGTCGCTTCGTTGGTCGACATTTACGAACCAGAAATTTGCAACAAGGAGTTTCGTGCCGTCACGCATCTCGATTCATCAATCCTTTGGAACGAAGGCGGTCGCTTTGAATTGGAAAAGCTGCCCTATTTGGCACAGATGAGCCCCGGGTTTGGAATTCAAGCCAAAGATTTTGACGCTGATGGAACGGTAGATCTTGTTTTGGCAAATAACTTTTTCCCCAATCAAGTCGAAACTGGTTTCATGGATGGAGGCTTGGGGTGGATGCTAAAAGGCCGCAAGAAAAATGACTCAAACAGAATTGGGTTTGAACCAGTTTGGCCTAACCAAAGCGGAATGGTCCTTCACCAAGACTCCAACGGATTGGCTACGGCCGACATTGATGCCGATGGAGACGTGGATGTACTCGTACAAGAGAATAATGGCCAGCTTCGAGTATTGAAAAACCAAAGTCATGACATTGCACAAACGGATTGGATGCGAGTGCGTTTGGAATCGAAAAGCGGTTCGCCGCTTGGTTCATCCGTCACGTTGATCGGTAAAGACGCCAGCCGCAAGATCGAGATCCTGGCAGGCGGAAGCTACCTGTCACAGTCAGCAGTTGCTGATTCGGTTTTGCTGTCTGCTGAAGACTTGGCCAAATTCGAGAGTATTAAAGTTCGTTGGCCCGATGGCTCAAAAACCGAACACACGCTCAAGTCACTTCAAAGCCCGTCTAAAAACGAAGTAGTTTGCCGTCAAAAATAAGTAAGATTCCCAACGGAAATTTTCCAAAAGGGAGTTACGTTTGGCGAAACAGGGCAGAGGTAGGTCATTTCCCCTGTCCGGTGTTCTCGAAAATTTTGCTCCTGGCCTGTTTCACGATCGCGAGAACGGCCGGATGATGAACCCGTTTTTCAACCGAGATTGCAAAGAAGCGGTCGACGACTTCATCGAGCCGCCCGACCAATTGCATTCCGTATTGATTCTTTACTTCTTTTTCGATCGCCGTTGGAATGGGCACGATACCCAACCCGGATTGGCCAAAGACTTTTAACAGCGCGCTGTCTTCAAATTCTGCAACGACTCTCGGATGAATATCATTGTCATCCATCCAGTGATTGAGAGCCCGCCTAACAGCCGTGTGATCCGTCGGGAAACAGACCGGCGCACCATTCAACGACATGGGAAACTTACGCCGATACTTTCTCGCCAATTCAGGCACAGCAAGAAATGACAAACCGCATTCGCCTAGTCGATGACTGTAGGCGCGAACATCTACCGCTGGAGGAGCGACCGAATCAGAGATGATCAGGTCCAATCGGTGTAGGGCAAGATCAACCATCAAATCCGGTAGCTTGCCCTCGTGGCAAACGATTTGAAAACCTTCTGGGTGATGGATCGCAGGTTTTAGCAATTCAAAGGCAACTAGCTTTGGC
Source organism: uncultured Pirellulaceae bacterium (assembly GCA_964478065.1). Lineage (GTDB taxonomy): Bacteria > Planctomycetota > Planctomycetia > Pirellulales > Pirellulaceae > Mariniblastus. Next base: position 13,004 of record CAYZGP010000138.1, read on the forward strand.
ACAACATCAGGCATACCGACAACGAACTTTTTCGTCATCCCGGGTTGGCCCGTTTTCATAAAATCAGTTAGCTCACGGCCGATAGCAAAAATTTCATCGGCGTACCGGTAAACGTGCTGCCCATACTCCGTCAGGACAAGGTATCGTCCCGATTTACGAAACAGTTTTGAGCCAGCAGATTTTTCGAGCTCGCGAATTTGAGCCGTAATCGTCGTCCGCGCAAGATGCAATTCTTTGGCAGCCGCGGTAACGGTTCCCTCTTTTGCGACGGTCCAAAAGTAAAAAAGGTGGTGATAGTTTAACCATTCCATATCCGCATTTTATGTCGGTTTAATCTACATGTCAATATTTTCGACATATTGCGGCAGTTAAATTTACTTTTTCTTCACATGGAAAACGGCGTATAGATATATATGTGAAGAAGTTTGTTATGAGCAACTAAACCGCTGTTCGTTAACAAATGCGGTGTTTTCCGTAGAGACGGAGGATACTGAAGCAATAAAATCGCAGGGAAAAGCAATGTTGAAACGAGCCGATACCGATCAATTGACCGACCAAAAACCTGGAGTGTTCAAGTATTTCACCAACGATTTGCTTGCCTCTGTGGTCGTTTTTCTGGTTGCTTTACCGTTGTGCATCGGGATCGCGGTCGCAGTCGGGGTAAACCCTGCCCGTGCTTTGATCACCGGGATCATTGGTGGATTGGTGGTCGGAATATTTTCGGGATCACCACTACAAGTCAGCGGTCCTGCCGCGGGTTTGTTTGTAATCGTCGCAGATATCATCTTCACCAATCGCGACAAATACCTTGCTCAGGTGGGCGCAGAAGCTGTCGGAGCCGAGCAATCGGCAATGACTTTCGCCATGGCAGCCCTTGGTTGCAGCGTCGTGCTCGCGGGAATCATGCAACTGGTCGCCGGGAAAATGCGACTAGGTCGTTGGTTTCGCGCCGTGTCGCCTGCCGTAATCAAAGGCATGCTCTCGGGCATTGGTGCGTTGATCTTGATCAGCCAATTTCATGTGATGCTTGATCACGAAGCCATGTGGGGCGACAAATCTGCACGCGGCGGGCTCCAGTATCTACTAACAATCCCAACCGCGATTGCAAAGTGTTTCTCTGAAGGCACCTCCAATCACCATCTTGCGGCACTGATCGGTGTCGTGACCATTGCAACAATCATTGGCTGGAACAAACTTGCCCCTAAATCAATCAGCTTCATTCCGGGTGCGTTAATCGGAATCGTCACGGCAACCATTGTCTCGATCACGGCAGGTTTCGATGTCATTCAGCTTTCGGTCCCCGACAACATGTTCAGCGAAGTCTCATTTCCAGCCGTTTCCTGGTTCGGATTAATCACGGACTCTTCAATTTGGATTTCAGCTTTCGTAATCGCTTTGGTCGCCAGTGCAGCAACTCTATTGACTGCCGCCGCGATTGATGACATGTCGCGTGACATCGGAGTCAAAACCGATTTTGACCGGGAGCTGGTTTCACAAGGCGTTGGCAACATGCTTTGTGGATTAGTCGGTGCATTGCCAATGACGGGTGTAATTGTTCGAAGCTCCGCCAACGTTCACGCTGGAGCACGCACACGTAAGTCAACAATCATGCATGGAGCCTGGCTTTTGCTGTTCGTTTGCTTTCTTCCGCAATTGTTAACCTTCATTCCCAAGTCAGCTTTGGGAGCGTTGTTGGTATACACCGGTTTCAAATTGCTTAACCCAGCCCAGTTAAAGGGCTTGTTGAAAATCGGCAAATCGGAAGCCGCCATTTACTTGACGACGCTGGTGATCATCGTTTCGGTTGATCTTTTAATCGGAGTCATGGTTGGCGTTGGACTTTCTGCCGCAAAATTGCTTCATCGGTTTAGCCATTTGGATGTTGAATTGGTTGCTGACGAAGCCAAGCATCGTTACGAATTAAAATTGCGTGGAGCGGCCACTTTCTTGCGGCTTCCAATCTTGGCTGAGCATTTGGATCAACTTCCGGGCGACGCGGAGTTACATGTTTGCCTTGAGAAAGTCGAATACATCGACCACGCTTGTTTTGAGCTGTTGATGAACTGGGCGGACTCACATGTTGAGGAGGGTGGCTCATTGGTGATGGATTGGGATCGACTCCATGGTGCATTTTTGTCCGAAGCGAGCAACGAAACTGTCGCTGCACCAGAAAACGTCTCGCCGATCGGATTGCCTTGCTCGGCAACCGCATCGTTGACAGCAACAGATTCTTCAGCACACTCACCGCTGTAATTACAGACGAAACGAATTGCGATCCAAGTGAGTCAAAAGAAAAGCCATGTCGGAAATTCGACATGGCTTTTTTTAAGCGCGTGTGAATGAATTGGTCGGCCGCTGCGTAAGCGAATTTACTAATCGTACAACCGATCGTGGAAACTATCGTTGGAATATTTACTACGCCAAAGGCATGAATCTGGACGACCTAGATTTGGAAGATGGTTTGGTACGAGTCCGAGGTAAAGGCAAACGCGAACGTTTGGCCCCGCTGGGAAGCCACGCGGTGAAGGCACTGCGTGGATGGCTGAGGAAGCGGGTGCTCGCCAAGGGCCAGCCCGCAAAGAACGCTTGATCGGATTCAACAAAAGAACCGTGCTTGAAAATCGCAAAAGATAGGACTCTCGAATTCTTACGCGGAAACGACGGGGCCAATTCTCAATCGCTTTGAACGCTTCACAGAACCCCGATTTCTAAGCAACGTTAACTCGGCACTCTCCGCAGATGGAAAAGACAAAACGGGGACATTCAACTTTAATTTTTCCTCGGACGTCCACGTGGACGCATCGTCGACTCCAAGCCAAGATTTTTTGCCGTTTTGTTCTGCCACCTTTGCGTTCCAAAGGGGCGTCCTCGATTGAGGCAAAGTCTCATGTCGGACAACTCCACTTCGGAAAGCGGCTGGTTGACCCAGTCGCGCCAATCCTTCCGGCGTTTGACAGGACCAGCATAGAGCTTAACGGTTTCGAAATCAGATGGCGGTGTTCCTGCGGATGACCAATTCCAGTTTTGGGCTTTGCGAATAGGAATCGACTTGGCGCGGACAGGATTGCGCTCGACGTATCGCATCACCGTCAGAAGGTGTTCGTCTGATTGAATCGGAAAGGCTTTGAACCGGCCCTGCCAGACGTGCCCTGAAGAATCGTAATGCCGATGGTAGCGACGGACATGCGAAGTCATCAGCCACTACATCCATTTACTCAAGTCCCCATCCTTACGGGGCCAGGCTACCAAGTGAAAATGA
>CAYZGP010000139.1:0-14975 GCA_964478065.1 uncultured Pirellulaceae bacterium
TTGACCGTTTGTACTACAATGCCGGCTGCTTTAACTTTTAAGTCGCCTCGCCAATTCTTGAGTGGAGCGTCTTGGCCTTGTGTAAAAGCCGAGAGCGATATCGTGATCGCGAATATGGTGAACGCCAGAACCTGAAATCGACACACTTTGGCCGTTGAAATTGCCAAATTCAAAAATTTGAGTATGGAGTTATTTAAGCGCAGACTAATAGGGTTGTTCATTTTTGAAATTCAATTCTGTGGGAGTTGTTGAACTGAATATTCTAGACCATTTTTGTTGCCTAAGGTGTTTATTGGCAGCTTGAGTAGCAACAATTCGGTTGCTCGGATGGCTTGGCGTTTGACCGTGGTTGTGAAGAGTGTCAGCTTTGTTTGAATTGTTGTGGAGTGAATGGCCAAAACCTTAAACCCCGCGGGCTCGATACTTCCTTTGCTAAAGCGATTGTCTTGGTGAGAATCAACTCAAGGTGGCACTTAATTTGTAGCACTCAATCCAGCCGTTAAGTTACCAACAATAGGTAAAATTAAACTTGATTTTTGGTTTGTTTCGCGGCTGTTTATTGCGTCATGCGCATCCCGATCTTGTGCAAAAAGACCTTGCAACCATACTGGTAGTGCGAGTTTTGTGCTGACTGTTTCTAAAGTTCAGACGATGTTGGACACGAAATTTTGCCACAGCGTATGAGAAATAAACTTGCCGGAGTCTTACTTGTCTTCTTCCACAAGCAAAAAAAAGCCGATTGTCGTTGCTGGGGTGCCAGAACACTTTAATCTTCCGTGGCATTTGGCAATTGAATCTGGCAAATTTAGCGACGCTGGAATCGAGCTCCGTTACCAAGAGTTTGGAGGTGGGACGGGCGCGATGATGAAGGGGCTACGGGATCGCGAAATTGATATCGCGCTGGTTTTATCTGAAGGCTGTGTCAAGGATATTGTCAAAGGCAACCCCTGTCGAATTGTAAAAGTCTATGTTGAGTCACCATTGATCTGGGGCATTCACGTAGCAGCTAAAAGTAAAATAACATCGGAAGAAGGAATCCAAGGCCAACGTTATGCGATCAGCCGTTTTGGATCGGGATCGCATTTGATGGCAATCGTTGACGCTTCGGAGCGTGGATGGCCAACGGATGACTTGAAGTTTGAGAGAGTTCGCAACCTTGAGGGGGCGCGAAAGGCGCTTGCCAATTCCAGCGCCGACATATTTCTTTGGGAGAGATTCACAACGGCTCCTTACGTTCGAAATGGTGAGTTTCGATGCGTAGGTGAACGTCGAACGCTTTGGCCTGCTTTTTCCGTATGCGTCCGGGAAGAAGTTTTGGAAAACCAAAAAGAAGACGTTGTTAACATCCTGAAAATTATCAACGATGAATGTTCCAAATTGATGGTCAACCCATCGGCGTGCGAAGTGATTTCGAAACGATACAAACTTCGGCTTGAGGCGGTCAAGGAATGGTTTGCTCAGACGACGTGGAGTACTGATTTCGAGCAGCCTGTCGAGGCGTTGGCGACGGTAAAAAGATATTTGAAAAAGCTGGATTTGATTACCGAAGACGAAGCCGATTCAGACCAAATCTGGTTTGACCTTGGTTGTCAGCCTGCACAACAATAAAGAGCTTAAAAATGATCCGACATACAGTCATGTTTACTTTGAAGCACGATCCTGATTCGGAAAGTGAAAAAAAGTTCCTGGATGCGGCATTGTGTTTGGCCACGATACCGACGGTGAAAAAGTTCGAACGGCTACGGCAAACGAGTCAAAAGTGCGATCACCGATTCGGGTTTTCTATGGAGTTTGATTCGCAAGCCGACTACCAAACTTACAATGATCATCCGGTCCACACCAAATTCGTAAACGAAAATTGGATTCCGGAAGTCGCCTCATTTCAAGAGATCGACTACGAAGAATACGTGTAGCTATTACTTGTTACTTCTCGTTGGTCTGTGACAACATCCATTTGTAAAACTCCTCGTTGTTGTAAGTCTCTGTCCATGAATCATGTCCCGCATCTGGATAGATCGTAAACTTTACTTCAACACCGCTTTTCTTGAATGATTCCACCAACTCTTCTGAACGCTTTAATGGCACCACGTTATCCTTGGCTCCATGAAAAACCCAAATTGGAATTTGATTGCCGATCGAATAGGCGGTTCGCATTGAATCGGCGCCGCCACAAATAGGCGCAATCGCGGCAAACCGTTCGGGAGTATGAGCTGCCAGCGACCAGGTTCCGAATCCGCCCATACTAAGTCCCGTCACGTAGATTCGGTCTTTGTCGACGTTGTGCTTTTTCTCGATGTCGTCAAGTAATGCCGTCAGGGAAACTGGCTCCCACCAGCGGTTGGTTTTGCATTGCGGCGAAACAAGAATGAACGGAAACTTTTTGCCATTTTCGACCAGCTTCGGCGGTCCGTGTTTCTTGACGAGATTCAAATCGTCGCCGCGTTCGCCGGCTCCATGAAGAAACAAAACAAGCGGCCATTTTTCTTTGGATTTGTAGTCCGTGGGAAGTGAAAGCAAGTAGTCCATCGTGACGGGATGGCTGACGTCAAGTTTTTGTTTTGATTGCAAAGGTGTTTCCGTTTTCGTTGTGGCGGCGTTGGAATCCATTTCTGCGTCGGCGTGATCTGTCACTTCGACCCAGATATTTCGATAGCGAACTTCCTGGCCGTGGTCTTGAAGATAAACAAAGCCAGGTTCAGGGCCTTCTTTTAATGGCGATGCCGTCGTTGAATTAGGCAGTTCGACTTTCTCGTGAATCGTCACACCATTGTGTTCAACTTTCATCCAAGCGTTCTTTGTTTTCTTTTTACCGTCATATTGTGCGGCATGAAACTGGATATCGTAAGTCTGCCATTGGAGCGGCGGGAAACACATGTTCACATCCGGTTTACGAATGCTGTAGATTCCGCCGCACTCGTTTTGTTCTCCGCTTAACCCGAAAGAATCAAGCATTTGAACTTCGTAGCGGCCTTGCACATAGATTCCGCTGTTGGAACGTTGCTGGCCTCGGGCCTCGGGGTGGAATGGAAGGAGAAACTCGATGTGGATGTTATGACTTTGAAAACGCATTTTGCTCGCGGTACCTTGCTTAAGCAAACCATCGTCCGTCATCCTTCCGGGTTTACCTCGAAGCTCCCAGTTGTCGACTGATTTTCCGTCAAACAAAACGACCGCTTTTTCAGTTGGACGTTTGCCAAGCGTGCGGCTCTTGCGGACGACTCGTTTCAAATGACCAAGCACTTTGTCGGTTCTGTCTTTGATCGTCGCGACGCCGTCAGATATAAGTGCGACACCGTCATCGGTTTCGAATTTAAGGATCTTGTCTTCGTCGTCACTGAGCCCAATATTTTCAACAGGAGGAGTGTCTTCTCCGTCCCAGCCATCACCTGGGAGCCCGCCAACGTACGCCACGCCAGTGAATTTCTCTTTGCCTAGCGCGATGACTTGGATTGCAAATTTGACTTTTTGCCCTTCGACGTCCAAGGTGCCGGTGTACTCGCCTTGAATTTTGTAGTCGGTTTCATTTGATTCTTGTGCCGCAGACTGACCAAATGTTAGCAAGCTAAAAAACCAAACGAAAACGACAGCGGTAAGTCGCGAGGCGATCAAAGAAAGTACTTGCATCGTGGTGGTCCCATTCAAACGGAAGATTCAACAGCATCGGTCACGTCGATGGAAAGATCTTACCATCCAGCGAAAAGGTATATCAAGCAAACGGCTTAGGATAAGAAAAAAGGCCAGTCCTGAATGGGCTGACCGATGAAACGCATTAAAAGAGGGCGAGTATCTGTTGGATGAGAGAAAGTAGCCCGACTCTCCGCGTCGTTTTTTCGTTCAAAGTTTCGACTCGGAGAGTCGAGCTACTCTCTTCAAGAGTTTTGCGGCTTCGAGCGTTGGATTGCTTCAATTGGCCGCTCCTATTCGTTGGCAGCCTCTTCAAAACCTGCTTCTTTCATTGCATCGTATTTCAACTTCATCGGAACGACGTTGTAGCCTTTTTCTTCCAACAATTTCGCAGCCATACTGGCGCGTTTGCCGCCACGTCAGTGAATAAATACGGTCTGCTCTTTTTTGATATCACCAAAAGCCGATTCCGGATCGCTTTCGATCTTGTCGACAGGGATATGCTTGGCAACATCAAAGTGACATTCATTCCATTCTTCATCCGTACGAACATCAACGAGCAAGGCTTCTCCGGCCTGGACTTTTTTGAGTGCATCGGCCAAGAAGGTGGCTTCAGTCGTTTCAGCGGATTCGGGGTTGGGTGGGCTTTGAGGCTCTTCGACCGTTTTGTTGTTTGTCGTTTTGAGCGGTTCGACTTGCGAGTCGTAACAACCAGTTACTGACAAAATTAAAATAAGCGCTATGGCTAATCGCATTGTAAATCCGTGTGAGTAAATTTGCGGTAGTTTTTTGAGAAGGAATTCATCATTTGGCAATCAAAGATTATGGAACCAATGAAGTCCGGCGTCAAAGTCCAATTCTGATAAACATTGTCTTTGTTCGTTGAGCTGTTCGAATCCTTGAACAAAAAAAGCCAGCCCCAAGTCGTGGAGCTGGCCGAGTCATCGAGATCGCAATCTGAGGATTACGAATCAGAACGATTAAGTTTTAATAGGAATAGTTGGCACAGAACCAAGCAAACATTCGCTTCTTCGTTGCGAATGTGAATTTGCCCATGACTGTCAATGCATCAGCGTCTGCTTGAAGGTAAGCGGCTGAGGCCAGGTCGTCTGCGTCTCCACCAGCAGCGGTTGCCGCTGCAATTTCCATGTCAACGACGTTAGATAGGGCTGCCTGGATATCCAGCAATGCCTGATCGACAGCTTCAATCCCATCAACGTTGCTAAGAAAAAACGACGCTACCTTCGTTTTAGCGAAAAAGAAATACGCAATATCGTTGTTTAGCAAACCGTCTTCTGTAAAGAATACTGGATTGTTAGCACACTCAAGATAGGCAATAGCGCAACCAATCAAATAATCATTCAACGAAGAACCGGTGGGGCCAATCGCATCCAAGTTGGCAATAACTTCATCTAACTGCTCTTGTGGCGTTGGATCATTATTGCAGTTTCCTCCGTTGAATGAAAATTGAAAGTTTGAGATGAAAAAAAGTGAAACTATATCGCCGGCTGGATCGAGCGCAATCATTTCAATTCTAGTTACATTCAGTCCATCGGTATTAGTCCATCCAAAAAAAGCTTCATCATCGATTGTTATCAATTCATCAACAAAGACCGTTTGAGTATCAACAACGGTATCTCCATCAAAGAAGGTAAGCTGGAAACTGTTTCCAAAGTGTCGGAAGCAAAAACCTTCAAGCGGACCTTGAGTTGGATCGAGGTCAAAACTAACTGGCTCATCTTCTCTTGCTATGAATCCATGGAGGTCGCCATTGACAAATGTTTCGATAAGATCTGAGTTGTTTTCCTGCGACGCGATACCCCATGCGAGCACCTGGTTGTTGGGGAGATTGCTAACAATATTATCTCCAGGAAATACAGGGTTACCAGAAGCGTCCATCACCGATTCAAAATCTGAATCTACGCGATCACCGCATACTGATTCACTCCACTCGTCTTTATCAGTAAACGTATCACTGGCTACGAGAGGGGAAGTTAGGAAAGCGAAAAGAATGAGGAACGTCGCCGTCTTGGCAAAGAAGCATCTCATGATTGGACTCCAAATCTTTTGAGGAAGTTTTAATCGTTGCATGGTGCACCGATTTGGACTCTACGATTCTCGCTGGGGAAGCAAATCAACGCAATGAAAATCCAATGTGTTTTTCCGACGTTTGCCAAGAATTGGGAAAATCAATCACCATTCAGGGGGTTATGAATGAGTGTTTAGAGAAAAAATTTAGGAATCAAGTCGCCGATTACGGTAAGGAAGACTGGGCTGCTTGTAGATCAGGCCGCGAAAAAAAATCGGTTCCGATGCACCACGATACACAACCCTGTGTATCACCATTCAAGAGGCTGTGCCTCAGGATACATGGGCCGCAAAAAACCGACATTTTTGGCGATTTTGTGGCGAATAAAAAGCGGCAATTTAGCTAGTGGTTATGGCAGTTTATAACAAGTTAAAGCACATAAGAAACAGGTGTTTTTTGCAATCGCTGAAAAGTAAATGAAACTACTTGGTGCATCATTTTGTTATTAATGCCAAGCAACAATCAAATCGCGAAAACACATTTTATCAATGGCCAGCCTTTCATCGCTTCAAGTCTTTTCAGATAAGAGTCATCAAAGAAGTTGTTCAGTCGCAGCTCCAGCATAAAAAGTAGCTGGGCTTGCTAGAGTTCAGGAGCACTGGCCGTTTGTCCGAAGTTTGACGACATCGGCTATGCCATTTACTGCACAAGTCGTCTTACTTTTTGTCTTCGCCCGTGCTCAAGATCGCCATGAATGCCTTTTGCGGAATGTCAACGCTTCCAATTGACTTCATGCGTTTCTTACCAGCCTTTTGCTTGGCCCAAAGTTTTCGCTTTCGCGAGATATCGCCACCGTAACATTTAGCCGTTACATTTTTGCGGAGTGCTTTGACGGTCTCGCGGGCAATGATCCGCGAACCAATTGCGGCTTGGACGGCAACTTCGAACATGTGGCGGCTGATCTCTTCTTTAAGTTTTTTGCAGACTGCCCTGCCGCGGCGATCGGCGTCGGCGCGATGGCAAATCACGCTAAGTGCGTCGACTGTTTTTCCGTTGACCATGATATCCAACCGTACGAGGTCAGCCGGGAAGTAGCCGATCACGTCGTAGTCCATGGTGCCATACCCACGTGTGATGCTTTTTAGTTTGTCGTGCATGTCATAAATGACTTCCGCCAACGGCAAATCATAAGTCAGCATCATTCGGGTAGCTGAAAGGTATTCCGTGTTCTGCTGGATGCCGCGTCGCTCCTGGCAAAGCTTCATCACTGGCCCGACGTACTCCTGTGGTTGGATCAAATTGACCCGCACAATCGGCTGGAGGAACTCGTCAATCTCTCCAGGATCGGGAACTTCTTGAGGGCGATGAATATCCAGCTCCTTGCCACGCTTCGTTTTGACTCGATAAGTCACATTGGGCGCGGTTTGAACAAGGTCGACATCCGACTCCTGCTCCAATCGTTGCTGGACGACTTCCATATGAAGCATACCCAGGAAGCCGCAGCGGAAACCGAACCCGAGTGCTTCACTTGATTCGGGAGAGAATTCGAAACTTGGGTCGTTGATGGCGAGCTTACCTAGCGCATCTCGAAGCTCCGAAAAGTCTTGGCCGTCAGACGGGTAAAGTCCACAGTAGACCATCCGTTTGGGTTCTTGGTATCCCGGCAGTGCTTCGGCGCTGTTTTTACCTGCCACTGAAAGCGTGTCACCAATGTTTACATCGTCAAGTGACTTGATATTGCAAACGACATAGCCGACTTGGCCGACGCCCAATTCTTCGCATGGAGTTTGCTTGGGGGTGAATTGGCCCAGTTCGATGATCTCGTGCTCGGTACCAGCGCGGACAAATTTGACTTTGTCGCCTTTCTTAACCGAGCCGTTAACGATTCGCACGTAAGTGATGGCTCCACGGTATTCGTCGTAATGTGAATCGAAAACCATCGCTTGAAGAACACCATTGGCGTCGCCAGCGGGTGGTTTAATCTTTTCCACGATCGCGTCGAGCAACTGATCGATGTTGATTCCAGATTTGGCACTGACGCGAACAACCTCAGTGGCGTCAACACCGAGTACTTGCTCCATCTCATCGGCGACTTCGTCAGCGCGTTGGTGTTGCAAGTCAATTTTGTTGATCACGGGAATGATATCGAGGTCGTGTTCAATTGCGGCATATCCAGTGGCCACGGTTTGGGCTTCGACGCCCTGGAATGCATCGGCAAGTAGCAATGCGCCTTCGCAACAGTTCAGCGATCGAGAAACTTCGTATTGAAAATCAACATGGCCAGGGGTGTCGATCAGGTTAAGCTCATACTGTTGGCCTTTGTGGGTAATGCGCATCGCCACAGCGCGTGCTTTGATGGTAATCCCACGTTGACGCTCCAGCTCCATGTCATCGAGGACTTGATTTTGCATTTCACGTTTCTGAACGGTACCCGTATGCTCAAGCAGTCGATCAGCAAGCGTACTTTTTCCATGATCGATATGAGCGATGATGCAAAAGTTGCGAATGTTTTCCGTCTTAATTTTGGCCATGCAACGCGTCGGTGTAGAAGTAATATGTTTGTTTCGTTTGTGTCGGCGAAGAATCGCGGATTCCGCCGTTTAACGCAAGCAAGATTCTGCAGCGTTAAAGATTAAGTCGGTCGTTTCTTACGGTTTATTGTACGCAACACGTGCCAAACCCGCGGCGCCAACAAATCCGGCTTCTGAGCCCAATTCGGCAAATTTTACGATTAACCGCTCGCCCAAGACAGGAAAGACCAGCCGCCGTGTCTCGGCAATGACTTCAGCAAGGAACTTTTGCCCAAGTGGTGAATGGTTCCCGCCAAAGTTCATGGCTCCCCCCAGCATAAACGCAGCCGGATCAATCGTATGGGCAAGCTGTGCGATTCCACGCCCAAGGTAGACGGCAGTTTCCGAGATCATTCGAAGAGCGAACTCGTCACCTTCGTCGCCCGCATTGGAAATCATTAAAGCTGAAAGTGGCGAGGCTTCACCGATCTGCTTGTGCAAAATTGTGTCCTCACCCGATTCAGGAGCTCCCATGGCTTCGCGGGTTCGCTCGACTAGAGCCGTCGCACTGGAATAAGCCTCCAAGTGTCCGGTTTGGCCGCATCCACAAGCACGTGCGTCTGCAGAAGTATCGATTGTGATGTGGCCGACTTCGGCGCCATGACTGTTAGCACCTTCGATGGAATAATCGTTCACGATGATGCCACCTCCAACACCAGTCCCAAGTGTCAAGAGAACCATGCTGTCAAACGCTTGTCCACCCCCAACCCAATACTCGCCAAACGCAGCCGCTCCGGCGTCGTTGGCATACGTGACTGGTTTCTCAAGTGCTTCCCTAAGGTTGTCGCGAATTGGGAAATCGTGCCAGCCGGGCAAATTGGTTGGCGTCAAAATAATGCCTTTGTGAATATCCATTGGCCCTGGCGTCCCAAGTCCAGCGGCGACCACATCGGTCCAGTCTATTTCGTTCGCCTCGCAAAGAGATTCCAGATCTTTGCGTGCTTTTCGAGTGGCAATTTCAGGCGACTGGTTCGGTTGCGTCGGGAATTTTGAATCGGCAATTACTTTACCAGTGTCATCGACCAAGCCAATTTTGACATTTGTCCCTCCCACATCCACGCCGGCAAAAAATGGTTTCTTAAAATCAGAAGTGGACATAGTGGATTCGTTTCAGAGTTTTGCCGGAGCCGGTTGAATGGTGAGCAATTGAGATTGGAAACAAAAAGTATAAAAATCCACGCCTATTTCGACAATGCGAAACGATTATTGGTGGTCAGCTAAACCCAGATTCCAGATACTGGTTGTTTGAGTTTCGTTATATTGGAAGAAAACAACGCAAGGCTCACGCAAACGTAACACTCCAAGGCTTGCGCCATATGCGAGAGGTTAATCCAAGGACCGCATTTTTGTCCGAGGACCAGACTCCCAAGTTGCTTACACGATTATGACCGACAACCTAAACAAATCGGATTCGCAAGAGTTAGAGGAGCCGTCATCCAATCCACTGACCATTAAGACATTGCTCGTCTGGACAGCCGGCGTTGCAATCACGCTAACCATAACCAAGTCGATCAAATCACTGAGTGCCGCTGCTTGGAATCAGACGGTTCCTTACAATCCTCAGGAAACTTTACTGACTTCTTCTGACTACCTTACGGCTGTCGTTTACGGCACATGCCTCGCACTTTTTCTTTTGGTGGTTGCATCAAAAGATTTCTGGAGAAGTCCTGGAAAGATCGCGTTGATGATTTTCGCGTTGATTTGCGTAATTGATTGGGGACTCAGCGTGTTCGCTTACACGATGATCATTCAGAATGTCGAGGTCGTTGGAAAAACAATTTATAACGGAACAGATCACGTCTTGGCTCTCGGAGGAATTAGCACATCGGAATGGGTGACTGACAATTTTGAAATCTTTGGTGTGCACTATGGCAATTTCGCACCTAGGTATGGCTACCTTGTTGGAATACCAATCTTTCTATGGATCGCATTCAAGTCGCGAGAGCAAAGCTGGGCTTGGAAACTTGTTTGGTTTGGCTTCGTCTTCTTTTCTGTGGCGATGCTTTTGCGCTTTATCGGCTGGCAAATTCCAATTCCCAACTTGCTTCCAGCGTATTACTTTCACGTCATCTTAGGCGTCCCGTTATTGCTGATGGTTTTTGCACTTGCCAGCGATTTGATTCGCAAACGCAAAGTCGATGGATGGACGATGGTCGTCTGCACTGGACTTCCAACAATGTGGCTTGTTATGACTGCAATGCAGTTGATTGGTTGGCAATGAACCGCGAGCGGGTGCTTAGCGATTGTTCGTCATTGACAAATTCAAAAACGAGCAGCCGAGAAAACTGCAGCGAAGTTACTTTTTCAATCGTCAACGATCCCAGAATCACCGTTTCCAGCGGAGAATTCGGCTGCCTGTTTCCGCCGGGGAGCGATCAATCCGCGCACGCATTGGTACGCTCTTTCGGCCATCCATAATTTCCAAGGTGAATATGTTTTGCGATAACGGCCATAGTGGACTAGCTGGCCACCGAACCTTGCCTTGAAATTCGCCGGGCCATAGTCTTCTCCAGGCCAACCGGCACCTCCAAAATCGAAGATCCTGTGTCCATTTTGGCTGGCCCATTCGATCACCTTCCAACTCGCCAGTCCATTTGCGCTGACGCCCGGTACACGTTCAATTCCAGAATACCAACCGTAGACAACGCCTTTGAAGATAAGATCCAACGACCCTGCAACGGGACGGCCCTGATAGTTGGCAATCGCCAGACGGCGATAGTCGTGCGGCAGATATTTGATCGCTGATTGAAGAAGGCTTTCATCTGGAAGTGGGACTCGTGATCGCCCGTAGCTGGACTGCAAAAGTTTGTAGAGAGCCTGTGCGCCTGACGGTGAGGAATCTTCAGCGACCTCGACCCCTTTTTTTTCTGCCCGATTGATCTCACTTCGAAATTTCGCGGGCATTGCATTCCAAAGTTCTTCCGGCGACCGGGAAGTGTCAATGACAAAGTTGGGGTACTCAAGATATTGGTAGCCACTTTTCTCCAACGCCATGCGTTCAGCGCCCGAATCCCACATCGGTCTTACTTCGGCGAACAAAGCCCGCCGCTTCATCCATCGGTCGTGATGAAGAAGTAACGTCGTCAATCCTTGAATTCCTTCTTCGTCGTCATTACAAATCGGTTCCGCGAACATGATGGCACGCGAGGCGAAACGGCTGGCGAAACCTGGAAGCGTTTTTACAAGTACCGAAACGATCATTGCCACTGGGATCCCATGTTGGTTGACCGCAGCAACGGCAAGAGGTTGGTGCTTGTGTGTCGCTGAGTAGACTTGCACCATTTGACGCGTATGAAAGATCGAGGCTTTGGGGTGCTTGTCAACATAAGCGTCCCAAAGATCGGTTTCTGCCGGCGTCGCAATTCGAAATGGACCCGTCACATCCCCTTTGGGTTTGTTCCGTTGATGGCAAGAAGGCTCTCGAAGCAGGTCGCCAGACGGCAACTTTACATTTGTATTGCGTGGACCGTTACTATTCATCAAGTTCCACGCCGACAAAAGATTGAGGATAGCATTTGCAATTGAGATTATCGCAACAGTTGTTCCATTGGATTGTCCAATGGAATCCTAATAACTCTAGACTAATTGAGATTGCGTCGATTGAACTTTGCGATACGTCGCGATTAGGGATTTTTTTTGGTGTTTCCATGCCAATTTGGACTCGATTCGATGGCGTCCCACTTCACCCATCGACTGGCGAAGCGCCGGATCATCCATTAGTTGTTGCAGGCATTTTGCAAAGTCCAATACATCACCAGGTTTCGCATAAAGCGACGCATCGCCTGCACTATAGCGGTGTTCTGGCATGTCGTACCCAACGATCGGTTTTGACATTGCCATATATTCCATCGTCTTGATCATGGTGCACGAAGCGTTATATGAATTGACTGGATCGGGAGTCACCATAATGTCGCATGAAGCGATGTGCGAATATAGCGCATCGCCTTTCTGGTATCCCACGAACGCCATGTTGTCCTGGAGTTTTAATTCCACCGACAAATCTTTCAGGCTTTGTAGTGCCGGACCTTGGCCAATGATCAGCCCGAAGAAATCGTCGCGGTTCAGGTTTTCGGTTAGCCGACGCATTGCCTGCAAGAAACTGTCCACGCCATCCTGGAAGCCAATGCACCCCATGTATCCGAGAATCATCTTTCCCTTCTCGCGGTATTCCGGAATGGGTGCCGCCCCCTGCATCTTTTGGAAGTTGGGGCCGTTGCGAACGACATTGGTTCGAGCGGGATCTACATTACACCTAGAGATGTCACTTGCACGTTGCGACTCGTTGGTTTGAATCATCTGGTCGGCCATCCGGCAGGACCGTCTTTCAAACCATTTCAACATTCGCACAAGCAATGCACCTTCACTTGCCTGCGACTGGGCTTGGTACAACTCAGGTGAAAGATCATGGTGGTCCATCACGTAGCGGACACCGAACAGCTTAAACCATGCTCCGATTGTGACATACATATCAGGTGGCGTGTGAACGTGCAGCGCATCGAATCCGTGCCGGAGGAAAAGATAGTTGGCAATGAAAAATGCCACCGTCAGGCTGTACCCATATTCGACAGCATAACCGAGTACTCCAGGCCACTCCGGCGGAGCGGGGTAGCGATACAATTTGACTCCATTGATCACTTCGTAGCGCTTGGTAGTGTAAGCATCCTTACGACACACAACACTGACCGTATGGCCTGCTTCGACCAATGCCGTCGCTTCGTTTGCAACGCGCGTGTCTTCTGGATACCCACAATTTTCGAGGAGCATCAGGATACGGCACGGTTTGGTAAGTTCTGTCATCTCGTTATTTGTCTGGCCGCCCAAAGTTAGGATAAATAGACGGAATATTGGAAAGTTTGATCTACGTTTGCTGAGCAGCGACGTATCAAAAAGG
The DNA here is from genome assembly GCA_964478065.1 of uncultured Pirellulaceae bacterium. Classification (GTDB taxonomy): domain Bacteria; phylum Planctomycetota; class Planctomycetia; order Pirellulales; family Pirellulaceae; genus Mariniblastus. The sequence continues at coordinate 13,115 of CAYZGP010000139.1, forward strand.
CGGTGTCGCGCACCAGTTGGTTGCAAGTATACTCAGAGCAATTCATTACGGCTCGAATAATGCTTTTGAATAAAGGCATATGCTTTTCAGCGTGGCAAAAACCGCAATTTTTCTTTCATTGCGTGATCGAAATTACCAACTTCGAATCCGAGACACTTGAGATGGCGAACCAGCCGGCTGTCTTGTAAATTCAAGCTTTCTTGGTCATTGCGGTAACCTATTAGGTATTAAACTGGTCACTTTCGGCTTGCATGCCAGCGAATGCATAGTGTTCACTAACATTCTGCTATGCCTGAGCACGTTTTCACGGACGATATCGCTTGAGAAACACAATTGAATAAATCCAGAAAAATTCTTATCGCCAATTGTATCGGGGTCTCATTTGTATGTTGCTTGGTCGTCCTTGTTGCCGGCTATTGTAGGTCCATGCTTTTGCTTTCGCTTTTGTCGGGTTTGGCAGTCGCGCTTGTTTTCATTTGTTGCATCATCATTGGTCTTGTTGGCACCACGCGATCACTGTTAGTCGGAATAGCGATGGTATCCTTCGTGCTATCCATCTGGACGACTGATTGGCCACTCCGTTTGACATTTCTTTTTGCTAAACCCAAACTTGAGTTGTTGGTTGAAAAGCATCAAAACAACCTTCCAATTCCGAATGAATATTCAGCCGGAACTTTGCGTGTAAAAAAGATCGAATCCAATGGCTCGGATCTTTGTTTCTGGACGACTTATGGGTTTGACCAATGTGGATTCGTAAAACGAACGGGTGAAGCTTACACTTATGGCAACCTTAGGCTGAATATTGATTTGGGTGATTCCTGGTTTTTCGTAGTCGACGACTGACTCTATCGGTTACAAATTATGTTCACTCAAAAATTGCTGCTAGTCATTTTCATGGTTTGGGTCGCACCGACTTTCGCGCAAGAACGCGAGCCGAGCAAGCGGTTAGTCACAAAAACGACGGTTAACATTTTATCCAAGCACCATTTGAGTAAACCAAAGGTCGACAGTGAGCTCTGTGAAAAGTGGCTGGCGGTTTACTTACACACCTTGGACCCTGGAAAACGCTATTTCCTTGCTGGTGATATTGTCGAGTTTCGCAAGTACTTGAAGCAGTTGCCGCAGTTCGCCCAATCTGGCAATCTGGAATTGTGCACTTTAGTTACTGAGAGATACCAGCTTCGCACTGGATTGGCTTTGAAATCTGCCATCAAACGACTGGAAGGTGATTTCGATTTCTCGATTGAAGAAGAAGTTCCGTTGGATTATCACGAGTGGCCGGGCGACGAGGCTGACCGCAACGAACGATGGCGTTTACATCTCAAATACAACCTTCTCATAGAACGTTCTCGACCGGAATCTGAAGGCCACATCGGATTTTTGAAATCGCGATACGAATCAATCCTGAGTCAATCTAAAGCAATGTCTGAAGACACGGCGATCGGATTGTATTTGGACAGTTTTTGCAGGGCAGTTGGCCCTCATTCTGGTTACATAACGCCAAACGAATTCAAGCAATTTTTGGGCGGTATGCTAAAGACATATTCAATCGGATTGACGATTGCCAATAGTGACGGGCGTTCAATGATTGTTGGCGTGGCACCAGAATTTTCAGATCAGGCTTTTGTATCGCAGCTAGTCGGATGTGAGTTACTTGCACTTCGCTCCGAGGATGGCGTTGTACACAATTTCAGAGAAATATATCCAAGAGTCGCTGATAGCCTGATTCGTACAGGACTAAAAAGTGACTCGAGCGTTACGCTAGAATTGTTCGACGAAGTTCGATGTCGCAGGTTTTCAGTCAAATGGCCCCGCCGTTGATAGATAACCTTTGGCTTCGAGATCGTCTTCTTGCTTTTTC
>CAYZGP010000140.1:0-13225 GCA_964478065.1 uncultured Pirellulaceae bacterium
GCTCTTGTTGCATTAAATCCTTGCGATTGTGTGTAATTTGGGAACTTCAATCCCGCAAAATGGCTTTACTTATCCCAGCCCTAAAAGTTTGCCAAGCCAATACTTTTTCGTTTTCCGGACCAACCTGCATTCGTAAATATGCGTTGATTCCGAATAACCCTAACTCCCGATACCAACGAAATAACAAGTCGAACCGTATTGATTTGCATGGATGGGATAGTCCTCAAATCGTTCGATTTCCAAATTAAGTAAACCTTGGAGACAACTATGCGAAAAACAGCACTATTCGCTTTCGCATTCACCGTCACTGCCTTTTTAATGCTTGGTAGTTTTTCGAACGCTCAAAATTACCCTTGGCGTAACGGAAGTCAGTCGACTCCAATCGCAACTTCTCAGCAAGGTGCACGAGCGATCAATGCTCAAGGCGCCAGTCGGATTCCCGCTCCACCTGAAACGGCCAAACGCAATTACAAAGTCTCATTCCGCAAACAGGATGCGGCTCAGGATTTGATCGATACCCAACCATCTATTTCAGATGTGAAGAAATTTGACCTAAGCCCTCCGGTCGCACCAGAAGTCAACCCGAAAGATCTCGATTACCCGACTGCGTCACCTGAACCGGAGCTTTCGGTAAAGAGTAATGCGTCAACCGAACCAGAGGCTAATTACTGCGATCGTGACTGTAGCAGAGATTGGTGTAATTTGGGCTGTGAGCGGAAGCTTTTTGGCAGACACTCAAGCGGTCTTGAAGTCGGCGGTTGGTTGAGTCTTGGCTATCACAATCGCGATACGCCTTTGCTAAACAATCGCCGTGCTGAAGCCAACGTTCATCAGACGTGGCTATATTTTGACAATGCCGCTTCACGTGACTCGTACAATTGGGATATTGGATACCACGCTGACTTACTTTACGGTATTGACGCTCAGGATATTCAAGCCTTTGGAAACTCGCCAACGGGAGCTCCATCCGGATGGGACAATACATGGGACTTCGGGTCATACGGTTGGGCGTTGCCGTCACTTTATGTTCAGTTTGCTAACGCAGAGTGGGATGTAAGACTTGGTAAGTTCCTTTCGCCATTTGGCTATGAAGGGTTTGGAGCGAGAGATAACTTCTTTTACAGCCGCACCTTTACGCAGCTCAACTCTGAGCCACTCACATTGTCGGGTGTTCTTAGTGAAAGACGAATTGCAGGTAACCGAAGTATTATCCTTGGCGCGACCGCTGGCTGGGACACTGGTTTTGACAGTAACAGCGGCGGAACGTTGATTACAGGATTCCGTTACCGCCCTAATCAATTCGTGAACTTGGCCGTAACATCATCACTGGGCGACACGGGGCGGCTACGCGGAAGTGGGCGTTTGACTTCTCTCGTTGGCCAGTTTCAGCTAACTGACAGGGTGCAATACGTTTTCCAAACGGATGTTCTAAACCTTGGCTCGAATCAGGAGTTTGGAGTCATTCACTATCTTTTCCGCGATGTCACAGAGTGCTTGGCGTTGGGTGCTCGACTTGAGTGGTGGAAGAGCGACCAGTTCTTTGATGATACAAGGTCAACATATGATTTTACGGTCGGTGCAAACTATCGAGTCAATTCTAACATCACACTTCGCCCTGAGTTACGTTTCGATTGGGGAGCAGCCGCTATTGATCCGGGAACGCCAATTGTCGGATTCGATGCAGTGATGACGTTCTAAAACAAGTTGCCCATATCGAGGATCAAACCAACTGCGGAACCAAAGAATGCCGTAGACAAGTAAACCATCCTTGCGACTGACCTAACAACGCGATAGCCTGATGATTCATCTACGAATCGTCAGGCTATTTTTTGCGCGTTCATGAAGTTAATTATCGCCATCATTCAACCGCACCGGATTGAAGCGGTCAAAACGGCACTTAGCCAAGTGGAAGTTTTTCGTTTGACGATCATGGATTGCCAGGGGTTCGGGCGACAACAGGGGCAGTCGCCGGCTTATGGCTCCGAGATTTCGTCTGACGAATTTGCTGGAAATCTTCGCCGCAAAATTCAACTTCAGATTGCTGTAAATGAAGAGTTTGTTGAGCCGACGATCGCGGCAATCGTTCAAGGCGGTCGGACGGGCAACGATGGCGAAATTGGTGACGGGAAGATCTTTGTGTTGCCGCTGGATGACTGTGTTCGCATCCGCACCGGCGAACGCGGTTCGGATGCGATTTAAACAGAAAGGCAATGAGCAAACTCAATAGTTATTTTGAGTCTTCGCCGTCATCATTGGATTCGGATTCCGTTTTCTCTTTTTCATTCGCAGTTTCTGCTTCAGTTTTTGCCTTGGCAGCTGCCTCGGCTGCAGATTGCAAGGCTAACTTTTTTCTTTTGGCGCTCAGCGCCATTGAACGTGGGAGCTTGAAAGTTGACGCGGGAATTTTTGAGTCAAACTCGATCGATTCGGTATTAAAAACGAACACTGAATCGGCAAACCGAATCGTTTGCTTGAATGCAGTTTTGATTTCGCCCGATTCTCGATAGTCTTCGTACTCGCGGATGACGGTATGAGTCGTCTCGCTAAATATTTCTTTGCATTCGCTTCGCACCAACAGCCCAGTCTCGATATCGAAATGCTTGAATGTCACCTCACCATTGGCTCGCGTCATTTTTAGCTTGTAACATTCGGCATCAATCGCTCGCTCAATACCATCCATTTCGATTGTTTTGAACGTGTTTGGCCATTGCGGCGAACTGATACAAAATTTGTTTTTGTGGATAAAATCTTCAAGTTCTTCGCCCGCCATTTCACGAATCGGGCTACCCCTGTTAATTTCCCAGGCAACACCTTGTGCCAGCCCGCGGTCTGTTCTCTCATCCGAGTCGTAAAGGTACGTCGTGCGCGACTTTCCGGGGGCTCGAAAGGACTCATACGTAAAAGCGCCTGACCCGCTGTGACCACGCGAGACAGAATGGATCGTTTGAATGCTTTCTAAAATTTCATACCCGCCTACCGCATTGATGTAACGATCAATGACATCCTTTGCCGAAGGAAGTTTCTCAACGTCCTCCTGTGCATGGGCGCTTCCGTTTGAAAATCCGGACAACGGGAGCACGCAAAACATGAGTGAACATAACGTCGCGCTGAAGCAGCTTCGAAATACACAAGAGTATGCTGATTGAATCATTTCTTAGCGTCCTTACGGATTTGTTTCATGGCCTCTTCGATCATTGTTTCGGGTTAGTTCTTCAAGCTCTTTGGTAGGTGGCTTCCGCGAGCTACGGTTTGTGTCGCAAAGGATCATCAGCGGGTCGGTCGGCCACGACTTTTTCCTTTTGCATTTCAAGAACGATTTTTGGCGTTTCAAAAATTTCCTTCGGCGTTCTGATATCAATTTCAAACGTCTCAAGTTTGTATTTATATTGATTGCCTGGCCACGAAACGGTTCGGTCACGTGCGATCATTGTGTCACCCAGTTTCTCCCAATTAAATCGGTCTCGGGTAACTAACTGTTTTTGGTTGTCGAATTCTTCAACTGCCACTCGTCGCATCAACAAGCCGGTATCGATACTGAAATACAAGTCAATTACGGTTCCATCGTGATCAACCAAATGGACTTTATAAGTCGGCTCGCCGTTGACTTCTTCAATCGATTGGCATTCAATATTTTTGTAGCCGTCCAGCAGACGTGTTGTGGAGCAAACGAAAGTTCGGCGGCGAATGTACTCTTGAAGTTCGGCGCCTTCCATCACGCGAATCGTTCCATTGACCTTGTGCCAAGCGATGCCCGAACGTACGCCGTCTTTATTTAGTGAACCATCGGTTCGAACATTTCGCTCACGTATCAGGCCACTTTCATAAGAAAACTGGGAATAGAATTTTCCATGGGCTTGATACGACTCAAAAACGAAACTTTCTCCGTTTGTTACGGTGCCTGAAAAAATCGAATGCGTATTCTGCCGGCTTTCAAGCATTTCGTAGCCGCCGAGTTTTTGAATGTATCGATCGACGATGTCGTTGGCAGAAGGAAGTTTGTCTTGGGCATCGACGGCTTCAGCTTGAGCTCGCGTCTTGTTGGGAGCATTTTTCTGGTCGAGTTCGTTGTCTTGGCCGGATGTGGTGTGAACTAGCAAAGAAACGCAAACTAGAATAGCAGCGGGTGGCAATAGAAACCGGAACCGATTCATCGAAGACCTCCAAAATAAGGTGGTCTATAGGTTAAGATTTTCCAGTCCTAGCGTCAAACAGAATGGTTGTTTTGCCTGTTATTCATGGGGACCGCGAATTTATCTGTTGGTTAATTCATTCGCTCGGTCAACATTTGCTTTAGCTCCCCCATGTCTCCGCGCGTCAAGCATTTCCATTGGAGCAGGCTTTTCGCCAATTCGGCTGCGGAACCGTCGTAATAGTCGTTCACGAACTGTTGCAGTAACATTGCCCTGGCCCGCCGCCGCCCGATGTTGGCTGCAAAACGCATCGCGACGCCTTTTTGATTGGGACGCGGGTCCTGTCGGACAAGCCATTCTCGGTGCTCTAGTCGTTCCAGTAGTTTAAGAATCGTAGTGCGTGCTACATCGCGCGACTGGGAGACTTCTTTCCATATTTCGCTAGCTGACATTCCAGCTCGCCCGGCATCCCAGACGATCTGCATGATCTCGTGCTGTGCGGGAGTGAGTTGACCCTCAGGATTGGTTTTTGGCTGCATGTTTAGTGTCACTTCAAAAGTGAATGGGTTGAGACTTTGTTTGAGTTTGATTGTTGCGCAATGGAATTGTTTTTTCAAATTGGCCGCGGCGTCTTTTGGTGTTGTTTTATGTCGACAATTGTAGACACTTTCGAGGTGGTGAATTGACGACAGTTGTCGACGTTTTTGCAAAGATGTTGAAATAGCTTTGCAAACACAATGGAAATGTAAAATGACGACAGTTGTCGGCGAAAAATGGCGCGATTTTACCGTCGACGCATGTCGTCAATTACTTTGCGTTTTATTTTTCTTACCGGTCGAATGTCGGTTGTCGAGTTGACGGGACACTTCAACAATCCTGCTGGATGCGAAACATTTTTTTCGCGCTAACAAAGTTGATTCGATTGGAAACTAAAGATGAGTGAAGAAACGTATGTGATCGTGGGCGGCAGCAATGGCATTGGACTTGGGATTGTTCAGCGTCTTTCGCGCGAAGGGAAAAAAGTTCTTGTGTTGAGTCGAACGTCGGAGCATTTATCCGAACTCGATGGTGTGACTCATCAGACGATTGACGTGTCAACTGACGAAATAACTGCAGACATGCTGCCGGAGAAAATTGCAGGGCTTGCTTACTGTCCTGGAACGTTGAATTTGAAATCGTTTAAGAAGTTGAAGCCGGACGTATTTCGTTCGGACTTTGAAGTAAACGTCATTGGTGCTGTGAAAGCGATTCAGGCTGCGATGCCCGGGATGAAGGCAGCGGAAAACCCGAGTGTGCTGTTGTTTAGCACAGTGGCGGTAGGGCAGGGGATGTTCGCTCATGCTTCGATCGCAGCATCCAAAGGCGCGATTGAGGGTTTGACTCGCTCCCTGGCTGCCGAGTTGTCGCCAAACGTTCGTGTTAACTGTATCGCACCTGCGTTGACGAATACGACTTTGACCAGCCGTTTGTTTACGAGCGAAGAAAAAATCGCGGCGATGGGAGAAAAGTATCCGCTTAAACGCACCGGCACTGCGGATGACTTGGCGGAAGTAAGTTGCTTTTTGATGAGCCCAAGCAGTGGTTGGGTGACGGGGCAGGTGATCGGCGTCGATGGCGGCATGTCGACGGTGCGAACTTAAACGGATTCTGTCAGCTATTTGCGCAAGGCGTAAGCAAGAAGCCAGATCGAAACGAAAAAGGCCGACCTCTTTTGAGAGGCCGGCCTTGTTTTTTGTATTAAGCGGGAATCGCGATTTAGCACATGCCGCCAAATTCGTCGCCACTTTCGCCGTAGAAGTTATCGTCGCCGTAAGACTGATCGCCGTACTCGCCGTACTTTTGATCGTCTTGCTGCTGTTGGGCTTGGCTTCCGTCCAGACCAAGGGCTGCACGAAGCTGATAAAAGCGCTCGGCGTATTCATCGGAAGAAGAGTGGATGTGCTCTGCTTCGGTAATGAACTTCATGTCCTGATTTTCTTTTACACCGAATCGCTCAAGTGTAAATTCGAATGTTTCAAGCGGACTGCCGTAAACGATCAAAAGCTTGTGCTCTTCGAATTGAATTTCTTGAGGTGTGTTTGGGTTGAGAACAGCAATTCCTGTGCAACCATCGTTCAACAACAAGTCTTCAAAGTCCCAGAGAATGCTTGTAAGCACTGGCATGTCGATGTGTTCGCGATAAAGATCGACGTGACCACCTTCGGCTCTTGAATGGCTTGATTCTAAAACAACGTCAACCATTGGGCCTAGTCGCTGAATCAATTCGATGAACAATGGAAACAGCTGTTCGCGTGATGCAGCCGCCATGACAACGGGAACCCGTGTGTCCGACTCTTCATCGACGTAAACGTCGTGACGATAGCCTTGACTTGGTTTGATTTTCAAATCCATTGCTGGTCGAACGGCGTCGGTCAGTTGGAATGCACCGTATTCGTTGACTTGGAGATGAGCCGCCAATTGTGCATCGGAGACTGATTCGAAGCTGTTGAATTCGGCGCCAGGGTTTTTCGGATTTTCAAATGCTTCTTTAAAAAAGCGGTTCAAATAACTCATGATTTTTCTCGGGTCATTGTCGAACGCGAGTCAGCTACAAAGCAAGCTGTCGGTTTCCCGGTTCGATATCAAAACGTAGGTCAAGAAATATGCCATTGGGGAATGGGGAGAAATCGTCGCAATTTTTTGAAAGATGCTTGATCGAATAATCCGCACAATCCGTACACAGAGAAAAACTGGAAGCTTGAATTACCCTGTTGAGGGGCGCAAACTATATCGTTCAGCGACAGGCAACAAAAACGCTGTTTGGTTATTACGTTTTAGTTCGTACTGACTGTCACATTTATGGACGAACAATGGACTCGCAAAACCAGCTTGAAGGAAACACACCCCCGCCAATCCAGCTTAAAACGCTACGGTTAACCCTACGTCCTTTCACTCGGGAGGATGCACCGCTGATCGAAGTTTTGCTTAACGACAAAGAAATCGCTTCCAATACTCGCTCGGTTGATTTTCCGTATCCACAAGGCGCCGCGCTCATCTGGATCGAAAATCAAATTGCCAATCGCGAAAAGTTCGACGCGTTTGTGTTTGGCATCCACCTCAACGGCTCAGATGAATTGATTGGTGGGATCGGGGTGGACCTCAACAAGAAAGATCACAACGCGGAGCTGGGGTATTGGATTGGGCGAGAATTTTGGAATCAGGGATACTGTAGCGAAGCCGCAATGAGTGTGTTGGAATTTGGGTTTGAAGAAGTAGGGCTCTACAAGATTCACGCACACTATATGACACGCAATCCAGCGTCAGGGAGAGTGCTTGAAAAGATCGGGATGACGCAAGAAGGGAAGCTTCGGGGGCATACGCGAAAGTGGGGTGTGTTTGAGGACATCGTGGTTTGCGGGATGCTTGCCAACGACCCACGACCTTGGGAACAGGATTAGTTAATCGCGGTTTGTTTGCATAGGCCTTTTAATAGTGCGAACGTTTGAAGCATCTATTGGCTCTCTGGTGGTAGTTGAACAAATTCAGAGTTCGAAACCGGCGATAGCCAGGAGTGCCTCAAAGAGGGAATCCAACTGGAAGACGGAAATATGCACTCCCTTTGGGGAATCGAAAACACGAAACGAATGCGTCTTGCAGCTACTTTTTATCCGTGTTTGCTTGCGTTTCTTGCCCAAATCAAAAAAACAGAAAATTCGCCCAATATTTTGAGGGCTAAAACGAACAAGTTAAGAGGCGGATTCGAATAGAATAAATACAGCCGTTAAATAAAACCAATTGGATTTGAGCAAGCCCACTCGGAGCTTGAAGTCCTTCGGCAAAATGAATAAGGGATAATCATGACGACAGCAGAACAACAGGGAACACAAGTCACCTTTCTCGATCAAACGGGTGCCAAAAGCGTCGAGGCTGTCGTCGCTGATACGGTTACCGTCAAAACGATCCTTCCCAATATCATCACCAAAATGAATTTGCCGATGGTAGGGCCCGATGGCCAGCCGATGAGCTACAGTCTTGACCACAAAGAAGGCGGTCGGCGATTGCATGAAAATGAAACGCTTGTGCAGGCCAGCGTGTCTGCAGGCGACCACTTGATCGTTTATCCGGAAATTGTGGCTGGTTAGAGTGCACTTTCTTTCAAATGAGTGCATTCTATTTGCGAATTGACCAGCAAGGTGATTTAATGATTACTGAGCTTCATTTTTGATTCTGAGGTGCAACCAAAGCTGCGCCAGATTCAAGGACGAGCAACTTTTCGCAAACCAAACTAGTTTCTGCAGGATAGTCCGCCCGCATGCGCAAGTCTCCTCGAGATCGAAGGCTGAATTCAGATTTTCAGTCCGTTCAAACTCTAAAAGAAGAAAGTTCGATCTTTTCTTTTGATGGTCGAGGCACACCACCTCAAAAGTATCGTCTCGTGTTTGTAGGGACTGGTTTTCAGCGCGACCGAAATGGAAACATCAGCATATCCAACTATCACGAAGTCCTGGTTGAGCTGGGCGCGGCGTATCCGCGGATGGTTCCAAATCTCGCTTGGCAGACTCCGATCTTTCATCCGAACATTTCCAATAACGGAGTGGTCTGCCTTGGTGGGTACGGCACGCACTGGGTTCCAAGTCTGACACTCAGCGAAATGTGCACGATGCTTTGGGATATGATTCGCTACAAAAATTTTGACACCGAAAGCCCGTATAATCGCGAAGCCGCATTGTGGGCGAAAACGCAAACTGACTATGTGTTGCCCATTGATAATCGCTCGATCCGCGATCGTGTCAGCGGTCAAAAAGTCGCTCCACCGCGGAAACAGGTGTCCGTCACTCGCGTGGTTGATGCGACCTCGGTGCAGCCTCCCATTCAAACTCCAAATCAAACGCAGCCAAACGAAACTCGCCCCCAAGTCGACAGTGACGATATCGAGATCATTGAAACGGGAATCGAAATCATTGGGCAATCCAATGAGACAAACAACGGGATAGTGTTTTTGGATTAATTTCACGGTTCAGGCTTTCGTTTCGCGCTGAGATTCGACTGGTCAGGAAATTTCATCCATTCGAGTCGGAATCCACCAACAATTCCTGGATGCCAGCGAACTACAACCAAAATCACTTTCTCAATAGAAACGAGCCGGAATTGGAAGAAACTTCTTCGATCGAAAACGCACCTAACCAAAGTGCATCTGCCAATAATAACGCTACGCCGGATATGGTGATTGATGATTCCGATCGTTATTCGCGGCTGCGACTGATTGGCTGGTGGGATCAGGAAAAAATTGCTTCGGCAAAAATTCTTGTTGTTGGTGCAGGTGCGCTTGGCAATGAAGTATTGAAGAACCTCGCGCTGCTGGGGTTGGGCCATGTTTACTTGATCGACTTTGATGAGATCCAGGATTCGAATCTAACTCGCTCGGTGCTTTTCCGCGCCCATCACAATGGCCAACCCAAATCCAACGTGGCCGCCGAGATGGCAAGTGAGCTAAATCCCGATTGCAAAATCAAGCCGATGTTCGGCGATGTGTTGACAGATATTGGCCTAGGGTTAGTCCGTGATGTGGATTTGGTTATTTGTTGTGTAGACAATCGAGAAGCCCGTTTGTGGATCAACCGAATGTGCTGGAAGGCCAACACGCCTTGGATTGATGGTGGCATTCAGGAAATTAATGGCGTAGCGAAAGTGTTCATGCCGCCAGATGGCTCGTGCTACGAATGTGCGATGACTGAAAACGACTACCGGCTGATTTCGTTGCGTTACAGTTGCCCGCTGCTGAAACAGGAAGACATTCAACAGGGGAAAGTTCCAACCGCACCAACGATCGCGTCGATTATCGGCGGTATCCAGGTTCAAGAAGCTCTTAAGCTAATCCATTCGTTGCCCGCCGCAGAAGGAACGGCTCTCGTTTTTAATGGAGCCGCCAACCGGTTCTACCAAACCAAGTATCCAAAACGCGAAGATTGTTTATCGCACGAAACTTACGAAGACATACTCGAACTGCCACTGAGTGCTGAGCGATCGACGGTCGCGGATGTGTTCCAGGCAATCGATCAAGCTCGCGCCGACGGTAAAATCAACAATGAGAACCCATCAAGCGATCCCGGTCCGTATCGTTTGATTCTCGATCGGGACTTTCTCACGCAGTTGGTTTGCCGATCATGTGACACCAATAAAGAAGTGAACCAGCCACTTTGCAAAGTCGGTTCCCGGGATGGTGTTTGTGAGCAATGCCAACAGCCGCTTCAGCCCGAAACGACGTGTGAGATCGAAGCCGATTCTGAACTGGTAAATCGAAAACTGATTGAATTGGGGGTTCCGGCTTATGACATCCTCAAAGTGGTTAACGATGAGATGACATTCTTTGTTTTGCTCGCCGACGACAACAAGGCGTTTATAATTTAGGCATGCAAATTTAAGCAAAACGATCCAAATTCAATTAAAAATCAACGCAGTAATACAAACAACGCACTAGAACCGACGACCGCTATTCCATGAGTTCCGAAATCCATTTTGGCGAACTTGAAGAATCCGAGCCGCAACGCGCGCTCCGGCCGGATCAAGACGCGCATTTTGCGACGGCGACGGTGGGGAAAATTGGCGACGAAGAGCTTTTGATTTTCGTTGACCTCGATGTGCAGCGAGACATGGAAGCCCACGCACTCAGTAACACGCGAGTGGAACTGGGCGGCGTTATGTTGGGCGGGCAATTTATCGACGACGAAGGTCGGCCGTTTGTGATCATCACAGACAGTTTGCGGGCAGAACATTACGAAGCGACCAAAGGCAGTTTCAAATTCACGCACGAAACGTGGAGTCAGATCACGCGACAACGCGAAGAATTTCGGCCTGATCTTGAAATGGTTGGTTGGTATCACACGCATCCGGGATGGAGCGTGTTTTTGTCGGGGATGGATCTGTTTATCTGTAATAACTTTTTCAATCGACCTCTTGATGTTGCACTGGTCATTGATCCGTGCGAACAAGATAGAGGTTGGTTTCAGTGGACCAATGACGACAAACCGAAAACGCTCAGGACCAATGGTTTTGTCTTGATGACAGGTCGTTTTCGGCAGTTGGAATTGGATCAGTTCGCACGCATCTACAGCAAAGAGCCAATGATGAATATGGATCCTCGCTATTCGGGTAATGCATTTAGTGGTTCTCAACCCTCGGTGACTCTCATGGACAATCGAAAACCAACTTTTGAAATCGCAATCATTGGCATGCTGATGATGCAGTTCCTTTTGATGGCCGTGTTGGCATGGCGATTCCTTTCACCTGCCGTCGCCACGACGGAGGATAAAGACCGAATTGCGCAGCTTGAGTCTGAGTTGGATCAGATGAAATCGGAGCAGGGCAGGGCATTGCGCGAAGAAACGTACCGCGAGATGCTTTCGACGTTGGTCTCTCAACGGACTGGCGATCCCGGTCTGGTCGAGCAATTTGCTGAGTTGAAAACCGATAACAAACGCATGGAAGCAAATCTCGATGGCCAATTGGCGTTGGCTGAAAAACTTGTGTTTCAACGTGATCGATATTCGCAAAAGTTGGAGAAAAAAGCAGAAGAGTTGGAGAAAAAAGTAGAAGACGCCACAAAGCTTGAGTCGCAACTGGTCGCCAGCCGACAGGCTTTGGGTGACACAAAAGAAACACTTTCAAAAGCCAAAACCCAGCTAGCCGAACTGACCGGTGATGAAGAAGGCGACGGAAAAAAGGTTGCCGACACCTCCGGAATCACGTTGCCTTGGTGGTATCTTGTGATTGGAACAGGCGTTATCGGGTTCTTGGGAACGGCCGGTGGATTCATGTTTGGAAAACGTAGCGACGGTGGCTTTGACGACATAGAGCGTGGTGATTCGTTGGGTGGTCTTCGTCAGGAGGAAAAATTCTCGGAAACGGTTAACCGCGATTCGGCCTTTGGAACTGACGCCGAGGCTGTACAAGAAGTAGAACAAGCGGCCAGTGAAACCGCTGCTGATGCCATGCAGGAAAATGTTTCGTTGACGATTGATGGCAACGAAACTTCAGGCGATGGAGGTTAAGCGATCAATCAGCTGTGTTCAAAAGTGCTGGCGTGGAAAAATCCAAATTATCAAATGGAAATAAGCGAACCAGTAAGAAATTAGCATAAGCCGGATGGAACAAACGAGACGGTAAGTCTTGGAGGCGAGGAAATGGGACAACTTATCTTGGTAGTGTTTGCGGTGCTTGCGGTGTTCGCCATGAGTTTCCTCGCCGCTGCGCTGCAAAGACTTGGCAGCTGGAACAAAACGTATGACAAGCTTTCCAAGCGATACGGTGGTAAAAGCGAAGGCCGTTTGGTTCGCGGCTTTCTATTCAATCGCCCCAGTCTTTCATTCGATTATGGACGCACGCTTTGTAGCATAAAGAATCGCAAGTCATTTCAATTCGCTTCCCGCCGATCAACAGAGATTTCGATGATCTGGCCCGATCGGAAGTTTCGACTCGAGGTCAGCACCTCACCAACTCGTTCGCGCCGTTGGGGGCCGAGTGCATCAAAGCAAGTTGAAATGGATGATCCACAATTTCAATCTGATTTTTACGTGGCCTCTAACCAAATTCATTTGGCTCGTCGTTTATTGAATCCAGGTGTGCAATGGCAAATTGAAAAGATCCGCCGCCACATGGGAAACAACGAACTGCACTTTTCAATCAGCAGTGGGCGACTGCTAATTGCCAAGCCAGGTTTTATCAAAGGCTATCAGACGTTGGAAGACTTCGTGCGATTTTCGTTGGAGCTGTTTGATCAATTGATGCTTGTCAACGTCGAAGGGATTGAATTCGTTAACGCGGATCAGGCTTCGGTCCTCTCCGATGTAAAGTGTCCAATTTGCAGTGAAGAGATCATGCACGAGATGGTCGTCTGCTCCCGTTGCAAGACTCCCCACTGCCAGGACTGCTGGATCTACAACGGCCAATGTGCCACTTTCGCTTGCAGCGAAACGCGGTATTCGAGCGCCACCACTAACGACACGAACGACACCGATCCAAGATGGCGTTGACTACCAGACGGTGCTCACCAAGGTAACCACGACCGACGGCGAGATCGTTATTCAACTTGCTCGAAGGTACCGCGCTGGCTTTCTTTC
>CAYZGP010000140.1:13325-14867 GCA_964478065.1 uncultured Pirellulaceae bacterium
CCCGACTCCTTAATTCTCAATTCCGTGAACGCTTTGCCTTCCTTTATTAAAGGCGGTTTTGGTGACTAGGAATTAAATCGCGAATGTGTCATGAGAAGCTGTCCAGTAAATGTACCCCCAATTACACAATGTATAACTGCCCGTTTCTCGCCTTTAGTTGCAAACGTTCAACACGTGATTTTGTCGTTAAAATCAGTACAAACCGAAAAAGCCTCAGCCCGTTCAAACAGCAAATTGAAAACGCAAGGCGAAAATCTCAAAAACTTTGATTTTGATGCTTTCAATGGCAGTCCCGTTATTAAAATCAATATCTAATCTTTTGAGCAGTAAGCAACAATGATCACCAGTCAATCCCCTTCAACAATTAAAAAGATTTCTGACGCAGAATCTTCGATCCGTGCAACGGTCGTTATTCCTGCATACAACGAAGTCGATTCCGCAGCCAAACTCTGCGAAGCACTGGTTGATTTGGAAACCAGCCTCTCTCAATATGACCTCGAGTTTGTCATTGTGGACGATGGCAGCTCCGACCAAACGGTAGAAGTTCTTCGCGACTTGCTCAGGCATCGTGAAAATGCCGTCGTTGTCGAACATGAAACAAACCGTGGTGTTGCCGCTGCCATCATGACTGGCGTGCACTATGCCTCGACGGAAATTGTCTGCTCTATGGATTTCGATTGTTCATACGAGCCGACACAATTTGCCAAGCTATTACCGTTGATGACAGACCAGGTCGACTTGATAACTGGATCGCCCTATCATCCTGACGGCGCGGTACTCAACGTGCCTCGGTGGCGGTTGGTGTTTTCACGTTGTGCTTCGATCGCCTACCGAGTCGTTACCGGACTCAATCTTTACACTTACACATCTTGCTTTCGTGTCTATCGTCGTAGTTCGATCTTGAATATGGAGCTACGAAACGAAGGCTTTGTCGGTGTCGCCGAACTGTTGTGGCGAATGCACCGTCGCGGCGCAACCATTATCGAATGTCCTGCCGTACTTAGCATTCGGGAATTCGGACAATCAAAGATGCGCGTGGTTCAAGTCACGCTGAAGCATTTAAAGCTGCTCAGCCGCGCATTTTTGTTTCGCGTCTTTCGCCGCGGATTGCCCGAAAACGAATACGCACATCCACGTTACCCTGTTCCCCAACGAATGGCGGAATCAAAAACAGGGTAACTGATTCACAATTCAGCGCTTTTCCGGCGCAATCTTTCTTGTCTATCTGAACAAATATTACGCACTTTTTCTGAGAATTGACTTCTATGAGTACTGACGCAAAACCTGAAATAATGGCCCTGCCTTCTGACCAAAACGCCACCGGCCGAACCTTTGGCGCAGAGGAAATTGAAATGTTGACTGCCGCAATCGAAAGCGGCACCCTGACCAGCACCAAAGGCACGTTTGTCAAGCAACTAGAGGCTCAGTTCGCCGAACGACTCGGTATTAAGCACGCCTATGCCTGTTCTTCTGGATCGGCTGCACTCCATGTTGCCGTTGCCGCAATCGACCCCGAACCGGGCGATGAGATCATTACAACGT
>CAYZGP010000141.1:0-14770 GCA_964478065.1 uncultured Pirellulaceae bacterium
TGGCAAACGATGCGAGAGGAAATCGTGAGCAGGTTCCCGCAAGCACCAAAGAAAACTTCGACTCCTGAAAATTACCTAAAGCAAGTCGCAGAAGCGTATGTAAGGGATGCCTTTCACTCTCTCTCAATCGAAGGATATCAAGTTAGCCCAGAACTGATCGAAAAGGTTAGGAGCGGCAAGTGGAATCCAGAGGCAAGCGAGGAAGATCGCAAGCACCAAGATGCACTTGCAGCACGTGGCTACTTCCAGGCATTTGAATCGGTTAAAAAGACCCTTGAACGCGTGCTCAATGGAGACAACGCAGGAAACGTCGCCAACCAAGACCACAATGATTGGTATCGAGAATTATTTATCCCACTTGTCAACGCAGGAATTCAGAATGCGGGTAGTCTAGCTGGCTACCGAAACGGTCGTGTTTTGATCAAGGGTTCCAGGCACATTCCTGCTTCTGGTGATGCCGTTTCCAATTTGATGTCGGTATTTTTTGAGTTGCTTGAACTTGAAGAAGACCCTGGTGCGCGGGTCGTCTTGGGGCACTTTGTCTTTGTATACATTCATCCGTTTTCAGACGGCAACGGGCGCACGGCCAGATTCTTGATGAACCTTATGCTGGCGTCAGGTGGTTATCCATGGACTGTTATTCCGGTGGCCCGAAGAGCTGAGTACATGCAAGCCTTAGAATCAGCAAGTGTTGACGAGGACATTGTTCCATTCACTCATTTTCTTGGCAGGTTAGTAAAAAGTCAGATGGACGGTGAAGATATCGCAAAGCTGCCTCAGGATGACAACCAAGAGAATGCGAGTTAGGCTGCAATAAAACGATAAGACGCCCTGCCCAGTGCAGCTGACTCGGCTACTGTGATCAACTTTGATCAGCAGGCCTAATGTCGAGCGATGCTGCAATTGGCATGACAGTCAGAGTGCATCCGTCGTGCTAGATGTCTGTCATCGACTGGCGGCCAGTCCGGTTGTCTTTGCGATGGGCTCTGAACCGTGGCTATCGCCAAGACGGATTCACTCTCTATCAGCCGGTGCTTGTTACACCAATTCGACAGATTTCAATTTGGTAAGCGCGGTAAAATTAGTTTTCCGACGCTTCGCAACAAGCTTGGACCCCAGTGTCCACTTTATTGCGTGTTAGCGACGGGAGAACAGGACTGGACCGTCAGTTGGGGTGCGATTTGATCTCGCTTGGCCGGAATCGCCGCTTGGGGGAAGTCTGCAACGTTGAACCTTTCTTTGGGCCAATCAGTCGCCTTAAGAGCACGTTTTGAAATTCCGTTATGGCTTGATCTGCCAAATTGCGCAAACCCGCATTCAATCGCACCCTTCGATTCCCATTGTGAAATTCCGCTTTTCCTAGCCCCTTTTACCGTTATGGGATTTACCTATTTATGGAGCAATGCAACAATTGACGCCTTGTCGACTTGTGAACTTTTGACTTTCGAATAACATCATCGGTTTCAAAATTCGGCAAATAAGCGACCCACCATTCTCAACACGCTGTTAAAAACCACTTGGTTTCGAAATAGCGTGTTTTTTCCGAAGAATCCCTGTGAAAATTTTCACGAAGTCCTTTGTTTCCGACGAACATACATGTAACGAGTAACTAATACGCTTGCCAATTAACGCCAGCGTACAAATTGAAGCTCGTTTGGTAATTGACCACAACGCTACTTAAGCAATCCAAATGGTTGAACAAATCTATAAACTCAACGAAGGATTGGATCTTCCCATTACGGGAGCTCCTGTCCAAAAAATCGAGCCCGGTCCGGAGATCACTTCGGTGGCCATCATTGCCGATGACTATATCGGTATGCGTCCAACGATGTTGGTTGAAGTTGGCGATCAAGTGAAACTTGGCCAGCCGCTTTTCAAAGACAAGAAAACCGAAGGCGTCATTTTCACGTCGCCCGGATCCGGTACCGTTAAGGCGGTCAATCGTGGCGAGAAGCGAAAGTTCGAATCGATCGAGATTGAACTTTCCGGTGACGCGGAAGAGTCATTTAAAAGCTACGATAATCTGGACGACTGCGACCGAGAGGCGATTCAAGACCAATTGGTCAACGCCGGGCTATGGCAAGCGTTCCGCACGCGTCCATTTAGTCGCACGCCTGCTTTGGGAAGCGAGCCCAATTCGATTTTCGTTACGGCGGTAGATACTAATCCATTGGCCGCCGAACCTGAGCTGATCATTTCCGCCAATGCCGATCACTTTACTCGCGGTTTGCAAGTCATTCGCAAACTGACCGAAGGCAAAACGTTTGTTTGCACGCGAGACGATTCGCGAGTTCCTGGCGAGAACATTCCTAACGTTGATTTCAAACGATTCGACGGTCCGCATCCATCTGGTTTGGCCGGAACACATATCCACTTTGTTGATCCGGTTGGTCCGAACAAAACAGTCTGGACGATCGGTTACCAGGACGTCATCGCGATCGGCCATCTGTTCACCACTGGCAAAATCATGACGGAGCGAGTCATTTCGCTGGCCGGGCCGATGGTTGGCAAGCCGGGACTTTACAAAGTCCGTCTTGGTGCGTGCTTGGACGACTTATTCAAGAACGACAAAATCGAAAATGAGAACTCACGAGTTATTTCTGGCTCAATTCTTTGCGGTCGCAAATCAGAACCGACGAAGAATTACCTTGGCCGTTTCCATAATCAGGTTTCTGTCTTGGAAGAAGGCAACGCTCGCGAGTTTCTTGGCTGGCAAAAACCTGGCTTTGATAAATTCTCGCTGACCAAAATCTATGGCGGCTCGTGGCTGAAAGACAAACTCTTTCCACTTACCACCAGCACCGGCGGCAGCAAGCGTGCGATGGTGCCAGTGGGGACTTATGAACGAGTGATGCCGCTGGACGTTCTGCCAACTCAATTGTTACGGGCGTTGCTGACTGGTGACACCGATGAAGCACAGGCACTTGGGTGTCTGGAGCTCGACGAAGAAGATCTCGCACTTTGCTCTTACGTTTGTCCGGGCAAAAACGAATACGGTTTAGTTCTACGTGAGAATTTGACCTTGATTGAGAAAGAGGGTTAATTCGAGATGTTGAGAAATCTACTGGACAAGATTGAACCGTTGTTTCACAAGGGTGGAAAGCTCGAAAAGCTTTACCCACTCTATGAAGCCAACGATACATTTTTGTATACGCCCGGCGAAGTAACCAAGGGCCACACGCACGTTCGTGATGCGATCGACACCAAACGTATGATGACGATGGTGTTCGTGGCGTTGTTGCCGTGCATTTTCATGGCTTGCTACAACACAGGCTACCAAGCCCAAAAGTTAATCGCGGCTGGCCAAGCCGTTCCAACTAGCGATTCGATGTTCAACGCGATTTGGAGTGGGACTTGGCGATTCGATGTTTTATCTGCCCTTGGCATCATGGGCGAAGGATACACTTGCTCGGATCCTGGCAGTTTCTTGAGTCCATTGAACATCATTGGATGTTTCATTCATGGCTTGCTTTACTTTTTGCCAGTCTACGTCGTTTGCATGGCCGTTGGTGGTCATTGCGAATTGATTTTCAGCATCATCCGAAAACACGAAATCAACGAAGGCTTTCTGGTCACCGGCTTGCTTTTCCCGTTGACGTTGCCGCCGACAATTCCGCTTTGGCAAGTCGCGGTGGGAATCATTTTTGGTGTCGTGATTGGTAAAGAGATCTTTGGCGGAACAGGACGGAACTTTTTGAATCCGGCTTTGACCGCTCGAGCGTTTTTGTACTTTGCCTACCCGACCAAAATCAGTGGCGACGCGGTTTGGACAGCAGTCGATGGTTACACCGGCCCAACAATCCTTGGTGCGGTCGCGACTCCAGAAGCCGTTTCTGTTTCACAGTCGGTCACCGATTTGAACTCATCCTGGATGAGCTTTTTCATGGGCAATGTTCATGGCTCGATGGGGGAGACATCAACGATTTGTTGTTTACTCGGAGCCGCTTTCCTGATCGCGACACGAATTGGTTCATGGCGAATCATGTCGGGCGTTGTGATCGGAATGACTGTGTTCTCATCAATCCTATACATGCTCCCAGTCGAAGAAGCAGCTTTTCACATTCTGCCGCATTGGCATTTGGTGATTGGCGGTTTTGCATTCGGAACCGTGTTCATGGCAACGGATCCAGTTTCGGCTTCGATGACGCGAACAGGTAAGTGGGTTTACGGTGGATTAATTGGATTCATGACGGTTCTGGTTCGCTCGGTTAACCCCGCGTTCCCAGAAGGCATCATGCTTGCGATTCTTTTCGCAAACGTGTTTGCGCCGTTTATCGACTGGTGTGTCGTTCAGGCAAACATCAAGAGGAGGGCAGCACGCTATGTCAGCTAATAAAGATTCTCTAGCAAATACGTTTATAGTTGCGACGGTTTTGTGCCTCGTCTGCTCGTTGCTGGTTTCAGCGGCAGCGGTTGCACTTAAGCCAATCAAAGACAGAAACGTCGCGCTGGATCGCAAGAATAACATTCTCAAGGTGACAGGTTTCTCCGATGACGACATTAAGAATGGCGGTGGAATCGAAGAGCTTTTTGCAAAGCGTTTCACGCCAACAATCATCGACCTGGAAACGGGCGAAGAAGCCATCGAAGCTTGCAAAGCGGCTCTTGAGGCGGCTGGCAAAAAAGTCGGTGAAAATGTAGTTGATTCCTACGACCAGTTTTGGGCGTCCAAATCAAAAAAGGAAGAGGTTGCGACCCAGCTTGAGAAAGCTGAAGACAAAATTGGTATCAAGTGGAAAGAAAAATATTCACACGTTTTCGTTCTCAAATCAGAAGACGGAAGCACGATCGAGAAATACGTTTTCCCTGTTCGCGGCAATGGACTTTGGTCAATGATGCAAGGGTACTTTGCGGTCGAGCCGGATTTCCAGACGGTCGCCGGCATCACGTTTTATGATCAAGCCGAAACGCCTGGTTTGGGTGGTGAAGTCATGAATCCAAACTGGAAAGCCAAATGGAATGGCAAAAAAATCTATGATGCCGAAGCCGTTAAATTGAAAGTCTCAAAAGGCGATCAATCGGCCAACGACTACGGCGTGGATGCACTTTCGGGTGCGACGATCACTTCAAACGGCGTGTCATACATGCTGGAGTTTTGGCTTGGCCCTAAAGGGTTCAAGACCTACATCGAGAAACAAAAAGGCGGAGCCGAAATGGCTGCTCCCAAGGCTGCCAACAATCGTACGGGATCCGAAACAGGAGGCACTCGTGGCTGATAAATCAACTAAAGACTTGATCATGGATCCGGTCTTTAACAACAACCCGATCGCTCTCCAGATTCTAGGAATCTGCTCAGCGCTTGCGGTAACCACCAAGCTCTCGACGTCCGTCACCATGTCGATCGCCGTGATCGTCGTGACGGCTTGCTCAAGTGCGGCCGTGGCTTTGATTCGCGATCGAATCCCAAGCAGTATTCGTATCATTGTCCAGATGACGATCATTGCTTCACTGGTAATTTTGGTCGACCAAGTCCTGAAAGCATTCGCGTTTCAGTTAAGCAAAGAGCTTTCTGTGTTCGTGGGTTTGATCATCACCAACTGTATCGTCATGGGACGTGCGGAAGGTTTTGCGATGAAGAACACTGTGTCCGACAGTTTCTGGGACGGCCTTGGTAACGGATTGGGTTATAGCTTGATCCTGCTTGTCGTCGGTTTCTTCCGCGAGCTATTTGGTAGCGGAACATTGTTTGGCATCACTGTTTTGCCAAAGAAAGAAATCGTTGACGGAGCCATGACAGGTTGGTACGAGCCAAACGGATTGATGCTGCTTTCGCCTAGTGCGTTTTTCATTATCGGAATTTTCATCTGGGTGCTGCGTACCTGGAAGCCAGACCAGATTGAGGAAGCATAACCATGAGAGACCTGATTGAGCTATTTTTGCGGTCGGCTTTTGTCGACAACCTTGCTCTGGCTTACTTCCTGGGCATGTGTACCTTTTTGGCGGTATCCAAGAACGTCAAAACAGCCTTGGGGCTTGGCGTTGCCGTGATCGTCGTGCAAACGATTACCGTTCCAATCAACCAATTGATTTTGAACTTGTTCCTTAAAGAAGGAGCATATTTCCTTAAAGCCGATCTCGAATTTCTAAGTTTGATTTGTTTCATCGGCGTGATCGCGGCGATGGTTCAGATCCTCGAAATGACTTTGGATAAGTTCTTCCCGGCGTTGTTTGCGGCACTTGGAATTTTCCTTCCACTGATCACCGTGAACTGTGCGATCCTCGGTGGAACATTGTTCATGCAGCAACGAGATTACACGTTTGTAGAAAGCTGCGTGTTTGGCGTTGGTGGTGGATTCGGTTGGGCTGCAGCGATTGTCGCATTGGCCGGTATCCGCGAAAAACTTAAGTACAGTGACATTCCACATGGCCTCCGCGGTCTTGGAATTACGTTTATCATCGTCGGTTTGATGGCCCTTGGGTTCCAGGCATTTCTTGGAATTTAAGCTGGCGTCAAAACCAATAGCGCAATCGCTTGCACGGTTACACAATTTGCCTTGCAGCGAAACATTTAGAAATCAAGTTTCACTTTAGCTACTGAATAAGCCATGGAAATTCTTTACGGCGTTATCACATTCACATTGGTCGTCTTGCTTCTGGTCACATTGATCCGTGTGGCTCGAATGTTCCTCGTTAACACGGGCGATGTTAAAATCATGGTCAATGGCCAAAAGGAATTAGTCGTTCCTGCGGGCAGCAAGTTGATGAACACGTTGGCCGACAACGGAATCTTCGTTTCATCTGCCTGTGGTGGTGGCGGTACCTGTGCCCAGTGCTTGGTGAAAGTCCATTCAGGCGGTGGCGATATTCTCGACACTGAAAGAGGCCACATTAACAAACGCGAAGAGCGCGAAGGCTGCCGATTGTCGTGCCAAGTGGCCGTTAAGCAGGACATGGACGTCGAAGTTCCACACGAAGCGTTCGAGACAAAAAAATGGATTTGCAAAGTTCGCTCCAACCACAACGTTGCCACGTTCATTAAAGAGTTGGTGCTTGAACTGCCCGAGGGCGAAGACGTTGCATTCAAAGCCGGTGGATATATTCAAATCGAAGCTCCGCCGCATGAATTGGACTACAAAGATTTCGACATCGAAGAAGAGTATCACGGCGACTGGGATAAATACAACGTTTGGCAGCACAAGTCAAAGGTCGATGAAACGGTCGTTCGTGCCTATTCGATGGCCAACTATCCGGGCGAAAAAGGCATCATCATGCTTAACGTTCGCGTGGCGTCGCCTCCACCGCGAATGCCGGATGTTCCACCGGGCAAAATGTCTTCGTTTATCTTCAACTTGAAGCCAGGTGATGAAGTTACGATTTCCGGTCCTTACGGTGAGTTCTTCATCAAAGAAACAGAGGCCGAAATGTTGTACGTCGGTGGTGGTGCCGGAATGGCTCCGCTGCGAAGTCACATTTACGAGTTGTTCAAGAACTTGAAAACCGGCCGCAAGGTTTCTTACTGGTACGGTGGTCGATCACTACGCGAATTGTTTTATGTGGACGAATTCCGCCAAATCGAAAAAGACTTCCCGAACTTCACGTTCAACCTTGCTTTGTCTGAACCGTTACCGGAAGACAATTGGACTGGGTTTACCGGTTTTATCCACCAAGTTGTTATCGATAACTACTTGAAAGATCACCCAGCACCGGAAGACATCGAGTTTTACTTCTGCGGCCCGCCGATCATGAACCAATGCGTCATGAAAATGTGTGAAGACTTTGGCGTAGAGCCAGAAAACATCGCCTTCGATGATTTCGGAGGCTAGAAATCGATAATTAAGTTCCAATTGCTGTTCCCTAGCACTGGGAACAGTTCTGTTTAAAGAACCGATTAAAAGCAATTAACTGGTTCAATGAACACGAAATCTTGCTTAGACTTTATCTAACTACTACGCGTTAATAGCGTTCAGTATTAATGGCTCACCTCTTTTGGCAGCGCTACAAGATTCAGGCACGCTACAGAATTGCGCCATTTCAGATTTCGCCAAACGATTTAATTCATTGAGATTGTTATTGGGACACCGCTAATAGCGCCGGTCCTGATTGGCAACTCGATACGTCAGAAGGTGTTTTAGGATTTCAGATTCAAAACAACCACGAACTAGGCTATTTTCAGGGCCAATTATTTACTGCTTTTCATGCTTCCGCTCGGAGCGTCATAGCTTTCGAGGAGTAATTCCTGTCTGTTTGTCGATCTTTTCATGCGGCCTCTATTTCGTTTTTGGCCGGTATACGTGTGTATGCTGCGGAAGTCGGCGATGGTTCCGATATGATTGGCTGAATCCAAGATACTGGTTCAGAAGAACATGCAAGTGACGGGCCCTCAAACCGGCATACCTCACTTTTTAGGAGCGGCCTCAATGCTTTCTCTCAAGTGCTTTTCGACTTGAGCGACCAAGTCATCGACGAAAGGATCGGCCATCATACCGGCAGGATACACCTGTAAGCGATGAAGCTCGATACCACCGGCGGCAGGTAAATCAGAGTCACGATATCGAGCGTAGTCTTTCTTCGCACGGATCATGCAAATTTTCCCCGGAAATTCCGGCGGCAAATACAGCTCCGCCACTTCATCGTGCCGCTCCCAAATTTCAGCCAGACTCATCGTGTGATCGTCGTTGTCACCAGCCGGTTGCTTGCCGGAAAACTTACTTAGCCAAACGCTTTTTCGACGCCATAAAACTTTAAATTTGTCGCGAAGGAACTGACGCTTTTTTGAAAAATTCAGCAGCAAGAAATTTCGCAAGTGAAAGTCGACTTTTTGCCAGTAGTACCACAGTCCAACCAGCTTTGATTTACTGGCCGCTTTGGAAGTATGCCAGTTATACGTCTCGATGCAGACCAAAGCTTGGACTTCGTGACCGGCAGCGATAAGTTGCCGGCCAATTTCATACGCAATCGTGCCGCCCATGCAATATCCGGTCAACAGATAAGGACCCTCAGGCCGCACGCGCTGAATGTCTTGAACGTAGCGACTGGCCAGTGCCTCAATACTCTCGATCGGTTCGCCAAACAACGCTGGCGATTGGATGCCATAGACGGGGAATCGCGGATCGAGTCGTTTGACAAACTCGTTAAAAATCAACGTGTATCCATCGGCAGCATGGCAGCAGAATAGCGGTGGCAAATCGCCATCGGGCGACATTTGAACAACCGTTGAACGAGGTGGCCGGCCCACTTTCGAGCCCTGTTTTCCCGCAGCAGCATGAGATCCGTTGCGTGATGGAACAGCCGACACGGCTGGCTGTATTGCGGCTGGAGTTTGTTCAACGGTTTCTTCGACCTGTAAATAATCCGCAAGCCGTCGTGGCGTTGGAAATTCGACAATGGTCGCAAACGGGAATCGTTCGCCGAACTCTTTTTCTGCTTGAATCAAGAACTTGACCGCCGTCAGTGAATCACCACCCAACGCAAAGTAGTTATCATCTGGCCCAACATTCTTGATAGACAACAGCTTTTCCCACATCCGGGCAATTCGCTGCTCTCCAGTGGAAACGTTTCCTTCCAGCGGAGCGTCTGTACCGGTGCCGTCTGCGTCAGTTGGAGTCGACTGCTGGGCGGCTTCGAGGAACGGTGATTTCGCGTAGACGTCGAGTTCAATTCGTAGTTTCAAATCCCGTGTCGAAACCATCACAGTGGAAGCGTCGGAAGACAGGATCCGGTGGAACATCCGTTCGCCATCGGCAGGCGAAAACGAATCAAGCGGATCAAACAGTTGCTGCTGGAACCCAAACGAGTCAGCAAAATCGCGAGCGACTTCGGCAGCCATCCCGACATCTTGCCATTCGTCCCAGGCAATCGCTACCGCAAACGTGCCTTGCGAACGCAATTTGGCAGCAAACGATTCCAAAAAGCTATTGCCTGCGACGTAGCTAAGTTGGCCGTAACGATTGTGGTACAATGCGTTTGAAATTGAGGAAAACGAAATCCAGAAATCAAGCGTCTGCCCGCGCAAGGCTTCTTCAAGTACCAGCGAACCGGTGACTTTCGATTTCAGCATTTGCTCTGTCATCTCACGATCACGCAACTGAATCGCGCCAGCCGTATCGGCAACACCGGCCGAGTGAACGACTCCATCAATGCTGCCATATTTCGCAACGGCGGCTTTTACAGCGGATTGCATTTGTTCTCGATCACCTGAATCGGCGGCCAACTGCAAGACTTCGCCGCCTGCGGATTCCAATTCACGCATGCGTTGAATTTTGATCGTGGTCGCGTCGTCTTCAGGATGTTGCTGCAACCACTTATCCCATTGATCGCGCGGAGGCAACTGGCTGCGACTGATCAGAATCAATTTGGCTTGAACGGTCTTACTCAAGAAACGGGCGATTGCGTGTCCGATGCCACCAAGACCTCCCGTGACGAGATAGGTACCACCGACTTTCAACCGATTCAAATTCTCACAACTTTCGTCCAGTGGCGTCTGCGTCACATCGGGTAGGAATCGTTGGCCTGCTCTGTAGGCAACCCATGGTTGTTCACCTGTGAAACAAAGTTCGCTCAGCAAGTGATCCATTCCCGAGTCAAACGGGATGTCCAGCAAGCGGCATTGGAGTTGGGGATATTCCAGCGGAATGACTTTGGCGGCTCCCAGCAACGTCGCGCCTGAAGGATTGACTCGGTTATCGCCAACTGGGTAAAGAAACGCGGAGACCAGCGCCAGTTTGATCGGCTTTCGCACACGAACGCGGCCAAGTGATTGCGACATCAACTGCAGGCTATAAAGACCAAGCGATTGGCGCTTTCGAAGCTGGTCCGGCCAAGCCGATTTCTCAACATCGATTGCATTTTCACCTGTCCATTGCCAAAGGTGCACGATCCGCTCTGGCAATTGTTTGGATTTGGAAAGTTCGCCAAATACTTGATCGAAGTCTTCCGCTGATTCGGGGCGGATTCGATAGTGATCTGAGCTGACTTTTTCAAAATCGTCGCTTGGTTGAATCGCAATGACTTCACGCCCAGCGGCTCGCAAGCGGGTTACCAATTCATGGCTCGCGGGGTCTTCGTGAATGAAAACTAACCAAATTTGCTCAGTAGCGTTTAATGCAATGGACGATTCGTTTGTTGAGTCGATAGACGACGGATTCCATGCAGGAACGTAAAACCAATCCGAAAACGGTTGGTGCTCCTGCGGAAGTGCAGCCGCAATCTCCGCATTTAACAAGTTAGACATTTTCGCGGCTGGACTTTTTGGATTGGACTGTTCGGTCGACAATGCGCCGGGCACCGAGTCGTCATACCAGTACCGTTTTCGTTGAAATGGATACGTCGGCAATGGCACGCGTTTTGGAGAACGAGCTTGTTCAGACCGGCCTTGTTCAGGTCTTTGCCATTCAATCTGGACACCGCTTGTCCAAAGTTCACCATACGACTTCATCAACTGATCAACATCGTTGGTCGATTCTTTAGGGTGCCGAGTCGAGCGTACGACTTTCTGTTCCATCTCTGGCTGCATGCGAGCCAACGTGCCCAGCGTTTGTCCGGGGCCGACTTCTAATAACTTGGTGTTGGTCTGTTGCACAAGCAAAGCCGCCGCGTCGGAGAATAAAACAGGCTGGCGAATGTTGTCGACCCAATATTGCGACTTGCTCATCTGCCCTGACTCAACCCAGGTCCCGGTCACAGTCGAAAGGATCGGTAGCTTTGGCTCACGCAATTCATGCTTGGCCACGATACTGGCAAAGTCATCAAGGATTGGCTCGGTCATCGGCGAATGGAATGCGTGAGAAGTCTGCAGCATTCGCTGAGAGACTCCGGCTGATTCCAACTGCGCCGCAAACTTCTGCACTCGTTCGGTCTCACCGGAAACGACGCAAGCCTGCGGGCTATTGATCACGGCGATTACTAGTCCATCGGGCAATTGAGGGCGAACCTGATCGGCGGCTTGGGAAACGGCCAGCATCGAACCGCGTGGCAAATCGAATAACAATCGCCCGCGTTGAATCGTTAACTCCAGTGCAGTCTCGACAGAGAAAACGCCGGCAATACAAGCAGCTGCGTACTCGCCGATACTGTGTCCGACGACGGCTGATGGTTGGACACCCATGCGCATCCAAAGTCGTGCCAGCGCAAACTCGGTGATAAAGATGGCAGGTTGAGCCAGCCATGTTTCAGTTAGTCGCTCACGAGCAGCATCGCTGACGTCGGCAAAGATCACTTCGCGAAGGTCTACGTTCAAAAGCTTGCTGGCTGCGTGACAACAGTAGTCGATGTCGGTCCGATAAGACGCAATCGAATCGTACAGATCGCGCGTCATGCCGACGTATTGTGCCCCTTGGCCAGGAAACATAAACGTCGGTTGGAATCCGCCACGCGGGATCGCTTCGCCATCGTTAGTGATCGAGAATTCGCTCGACGGATTGCCAAGACGTTCAATCGCTTCGGCAGCATCGCGCGCCACAATCGCTTGACGACATCCAAACGCTCGGCGCCCATTCTGCAACGTATGAATTACATCGGCAAAATCCTGCTCTGAATGACGCTCCAGATGTTCCGCAAGGTTGCCGGCCATCGCCTCAAGTGCGGCGGGGGTTCGAGCCGAGATCGGCAATAGTTTTGGTAGACCTATTCCGTCGTCAGCCGGATTGGAATCTTCTGCAGCCGGTCCTGTTGGTGCTTGTTCAAGAATCGCATGGGCGTTGGTACCACCGATGCCAAACGAACTCACGCCCGCGCGGCGCGGTTGCGATGCGTCTTCGTTGGCCGGCCAATCTTGCAAGCTTTTGGCAACAAAGAAGGGACTGGACTCGAAATCAATGCTTCGGTTAGGTGTCTCAAAATGTAAGCTGGGTGGGATCACGCCATCGCGAACTGTGAGTGCGGTTTTGATCAACCCGACCACACCAGCGGCGACGTCTTGATGGCCAATGTTCGTCTTGATCGAACCAATTGCACAATACTGTTTTCGATCGGTTTGTTGACGAAACGCTTGGCTAATGGCTGCCATTTCGACTGGATCGCCAACGTATGTTCCTGTTCCATGAGCTTCGATGTAACCAATGCTATCGGCGCTGACCTGGCTCATCCGTTGGGCCATCGCGATGACTTCCGATTGACCATCGATCGAAGGCCCTGAGTAGCTCGTTTTAGCGCCACCATCGTTGTTGAGCGCGACGCCTTTGATGACTGCGTGGATCGTGTCCCCGTCAGCTTGCGCGTCAGACAGTCGTTTGAGAACAACAGCCGCAACGCCTTCGCTGAACACCGTCCCTCGAGCATTTTCGTCAAAGGTTCGCACGTGCCCGTCCGGCGAAAGAATCATGCCTTCTTCGGACAAGTAACCATTGCGATATTCCAAGTTAACGCTCACACCGCCAGAAAGCGCCATGTTGCATTGACCGGTTTGCAAAGCTTGGCAGGCAAGCTGAATGGCAACCAGTGAGGTCGAACACCCCGTCTGAATCGTCATGCTGGGCCCGATCAAGTCCATACGAAACGATACT
Source organism: uncultured Pirellulaceae bacterium (assembly GCA_964478065.1). GTDB lineage: Bacteria > Planctomycetota > Planctomycetia > Pirellulales > Pirellulaceae > Mariniblastus. Next base: position 13,440 of record CAYZGP010000141.1, read on the forward strand.
CGCGTAGAAAGAAAGTCCTTTTCGTTTGTGATCAGCGTTTGAAATGAAGTCGACGGATCCAACTCATCGAGCGAACGGTGCACCAGTTCGCGATAGCTATTTGGGCGAGCACCAGCAAACACTCCGATACGGCGATCGGTTTGCGCTGGATCGTAACCAGCGTGTTCAAATGCCGACCAAGCACATTCGAGAAACAATCGATGTTGTGGATCGGTGATGTTGGCTTCGCGGGGACTGACACCGAAAAACTCTGCATCAAACATTTCAACGCCGTCAAGCGAAGCGGTCACAGGAACGTATTTCGGATCGCGGATTTTTTCCAGGGGAACATTGGCCGCCAAAAGTTCTTTTTCGCTCAGTCTCCGGATCGACTCCACTCCGCCCTTGAGGTTTTCCCAGAACTCGTCAACGTTGTCTGCCCCAGGAAACCGGCCACTCATTCCAATGATCGCGATCGGCTCGTTCGGGTTGATTTTCAACAGCGCATCGGACTGCACAGTAGTTCGTTGCTCGCCGCCATGACCATCGGAAGCCCGAGAATCAAGATGCTTCGCCAACGATTCAATGGTCGGATACTGGAACAAATCGACGACGGCAAACTGATTTGGAAACAGCTCGTTGAGCTGAATTTCCATGCTTGGCAGCATTAGCGACTGACCACCCCACTCAAAGAAAGTGCCCGTGACACTGACTTGATCAACTTTCAACAAATCACACCAAACTTTGGCGATCTTCTTTTCGGTTTCGGTTTCTGGTGGCACAATGTCGCCAACAGGAATCTTTAGTTGCGGCAGCGGGAGCGCATTGACGTTGAGCTTTCCATTGTCCGTCAGAGGAATCTCGTCGATTGGAACAAAGAACTGCGGAATCATGTAGTCCGGCAGAGTCTCGTTCACAAAAGCTCTCAATTCGCTGACCGAAGGCATCTCCGTATTCGACGTTGTGATCAAGTACGCGACCAGCGTTTGTTCTTGATTGTCATCGGTTCGAATCGCAACGATCACTTCACTGAACGCCGAATGCGAAAGCAAACGGGATTCGATTTCTCCCAACTCAACTCGAAAACCGCGAAGTTGAACCTGCCGGTCGCTGCGACCGTGATACTCTAACTCTCCGTCGGCTCGAAAACATCCCAAGTCACCGGTTTTGTACCACTTGCCAGTATCAGAATCGGATCCTGTTTTCAAAGGATTGGAAATAAACCGTTCGGCGGTGAGCTCAGGGCGATTTAAGTATCCTTTTGCTACACCGGCACCAGAGACATAAATCTCACCGACCGTTCCGACCTTGGCAGGCGCTAAATTTTCATCGAGGACATGCAGTTGCAGGTC
>CAYZGP010000142.1:0-14562 GCA_964478065.1 uncultured Pirellulaceae bacterium
ATTAATTAGTGCGAGATTGGCGAGGTTGATTGCTGTATTAGTGATCAACCAGTGTCTCTTTAGTAGTTGTGGACTTTCCTGGCTTTTGGTGCACTTGGCTGTGACCGTTGGGATCATCAGCTACGAAAAAGGCAATTCTGCTGCCGGTGTAGGCGCTACCCGCCTCTTGATTTGGTTATTTGCCTGTTCTGATTCGGGCTCTCAAACAGCTTCTGCTAAAGGTTATTGGTTGGTAGGCATTCCGTTTAATGCGCGTCGTTATTGTGCGGCAAAGAGGTGCGAAAAGCGTCGCGTTGCAAAATTAGCACACTCCAAAGCGCAATTATCGGTACATCTCCTACTGAATTGCTTGGGCATGACTCAAAAAGTAAAGCAGTTCACGGTTGTGCCGTAGGGAAGTCCTAACTTCTAAGTGAACATAATAGTCATCTCTCAATTGGCTTTTTTTAAACGATCACTTGGACGCAACCCACGGAGACAATCGATGGACATGTCAATTCTTAAGCGCACCGGACCAATCATGACGGCGCTTTTGCTGTTTGCATCAACCGCTTTTGCGCAGCAATCTGAATTGCCCGCGGAACCGAAAAACTGGCCGAAAACAAGCCTTCATTTTATTCCATCCAACGCTACAGGGTTTGTTTACTTTGATGTTGTCGAGATCCTGAACACACCAGGTATGAAGTTGCCAAGAGAAATCTTTTCAGGAGTTGCAACTGAAGCCAACATCGAATTCGAACGTCATTTAGGACTTCGACTGGCTGACATGGTTGATGCAACACTTGTGTTTCCGGATTTCGAAACGATGCAAGGAGGGTTCGGTGGGAAGTCTCCCGTATTCGCCCTTTTCGCGTTCTCGTCACCCGTACAGCGAAAACTAATCGAGAAGACTCTCCCTGCGGACTGGAAAATAACCAAAACTGAAGGTCGCAAAATCTACGTCAATGATTCACTGGGCCTAACACTGTTTCTTTCGTCTCCTAACACATTTGCATTGGGTTCCGAAGAAGGCGTGCGATGGTTTTACAAAAATCGCAAGAACCACTCGGACTCAGGAGTTCGACCTCTAACCAAACAACTTGGAGACGGCCAAATCACAGCCGCCTTCAATACTGACTCTATTCCGAAGGAATTAAAAGCGTTCGCTCCGCCAGAATTTCAATCAATTTCCAATGCGAAAACAATCGTAGCGAGCATTGATGTGACCGATGGCATTGCAGTTGATGCCAAAATGAAGTTTCTATCTTCAGACGATGCTGCAGCGGCAACGAGAATCGCCAACACGAAACTACAGGAAGGCGTCTTGCTCCTCAAGGAAATGGAAACTGTAAAAATTTCGGAACTAAAAGCCGGCACGCCTAGCTTGATGATGGCAGTGGAGCCACTTTCGGCACTTGCCATGACGCGTTATGGACAGAAATTGTTGGGTCAGGCAACACTCGATCAATCAAACGATGAGCTTGTTGCTTCTATTTCCGTTGAAGGTTTTAATGGCCAGATGGTAATGATCACTTGCTTGACTGCTATCCAATCTATTGGAACAGCGTCACAAGAAAAATTTCAACAAATTTCAAATGAACTTGATGCTGAATCTGGTCGATCTTTTCGCAAGTAATCACCCGCGGAAAGTAGCTGGGCCAGAGTTCAGACCACTCACAAGAATGAATGTCTATCGTACGAAAGCTACTGCTTTTGTCCTGATGCATTCCGCATTGGGTTGGCACCTAGATTCAGGTTCCAACACTCAACGCCACCCTGATTGGAAAACAATACACTTGTTTGACCGTTGTGGGTGGCCAATGCGATTCCGGTCAACGGACTTTCGGATTGGAATTCGCCAAGCCATTTTCCGGCACCGGATACCAAGTGAATTACGGCGTTTGCATCGGCGATCGCCCAAACGATTTCGCCTTTGGACTCCGTCACCGTCAATGGCTCGAGCTCGCAGTCGTAGAATTGTGCACCAACTGATAACGTCCAAGTGCGTTTAAGTGAATTGTCGAACCCAACGGCATTCCATTTTCCACTGCTCGTCATACCAAGTGAACAAAGCTGTTTGTTCTCAATGGCCTTCAATTGGCGAAACTTTAATTCTGTTTCTTCTACGTTGGTCAAACCAGCCTTGAGCATGCCAATTTTTCCTGCTCCTGAAACGACAACGTCATCGCCGAATTGTGCAACGGAATGGGTGACTAGGTTCGAAATCGACTTTCCTTTTAACGAAGTCGTATCGATCAAGTGAACCCCGTTCTCATCATTAAACGAAACAATCAATTCTGAGAATCCATCGCCGTCGATATCGGTCAACTGGCAATCACGAACGCCTTTGTGGTCTTTGAAATCGGAATTTGCGGGCGGGTAAAATCCAACTGGACGCCAGTCTTTGTTGAACAGATAAACTCGTTCACTAAGCGGTCCAAACACGACAAAAAAGGATTCACCTTTGATGTTGATGCCAGTGCGGAGCAGGCTTCCGGCTTCGCCTGCCGGTAATTTCAATTCGTTTCGTGATATCGTTTGCCCACGGCCATCGAGTTCGACCACTGTGCGCCAGCCGTCGAAAACCAGGTATCGTGGCGGTACTCCCGGCCTATCCACCACGCAGATGTTGCCAGGTTTTTTGAATTCCGAATTGGTCCAGGTTTGCACAGGACTCAAACGCATTTGAGCGGCGGCACTTGCAGATATTTTTTTTCTGGGGGCCAAATCGGCAGCGCTGACGGTAAGCAATTGCTGGTGATAGGATTCAAGGTACTGACGATATTCGTTTTGCATCTCAGCAGCTACGTCTTCGCCTTTGGTGACTCGCTGAATGGCCGCAGACAGATTGGATACCCAGTTTTTATCCGAAAGCGACCGCGCAAACTGAACTCGTGAGTCGCCATCGATCACAATGACGGACGGAACTTCATTCACAAGCATCACAGAACTCGCAGCCATTGCTTGGTCGTAGTAAACGGGAATCTTTGCTGATCGAATTTTCGCCGCGAGAGGCGCAACTGGCTCTACCGACTCGCGCGAACTACGTTCGGAATCGGAATACACACCGGCCATGTGAATTTTTTGGTTGGGCAGTTTTTTCTTTAGCTGCGTTGCCAATTGGTCCAGCTGATTGATCGCGGAATACGAAGGCTCGCCGGCAAGCCATAGAAAAGCGGTGACCTGGCCGTCAAACGTCAATTTGTTCAGTCTCTTGCCTTGAATGGTTTGTAGTTCAAAATCTGGAGCCGTCTCACCGATCATTTCGGAAGGGAACGTTTCGGGTAGCGAAACAAATTTTCGAACAGGCGTCGAGTCCGGGCGAGGATCGATGGCGAATGTTTCGTCGGTGAGCGGTACGTCGATTTCGGCGTCGTGAAATCGGGCAAGCAATACGACGTCGGTGATCTCAGGTGAAGTGATGACTTTACCGGCAAGCAATTTTAGCGGTAGCGACATTTGCACGAGCAAGTTGGTTTCTTTGTCGATCCAAATGTCGCTTGTCATGCCGTGGGCAAGGCTTCGAACGACATAGCAATCTCGATTGTCGATGGTTCGGTCGGCCAAACGTTCACTTTGTTGTGGGTTCTGTAGCCAACCGTTTTGCATTTGGTTGGTTAAGAGAGAAATCGGCCCGGGGATCAGTTTCGGTGAAGTGGTAAGGTTCGTTTCGTTCAAGGGAAGCTCGGAATATCCAGCCATAAAGTGCGTTGCGATCGAGTCGCGGAACAGCTCGCTAACTGGAACCTGGTTTCGACATGGAATCAAAAGGTATTGGTCTTCAAGGTTGCCCGATTCAATATCGTAAACATAGCCGCTAAGCAATCGGCCATCGCATTGAACTTTTCCATTGAACAGTTGGCTTGAAAGTCGGCCTTTGCGATCCCAGGTCGTGGCCCATGGCTGTGGCTCTCGAATGTTTCGATTTTGAATTCGGTACGTAAGATACAAAATGGCTTTGTCACGATACGACTTCGCAGCAGCGTAACGCGCGTTGAGGTTCCGCAGAATCGTCTGGCCGTCCGGTCCTGAGTTGGGAGTGGCGGCTTCGATTTGCCCAATCACGCCGGGTGAGGCTAGTGTTGGTTGAGCGGTTTCGGTTTTAACGCTGGTCTGAGGGACGTCTTTTTTGCCACAGCCGATTTGTAGCGATAACAAAACGATCGCAGCGACCCTCAACCTCAGTAGCAGCATTGAGCGATGATTGCGCGCGCTTTTACGAGGCTTGTAGGAGTGGTAAAAGAATCCGTTCATACCAGTTCATTCCGTTGCGATTACTCATTGTGTTCAATCTGCGTAAATTAAACCCAAACGGGCGGAACGGGTAAAGACGAATCCTGTTTTTGGCTATGCTTCGCGGTCAATCACGATGAAATGACTAGCATGCTCCAGGTCAGCCATACGCGAGTCACCAATGAGCGGCAACGTCATTGGTTTGTTTTTGAAATTGCCGAAAATCAAGTCAGCCGGCAATTAATCTTTTTCCAGCAAGAACCAAGTCAAATCGTCTTGTGGAAAATTTGGGTCGCGACGCCAAGCGAACCCGTAATCCCGAACACTCAGGTCGGGAAATGAATCGAGGATTTCGCCAGCAAAATCTCGCTTGAACAAACGATCGTCGTGCCCACGGTACGGGATCATTTGGGGCGTCGGATTGTAATACTCGGCCACCATCAAATATCGCTTTGACGCGTGATACATTTTTTCGTAAACGCGTGGCAGCTCGTCTGGGTTGATATGGATCAAAACGCCTTTTGTAAAAACCAAATCGGAGGCTGAATCTTCCGGTTGCCAGTCCAAAATCGAAGCATTGATCGCGTTCACGTTGGGTACGTTTTGCACCAATAATTCACAAGCCGACTCGCTGATTTCAACGCCTGTCAAATTTGCGTTTGGCAAGAGACGCTGCAAAGCGATTAAATTCAGTCCGATGTTAGGTCCCAACTCCGTGATCGACTCTAACGAAATGCACGACGAAAGGGCGTTACTGAAGAACGCAGTGTTGGCTGCAATCCATTGCTGGCCCTTGTTTCTATCCTGGTAAGATTCACCAAATTCACCGGCCCAGAAATTTTCCTGCTCCGTTTTGAAATCGGCCTCTTTTGATTCAGTTTGTTCCGTCATTGCTCCTAGTTTCCATCTTTCGTTGGTTCACCCAATCTTCCTGGCATGTCAGCAAACACATACGCCGCTACGGCAAGGGTGATCGCGCAATCAGTTAGCTCTTTTGGATTCACTTTGTCGACCGTGTCGGCCCAAGTGTGGTGCGTGTTGAAGTAAAGCCGTCCGTCAACGTTGAGGCCCATGCAAGCGGTGCCCAATTGTTTTAACTGCCCGACGTCTGCACCGGAGTAGCTAGATTTGGCACGTGTGGCACCAATGGGTTCGAGTAAGCCAAGGACACTCGAAAGCTGAGTGATGGCCAGCTCTTCTTTCAAGTCGTCTTCCATGTCAATTGAAAGACCTTGGGGTTTGAATCCGCCTGAATCAGATTCGATCCCAGCCACGTGGATTTCTTTTTGATGCCGCGCGAGATAACTTCTTGCTCCGGCCAAACCGTTTTCTTCGTTCGTCCAAAGCACAACGCGGATCGTTCGTTTGGGTTTTAGTTTAAGCTTGCGAATAATGTTCAAAGCTTCCATTGCGGCAACGCAGCCGGCTCCGTCGTCTTGAGCTCCTTGACCGACGTCCCAAGAATCAATATGTCCACCGATCAAGACGATCTCTTCTGGTTTTTCTGATCCAACAATCTCGCCGACAACATTTGCCGAAGGTGCTTCGCCCATGTCTTTGGCTTCCATGTTCAATTTGACGGTGCATTTTTTTCCGCGCTCTTGAAATCGACGGAGCATCATTGCGGCTTCGACTGAGATCGCGGCGGTTGGGATTTTCTTGACAGTTGCATCGTATCGCATCGCACCTGTGTGTGGCGAATTGAGTGAATAAGCCGTAACGGATCGAACCAGTGCCGCGACACCACCGCGTTCGCTGGCCCATTTGGCTCCGTTGGATCGATACTGAACCGTCTCGCCGTAACCGGCGCCTTTGGTTTCTGAAAACGCAGGCATCGCCGCATTGAATACCACGATCTTGCCCGCAATCTTTTCATCTGAAAGCGAATCCAGTTCGTCTTTGCTGTCGACGACAATTACCTCGGCAGTAATCCCGTCCTTGGGCGTGCCGATTGAACCGCCCAAACCAAGCATGTTGATTTTAAGTGGCCGAGGCAAAATCAATTCGCAGCTCTCGTTGCCGCGAACCCATTTTCGAATTGTGACTTTTTCCGCTTGGACGTTTTCGTGTCCGTCTTTCTTAAGAGATTCCTGTGCCCACTCGATGGCTTTTTCAAGTGACTCACTACCGCTCAGTCGGTGCCCAATGTCATCGCAAAGTTCTTGGAGCTTCAGGTAGCTGTCATTGTCTTTTCGTGCCGCCGCAATAATTTCATTGGCGGTCGTTTTATAAGCCGCAACGATCGCGTCGAATTTGGCGTCTTCGCGTTTTGTGTCTTGCGCGAACGACAAAGAATTCGAAACCGCAACGATCAAGAAAACGGCGGCAACGACCGATAGAGGATATTTTTTCATTTTGTTCATCGAGTCAAAAAGTCCAGATAGATTACTTTGGCAAGCAAACATTTTACTTCATTGACTCGGAAAAACTATTCGGCATAGCCACGAGGAAATGGTCCATCGGCGAGGCGGCCGGAATTAGTTTTAACGATTGGTGGCGGCTTAATCCGCGGCTTTTTCTGCTTCTTCGGCTCCAGTGTATAACTCCCAACCCTTTTTGATATTCGCCGTTTTTAATTCCTCCCAAAGCTCTTTGATTTGCTCATGGGAATTTGAAACGCGGACTTCTCGGTTAAGCGGCGTTTTGCGGTTCGGGCTAAAGTCGGTGTAGTGAACGACGTACGCGGGAAAGTCGCCTGACTCTGATTCCTTGTTCGTTTTCCAACGCACGAATTTTCGCACCATCGTTTCGCCTTTGAGGACTTTGGTGTAGACCTCTCGCTCTTCAATAACGCACTGGGCCATCTTCATTTCGGTGGCGTCAATGTCGGCTTTGGCAACAGGAATCAGATCGGTTACCTGACTGATCCGCACATCGGTCGGGTTGAATTGTTTGTCTTCTCGAATGCGGATGAACTGAGGAGAGATGACGCTGACCATTGGCAGTCGCCTGACGACTTCGTAGCGGTTGTCGCCAGCGTTCCAGTTAAGCACCATTCGGTTGACCGCGCCGCCACGTGTGTTTTGCGCGATCATGTCCAAGCAACTAATCTCGATCACCCATTCGGGTTTGACCATTTGATAGGCTACGTGGTCGCCATTGACCTCGGCGTATTCACTCTCAACCACCATGTCTTGAAGGTCGCTCAGCATTTCTCGTCGCTGCTCATCACTGAATCCTCCGCCGACTCGGCAAAGGTTGTGAATCGCTCCATCGGTTCGAACTACGCCCAGCAGAAGGTCGTGAAGCATGCCTTGGCGATCGTCGGTTGACTCGGTGAATCCAATTACCAGCGCATCGAGGTTGTGACGCGGTTTGACTTTGAAGCTTCCAGCGGAATCACTTCGGACAACGACACCTTCTGCACCTTCGCCTTCGACCCATTTCTCAAACTGTCGTTTAACGTCGGCGTGACCTTTCATGATCAAAGTTTCAACCGGATGAATGGCTGAGCCGGAACCGAACGTGGATTCGATCTTTTTCCAAGTCTCCGCATAGCCAGTTTCAACGTTTTCGCCATCAATTGAGATTAAATCGAATACGGCAAACTGAAGACGTTTTAAGTCGTCTTCTGATTTTGGTTGACGGGCGACGCTAACAACATCGTGTACGCGGGGTCGGCGGTCTTCGGTGTTGGTAACGTATAGCTCACCGGCGATGACCGCGGATTTGATGTTTGAATCGTCGAGAAGTTTTTTTGCTTCATCCTGCCATGGCAATCCATTACGAACGGTACCGCCAGGATTTAGAGTCAGCAAATGGCCGTCACGGTAAATCAATACCGAAAACTCACCGTCGATTTTGCGACTAACGTGGTACTCGGCGTCTGGGACTTTTCGTGAGACGTCGTCTTTGGCCAACGGAAACAATCGCGACGCGACTTGGCGTTTGTAATTTCGAACAACTGGAAGGAGGCCCGGATCTTTCAACGCTGTTGAGGATGCCACGCCATACGCGCCCAGCTTAATTTCAAAAAGCGACGGTTCAAAAAGTGTGTTTTCGCTCATCTTATACCTCCTCCTCTGGTTGTTTCTCAGGCGATTTGAGTTCCAAGTTGGAGAGGTGCAAAATCAAGCAATATTTATCCCCTTCGGTTCGCCCTTCGAGGAAACCACGATACGGCGTGCTGCCGCGGCGAAGAATCAACGGCTGGTTTGATTTTGGGCCGCCGCCAAGCAGCATCATCGACTCTTTTTCTTCCAGTTCTTTGGCCATGCCGTAGAGAAAGTCATAGGTCAGACCGTTGATGTGCATGAGCTGCATCTTGCTCGCAAAAACGAACTTTCGCACGACGTCTTTCTTCTTGAGAAACGTACCGGTCCAGGCAAGTGGTGTGTCGCTCGAGACATTGGGCTGAACGGCGGCGCGGGGACGGCGTTCTTTTTCTTTGCCAAACGGATCCTTGACGATTTCGAATTGCTGAATCCGATGAACGAGCTTTCGTTCTTTGTCAACGAAAACCCGTGATGTTGCACTTAGGAACGAACCGACGGATTCAAGATTGATTTCCGGATCGCCATCGATCAGGGCTTGGGCGACGTTTTTGATTCCGTCTTGTTGTTTAACCAAAGCGTCGATGTCGTGATCGATCGTTGATTTTAAAACACGAATGTTGCGAGCTTGCCGGTTTTTTGAATCAAGCCATCGCACACGAAGCGGAATGTTCGCGCTTTCCATGTTGACGACTGCATCACGTCCGACGCTGTTGCAAATGTTAATTTCGGGCATCTGATTATCTTGATTAAGTCTTGTTGATTTGTGAAAGGTGACGAACTGGCCAACTGTTGGCGGCTATTGAATGGATTTCGACTGTGTTAAATCATTCCGAAATCCATCAAGTCGCCAGTGCTCTCCTCTTCGTCCTCTTCTGGTGGTGCTACAGGGGCAGCCTGCTGAAGCCCTTTGAATTCGATTTTTGTTTCGTCGCCAACGAGAAAGAAAACTTCGTCGTCGTCATTTTTGAGCAGCAAACCTGCGTCCGCTTCAAGTCCACCGCGGTAGCTGTATGGAAACTTAAAGATCACTCCGTCGTCCAATTTTTGTTTGAGGTCGTCGGTGATCGTTTTGGGTTCAAGCTGGTAAATCAATCGAATGTTGTGATTGAGATATTGGTCGATTGAAATTTCGGTTTCCAGTTTGACGGGAGCCGCAAACGAAGACGGCACAGGAATGATTTCTTTGCCTTCGAGGTTGACGGCCTTTAAGTCAGATTTATCGCACCAGTTTCCATCGGCCGTTAGATGGCCAATCCCAGTGCCGCCTTTGCCGATCAGTGTCTTGCCATCGTCAGCGAGCGTGGTGAGCTCGCAAGGCGCGCCGTGTTCGTCAAGCACTTCAACAACCTTGAAGCCATAAAGTTTGCTTCGATCGACTTTGTTCATTTCGAATTCGATGGGTTCTCCGCCGAATTCAAATTGCAATGGCTTGGGCATGGGGATCTCTAAAGTGAACTTGTAACGAAAACTTTCGCGTCAGCATTCGCAAAAACACTTAACGCAGGAGGGTAACTTGAGCTGCTGAGAGACGATTCTTTGATATGTCCTGTGCTAGCAGCCTAAGCCGTAAGGATATGTTTTAACTAAGCCAAAGGCCATATTCCAGTGATTTCAAAGCGTTTTAAGCAGGATGACATTTCGCTGGCGAACCAAATCGTATTACAGGAAAAGTTTAAAAGCCTTATTATTTCGAAATCGTAAAATCTACGAGCGAAAAATGGAAACACATCGACGCGGCCAAGGTGAGCGGCGTTTGAACAATAAGGGAATGGAAAAATGTTATTGGCTCTTCTTTACGGGAATGATGATCAGATCTTGGCTGCGGCTCCGGCATGTGACCAAGCAGATTACGGAGACGCTTTTTGGTCAGATTGTCATGCGGCTGAAATTTCACAAAACGACGTGTTCGAGACAGCTTACGTTTCGATTGAGCAACCGGATTTAGTTGAAAGGCTTTTGTCGCTTGGGATCGATTCATTGATCAACGGTGCCGCATTGACTCGTGAAGTTGAGTCGTTTGTCGACCATGAGTTGCGGCTTGGCAAAGCGGCCTAGTTTGAGATAGAAGCCAATTAGAAAGCTACGTAGAACGGGCGTGTCGTCAACGTAAATACATGTTATTCGCTGGCCTGCGTTGTAATCAATTAGGAAAACGCAGCCGGATATTGTTTTAAGATCAAGCCATAAAAAAAACTTGCCGCAGAAACAAACGTTCGGCGACAAGTCAAATTTCAATTTCGATTTTTCTCGAAGAGGTTCAAAAACAAAACTTGGTTTTCAAACAGCTTTCGAGTTGGACAACATCCACGGCAAAAGGCCGACTGTTTATTCGGAGTTTTTGGGGATATTCATGTCCTGCACCTCGTTGGTATCCGCTTTCTTTGGTTCTTCTTTTTTAGAGCTGCAGCCAGCGACAAAACCAACGCACATCAACACCAATACAATTAAACGTCCCAGTTTCATCTCAAGAATATTCCTGTTTGAGTAATTTTTTAAGCAAGTACCTACATAACAAAATTCGCCGCATTCAAAAGGTTGGCTTTACCCAAAACACATCAACCGGCAAAGTTTTCGTCACCGTTAAATATATCCGCACGTTCGATTAGAGTCAGCAATTTGTTCAAGAAAATCCAGCCTTATTCCAATAGGCGTGTAGAGTTGATAGAGTTGGGTGGTAGTTCGGTCTTGATTTATACGTATCACTCAAGAGCGGACTGTCCCGCCACCTATTTTTAAGCACTTGACCGTGCCATTCAGGTAATTCCCCCACTAATTCTCTAAATAGGAAATACAAGTGAAACGCTTACTATTTCTCTCAAGCAGAAGCAGTCAATCAAAGTTTCGTGACCTCGAGTTTCTCGCCGGTGTTGTGCTGGGCGTCCTCGCCCTGACGATGGTTGCTTGGTTGACAAGAGTATAAGTCACCAAAACGATTAAATAATGGCGTAGTGCGCTCAGCAAGACTGGGCAATCGAGCTACCTACCATTGCATCGCTACGTTCGGTCACCACAAAACCCAAGCAGATTTGTCATGCAGCCACTCCGGCATGCTGGCAAGTTCTTCATCGTTAGGCGGACCCGTCAAACGAACAGGGCCGTCTTTGGTGATCGCGATGGTGTGTTCGAAGTGCGCGCTGTGACTTTTGTCTTCTGTAATTACCGTCCAGCCATCGTCTAACGTCACTAATTCTTGCGTTCCAATGTTGACCATCGGTTCGACTGCAATTACGACCCCCGGTTTTAAATCGAAATCGTGTTGCTGCATCAGCGTTTCGTTGTAGTAGTTGGGGACCTGCGGAGCTTCGTGCAGATTTTTTCCGATTCCGTGTCCGACCATGTCTTCGACGACAAAAAATCCTTCGTCGACAACATACTTCTCCATCGGTCTACAAATTTCGCTCCAGTTCGTTTTGGAAGCCATTAGCTCGATCGCCAAATTCAAAACGCCGCTGGTAACGTCAAGCAATTTTTTTGACGCTGATGGTATCTTACCGATCGCATGCGTAACGGCTGCGTCTCCACACCAGCCGTCAATTCGGCAGCCTGTATCCAACGAGACAATATCACCCGCCTTTAACTTTCTTGGCCCCGGAATCCCGTGAACGACTTCTTCATTGATTGAGATGCAGGTCTCAGCTGGAAAAGCCGGGATGTCATCTCGGGCACCATAGCCAAGAAAAAGCGGTTGGGCCTCGTATTGTTGAAATGTATCGCGATAGGCCTGATTGATCTCAGCCGTCGTCACGCCTGGTTTCAAAATTCGAGCGGCTGCTTGATGGGCTTGCCATACGACAAGTCCTGCCTTTCGCATTTTTCGAATTTCGCGTGGTGAGCGAAGTTCCCGATTGATCGCCATGGTGTTACTTCAGAAAATAGCTTGTGATTTATTCTGTTCAGATGACGTAACAGGCTCGCAGATCTGGTCTTTTTTTCAATAGGGCGATACGATCAAAACGACAGAGCCTCGGTTAAGCGTTTTTGAAGGTGCACTATTTTTGCATGCCGGATGGACATTCCTGTCCGTCTTTATTGCGTTCGCGCTGTCGGACAGGTATGTCCAACTTACGTATTTGTTTAGGCTTGGGGCTGTTAATTTTCCCTCGCTTGCGCGTCGGGATTCCATCAATTCGCGCGTCGGTTCTTGTTGATGACAGGAATTGATTTTTGCCAATAGTTTATCCGATTCAACGAAGTACTTGAATGAATCAACCCGCTTCCAATTTTCCGCCCGATCCCGGTGATGCGAACGAATCGTCTACTGATGTGTCGACGACTGATCCGACTATTGATCAAGTCTACAAATATCTTATGTTCGGACTTTCTCTTCCCGAACGCGCCGTTCGTAGCACTGCCGCGATTGTCAGTGGTGCGGTAAACGAGTCAGCGGAATTGCTTGTCCCAAAAGCTTTTCAGGATTCGAAAACTTACAATACGTTTGTAAAACAAATGTTAAACATGATGGCCAACGATGTCGGTGGCGTTAAGAGCGAGGGAAAAGAAGACGGGAAAGGTAGCGAAGGACAGCCCGCGGACGCTGCATCTCAAGGCCAAACTGATGCGGTTGTAGAAAACTACGTCGCCAAGAAAACCGTCAGCACGTTTGTTGACCTTGCGGGTATGGCCACGATGCACGTATCACCGCTTACCGTGTTGGCCATCGTCAGCGACGTCGCTTACGGATCCAAAAATTATCTTCACCAACTCACAGATGAATTAAAACGCGAAGGCGTGGTGGCTGAGGATTCAACGATTGCAAATGTTGCCGAGCTTTTAGACGCAGTCGGATCAGCAACCGGCGAGACGGCCGACGCGTTGGATTTGCCCCCAGTTAGCGTCGAAGGACTTCGTGAGACGATTCGCCAAACGACGGAAAGCGTTTCCAAGATTGATCCGTCAATGCTGATTCCGCTCTCAGAGATTGACCAAATTTGGGACGATATGCAAGCGCTGGCCGTCAAGGAAGATGTGAACTTGTTTGAAATTTCAAGTGCAATGACGATGTACACGCTGGGACAAGTCAACACGGTTACCAAGGGCGCGTTGACCACGATCCGCGTTACCGGTGACTTTGTTGATCGTCATTTATTTGACCATTACCGACAGGGGTTGGATCAAATTAATGAGCAAGGTATTTACAAGATGCTGATTGACTCAAGTCAACCATACCTCGACGCGGTCTACTTTAACTTTTCAAGCAACCGTGAAACCGTCACCGAAGATTTCTTTTCTGGCAGAATGATCGCCCGCGTTTGGAGGTTTATCGTGGGCCTGTTTAGGCGCAAGAAGCAATAGTTGGTTTGCAATTAGTAAAAAAGATTGGGATCCGAACTCTTGCCCCTAAACCAAGTGCGAATTTGAATTCTCAAGACGCATTTGGTTAGTCCGAATCCCAATCAGTAACGGAGTCCGTAGATGCTGCGGCGATCTCGCGGAAAACGGAAACGCCTAATCGAGAGATAGCTACGATCACTCCGGCCAGTACTACTAGTGTAAACCATCCCCACCCCTGTTTGCCGGAAGTAAACACGTTATATCCAACTAACAGCGTCGCCGTAATCAGTCCCACGGTCATCAGAGTTTGAGTTCCGAATATCGCGGCGGGTTGAGTCAACGATAGTCCAGCTCCGAATTCAACCGCGGCAACGTCTGCCGAAACAGCGGTTGTATTTGCCTTGGCCGATGCCACATTGGAGCTAGTTAGCACTTGAGCCGCTTTAACGTTTTGCGTTACGCCAAGCGAAAGCCCAAGGCAAGTCACACACAAAAGAGCAACTAGCTTTTTCCACACGCCTAAGTTTTTGAAGCGATTGTTTCGGCTTCTCACGTCTCGCCTCTCACGAATTAAGTTCGTCATTTTTGATCCTCCCAACGATTGCAAACGTTTTCTCGTTCGCGTCCTTTCAATTTCTTTCATATTCATTTCTACAAGTAATTCGTTTCACCGAAATGTTTCTTGGATCATCTCCAAATCATTTTCGATGCCGATTTAGCGGGATTTCTGAATAGAAAAAGTGAAGTGGCCCCAAAGCGTTAGGGCGAAATAGAAAAGAAGAAGGGAGACTTCTCACACTGAGCTCCGCCGTTTTTTAGCACTAGATTAGGCGAGAATCTTGATCGCTGAATTTTCAACCGGCGAATGGACGCTGACAAATGCGAATAGTAGCACGGCGACGGACAGGAATGTCCATCCTACTCGCCTTGGAATGATCTCGCCGCGATAGGCTCTCTTTGTTCGTCGGCTACCTACGTTGGTGCCAGTGAGGCGTGGCTACCTATGTTGGTTGCCTGCCTACGTTGCCCGAGTAATGAAACCAAAAGGATTTTTGGCCAAAGGCCTATTTCACCGTAGCCTAGG
>CAYZGP010000143.1:0-14490 GCA_964478065.1 uncultured Pirellulaceae bacterium
TTGCAGTGATTACTGGAAACTTTTCCGCGACTTAAACCATCCCCAACCGCCAACGGTGGATAACAATGCGATGCACGCGAAATCCGGCTTGCGCGTGGTTTTGGAATGGAAGATCTATCGCCCGGACTCGGTGATCGCTACCGTTATCCCGCTTCACCCTTATTGGCACTAAAAAATAGCAAGCATGAGGCAATTCTCAACACGCTCGATGTTGCTTTTTGTGTCCTACGTTGCAGTTGTTGTCGCCGTGTCGCAAATGGTGTCTCATCACATGCGAATCTACCAGGTTGGTTTACCTTTACTTTACCCAGGATGGCTTGGATTTTTCTCACTAGCGGCGATTCTGATGACTTGCGTCTGCGCAATATTTGATTCTGACACTACCTCGGGATGGCGATGGCTGAATTTGGCGTGGGTTATGGTGAGCGCAAATTTGGCCTATGGAACCTACTTAGCTTTTTTCGTTAACTCCACTCCCTCACGTGAGCGTTACCAAGAAGGGCTCAATGCCGCTTTAATCTCTACTGTTCCGATTGTGTTTCTCTTGACTTTGCCGATAGCTTATTCCCTAATCCGTAACTCAACATCCAGCTTCACATTCCGTGGATTTTGGAATATTGCTCCTTCAATAGTCGCCATTACTGATACACTACTGGTTTGGCTCTTGGCTTCCGCGTCATTTGGAACCCTATTGACAACGGGTTCTCTATACTGAGTACTTACAAGCACTACAAAAAATCGGGATAACAATACGATGCACGCGAAGCCGGACTTGCGCGTGTGAATTAATAATGAGTTCGTTGCTTCCGGCTCGGTGATCTCAGGCGTTATCACGCTCAACGATGAACAAATCCACAACAAAACGACTGTTCAAGACCATACTTGATGGCGACGCTGTTGCATTGGCTGAAATTATTGACGCGCACGACGACGCCAAGGACAATCCTGTGTTGCCATTTGAAAACGGTAGATACGACTAACGCGTGATAACAATGCGATGCACGCGAAGCCCGGCTTGCTCGTGGTTTTCGCGACCAGTGCTTCTGCGTCTAGTTAATCTTTAGATAATCGCAATGGAACTACTCAAAAAATATTATCGAACGATTTGTGACGCGATAGACAGCGGTGACCCAAAAACACTCCGGCAGATTTTCACGGACAATTCCGAATTGTTAGCTGCAAAGTCCCCGCGGGGAACTTGGCTTCATATTGCTTGTCTTCGAGGTTCGCTTCCTTGCGTGAAACTGCTTGTTGAAGAGTACAAAGCAGACATCAACTCAACTTTGAAGGAATATGGCTCAATTTCTCCTCTTTGCAATGCCGCTAGATACGGCTTTTCTGATGTCGTTTCATACCTATTGGATAAAGGAGCTACGATGACAACGAATACCTCACTTGCCTCCACTGCCAACCCGCTATTTTCAGCGACAATGGGTCATCATTTGGATGTCGTAAAAGTCTTGGTCGAAAGAGGCATAGACACTACAGTCAAATACAAAAATGATGTCGACGCTATTGAATTCGCTAGGCAACGACAAGCGAGTGACATTGTCGAATATCTAGCCGAAATTCAAATTTAAAAGACCGCAATAATCAACATAGGATTTGAAGAAATTCTTCGAATCCGTTTCTCTCTCATCGTCGGGCGCGTTCTCTAAGGCAAATTTTGTATACAGCCGTTGCGGATTCAAGAAATTTGCGGAAGCGTGTTCTATGCGTGAAGTGAATATAGAATCATGAACAGATACGATCAGGAAGATGTCTGGGGGTACTTTCTTTCTAAGATCTGCCATTGCACTAGTCATTGCTGCGAGAACTGCTGGGAGCGCATCCACTTTGAATGGATCAAAAAAGTCATTTGTAATAGGGAAAAAATCAAGCCCCATATTTAGAAAGTCCCAAGAACAATAGTCCCATCTGAGAATCGCATCCATTTCGTTTGGCCAGATTCTCGACATATCAATATTTGCGATCTGAGTTTTCAACCCAGAGATGGTGCCGATTGATGGAATGATTCCAACTGGACTTTCAGTTGTAAAAAGCGCAAATGCATACGGATCCGGAATTTCATGGATTACTTCCGTCCAACACTTTAAAGTCGCGTCTCTTACCTGATGGGTGAAAAATTCCAAGTCATTTGTTGATATTAACATCAATAATTTCTGCCAGTACTGGGCTAACACAAAGTGAGAACAATCTCGGAAGGTTGGGTTCTGAGTTGATCGAAACCAAAACATCGATTTTAACTTGTATGGTTTATGTCGATCTCAATCCAGTGCGGGCCACGATGGCAGCGACTCCTGAAGAATCAGATTTCACGGGCGGCAAAGTGCGGATTGATGACTTGCGAATCGGATTGGCGACCGGAGCCACGATTACATCGAACGGGCGTGCTTCGCCAGCTCCTCCAATGCTTCAACAGCTTTTTCAATTTGTTTTTTCGAATTGAAAAGGCCAACACTCAATCGCAATGTCCCGTGTTCCTTTTCAGTTCCCATCGAACGATGAACCAATGGAGCACAATGCAATCCAGAACGTGTTTGAACTGAAAAATTTGAATCTAAAATCGACGACGCTTCATGGCAATCCAATCCGGCAATCGACACGCTAAAAACACCAATCCGGTTTTCTGTCGTTTTCGGCCCCTGCAATAAAACGTTTTCAATTGAAACAATTCCATCGAGTAATAGCTTGGAATTCAATTCCCAATTTTCATGCGCTGCGAGCCCTGCGTCGGACGTCAAAAACTTGATCCCTGCATTTACCCCCGCGATCCCAGGAACATTTACATTCCCAGATTCGAATTTGTCAGGTGTTTTCGTCGGTTGAATTTCAACACTGCCATCGGTGCCCGTTCCGCCAAACCGAAGGGGCTTAACAGCGGCCGCAGCAGCATCACTGACAAACAAAATCCCAGTACCCAGCGGACCCAGTAAACCTTTGTGTCCCGGCGCAGCCAAAATATCACAGCCAAGTGCTCGAACATCGATCGGAATGTGGCCAAGTGACTGGGCCGCGTCGACGAGAAAAACCGTTGCCGGCGATCCATCTGCGTGCGCGCCCTTTGATTTGCAAAGGGCTCCAATATTATCCAGTGGCTGAATCGCACCAGTCACATTGCTTACATGGATCAAGCAAACAAGACGTGTGTTTTCACGAATCGCGTCGGCGACTTCCTTTTCATTAATGACACCTTCAGAATCACACCCGACATACGTCACCTCAATCTTTCCTTCCGACTCAAGCTGCCGAAGTGGCCGCAATACCGAGTTGTGCTCAACGACCGAAGTCACCACATGGTCGCCTTGTTTGAGCAAACCAAAAATCGCCGTTGAAAGCGAATCCGTTCCATTAAACGTAAACGCGATATTGCGACGGTTGGGCGCGTTGATGAAACGAGCGACCGCACCACGAGTTTGCTCGACCAACCGCAATGCCTCAACGACTTGCTGGTACCCGCCCCGCCCTGCCGGAGCACCAATCACACGCTGGGTGTAATCGATTGCTTGGTAAACCGATTCTGGTTTAGGCCAACTCGTAGCGGCATTGTCCAAATAGATGCGATCCATGTGCACGTTCCAAAAAGATTCAGTTGTCAAAGAGTTAAGGAAGGCATGGAAAGCTCAGTTGCGAATTGTGCGCGAGATCAATTCACGCAGCACATCAACACCAGCCAGTCTCGCATAACTTCGTTTGTCATCAAGACACCCAATGCAAGTTATCGGTTCATGGAAACATCTCGCTTTCCACATCGTGAGATTGGTATCGCGAGATTCATTGAACAAAGAGATTGCACCGCGCCAGAAACGTCACAACTTCCTTGGGACCAGGACACAACCGCTTGAATCAAGCCACAACTTCTTTGATCAATTTACCGTGGACATCGGTAAGCCGCATGTCACGACCGGACCAGCGATAGGTTAGCCGTTTATGATCGACACCTAACAAGTGAAGCATCGTTGCGTGCAAGTCATAGATCTCTTGGCGATTCTCGATCGCTTTGTAGCCAAATTCATCGGTCGCTCCGTGAATGACTCCGCCTTTGACGCCACCACCGGCCATCCACAAGCTAAAACCCCATGGATTGTGATCGCGACCATTGGAGCCTTGCGCGAAAGGCGTCCGTCCAAACTCTCCCGACCAGACAACGAGTGTGTCTTCAAGCATGCCTCGCCGCTTAAGGTCAGTTAACAATGCTCCAATCGGTTGATCAACCGCTTTGGCATTGTCCTGATGCCCTTTTCTCAAATTGGAATGCTGGTCCCAGCGATCATGGCCAACGCCCGGACAAGTCACTTCGATAAATCGCACACCACGCTCGAGCAATCGTCGGGCCAACAAACACTGCCGACCGTAAGTTGCCGTTGGCTTGTTTTCAGAATTGAGCCCGTACATTTCCCTGGTCTCTTCGGTTTCGCCGTCGAGGCTGGCGAGATCGGGAACGACAGATTGCATACGGTAGGCCAGCTCGTAATTTGCGATAGCCGATTCCAACTGGTCGACTTTGCCAATTTGTTTCAAGCTAAATTCGTCAAGCTGATTGATCAGATCAAGTTTATTGCGTTGCAGAGCTGCAATTTTTTCGCTTCGTTTAATATTTGCGATTGGAGCATCGCCAGGATTAAAAACGGATCCCTGAAACGAAGCCGGCAAAAAACCACTATTGAAGCAATCCAGCCCACCCGGCGGAATCAAGCCACCGTTGAGCACGATGAACCCAGGAAGATCTTTGCATTCACTCCCCAATCCGTATCCCGCCCACGCTCCCATGCTTGGCCGGCCCTGAAATCCGTTGCCAGTGTGCAAAAAGTAATTCGCATTTGTGTGTTCTGAAAACTCGCTGGTCATCGAACGAATCACAGCCATGTCGTCGACGTGTTTTGCAATATGCGGAAACAACTCGCTGACTGGCGTGCCCGACTCGCCATGATTTTTAAATTTCCAAGGGCTCTTTAGCGTGTTACCAATGTTGTTGAACTGGGTCGGTTCAATCTTCATCTTAAAAGGTTTGCCATCTTCCTTTTCCAACATGGGTTTGGGGTCAAAGGTATCGATCTGTGATGGACCGCCGTCCATGTACAAGTAGATAACACGTTTGGCTTTTGCCGGAAAATGCGTCCGGTCGTTTCTCGCTGTTTCGTCACCAGATTTTTGAGCGCCGAGCAAGCCTGCGTAATTCGGGTCGGCCATCAGTGCCGCCAACGCGACCGAGCCAAACCCGCACGCCGCGTTTTTCAGCATCGAACGTCGAGTCATCCCAATCGGGCGAAAGCGACCGCAATGTGTGTGTTTGTTTTTCATTGGATGGTCTTGAACTTACTGATGGTCTTAGTTGATGTAGATGAACTCTTTCAGATTAAAAACGATGTGGCAAAAGTCTTGCCAAACCGCGACGTTGCTCTCAATGTCCTCGTCGTTAACTTTTAAGGCGTTGGCTTGCGTTTTGATAAACGCTTGAGCTTTCTCTGCTTCGACTTCACTTGGCTCACGCCCAAACGCCTGCAAGTAGATTGCTTTGATTCGCTGTTCGGTTGAAAGCACATCTTTGACCAGACTCTCGGCCCACAATTTCGATTGTTCGATTACGAAAGGATCGTTCATCATGATCAACGCTTGAGCCGGTACGTTTGACTGGTTTCGTTTTCCAATTGTGTTAAAAGGAATCGGGGTGTCAAAAGCGAGCATCATCGGGGAAAGAAAGTTTCGCCGCACGGCAATATAAATGGACCGGCGCCCCGCTCCGTCGATCAGTCCATTACGTCTTGGGCGGCCGCGGCCTTGCATAAATTTGGTCAAGTGAATGGGGATTGGTGGACCGTACATCTTCAAATCCAAACGCCCCGAAATCGCGAGGATCGAATCGCGAATAGCTTCGCCCTGCAGACGACGAATACGAGCGCGGTGCAATAAATTATTGTCCGGGTCGATCGAACTGGCATCTGGATTGGGTTGACTGCTCATTTGATAAGTTTTTGTCAACGCGATTCGTTTGATCATTCGTTTGATTGACCAGCCGTCGGATGAGAATTCCCTGGCAAGGTAATCAAGCAATTTCGGATGAGTCGGCCGCTTGCCAAGCACGCCAAAGTTGTCGACCGATTCGACGATTCCTCGGCCAAACATGTGATGCCAAATTCGATTCACCGCTACGCGAGATGTTAGTGGATTATTTGGTGCCGTCATCTTTTGCGCCAATTTCAATCGACCACTTCCGTCAGCCGGATTGAGTGGTCGCGGTGAGATGGCGGTAAGGAAATGACGTGTGGCGACCTTGCCCAGTGTTTTATGGTTGCCACGAATGTGAATGAATTCCTCTTCACCTGTTCCATCGGTCATCGCGTGTGCAAAAAACGGACGCGGCGTTTTCTTCATCAGTGCGTCGATTTTCTCTCGAACGGATTGGATCTCGGCGATCAACTTTTCCGTTGAAGCATTTGCGACCAGAGAAACTTGGCTGGTTTGGCCACGCGAATCTGGCGAACGCAGGTTGGAAAGCGATTTGCCATTTTCGCTTGCACGCTGAGCAAAGACTTCGACGACATCGTTGTTGATGATCCAATTCGAAATGTCCTGAGTACTTGAATTTTTCGCGGAATCCAACACTCCAAGCGCAACATCGGAGCTGAATGACTTAACTGAGTCGCTTTCTGATTTCGTAATTTGCTTAACCAGTTCGTTTGGCTCGTCGGCAGGTCTTGCACCATTGGAAAAACGGATCTCATCCAATTCAACCCAGCCGTCACCATGATCCAACACTTCTATATACGCACGGTGACCTAAATGATTTTTAAGATCATCGGCTTGGGTGTGCCACACGAAGGAATCAGAGACAGGAATGTCGAACTTACAACCTCGAAAAAGCAATGCATTGAACTCATCCATCATGAATCCATCGATCACCAATCGAACCGTCACGTTTTTACCCCGCACGCGATAGTGAATATGCGACGTATTAAGCTCAAACGTTGCAGATCTGGCGGCGCCGAAAAATTTCGTACCGAATTGGCCGCTGTGAATCGTGCGTTTGGTCCGCACCGATCCTCCTGTGTGCGAAAACTCAATCGCATGAAGTTTGTTTTTCGATTTGGCTGGCTGAGACTTTTCAGGGCCAAACGCGAATCCGGTTCGAAACCAGCCTGTGGGCAGCCCGTTTGGCTCGAGGTCATTGAAATCTTCAAACAAAGTCGAATCTTTCAGCCACTTCGCATGCTGCTGCGTTTGCTTTTCGAATTGCGAGGAAACCGTTTTTATAAACGCGGCATCAATACTTTGGTCCGCTCGTGTTGCCCTGTGAATCAAGTGAAGCGGATGGGTTTTGTTTTTCAGTGCTGGATCCTTAAACGCTTGGATCAGTTTCTTAAGCAGCGTTTCGTTCAACGATCGCTCTTTCGCAATTTCGCCCGTGGCTACTTTCGAATCTTTGGGCGTCACATTGATTGGCGAAATTTCAAGATAGTCGATGCCGATCATGTTCCTGGCAATCGCCTTTTTGTTTGGCTTAGCAATTCGCAGGGTCAGCTGGTTCTTGCCTTTTTTAAGTTGCACTCTTCCAAACGGCGTCTTTGTTGTGCTTAGTTCAGACGCATAAAAGTCGACTCGTTTCTTGACCATTTTTTCGTTGAGAGAAATCGACGCCGCTCCGTAATCGTTTGCCACGGTGAATACTCCGGTGACTTTGTAGTCGCCAGCGGGTCCGGTGTTGTCGAATTCAAGTTTCCAAACGCTGTTTCGTTTAGCGTCGCGCCACCAGTTCTGTTTGTCGCCCTGCCAATTCAACTTTCCTTGCGGCCTTATAGTCTGGATTTCGGTCGTGCCATGAGTGACACTGATCTCTTTCATCGATTCGCCTTGAATCGTCGTGGACGGGTTGTTCCAAGTCTCGTCCTGGCGAAGCAACTCAACCGCCGTGTTAATATATTTCGCAGCGACATCTGGATCGCCCGCCCTTAAAGACTCAATCAAGTTACTTGCGCTGCGACTCCCCTGCTCTACCAGCTTCGTGGCTTGTGCAAAACTGGTTTCGATTTTTCGCCCTGGATCAAGCATCGCGTTTTGACGGCGCGAGCTTTGAAGGAATCCTGAGAGCGCGTAAAAGTCTTCAGTTGAGATGGCGTCGAATTTATGATCGTGGCAACGAGCAC
This sequence comes from uncultured Pirellulaceae bacterium, assembly GCA_964478065.1. Taxonomy (GTDB): domain Bacteria; phylum Planctomycetota; class Planctomycetia; order Pirellulales; family Pirellulaceae; genus Mariniblastus. Next base: position 8,142 of record CAYZGP010000143.1, read on the forward strand.
AAGCGACAGTCAAACCAAGAAACGTTTTTGACATTACATCGATTTGATTGTCGATCGTGCGGGCCTCTTCTGCTTTTGCGTCGACGGGCCCATGTTTGGCTTCGTGGAGAAACCAGAATCCAGTTCCTATAATCGACTCGTTGTAATCTTCGGTTTCATGACGTCGTGGCTTGGCGATCAAGTCACCCGCAATATGTTCATGCAAAAGTTGCTTGTAAGAAACGTCTGCATTGAAAGCACGAATTACGTAATCGCGATAACGATGTGCGTAGGGAATCGCGTAATCGAATTCATGTCCGCCCGTTTCGGCATAGCGAGCCAAGTCCAGCCAATGCCGCCCCCAACGTTCGCCGAATTGCGGAGATGCCAAGAGCTCGTCGATGACTTTTTCAAACGCGTTTTCTGATTTGTCCTCGACGAATTTTTGGACTTGTTCCGGCGTGGGTGGCAATCCGACGATGTCAAAGTACGCGCGGCGAATCAATGTGCGTTTGTCAGTGGTTTTCGCAATCTCGAGGCCAGCCGATTCGACTTTGTGAAGAATAAAGGCGTCAATGGGATCGGCGGGCCACGCTGCGTTTTTGACAATCGGAGGTTTTGCTTTTTTGATTGGCGCCCAGCACCAGTGTTCTGACTTTCTTTTCTTGATATCAAATGCTTCTTTGGCTGCGACTTCGACGTCGGAAGATTTTGGCCAGGCTGCGCCATCTTTAACCCATTTCGTCAGGATCTCGATATCTTCGGCAGCAAGTTTTGTATCTGGCGGCATCTCGTAAACTTCGCCATAGTTGATCGCATCGATCAAGAGACTTTTTTCAGGATGGCCTGAAACAATCGCCGGGCCAGTGTCGCCACCAGAAAGAATGGATTTGCGTGACGCAAGACTGAGGCTGCCTTCGATGGGCGAAGCATCGGGTCCATGGCAATCGTAACAATGCTCGACCAAAAGCGGTCGGACTTTGTTTTCGAAATACTCAAGCTGCTGATCAGTGAATTTTTCTTCCTCTAACTTCTCTTCAGTTTGCGCCCACAGCGGATGATTGCCTGTGACCAACAGCGCCAGAGAAACAAGAATGAAAAGATGGAAGATTTTTCGAATCATGATTGGTCTATCTTGGGAAGACGTGAACTACGACCATCATAAAATGAGACGCAACAATCGTCAAAATCAAACGCCTACAAATGAATTGGTTATCGACAATTAAACGGTCCATTGCGGAATTCCAACGATGAAACGTGTGCTTAATGGGTGGTGCGTTCAACGCGCAAGGCGAAAGCTCACCAAGTCGTCACGTTATTTAGACAGGAATCCAAACAAATCCGCGACCTCTTGTTTTGAAAGATTGTCAATTAACCCTTCTGGCATAAGTGAGTCTTTCGTCTTGCGAATTTCATCAATGGAACGACGGTCGATGGTTTCAATTGCGTCTTTGGTTTGAACTTCAATCGTTTGCTCGTTTTCAGAAATGACAGTTCCAGTGATCAAACGGCCTTCAGCCAAAGTGATTACCGAAGACCGGTAACTTTCCGCAACCGATGCACTTGGATCAACAATGTTCTCAAGCAAGTAGTTTAAGTTCTTTCGGTCGGAGCCAGTCAAATCGGGCCCAATGCGTCCGCCCTTTCCAAACATCGTGTGGCAACTCGCACAAGATTTTTCAAAGATCATTTTCCCTTTGTCGTAGTCCGATGACTCAAGCACGTCACTCGTTAAAGCAGTTCGCAAGTCGTCCATCTGCTTTTTCCGTGCCTTTGAAGTCTGTCGGATTTCGCCCCAGACTTTTGACAGTTGCTCGGTTAATTTCTCATTCTCGAAATTCATGATTTGCCGTGCGTGTGACGCCGAAATAGCAGCAACGGGAATCCTGCCTTTTTCAATCGCACCTAAAAGCTTCTTTGCCCATACGTCACGCGCAACCAAGGTATTAATGGCGATCGTTTGGCCGGCTGGCTCCATTCGCGTGTAGTGATTGATAATCACTTGGCCAGCTTCCGGTTGGGTGCAGTTTTTCATAGCCTCCGCAACGGATGCTGCGAGCCCTCGATCACGGATCAGGAGTTTAAGCGATTGAAAAAGATTATTGGCCGATGCTTCGTCAGACATTTTGGTTTTCGACCAAGCCAAAATTGCCTTACGCCTCGACTCAGTGGAAGCTTTGTTGTCGAGTGCGATCTTTTTAAGCTCTTCGGTTGCCCGGCCATCGCCAAACACAACACTTAACGTTTTCACCAACTCGGAAATCTCTTTGTCTTCTGAGTTTCCAAGCTTTTCAATTACGTCATTCCACGCCTCAGGAACCGGTGCTTGATTCCAGCCGTTAAGCGCATCGGTCATTCCAGTGAGAAAGTCTTTTTGAAGCTCCGTGTCGTTTGATTTTGTAATCGTTGCGACAATCAAGTTTGTAGCCGTCGGGTCATTTTTGATCTCGAAGGTCAAACGTCGAACGATGTTTTTCCGGACCAACGGGATTTTGGTGTTAATGGCTAACTTGATCGATTCGTCAATGTTCGCTGTAAGGAATGGCTCAACCCCAAACCAGACCAAACTCGGTTGCACGCGGTCAGCAGCGTCTTTTTCATGAGCCGCTAGTCTCGCGGCTAACTCGAGCGCGGTTGAGGCTTCGAATCGCGGAAGCGAACTGGCAACGTAGAGTCGCACCAATCCAGATGGATCTGAAGCAGCCAACTCCTTGAAGCGAGTGATCACGTTTTCATCTATTTCGAGTTGACCGTCGGCTAATAGGCGAACGGCCCATGAGCGAATATGTTCGTCAGGGTGATGTGATTGTTTGACCAGCCATTTTGAAGTTGCCAATTCGCAGCTATAGATTGCCCACATCGCTCGAAGTTTAATTTTGATGTCGTCGTTGGAATCATAGAGCGAAAAAATGGACTTATGGAATTCCGACTCGATTTTCTCCATCGTGCTTCGCTGAAGTTGCGAAAGATTCGTTCCCTTTTTGGCTCGAAACGCAATCATTCGCTCCTGCAGCAGACGTCGGGCTTTGCGGACATACCATTGATTGGGTGCGGCCAGAAGTTTAACCAAAGTCTGATTGGCCATTTGCCTAAGATCGCGAACCCGCGGCTTTTTAACGTCACCATAAGTCAGCTTGAAAATCCTGCCGGACGTTCGATGGATTCCGTCGTCCTCATGGCATTCGCCGATATCTGACCAATCAAGCAGGAACACACCGCCGTCTGGACCGTAGATCATTTCGACGCCGCGAAACCAAGGGTCGGCCGTTCGAAAATAATCTGGCCCGTGATGGCTGACGTAAGAGTTGCCTTCGCGGTCGATTGTATCACTGTTGATACGTCGGCCATGAAAGTTTGCGGTAAATAGCTTGTTATGAAATTCCTTTGGCCAATTGTTACCTTGGTAGATCATCAAACCCGTGTGAGCGTGCCCACCGCCAGCTTTGTCTGTACCATCTGACATGCCTCCTTTTTTGGTCACGGCCCAATGCTCTTCACCAACATCCCAATGAAAGTGATCGGCCGTTTGCTCAATGACTTGATAGGTGTGTCGTTTTATGTGCGAGCCATACATCCTCCGGTACCTCGCATTAGGCACTACATGAAACAGGTGCCCAATGACAGTGTTAATCATAAACATCTCGCCGTGTTCGTCGTAATCGAAGCCCCAAGGGTTGGTGCCGCCCACGGCAACGATTTCAAATTTACGCGTGGTCGGATGAATTCGCCAGATCGCACAGTTCATGGCGGTTCGTTGTGAATCGGTTGAGCCAGGCGGTCCGACGAAAGAGGTGGCTTGAATCCCGTGTCGACCGTACAGCCATCCATCAGGCCCCCAGCGCAAGCCGTTCACGATATTGTGCCGGATCACGTCGCCTTCAAAACCGTCAAGCAAAATTTCTGGTGGGCCATCGGGAACGTCGTCTTGATTGCGATCGGGGATGAACATCAGGTTGGGAGCGGCCGTGACCCAGACTCCGCCAAATCCAACTTCGACACTGGTAAGCTTTTTCCCTTCATCCCAAAACACGGTACGCTTGTCGAAAACTCCGTCGTTATCCTCGTCTTCAAAAATAACAATCCGGTCATTAAGTTCTGTGTTGTAATTTTCTTTGCGGTCAGAGTAGGTATAACACTCCGCCACCCATAACCTGCCGCGTGTGTCAGTGGTGACAGAGATCGGCTGGTGGACATCGGGTTCGGCTGCAAAGAGCGTTGATTTGAACCCTTCCGGCAACGGCATCATGGCTAACGCTTTTTTGGGCGGAGTCATCGGGATGGATTCAACTTGCGTATTGGGAAACTGCGATTTTGAATCCTGTTGCTGAGTGGCCTGTTGCGATAACGCGTTTAGTTCGATGGCGTGAACCAGGGACAGGTATACCACAGCGATAAAGCCACAAAAATAAAACGGGCGGCGGAATTGAATTGGCACAGGTTGCTCCAGAAATCTGTCACGTCTTAGGTCGCCGAATTCTAACAGATTTGAATCCGGTGAAATAACATTGCCCGTTTAGGAATGTGACAAAACTCCCGATTGCTTCCAAAGGGTCGGTTTGGGCACAAACGGAACAATCGATACGACTGGACCAGAATTATGCCTGTTTTCTCAACAAGTCCTCAAAACAACTTTCCAAGCCATGTTTGACCACAGAAAAAACTAGGTTTTCATAAACGCATTTTTTCCAAGAACAGCCATGAGCAAACCACATACAAAACTACGTCGAAGAAACAAAGGCGCCGCCATCATTGAGTTGGCGATTTGCCTCCCTGTCCTTTTGCTGATCGTTTTTGGAACGATCGAAGTTTCCACCTCAATATTCTTGCAACAAACGCTAACTTCTGCAGCGCACGAAGGCGCTCTTAAAGGAATGCAAGGCATCGCAAATGAGCAAGAGGTCACGGAAAAAGTTAACGAGATTTTGGCGGTAAGAGGAATCACTGACTGTACGGTTACAGTCGAGCCAAGTGGCGCGGATTTCTCAAACATGGCTCCTGGTGAATTCTTTTCAATAAATATTCAAAAAAACCAAACTAACCAATACATAAATGTTTCTGCCGTAAACGTAACAGTGACTTCACAACGGCAGTAGTCAATACACAGCAGTTGTCGATATCAGTTTATCACTCTGAGAATTAGCAATGCACAAAAAACACAAGCAAGCCAGTCGTCGACGTGGGATCATTGTCGTGCTGTTCGCACTACTGATTCCAATCTTGATTATTTTACTTGGGTTCTCAATCGACTTCGCAAATATGCAGCGAGTCCGTAATGAAGCCAGGGTGATCTCAGACTTGAGCGCCAAAGCAGCGGCAGACACGTTGGCTAGAACCGGCGGAGATATTGATCTAGCGCGCGCAGCAGCGAAAGCAGTTGCTCTTGAGAACAAAATTGCAGGTGAGTTCCACCAGCTAAAAGATGACGAGATCATTTTCGGCCGAGCCGCATTGCAAAACAATACTGGAAAGTGGGTGTTCAATGCAGCAAGCACGCCGTTCAACTCAGTAAAAGTCAATGCACGCCGGAATTCAGCAAGCCCCAAAGGGCGTGTCCGTCAATTCTTCGGAATATTTTACGGCCACCCGGAATTTGACCTGGAACAAACTGCAACTGCAAGTTTTCGCGACGTAGAAATCTGCCTCGTGCTGGATCGGTCCATCTCGATGAAGTGGAAAGTCAATGGCCCCACATCCGACAGCGAGAAGGCGTTGGCGAAATGTACTGTACCCAACAACGTCAGTCGTTGGCACGCACTGGACATCGCGATTGCTGAATTCATTGACACGTTGCGAGGCACGCCGGTTCAGGAGCGCGTCGCAATGGTATCGTTTTCGAGTGAAGGAGTCACGGCTTGCGGAACTACATCAACCGTTTCAACTTTGGATCAGTCTTTGACAACGAATTTGAACGCAATTGAATCAAGCATGAATAATTACAACACAAGCGTCTGGTTTGGTGGAACAAACATCACCGCTGGCTTGGAGCAGGCAAGATTGCACATGGAAGCCAACGCCAATGCAAATCGAGACCGATTTATCATTCTCTTTACTGATGGTGTCGCCACAAGCGGAGGCGCCCCTTTCAATGAAGCGACGGCCTGTGCGGATGCAGGAATCGTTGTTCATACGATTACATTTGGTGATACCGCTAACACCGCCGATATGATTACCACCGCAACCAACGGAGGCGGTGAGCACAACCATGCGGCCAGCGCACTTGAACTTAGAACGATCTTCAAACGGCTTGCAGGGTCATTCGCGATTTTAACTGAATAGACAGATTTAAAAATCCAACACACAAGCAAACACATTCCTAAACAAAGTCAGAGTCATGATCAAAAGAAAATCTAATCGACTTACTTTTTCAGGC
>CAYZGP010000144.1:0-12886 GCA_964478065.1 uncultured Pirellulaceae bacterium
CACCTCAGTATCGGGAAACGCGCTAATACTCCGTGGCTTCTGTGGTTAATTCAGCTCGCTTGAACGTATTTATTCACGCCGCGCTTCACGACTTGTTCCATCGAGAAATTCGGCAGTTTCAATTGGCGCAAAAAAAACGGCTGGTGAATTAACCAGCCGTTGATTTTTAACTTTGCCGAGGCAAGTTTCTATGTGCTGAAAGAGTTTCCGCAGCCACAAGTTTTCTTGGCGTTTGGATTGTTGAATTGGAATCCACGTTGCTCGATGCCTTCGTAGTAATCGACGACTGTTCCATCTAGAAACAAATCGCTCTTCTTGTCGACAACGACAGCGACTCCGTGCTGGATCGTCTTGTTGTCTTTTGTTTCGTCGTAGTCAGTTGTGACGTTCAAGCCGTAGTTGAAACCTGAGCATCCACCGCCTGAGACCGAAATTCGAAGCACAGAGTTCTCGTCGTGCTCACCTTCCTTGATGAATTTCTGAATTTCTTTGGCAGCTGTTTCCGTTACCGTAACACTCATTCGATTTATTTCTCCGGAATTGGATAATTTGGTTTTGTTTGTTTTAGGGTGGAGGACATTATCCTCTATTCGTCATTTTTTGTAACTGGTGTTTAATTGTCCAGAGCTTTTGTCTGTATTCGTGAACGATTTGTCAAATCTACTGGTTTTTATGCCCAAAAACGGCATCCAAGCCACTTTCAAATGGATCAGATCACACATTTATTGTTCCCTGCCTATTGGACTTATGCGTTAACCGTGTGTGGCTGCCAAATCATGAGCCGTTTGGTCGCTAGCCGGCGATAAGCCACGAATTAACTTTCTTACGCAAATAGAGCTTTTAAGCAAATCGTTGACCAAGTCTCATAAACTTCGAGGTTGTTCATGATTTCATCGATTGGCAAGAACCCTGCTTCGGCTATTTCGGTTTCGTTGGATTGGACGTTGGGCTCTTCGACGGTAAACAAATGCACGATGCCAAGATGGACTTTTCCGACATCGTTTTCATCATCGTTGATCAACCCAACAAGCTTCTGGGTGTATTGACTGTTGATTTTGATTTCTTCTTCAAGCTCGCGCCGCATGCCTTCTTGGTAAGGCGAATGGTCGTCGGCATCCAACGTTGAGATATGACCGCCGATCCCGACGCTACGCTTACTGTGCAAGCGTGACTCACCGCCACCTTTTCCGCGTGCGTATTGAAACACATGCACTTTGCCAGCGTCGTCAACGTATTGAAAAATGCAATACGGGATGAGCTGCTTGAAGCTTGGGTCCTCTTCCATTTTGTTGCGAGGAAGATATCGAGTATTCTGAGGATCAAGCAATGTTTGAAGGTACTTTTCAGTCTCGGCACAAAATCCCTGGAAGTAACCACACGTGTGGAATAATTCAGTTTTTACGACCATGACCTGTTCTGTTGCAACTGTTGACATAAGTTTGTTCCTTCAAAATGGATGACTCATCTTTTGTGTAAATTCTAAAGGATGAAGCTTGATTTGCCACCGGTAGCAAGCTTCGATAAGTCTGTCGATTTTGGTAGCGCAACAACAATCGTAAACGTGTACTAATCTGGCTCTTCGGGGTGAGGTTCCCCGCAAGACCAGCAAATAGAAAATCCAGCATCGACCGTCTCACCGCAATTGCATTTCCACTCTGGAATCAAGACTTCTGCGGCTGCAGGAACTTGTTCCATGACGAGTTTTGCTTCGGCATGATCGGAGCGCCGGACGAATAACTCAATTTTGAACAAACCGATCTGGCCGAAAATCGAACCGCCCAACGTTGCGTTGGATTCTTCGTTTTGAACCGTCGCGTCGATACCGTGGGCTTCAAGCAAAAGGCGAACGCTGTGAGCTGCTGGAGGAGAATCAAATAGAGCCAGTAAGACTAGATCGTCATCGCGCTGTTTGCCTTTGAGGAAATCCATAAGCCTATGCGACTAATTTTTGGTTTTGAAAATTGATCAGTTTGTTTCGATTGGACCGATGTATCTAAATGGTAACCTGATCACGCAAGTAACGTTGGGAGGCGATGCTAATTGTGGCAAAGTGGATATCAACAATGTCTTCAATTTCTGGTGCGTAGCCACCGGCCATCGAAAGAGCAATTGGGACTTCGAGGTCGCGGCAATAATTGATCACTAACTCATCACGTTTTCGCAATCCTTCTTTTGTCAAACTCAGCATCCCCAACCGATCGCCTTCGAAAGGGTCGGCTCCTGCGAGATAGAAAACGAAATCGGCGTCGAAATCACGAAAGACGCGGTCGAGTCCTTGCTTCAACTGGCTGAGATAATATTCATCGCCACTGGCAGGCGGCAATGCGATGTCGAAATCGCCGTCGGTTTTTTGAAAGGGGTAATTTTTCTCGCAGTGCATTGAAAACGAAAACAAAGTCGGATCGTTTCTGGCGATGCCGGCCGTTCCATTGCCTTGATGGACGTCGCAATCGATTACGCATGTGTTTTGGGCGAGTCCTGCCTTTTGAATGACTTTGGCTGCCACACAAGCATCGTTGAAAACGCAGTAGCCTTGTCCATTGTCGGCGAATGCGTGATGGGTGCCGCCAGCAAGATTGCTCGCAATTCCTTCTTCGATCGCGGCCAAGGCTGCCGCAATACTCGCGCCCGTCGAACGGCGTGAACGTTCGACCATTTCGAGTGACCAGGGAAAACCGATTCGCCGGATTTGAAGAGCCGATAGCTGGCCAGATTTTACGGCTTCGAGATACTCGGTCGTATGGACAAGCAAAATTTGTTCGTCCGTTGCTGCAGGTGGCAAAAGCAATTCACAATTCTCGCCGATTGGGTCTGCCAGAATTCGCTCTCGCAACAAAGTGTATTTCGCCATCGGAAAACGATGGTTGTCTGGGAGGGGGAGCTCAAACGTGTCAGAGTAAAACAGTTTCATTTAACTCCTCCAGATAAGCTGCTTTAAAGATGCTGTTCAAGTAAGCCGTTTAAGTCGATGATCGCTCCACAGTTGAATCGAGCAATCGTGGGCGTTCCGCAATTTCAAAATCAACCAACGACTAATTGAAGTTTGTCTTGTGGGCGTGTCGCAGCATGGCATCGGCTTGGTTGCGGCTCGCGTCTAGGGTGACTTCAGCGAAAGCGTTTTCAGTTTCCCAAACAACGACTTTGGACAAACACAGATCGTAGCCACGAATCGTTGAGATCAACTGCGGCCCAATTTCGGTTAACAAATACCGCGCCATGTTTTCGGCAGTCGGATTGTACGGCAAGCGATAGATCTTATTAGGACGGACTTGCTCAAGTGCGTTGAGCGCGTTGTCGTCGGTATCCCAGACAATGAAACCGTGATCCCAATGGTCGTCGATCCAACCTTTGAAGAGTTTGTTGATCACGCCAAAATCGACCACTCGACCAAGCTCATCAATCTCGTTGCCCGAGACGTGGAATTCGATAACGTAATTATGCCCGTGAAGGTTAGCACATTTGCCTTCATGCCCAAGTAAGCGGTGTCCGGCACAGAATTTGACTTGCCGCATTACAGTGATGCTCATATTTTCTTCGTCGTTGGTTGGTTGAATTTTGGGAGCTTGGTTGAATCGAATTCAAACCAAAAAGCGAAAGGACATTCTACCCGTCAATGAAGTTTAGGGTTGTTTTTATGACGGTCCTTGTCGCGATTGGTCTTCTTTAAAAGATTTTTGCTCAATGCATCAGTTAAGTCGACACCTGTTTGGTTGGCAAGACAAATAATGACAAACAAAATGTCAGCAAGTTCGTCATCAATGCTTGATTGCCGGTCGGATTCCTTAAAACTCTGGTCTCCGTAGGTTCGCGACATGATCCGGGAAAGCTCACCGACTTCTTCGACCAGTTGTGCGAGATTGGTCAATTCGGAAAAATACCGGACACCGATGTTTTTGATCCACTGATCCACCGTTGCCTGGGCTTCTCGAAGCGTGATATCCGAATCCGTCGTCTCGCCAATGTCGCCCATGATTTCCTAAGTCCTGCTGTCATCCGATTGGGTGTAAATCGTAATTATAAAAGTAATCGCGAAACCTGCACGATTATAGCCAGCACGATTATAGCCGCCTTTACGCTTGTGTTTGCCTCTCTAGCATTGGTTGGAAATCCAAGGCGATACTCGCGGGCTTGATTTTAAATTTGAATTGTGATCTTGTTCAAAGTACCTAATCCTTAAAGAAACACGCGACTGAGATGACTCGAAAAACGATCGTAACCTGCTTTCCACTTGGCGACTCGCACGTTGAACAAATCCGTGCGGTAGCCAAAGAAGATTTTGAAATCATTGTTTCGTCGCAGGATCAAATTCCAGACAACATTTTCAAAGCCGACATTTTCTGCGGCCATGCAAAAGTCCCTGTCGATTGGCAGGCGGTTGTCGACGCGAAAAAGCTCCAATGGATTCAGTCTTCTGCTGCCGGCCTCGATCATTGCTTGACGCCGCCAGTGATCGAGTCAGATGTTTTGGTGAGTGGATGCTCCGGTTTGTTCGCGCCCCAAGTCGCCGAGCAAATGATGGCGCTGCTGATGGGATTGATCCGACGGATGCCCGTTTTTTATCGAGCTCAGCAGATCAAAGAGTACGTTCGCCGTCCTACGGATGACGTTTTCGGCAAGACAATTGGGATCGTTGGTTTTGGCGGTAACGGACAGCGAATCGCCAAAGTTTTGGCCCCAATGGTTGGGCGAATTTTGGCTACCGATTGCTTTCCCGAAGCGGGTAAAAAATTGGTTGATCAGAAAATCGTTGAAAATGTCTTTACTGAACAAGAGCTGGAAACAATGCTTCCTCAATGCGACGTCGTCATCGTGACGTTGCCTTTGTCCGAAGCCAATGAAAAACGCATATCGGACGATCAGTTCGAGGTTTTCAAAGCCGGTGCGTATCTTATTAACGTAGGTCGTGGCTCGGTTGTCGACACTGATAGTCTGGTTAAATTCCTTGCCAATGGACACTTGGCCGGAGCCGGGATCGACGTGGTTGATCCAGAGCCTTTGCCTGTCGATTCGAAACTTTGGGACATGAACAATGTCGTTATTTCACCGCATGTGGGGGCGCAATCACCACTTCGAATTCCTGTAACGATCGACTTGTTTTGTGAAAATCTAATTCGTTTTCGAGACGGCAAACCGCTGCTTAATCAAGTGGACAAAGTCTTGGGGTTTCCACGTCCTGAAAATCGGATCTCTTTCGATTAATTTGAACACTCAACAAGGCAGCTTTATTCTTATCTTTGTGAATTGGACTGCATGCAGCAATATATGAACTAGACCTTATCGGTGCTGCGAGAATAAAATAAGGATTCTCCCAACTCAACCACGCTCACAGACGCCAGGTAACTCAATTGACTTTAGATGGCAAAACACTATTTAACACTGCGGCAGATGACCTATCGCCGACGGTCACACAGGATGGCGAATTAGTCGTCAATCAGTGTGGGGAACTGTGTGAACGATACAACCAAATCTTGCATGAAAAGCGGCATAGTTGGACGACACACCTGCGTCTTTTGAAAAGGCTGGGGGCTGGCGGCCAAGGTGTTGTATACCTGACGGAGCGACGTGGTTCCGATGGATTTACTTTGCCAGTCGCCCTCAAGGTATTTTCGCCTGAGCATTATGCGACTCCAAGCCACTACGATTCCGACATGGCTCGCATGGGGCGGGTTGCCGCCAAGGTCGCGCGGATTCAACACGAAAATCTCTTGGTGGTTGAGAACTTTCTTGACCGCGATCGAATTCGAATGATGGTGATGGAGTGGGTTGAAGGCTTTGACCTTCGCCGACTGTTGACCCCGAGAATGTTTGGCGTGGTCAAAGATCGCTACAGCGAGGCCCGTTGGCAACACATTAACGAAGTACTGGTAACGTCTGGCCCCGTTCAACCTCGCTTCAAAGCCGGCGTGGCTGTGGCGATCGTTCGGGATTGTCTTGAAGCGCTTGCGGCGATGCATCGACAGGATATTGTTCACGGCGACGTAAAGCCCGGAAACATCATGCTCAAACGAAGTGGGCACTCAAAAATCATTGATATCGGTTCGGCATTTGACACCGCCGACCCGCCACAACGCCGCGCCTGTACACCGGCTTATGCTGCGCTGGAAGTTTTAGAAGGCAACGAACATACACCTCGAAGCGATCTGGCGAGTCTGGGTTACGTGACGGTGGAATTGTTGGCCGGCAAGCCTGTATTCGGTGGCATCAATGATCTCGCAGAGTTGGTCGAGGCCAAACGCACGCTGAGCGAGCGGTTGCCTGAGATGCTGCCCGATGACGTTGCCTGTAACGATTTGTTGATGTCATTTTGTCGTGGCCTGATTGCACCCAATCCCGATGAGCGGTTTCCAACTGCCGAAGCTGCGGATCTGGTCGAGTTTGGCGCTGCTGCGTTTCATCGGCAGTTGGTCAAGAATGACTTGGCAAGCGAATATGAAAACGATATTCGAATTTGGATCGATGAACTGCTTGAGATTCAAGCCGATTCGCCAGATTTTTTAACTGGCATGGATTCTTAACTTGGTATGATTTCTTTTTAAAATGGAACGATTTCTTAACTGGCATGGATTTCTTGACCGGTTGTTCCGGGCGAGATAAGCCTCCTAAAACGAGTTGCTCGCTCATGAACGACAATCCATTTCAAACTCCAAGCGACTATTCCTCTTTGGCAGGTCCAATTGAAGACTGCCCGCATTGCAAGACCCCGATCAAGTTTATTCACTGGCAGCGACAGGGATCGCCATTCGAATTTAAGTGCCTTGGTTGTCAGCAAACGACACCATTGCGAACACTTCCAATAAAAGCAATCTTCTTCTGCATTTTCGTACTGTTAAGCGTCACGGCACCTTTTGTAATTTGGTCGCTTTTGTATTTCGGCCCGTATGCGTTGGCGGCTATTATTCCGCTGGGAATCGTAGGTGTGATCGCCGTCCAGTGGTGGACCTTTAAGTACGCGAGGTTCGTGATTGAACCCACCAATCCATCAGAGTAATACGTGAACTTGAACTTCCTTTTACCCGCTTACCGCCTTGGGTAAAACATGAATTACCTTTCGCAGGGATAGCCACGGTTATCCATCAAATAATAAATCGCAACTTCAAACTCTACGCCCAGTCGAATCCCGTTGTCTTTTTGATTCGATCTTCAAAATTCCCTAACAGTCCGCCGATCACATCCCATTTGTTGGCGCGCCGCACTTCAATGTCGCCTTGTTGGTTGATCCGTACGATCGAGTCCGCTTGAACACCAGCACCATCAAGGTCTTGAGTGTGAAGCTCGTCGTCATTGATGATTGCGTCCAGTGTTGCGCCAGTCATCTCAATAAATTTCATAGTCCAGTCCGAAGTTCCGATTTCCTAAAGTCCACAGAGAAACGATTTGAGAATCAGATTAATGCTCAATTCCCTGTCTACAAAGTTTAACATCAAAAGCCGATTGTAGGCGAGCTAATCGAAGTTTATTGGATACATCGCCAGCCTAAGTGTATGCATTCGCGCTCAAGTTGACTGGCTTCAAATCTAGATAGCGAGCCACAAGAATGACAAAGTCAACGAAAAGGAACGCCAACCAAAACGATTGACCAAGAAAACAAACGATCGGTAGAAATAAAGCTATTTAGGCTTTACTTGACCTTGGACAACCGTCCCCTCCATCGCATTATCGAAATGCGTTGACTCATGGGATTGGTCAAGTTCTTTCTCGGCGTTTGGTTGATGCTCAATTACTAAAGGCGAATGGTTTCCACTTTTGAGCAACTCAATTTGAGTCTCCAATCGGCGAAATCTGTCGCTGATCCAATCAAGAATTTCTGCTTCAGTAACATTTCGTTCCTGGCGCAAGTCTGCGATCGAAACTTTCCCATCCAAGAGTCGACGGACTAGTGAGTCACGATATTTCTCGGAAAAACGACGAAGCCGTGTTGAACGCATCACCAAAGAGCAATCCGTTTTTAAGTAATTCCCGGCAGATTGAATTTGTTCTATTTCTTCAGCTGATTCGTCGTCATCCTCTCGGTAAGTGTCTGATCGAAAATCAGCGGCGTCAAAACGAGTTGGTTTTAGAATGGCGACCTTGCGTTCACACTGCTCGCAATACCAAGGCCCAATCCGCAACCAGGACAAGATACCTAGCGTAAGGAGATCAGCGAATCGTAGAAGTATCGATTTAGCGTGGCGCAAATGCGGAACGTTTTTGATGCAGTTCCGGCAATAACCCCATTTGTATTTTCTTTTCCGCATAAACCGCTCCCGCCAAAGAGTTTATCTATCATAACCGTGGGGTAGAAAATTGCCAGTATTCAAGACGCGCCAGCAGTTGTAAAAATCGCGTTTGATATCGCAATCTGCGTAAACTTTTCGTGTTAGAGGCTTGTATAGTTAGGCAGAACGTGGAATTCACAGGGCCTATACGAGCATCACTTTGTGTCCCCATGCCGTTTCATTGGAATTTGGGTAGGTTGGAGGACTAAAATGCCTCTCCATTATTGTGTCGAGATTTGAATTAATAGATGACTGAAAAAAACGTAAATGCCAACGACGCAAGTGGTCACGTTGATGATTGCGGCAATGATGCCGTTAATGATAGCGGTTGGCAGTTGTTGACCGTTACCGAAGACGAAGACAACGAGCGCCTGGATGCTTTTTTGGTAAGGCATTTTTCTGGCTTCAGCCGTGTAAAACTTCAACGTGCAATCGCCGCCGAAAACGTGTTGCTCGAAAATAAGAAAGCCAAATCGTCGACGCGGATTCGCACCGGCAATCAAGTGCGTTTTCTTCCTCCCGTTCGCGAGCCAGAAGGTTCGATCCCAGAAGACATTCCGCTGGATATTCTTTTTGAAGACGATCACTTGGTCGCCATCAACAAGCCACCTGGGATGGTGGTTCACCCAGCCAAAGGACATTGGTCCGGAACGTTGACTGCGGGACTGGCTTTCCACTTTAAGAATCTCAGCAGCATTGGCGGTCCAACTCGGCCGGGCATCGTGCATCGACTGGATCGTGATACAAGCGGAGTGATTTTGGTCGCTAAAACGGACCAAGCCCACGTTCATCTTTCATCTCAATTCGAACACCGAACGGTAGAGAAAGAATATTTCACCATCGTCAGCCCTGCCCCTGATCGAGACAGAGACATCATCGATAAACCGATTGGCGCCCACCCTTACCAGCGAGAAAAGAAGGCCATTCGTGAAAACCATTCGACCAGCCGTAACGCGGTTTCGTATTACGAAGTGCTTGAGCGATTCAGCGGTTTTGCGAGCGTGTTAGTCAAACCCAAAACCGGACGGACACATCAAATTCGTGTCCACATGGCTCACGTTGGAAACTCGGTTTTGTGTGACCGGCTTTACGCGAATCGGGCTGTCTTGAACTTGAAAGAGCTTACCCGACGCGAAACTGACGATAAATTGCTTCTTGATCGCCAGGCCCTTCACGCACGTCGGATAAAATTCAAGCACCCCGTTACCGAAGAAGGCATGCAAATCGAAGCCCCTTTGCCCGACGATATTGAGCGAACTCTGAACGCGCTTCGACAACATCGCTCAAGTGACGTGTAGTTTAGAAATTTGAACGAAGGGTAAAAATGGAATTCGATCCGTACCGACCACCTAAATTATCCGAGCAGGAAAACGGCCAATCAGAACAGTACCCCAAGGACGAACAATCGGTGGACGGAATGTTCTTTTGGATCATGATGGTGAACTTTATCGCCTTGGGCGGGTTTATGCTTATTGCTATTCTCGTTCTTGTGTTCTATTCGATTTGGTAGATAAACTTAACGCATTCCAAACAGAGGTTCGAAATGCGCCCAGATTCTTGAATCTGGGTGCGAACGCACATGTGGTAACTTTCTTCCGGCCGAATTGAGTATCAGAAGTCTCAACGTGATGCCTCTTGCCGCTTCGCGGCACCGATTCAAGAATCGGTGCTTTATGAGAACTAGCTGCTGTGAATTCTGCTTTCATTTTCGATCATTTTGATTGCGGATAAAAAGCAGTGCTCAAAACAAAAAAGGGCCGAAATAATTCGGCCCTTAGTGAACTGGGAAATTGCAATCGCATCCATCGTAAGAGTTTTTAAAACGTGTGCGAACGCCGATGCTATCGACACTTACTCGGCCATTTCCAAGCTCTTGATCATTGACTTAAAGTGATCGGCGTTTTTGTCAATCGTGCCTTTTGGCCCATAGAGTTTAACGAAGATTTTGCCGTAATCAGCCGTTTCAATGATCGCGGCGAGCATACGGTAGTTTGCTCTTTCGACTTTTTTGCCACGCGGTCCCATCGGCGAGTCCATGTAGGTTCCGCTGATGTCGACCATGTGAACCGTTTGCCCAGCCAGTTCCATCTTTTCAGTTTTGGTTTTGTCGGCAGTGTCTGAGCCATCTGGTTGGGCAAACTGACCACGCCATCGTGTGATGTTGGCTTCGATTGAACCGCCAGCAGGCATGAATGTCAAACGTCCGTCGTTTGCGTCGTCGCCGACTTTGGGTACCTGCATTTCGAATTTGACCATTCCACTTCGCGGCTTGACGGACTTCCACGTTCCGGTGGCCGCAAATTGGATCGCACCGTCTTTGAGCGCTACTTTAACAGGTTCGGGTTTTTCTTCCGTTTCTTGAGTGGTCTCTTTTGCCGGAGCTGTCGCTTGTGCGTTGGCATAAGAGTTCAAGACAGAAATGCAAAAGGCAAAAGCCAAGCTCAACGCGATTTTTGAAATTGAAGTATTCATTTGATTCGTTACTAACTGAAAGATGTGTGAGTTTGCTAAGTCGAAAACGATACGGATGAATCGAACAGTAAGTTCAATTCCATTTCGAAATCCAAAATTCACTATACCAAATTGACTCGGCTTTGGGCTGATTGGAGCAGCAAATTTCCCCCACGTTTGCTCGCAAAAACGTGGAGAAGTGCTGAGGTTCAACCTGCGAGCAAATTTACCAACACGTATACCAACATGCCGACGATCCCCAATCCGACAGCAATCGCAGCAATGAAGATTCGTTGGTTTCTGCGTTTAAGCCGCCGAAGCTCAGACTTTGGATTTATCTCATCTGGAATTTCGTAGTTCGCTTCTTTGAAGGCACGAGTCAATCTCGCCTTGCGCCGTTCAGCTTTGGCTTGTGCAACCAACGTTGGGAAAACCGCTTCCGCCGGAGCCCAGTCTTCCCAGTCTTGACGCCAGACGACGCAGCCAACCGTTACGTCACCGCGGTCTAGGTGCTTTTGCATCGCTTTCGCCTTTAGCGGTCCTTTTTCACCAAGCTCATGGCTGCGGAAATACCAAACGCTATTAGGCGCTTCGGCGATCGGATCGACTTTGCCAAACGTTTCGGGCGGCAGTGGTTTGTCGAGCATGAACAGTTCAGTCGAGTTGTCTGATTCAAACTGTCTCTTGGTGATCGGCTTAGTTCGCTTTTTCTTTAGTTTGGCGATCGATTGGACTGATTGTGTTTCTGCAGGAACTCCATCCATTGTGATTTGTTCATCCGCATCATGAAGGCCAACAAAAGAATCCTGTTTTGGCTTATGCCCGCGGCGCCGAGTTTTTTTGAGTTTCTCTTGGGCGCTAGGTATCGTTGACTTCAGTGGAACTGCAACGACCGCCATGCAGTGAGGGCACTGGCCCTCCTGCCCTGCTTGTTTAGCAGTTACATTGAGGCGTTTTTCACATTGGTGGCAAAGAAACCGAATTCCCATTAATAATTTTTGGGGTAAGAGGCTAACTCTAGAAGAGGTTTCAATTATAGCGTGCTGGGGAAGATTAATAAACGTTTGAATTGGCTTGATTCGTTAAAAACCTACCGAGAAATAGCCGGTAATTGGAGTGGGTAAATACTGACGATGAGTCGACGCAGTCGCGTAGAACTCTGCGCGTGCCATCGCCGTATTTTTTATTCCTGGCCCATTACTTTTTCGATGATGCCCTTGTCGAAATAGTTGATCGACATAGCAGCGTCAATCACAAGCAATTGAGAATTGATACCTGACGATCGAGGGCTCAGTAGGAAACAAGCTGCGTTGGCGACTTCCTGAGTCGAGACTGCTTTGCCGCGCGGTATCACTTGTTCGGCAAACAAGTAACTGTCGACATAGCCCGGAATGCCTGCCGATGCCGAAGTCTTTAACAAACCCGGTGCAACGGCGTTGAATCGAACCTGCGAGAACTTGCTAAAGCTCTTGGCCAAAAACGCAAGTGAACTATCGAGAGCGGCTTTGACGGGTGCCATAAAGCCATAGTTTTCACTCGCCATGGTGGTTGTGGAAATTGAAATCGTAATCACGGAAGCATCGGCTGCGAGGTTGTCACGAAACGCGTTGGCTAACGCGATGAATGAAAAGCATGAGATGTCGATGGTACGCAGAAACTGGTGCTTGGTCGTCTCATGGAACGGGCGAATGCCGGCTTCGTCGTATGCCGCAAACGCGATCGAGTGGACGAGTCCGTGGATTTCTGGATACTCGGCAACGATTTCGTTTTTCACCCGTTCGATCTGGTCTTCGAATTCAACGTCGCAGATGAAGCATGGCCGGTCGCCCATTAGTTTGGTCAACGATTCGCGTCGCTCAGGGCTGCGCACAACATAGACGACAGTGGCGCCGGCTTCTTCGAGTGTTTTGCCGATATGCCAAGCGACACTTTTCTTGTTTGCGACGCCAAATACGATGACGTTTTTGCCTGCCAGTTGAAGGAAATCCATGAAGTGATCCTGCAAGATCGATTTGAAGTTGAAGTTAATTTGATTTGTAGGTCAGCAATCATAGCTCAGGCTGTGCCTGACGAGCATTTGCCAATACAGTTCGCCCAGTCATTCAATTTTCAAAGCGGAAAACCCATTGCGATGATTTGTTGTGCATGTGTCAGGCTCAGCCTGACCTACTTTGACTGAC
>CAYZGP010000144.1:12986-14318 GCA_964478065.1 uncultured Pirellulaceae bacterium
GACTGGTTAATGCACTTTTGCGACACTGCACGTAAACGAAAGTCGTGCGGCCAATTTGCCGTTACATTTGACTTGGCCGGTCATGTAATAAGCGTTGGAAACGACGTCGTCGAGTTTAACGTGCATCTCGATAACGTCGCCAGGGCTCACCATGTTTTTGAATTTCACGTCACCCATGCGTGTCAAAACCGGAACGCCTTCTTCACCCGCCATGAGCTCGGACAACATCACAGCGCCCGCCTGAACCGCACACTCGCAAAGGATCACACCGGGCACGATCGGCTGGCCGGGATAATGGCCTTGGAAGAAATGTTCGTCGGCTGAAAATGACTTTTTGCAAACAATGGATTTCTCGTCCTGGTTGACGATTTCATCAACCAAAAGCATCGGTGCGCGGTGTGGAATCGCGGCGTGAATTTTTTCGAGAGTGGGGTGAGCCATAAAACAAATTTTCGATTCTACTTTGAACGCTTGGTTTTGAATTGAATGCCCAAACTAATAACGCTTGAACATCAACGTCTAACTGGAAACTGGTGACGTCGCAGGCATACTGCTGATTTGATTGATCACGTCGTTGGCAACGATCACGCCATAGTTGATCGTCCCAAGCCATCCCGACATGATGATGCCACAACTGCCTGCGTGATAAAGTCCCTTGATTTGGTCGGGCAAAGCTCGGCTGACCGTTAGACCTTCGAACTTGGTTCCAAAACTCGCTCCGTCAATGTGTTTGGTGTAATGCTCAAACGTAACGGGCGTAGCGGCTTCGGCGTGAACAATTCGCTCGCGTGCGTTTGGAACGTATTCTTCAAGTGCACTCAATGTCGTGTCGACCAGGTCTGCTTTGCTCGCATCGTATTCCTCTTTCGACATTCCAGTCCAATCTTCGTAATTTGCATTGGTGCTGGAAACGATAAGCGTTCTCTGCTTTCCTTTTGGGCGCGTGTCAGGATAGTAGAAAGAAAAAGTGCGGCTGGTGATGTCGCGGCTAAGTAACAAGTCAGTTTGGAAACGTTCGGCGGTACTCGAAAATAGCAGATCGCCCGTTTCGCGTGGCACGGTGTCTCCATCGGCCATCGCCATGTAAACCTGAGTGCTTGAGTTGTTCAGGCGAACGGCTTTTGCGTCGTCAATGAATCCCGCGTCGAATTTGTCTTCGCCGATCAAGTTAAAAATGGTCGAGCGTAAATTTGCGTTGGAGACAACGGCCTTTGTCTTGATTGTTTTTCCATTAACCTCAACGGACGCAACGCCACTGGCACCAACGTTGATTTTTTCTACGTCGCAGTTGATTCGAACATCGACGCCACTGGCTTTCATTTCCTTTTCCAT
>CAYZGP010000145.1:0-14216 GCA_964478065.1 uncultured Pirellulaceae bacterium
TAATTACAATCGGCTATTGCGATTATGGTTTCCAACTAAGCGAACAAATCCAACGGTTCGTATTTGCCTTGGAGTACCTTTTCGCTTGAAACTCCCAGCCAGTTATCCAACAGTGAAGCGTACAGCTGCTGGAAATCAAACTCGCTCTTGAGATCGCCATCTTTTAAATCAGTCAGCGACGTCGACTTACCCATGAAGCCTGGCTTGATTTTTGTGCCAGCGAGAAAAACTGGGCCAGCCGTTCCGTGATCGGTTCCAAGCGAAGCGTTTTCGTTCACCCGACGTCCAAACTCACTGAACGCCATGACAACGACTCGGTCGTCAAGCTCGCTGCGTTTCAGGTCGTCAACAAAAGACTTCATCGCTCGCGAAAGCGAAAATAGCAAGTTCGCGTGGGTGTTGGTTTGAACGGAATGTGTGTCGTAGCCGCCTTGAACAGTGTAGTAAACCCTCGCCCCAGATCCACTCTTGATCAATTGGGAAATCAACTTCATTTGTTGGCTGAGTCTATCGCCAGCAAAACCACTCGCGGCAGATTGTTTGGTCACCGATTCGATCTGCTGGGATGTTGCGAATGCATTGGTGGTTTGGCGTTGGACGAAGGAGGCAATATCGCTTTGCTGTTGTGAACCAATCGGTTGAATTGACGGATCAAGTTTCAAATCTTGAAATCGGGACAACGCCGCGATTTGGGCTCGCCGCGAAACCATCGCCGCCGACACGCTACGTGTTCCAACAAAATAGCCATCCATGCTGGTCCCATTTGGATCGCGAGCAAGGTCGAGCGCATTGCCCAACCAACCCGCACCACTTTCCCGTTTGCTGTCTTGCAATCCTCGATGCCAAATCTCAAGACTGGCGAAGTGACTTCGATTGGGATTGGGGTATCCAACCCCGTTGATGATCGCAAACTCTCCGGCGTCAAACTGTTCCTTACTGCGTCGCATCGCAGAATGAAACGCCATATCGTCATTGATCTTGTGTAACTGGGCTGGATCAAGTTTCAGCTTCGGTCGCCGCTTGGCATACTCAGCGTCTTTATGCGGAACGATCGTGTTGATCCCGTCGTTGCCGCCATTCATTTCGATCACGACAAGGATCTTTTGATCGGTTTGCGCTTTCGTTTGAGTTGCCAAACGATTCACAAACGTCGGTACCAATGGAGCCAAAGACAACAGACCAGATGTCTTGAGGAAATTCCTGCGGATCATAACTAGGTTCCTTAAAGTCCAGTAACAGTTCGAAGGGTTTAAACGTTTGGTTCAACTCAGCTGGGCATTGGTGCTGGCAATAATCATCGCGACGCAGCGTTTCAACAAGATTTCATCCTTTGGATTTCCCTGTTGAGCTTTCGTCAATATCTCGTCAACTTGATTTCCGTCGGACGACCCCGTTAGCAGTTCACAATAGAAAGCGACCACCGCTTTCATCTTTGTCGATTTGATATGACGACCAGCTATCGCCATTAGATCTGGAGCGATTCCATCACGTTTCAAGTTCCCTTTCACCAGTGCTGCGCCAAAATTAGCGCGGGCGATCGTTGTTCGGGAATTCAACCAAGCTTTGCCGCCTGGCCAGCCGCCAACGTTGGGCGGATAAAAGAGTTTCCGGCCAAGTTGCTCAATCCAATCGGCGAGGACCATTGTGCTGGCGGGTGGATCGAAAACTTCCATCGCCCGTACGATGCCAACCACAAACGACTCGGGGCCAATGATTTTTGCTTTCAAATTGGAATCGGAAAAGAACAATTCGCTTTGCAAAACCGTTTCGATTGCCAACTGAACATTGAGTTCACTTTCAGCAAGTATCTTCGCGACCTCATCCAAAACGGAATCTGTCGTGGCAGCGGAACTTAGGAACTCATTGCAAATCCGCCAAGCCAATCGTTTTGAAGTCGCAGCATGTTTGCAAGCGATCTCAAGCAAATCGTCTCCGTCAAAATCGCCCGTTTCGCCAAGTATCGTTTTGTCCTTTGCGTCGTGCCAGTCATCTCGCGATCGAAACACTCCTTCTTTGACCGTCCACCCAGTTAGTGCGCGCGAAGAGTTCTTCACATCGGACTCGGTGTAGTTGCCAACTCCTAACGTAAACAGCTCCAGCGTTTCGCGACCGAGATTTTCGTTTGGTTTACCCACTCGATTTTGGTCGCCGTCGAGCCACTTTAACATTGCGGAATGTTTCAACGTTGCCGACAAGAGTTCTTTAAATTTTTCGCTGCCCATTTCTCGAAAGATCTGATTTTGCTCAGCCATGATCTTGAGATCTTTGACTTTTTCATTGCTGGTCGCAAAATGGTTGTGCCACATGATGCAAATCCGCTCACGCAACGGATCGGGCGAAAAATACATTTGAAAAATCCACCACGCGATCAAGCGTTCGGATCGTTCCGACGTGACCGCTGAATCGCCAAGTATCTTTTGCATCGAAGCGAAGTCATCGCGCATTCCAGCAATCCGCGCATCGCCAGAAAGTACACGTGCCAACGTTTTCTCTGGGCCCTCTGCAACATCGCGTTGCAACTCTTCCCAAGTCGCACCAAATCCAGCTCGCCGATGCAATGTCCAAACACGTTGCAGATTCCACGGCCGATCCGAGTTTGGTTCGTATCGTTTAAGGCTCATGTCGTATAAATCCTGCTACTACGATAGGTAGGCTGTCACCAAGAAATCTTTTTTCAAATTTGACACAGCTTGCGCAATGCCGCTCGTCATTTTGGTAGCCGTCGATTATTCCAGCATCCCAGATATCATCCAATAATCCGTTGGATCTACTGTGACATCCCCGATGTGCAACAGACCTCCGGCGACTAATCGCTTTTTCACATTGAATTCCGTAAACATTCCTAATTCCATTGCCCGCTCTTCGTCCGGGCCGAGCTTGGGTCGATGAATCGTAATGTCAAATTCTGATCGGCCGACAACCAATCGGTCGAACTCGAAGTATCCGTCCTTGTCGCTGGTTGTTTTGGCTTCGTCAAAATAAGTAATCTTCAGTTGGTAATTCGAAAGTGGCTTGCCAGCAGTATCGACCAGTCGTCCGCGAACTTTAGCGCGAGGTTGAAGGGTGATTGATCGCTCTTTTTGCTTTGACATTTCACCATTGATCGTTGTAACGACCGCAAGCGAATTTTCTTTATTGGACAACCACAATGTCCTCGATTCTTTTGCCCCCATGCGATTCAAGGTCACCACGCCGTTGGCAAAATCTTTCTGTGTGTGAAAGCCATCGAAGTTGGAGCAGAAGAAATTTTTGACAAGTTCGCCATTGGGGCCAACCACACGGAACTCCAAATCGAAGCCAGAATCCATCTCGATCGAATCGCGTAATTCCAAGCCACTCGCCGGGACGTCGATGGGAACGTATGAACTTCCCGAAACGTTTTTCAAACTGTAACTGGAACGAATGTTAAGGAACTTTTTATTGCTTAAATCGCGTCCAACCTTTTTGGCCGCTTCGATCTGCTGCTGTGAATAAGGCTCGCCGAGCTCTTCCAACAGCCGATCAATTCCCACTCCCGAACGATACTCCTGGCCATTCACCGTCGCACCTAAAACTGCTTTACCAGGCAGCCCCACGACCTTGAATGCGCCATTGAAATCGGTGCGGTAGTTGTCGAAAAATCCATAGTGGTCTTGGCGATTGCCTTTCTGAAATCCTGTCGCGGCTTGAAAATGCGGGTTGTCCGCTAATGGCCAGTAATTGATTTTCGCCTTAACGCCACTACCAGTTTTTTCATCGGTGACCTGTCCTGTTATCCAAACTCCCTGTTCCAGCTTCACCGTAATATTGGCAGGCTGCATACCCACGGTTTCAGGAATCGAGCTGATCTCTTGAATCAGGTAAGGCAAATCGGCTGGCGGATAGACCATCAAACGACTTCGACTTGACTTTGGCATTCCGAGAAGTTCAAAGTTTCCGTCTTCATCGGAATGCGTTCGTGGAGCGACCGAAGTTCCGTAAACCGTATTCGCGATCCCAATCCGTTTGCAATAGATTTTGACACCGGGAATCGGATTGCCTGTCTTTGAATCGATGACTTTGCCGACGATGGGGCGACAGGGCTGCGCCACGATCAACGGGCGATCACCGTGCACGATATAGTCTTCGTCAGCCTTGTTCGATTCCATTTTCCGATTCAAGACCTCAATCATCTGGGTCGTGATTTCGGGATGCCGAATTTGTATGTGAACGATCGAATCTTTTGGAAGACCTTCCGATTTAAACTCGCCATTTTTGTCGGTCTGCAACAGGTGATTGTAAGATCCGGTTGTCCAGTTCAAACGCGGGCCGCCAATGTTCCAGACCAGGTTCGAAGCCTGGGGGTAGTCTTTCACTTCAGTAAGTTTTGCTTGCCACTTGTCCGCCAGTTTCGATCCAAGAGATTTGGTAGACGTGATCTCAATCTCTGCATCAGCAACCGGCCGGCCTTCAAGATTGACGACTCGGCCGTTAATTACGTTGTCCTGCTCCAGCTCGATTTGAATTGGGCCACCGTTCTCGAATTCCTGGGTGAAGCGTTTGTCATTCCACTGCATTTCCAAGGACCCATAGCCATTTGCCTGTACCGACAAACCGGCTAGTCCGTTACCAACGGGGCTGAGGTTCGAAATGCCGATTTGATTTTCCGGGATAGATAATTTGAAGCTTCCATCGCCTAGAGTCAACGTTTCGCCCAGCAGTTGGTGGCCCAGAATTGGATAGGTTTTCCAAGTCTGAAATCGAACCGTTGCACCAGCAATAGCATTGCCCGATTCGTCTGTCACACGGCCCGACAGCTCTTTATTGTTAATCGGAGTGCGGTCGATTTTGATATTTAGCGTGACCTCTTCCTGTGAGCTATCGATTTCGACCAAACGAATGGCGGTAGTCCGGCCGATCGGATGGCGTGCTGTGATATCAAATGCCGTTTCGCCAAGTTGCTGGCTGATCGCACTCCAGCCCTGATTGGCAGTTATAGATTTGTCCTCGACCCTAACACCGACGATTCCCTGGCCGTCATGCCCAATCAATCGGGCTTCGCCATTGGAATCGGTCAAGCGTGTTTCACCATCAGCGTTCTGCATGACCCAGAGAGATTGATGTTCCGGATACAACTTGTTGATTGGGTTGGATTTGAGTGGCGAGTAAAACAGTTTTGCATTTTGGATTGGTTTGCCCGTTGCTAGGTCTGACACACGAACCTTAATCTCTTTTCCAGGATGTAACTTGATATCAAAGGTTTGCTTTTTCCCGCGGTCAGAAGCTGGCAACCGAAAACGTCTCGCAAGGTACTTTGAATCGTCGTTGCCATTTTCGGCCACGGCATAGAATGTATTACCTTCACCAACACCCGCGCCGATGATACTGAATTTTCCATTCATATCGGACTGCGAACGAAATATTCCGCGTATCGAATGCTCTGCAGCCGCCGAGCCGAATCCGACCAGTTTCACTCCAGGAATCGGCTTTCCAGTCTTGCTATCGGTCACCCTGCCAACGACCGTCTGGCCTGCATCGCAAACAATTTTGCTTCCGTTAGCATGAATCGCAGTTTCTTCGTCTCCTTGATAGTTGATGCTCTTTTTTAAACCTGACGCGATCGTCAAATAGCGATTCGCAATATTCTTACCGCTCAACTTGATCCAGAAAACTCGATTTTTGCCAACGTTTGAAAGCTTCACCCGACCTTGGCCGTCAGACTCGAAAACACGTGGTGCACTCGGGTAAAAAATGTTCTTGGCGGATCTTCGGAATGCGTTGTTGAATTCGCTTTCCGAACTACCAGCAAAATCACTTGCGTTAAACGATTGGCTAAAGTCTTCGATTCGCAAGACTTCGGCAGTAACGTCGCCTTGAATCGGATTGCCTTCGAGGTCGATCAACTGAAAACCAAGTTGTGCAAAATCTTTGGAAAGCAAGAACTCATGTTCGAGATCTAGAGCCTTAGAAGCTAAACCTGTCTCCCCAGCACCAGTTTGCGGGACGACAATATCTTTAACTGCGATCCAATTGTTGACATAGCCTTCGGCAGCAACCAACAGGCTGGTGTTGAATTCGTCAAATTGCAACCTTGGACGATTCTCGAAATAGTCACTAGAATATTCCAGCTCGAATCGGCCTTCGGCGTCCGTGGTTGTGGCGGCAATTGGATCAGGCATCAGTTCAGGCCGATATCGAAGCTGAACCTTTACTGAGGCATCGGCAACAGGTTTTCCTGACAGGTCGGAAACCTTGCCGGTAACTTTGACTTTTGCTTGAGTTAGATTTGGTCGATTCGGCAATTCAGCCGAGTCGTCACTTTTATCGCTTTGGTCCTTTTCCATATTCGATTGGATTGCAGGTAGGTCTTTGACGAATCCGTTCAAGTTCGAAGGATTACTGAACGTAGTTACGGAGAACGTTTCGCTGACATTGATTTCGCCCAAATCAACCGTCCCACCTGAATCCACTTTCAGTTTCTTGTAGCCAGAGAATTCACCGGTGATCGGGGACGTGAATGAAATCAGATACATTCCTGGCATCAACGACTGTTCAAAGCTGCCTTCATCGTTGGTTGGGTCGATGGAATGCATCGTCCAAATCTGCCGCACGCCCTCCAGCAAGTCGATTCGAAACTTCAATCCTTTGATCGGCCGGGCCTTGCCGTCGACAACCTTCGCCTTAATTCTGCCGCTCTTCTTCAACACAACTTCGACCGTGCCCTCGGAATCGGATTCGATTTTGACCTTGGCTCCCATGCGTTTGTCAGGCGTTTGCATCACCAGTGTTCGTTGGCGACCGGGTAAAAATCCACCAAGTTCGAATTCGGCTTTCTCCGATTTAGATTCTCGATTCAAGTAGATGGGCAGAAAAGTAACGTTAACGCCGTTAACAGGAATGCCAGACTCGTCGACCGTTTTGATCTTTACCGTCTTGCCTTTGGTCAATCCAAAATTGAGTTTGCCTTGCTTATCGGCCTTGTCAATCATCACCGACTTTATTCCGGTTAGATGATTAGCATTGAAACGGACTTTGTTTCGCAACTCTTCATCGACATCCAACCAGCCTTGTTTAGGCGGATAGTCTCTCGTCATATGCACGAGCGCCGTGACGACACCCTTGCCCGGCACGCCGATTAGTTTGTAATTGCCATCTTTGTCGGTGCGCGGATCAATATCGGTCAGCAAGCCAGATTGGCCAGTTTTGGTTTCCAAAGCAGCTTCATTGTCCGACGCAGGATAATAGCCCATCCGGACGTTACCTAACGGTTGGTTCGTATCCTGATCGACGACCTTGCCCGTGATCCAAACGCCTTTTTGCAAACGCAATTCCATTTCAATCGGGGTGCCTGCTGTACCAGGTAGAACCTCAAAGACCTTGGCGAGATAGGGTTGATCGGATTCGTTAATTTTCGAGACCGCCATGATCTCGTTGCCAATGGTGTTGGGCATGCCTGTTAAACGAAATCTTCCACTTTTATCGCTGGTCGTTTTCAATACTCGCTGTCCAACGTACTTGCTGCGTGGATCGGTGCCGGCAAACGAGTAGCTTGATATTTCCACATTGGGAATCGGACGTTTGGTGTCCTGGTCGATCACGATACCTTCGATAGGCTGTGACGGAATGCAAACCAAAGTTGGCTCATTGCCAAAGACTTTCGCTGGCTCGGAAGTTAACGATCCGAAATATGATTCGATGTTTTTGACGTCAGCAACCGAAGTCATCACGACCGTTTTTTGAATCGCCACGTTGTCGCCAATAATTTTCAGGTGGGCTGCCCGCCCAGCGCCGAAGCCTGCAAGCGTAAACGTACCATCTATTGCCGAGACGACTGGCTTGATTTTGGATTGCAGAATGCGATGTCCCGAAAGCTGAACAGGCTTAGCTGAATTGGCGGCCGATTCAATCAACCGGTTCATCGCTTCGGTGCCGATATCAATGACACGTTCGACTTCGATCCGGGCACCTGAGACCGGATTGCCTTCGGTGTCGATCAGTTTTCCACTGATGGTTGCGCCATCGACCAACTCAAAAGTCAAATTGCTGCGATCGTCGCCTTTGACACTACAATACGTTCTACCGAACCCCTCCTTTGTGATAAGAAAGCTTGTCCCGTAACTTGGCTGTAGCATGGCGAGTCTCTTTGGAACAGTAAAAACAAAGCTGCCATCACTATTGGATTTCGTCTCATGCTTCGGTCCCATGCTTATTGTCGCATCGGGAACATGATTTCCCTTGGAGTCGACGACTTTCCCAGAAAACGTCAGCGTCTGCTCCTGTTCTTTCGCTGGATTGGTAACTGAGACTTTCGTTTTTGCCAAAGGGTCGGTGACATCGATCGTTCCCAAGTCAATCTCCTCACCAGGTGTCACCGAAAGATCTTCGCGAATGGTGATTCCGAACGGGTATGCCTGAGAGATGAAGCGTAATTTGTACTTTGTGCCTGCCGGCACGTCATATTGGAATTTCCCGTCTTTACTTTGAACTTGATAAATTGGTTTTCCGTTGGCCCCAATCTGCATTACTTGAAGCGATTGATCCAGTTCGGTTTCGTCAGGCAAGACAAAATAAACGCTGCCATCAACCGGATCGTTGTTTCCGTCGACCAACGAAAATTTGACAGTTGAAAGTGGCTGGAGTCGAACACGAACCAAATCATACCCAGCTTCGATTGCTTGCAGGCTGATCTCTTTAACGACGCCCAAACGTCTTTTGTTGTGGCGAAACTTCACTAATCTGGTTTCATCATCGCCGAAGTTATGAATAACCAACTCTGATCCATTGATGGTCGATTCGGTTATATTGTGCCTTGCTTTGAAATGGCCACTGACTCGGACGCCGGTCACAGGTTTTCCTTCTTTGTCAAATGTCGCCACTTTGATGTTGACGCCTTTTTCGAGCTGCAAATCGATGCGATTGGTCGCTTCATCGAAGTTGACTTCACGTCCTATGTTCATGAAAACTCGCAAGTCCGCATTAACACCTGCTACTTTGTCGGAGTATTTCGAAAGTGATTCTTCGGTGGTAAATCCGTCGGCTTTGATGCCAAACAAAGCTGGCCCTTTGATGCCAACCAGGCGAAAGCGTCCATCGTCACCTGAAAAACTTTGCAGATTGAGCCTGGAGTCGCGGAACCGGCCATCGTATTCTGGGTAGTCGCCCAAGTTTGGATTCGTCTCAAGCGGTAAGTGATAGACAATCGCTTTGGAAACAGGATCGCCGCTGTTTTTGTCAGTGACTTGGCCTTCAATCCATACTCCTTTGTGCAACTCAATATCATGCTGTTGCTGCGTCTCTTCAAAACGCGCCAGATAACCACGTTTGAGATAACACTGATCCTGCCCAGGTTGAACGTTGACGTCGTGTCGATTGGAAACGGGGATCCCGGAAACTCGATAGCGCCCATTTGTGTCCGAAACAGCTTTCAACTTTCGATTGAAGACTTTACCGATTTGTACGGTCACGCCAGGTAAAGGTTTTTTCGATTCAGAATCTCTGACGATGCCAGTGACTTCCATGCCAGGTGCACAAACGATTTTGCTCTTGGCCAGATGAACATTGCCGCTTGGCGGGTCTCTATCGTACAAGCGTTGATAATCGTCCAACGTGATCAACCTTAAAATAACATGCTGAAGGACCATTCCATCGGCGTGAACCCAAGCCGTTACTGAGCCATTGGCGGCGAACTGGGAAAGTTCGAACCAACCATTTTTGTCAGACTTCAACTCGAGCAGATGTTCTGGATTGTTGAAGTGAAGTTCGTGAGAATTTCCAGTGGCCCGATACGAGTGGATTTCAATCTTTGCATCAGCGACAGGTTGACCATCGACGTCGATTAATTGGTAAGAGAATGACTTTGGGTTTTTAAGCTTGATCTCATGTTCACTTGATGACTGCTTAATATCGACGTCGGACCAGTTTGGCGCGAATTTCTTGTGGAAGGCAACAACAATATTGCTGTGGTGATTAACTTTTGCCTCGCCTGAATTGTCATATTGAAAACTGATCTTAAAGTTTCCTTTGGAATCTGATTTCCCTCTCCCCAAAATATTTCTAACCCAGCCAAAATCTGTTTTCCAATCTGACTGCATCATGTAGACATCTGCATCAGCAACTGGTTTACCAGCCTCATCAAGTACGATGCCATTCACATTTTTGTCGGCTTGAGAAGAATCGGGTGCGTTTGAGTCATCATCTTCTTGTATCTTCTTTTTCGCGCCAGAATCTGAGAACGACTTGGATTCAGATTTTGGCTTAGGCCGTCGTTTTGGTGCTGGCGAGTTTTCGACGTCATAAATGTTGATCGTGCCAAGGTTGATTTCTTCGCTCTCGGTGACGTCGACCTTTTTTGCAACCGGCCGAAATTCGTTCGCCCGCGTAACGGTAATCGAATAGTACGTACCAGGACAGATTGCTTCGTGAACAAACTCGCCATTCTCATTGGTTGTTCGCTCACTTAGTCGCATCCCGAAGTCCTGGCTGCGGCCAACATCAAAGTGAACTTTACCGCCGACAACTGGATCACCGTCTTTGTTGACGAGCCGACCTTTTATGGTGGCATATGGCTTTAGCTGAACTGTTCGAGGCTTGTCAGGATCTTCTTTCGCTGCGTCCAATTGAATGATGCGAGCCAGGCCTTTCTCTTTATGAACAAACCGAACGGTTCGCTGCTCGTCTGGCTGGAACGAACCAGCGTCAACAGTGGAATCGGTGCTTTCGTATCCGTAATCCGAGCTCGATCGCAGCCGATAGGTTGTAACGCCAGATAAAGGATTTCCACGGTCATCAACGACTTTCAACGGAAAACTCAATCCTGATTCAAGTTCAAAATCGAGGTTCAGCTCATTTGCGTCGGCAGCCAGTTCGATCTGCTGCATGGCAGAAGGCCAGCCCTTGAAAGGTGTGATTGGATTGTGAAAAGTTTTTGCGTTTCCTCGTTTTTGATCAATCTCTTCTTTATCGATCGTCTCAAAACCGGCTCCCGCTGGATAGCGACCGTCGATTTCAAGCAGCCCAACAATTGACTTGCCAGGCAAACCCAACAATTGATACGATCCATCGGCAGCAGTTGTATAACGGTCTTGAATGGTTGCAGGTCCGAAGTTGGAACCATTAACCACAGACGACGTGGCTGCGAATTTGTTTGACAAGAATGGCAAGAAGGCCAGCCGGGCACCAGCAATTGGCTCGCCTGTTTTCTTGTCCGTTGCTTTTCCGCGAATCCAAATCCCTTTGTCCAGCTCTACCTTCATTTCGACTGGTGCCAGGCCTGCCGCAACGGGTACATCGCGAGTCGCCATGAAGTACGGCTGATCATCATTGGGAACGATGGCGATACTATTTCCGGGTCCTTTCGGCATCCCCACCAGTCTGAATGTCCCATCAGCTTTCGTTTTCGTCTTAATGCGATGAATGCCACTGAGCGCTTCTCCCGCAAACTGGTCGCTGAAAATTTCGACGCCGGCTAAGGGTTGTTGCGTTTTTCGATCTACGACTTTTCCCACAATCGGCTGTGTTGGCTCGCAGGTGATCGTCACATTTGCACCATGGTATTTGATCGAATGAGTCATCATCCCGCCGTAATCAAATGAGATCATGGGGTGATCAATTGTCATGTGCTGGGAATTGGTTGAGCATATCGGTTCACCGTTAACTTCGATGTCAACCAAACGATTGTCACCAACTCCTTCGATAACGACCTCACCTTTGCTGTCTGTTACATATTCCGGCAAACCGGGAAACAACAACGAATCGTCCATGTACCTAACGACCGCCTCACGGAAGTGCAATTTCTTCCTGGCATTTTCCAGAATTGGGCCGAAATCATTATTCTTGAACGTCCGGAGACTGTTGACCTTTACCGTCGCTCCGGCAACCGAATTCCCTTCGGTATCAACAATCTTTAAACGCAGCGGCGTCTCATTGCTGACAAGTTTTATATCAGCATCACGGTATTCAATCTTTCCGTCCGATGAATTCTGCACCTTGACTTTAGAACCCTCGATCCAACTCAGGCCGTGTCCGTTTTTTGTCGCAACCACCACGAAGTTATTTTTCTTTGACACGTGAGTATGTCCTGATTCGACCAGCATCGCATCGCTAAACGAAACTTCATACGTTCCGTCACTTTTGCTGACGGCATCGGCATAAGGGCCATTTTTTTTCCGGTTTGCAAAGTTGTGATTGACGTTCGCCATTACGGTCAGCTTCGCCCCAGCGACAGGTTTACCATCGGCCCCGACAACTCGTCCAGAAACAATTACCTGTTTGCCGTCGGCTTCCGCGGGCAGTTCGCTCACGGTCGAAGAAACGATTTCTGATTGGTTCAGTGTGCCGTTGCCGATCAGTCCACTCAATATTGCAGCCGACAAAGTCAACGCACTGATCGCTGCAACAATCGGTGCACTAACGGAAGTGGTTAGTTTTCGCGTCGTGTCGAGAATTCGGACGACACGATTGCTAAGCATTGTTTTGCGACTGAACATTCGCAAGCTGGCCATTTCCAATCCCGCCATATGCGGCGCGACAAAATTGGACTCGGCGAGCTGCACCAATTGCTGGGCATAGCCAGTTCGATCAAGGCAATGCCGAACGACGAAGTCATCGCAGACTTCTTCGGCCGTCGTTTCCAAACGATAAACCAACCGCCAAAGCAGTGGCTGAAAAAAGAAGATCGCAAGGGCGGAACGTTGAATCAAATTCCAAAGTGTGTCGCGGCGGCGAAGGTGAGCCAATTCATGGGCAAATGCTTTTTCCAACGGCAAGCGGTCTTCAATTTCGGTGGGCAGCAAGATCGTTGGCGAAGTAATGCCGGTCAAACAGGGGCTCGACAATAGACTGTTCCGCCGGACATCGGGCGCAATGACATTGATGCGGCCAGCCATGTCGTGACAAAGCTCGACTTCACCCGTTGGTGCTAAAGGAGATTCATTGCGTATCTTTCGAAGCTTGTAAAACGCCAACAGTAACTTTCCCAAAAAAACGAGACTACCTACCAGCCACACGGCACCGATAATCGAATAACAAATTACAAGAGTGGAATTGGGAACAACTTTTTCGATAAATGTCGGAGACGCGACTGGCATTTGCGCTGGCTGTTCGGTCGCTGCTTCTGAAATGCTTGGAGTCGAAAGCAGTTCTGAGTCCGCAGGAAATTGAGCCAGAACAACTTCGGCACTTAAACGATTCATGTCTCCAGATACAACTTCGTTGGGTGGCAGAAATTGCGACCGAACTGAGCTGTCGCCGGACTGCAGTAGAGCGGACATGCTCTTATCGAATTGCTTAAGACTGTTCGTTGAGGTTTTCGGTGCAGCAATTACCGAAACGGTTTTCGTCGCTTCGGGCAGCTCAAACGTCCAACCAGAAAACCCGCAATAACTTAGTCCCATCGCGGCTAACGGGCACGCGATCACCGCAACTAAAGTCGCCCGATAGATTGCCGACTGAACCGCCGAGCCCTGCTTCTTCAACAATTTTGCCGCGATTAATCCAATCAGGATCAACGCGGTCGATTGGAGAAAAAAATTAACCGAGTTCTGAGCCAGCCACGCAGAATTTTGAGCTAACCAAGCCATCGATTGGGATGACCCTGCCGCATTCGAATCGGATGTGAAACTTTGTGCGATTAGCGTTTGATAAATGTCGTTCATCAAGTCACCGTCGTTATGAGTTTTTTGTAGACCTCAAGCCGTTAAGGCTCAAAACGTCGCGTACTCCAGATTTCTTTCAACAAAGAAAAAAGTAAGCACGCATTGTCATGTCGCTTACTTCTTTTTCGATTTCTCGTTGATCAATTTCTTGATCTTGTCCAAGTCTTCTTTGGAAACTTTTTCATTCGCCAGCAGATACGAGACCAGATCGCCAGCACTGCCGTCGAAAACTCGCTTGAGCAGATCACGCGTGGCACTCTTTCGCACCTTCTCTTCTTTGACCACCGGTTCAAAGACAAACGTTCGCCCTTCGGTGTGATGCACGATGGCACCTTTGTCCATCAGTCCACGTAAAAGGGTCTGAACGGTGCTGTGAGCGATTGGGTCGTCGGGATGCAACCGGTTGAGTTCGTCGGTAATTACGCGGGCAGTTGCTTTTTGGTTATCCCAAAGGATTTGCATGATTCGCATCTGCACCACGCCAAGTTTGGTAGCGGTCATCCTGTTTCCTCGTAAATAAACGGTTTTCAGGTGATTTATCGTTTAGTGCAGTAAATTTACCAAGCTAGACGATCCGTGTCAAGAAAAAGGAAAGAATTTTTTAAG
>CAYZGP010000146.1:0-14196 GCA_964478065.1 uncultured Pirellulaceae bacterium
ATAGATTCCAAAGTAGTTAGCAAAATCACACTCCAGCCTGTTTGCACCATCGGCTTGCTAATTTGTTCACGCGTTGGTCGGTACTAACTGAAAAACCGCTCGTCTTTTTACAGCGCGTTTCTGGTAAGATGAAACGCATGGCGCAAAACGAACTAAATTTTGAAACCGCTGACCGCATTGAGTCGACTTTCACGACGTCTGTTTTTGCGCCGCCCACAGAACTTGAACCTCGCATTTATTGCGCGCCACGACGATTCGACATTCTGACCATACTATGCGTATCGTCTGTTTACGGCATAGCATTCGCGATTGGGACAACGTCCAAGACACCAACATATATTTGGATGACGTTTCTACTTGTCGTGACAAGCATCGGATTGGCTCAAGCGATTCTATGGAAAGGAAAACGGCCGCGACTCGCTTCGATCCTGGTCGGAGTGGTCTCTTTCGTCATCTGGATGCTTTTCATGATGTCGGCAAGTCCCATGGTTTCAGGGAATGACTTGGCAGCAACCCTCTTTGCCTCCACCGTCGCTGGATCAGTTTTCGGGTACGTTCTGGGAGCCGGGATCGGCGGACTTTTCTTGGTAATCGAAGGGCTTCGAGATTACCTTTTTCTCGTTCACCAAAAGTCCTTCGTAGCTAAATCACCAACTCCTTACGATGGCTAAATTGGCTTTAGAAAATTGAACTTCGCCAGAGTTTCTACTAACTATTGTCGTAGGCGAAATATTAGAGTTTGGAAAAAGTCAGCCCAAGTAGCTTAGAATGGTTGCTCCAACAAAACATTCAAATCGGACTAAATGTGGGTACCGCCTCGTTAGAAGTCTGG
Organism: uncultured Pirellulaceae bacterium; assembly: GCA_964478065.1. Classification (GTDB taxonomy): domain Bacteria; phylum Planctomycetota; class Planctomycetia; order Pirellulales; family Pirellulaceae; genus Mariniblastus. The sequence goes on from CAYZGP010000146.1 coordinate 833, forward strand.
CAGAATTTCGAATGTGAATTAAAGTAGAAATTCGCCTTTGCTTCTACTTCTTCAATCATCTTTTGGTTTTCAATGCTTCGTTTTCAACAAGCCGTTCTCGGGATTCTCTTTGCCGGTTTGCTCATTGGGTTGCAGTCGCAATCTCTCCTTGCTCTTCAGCGCAAGCCAAACGTGAAAGGCCCAGCCTATACAGAAGCGCCTAAGGGAGACCTGAATTTTCCGTTGATGGGAGAATTCATTGGCCGACTCGCCGACAATGACAAAAAACTCGCTTTGCAAATCCGAGTCATGGGAATCGATCAGTTTGATGCAGTTGCCTACTACGGCGGATTGCCAGGACAGCCTGGTCATCAAAGCGAACCGATTCGTTTTATCGGAATGCGTTCCAACGACATGGTTGTGTTGTCTGGCGGACCATGGGCGATCTTCGTTGAGAAAGATCTTTGTCGTGTCGTTGACCGAGATGGAAACAAAGTCGGAGAACTCAAACGCGTTTCACGATCGAGCCGTACGTTGCATGCCCCGGCTCCAGTTGGAGCGACTATTTTGTTTAGTGGAAAAGACACTGAGCAATTTACAAAAGCCGAAATGACCCCCGACGGTTTATTGATGCATGGGGCAGACGTAAAACCGATGTTTCAGGATTTCAACTTGCATATCGAGTTCCGGCTTCCTTACATGCCTGTTGCCAGCGATCAGAACCGAGCCAACAGCGGACTGTATCTACAGTCGCGATACGAGTGCCAGATCCTTGATTCATTCGCAACCGAACCCAAGATTAATGGTTGTGGCGCACTTTATCGTTTTAAAAAACCAGACCACAACATGTGTCTTCCACCTTTGACTTGGCAGACATACGACGTTCGTTTTACTGCGCCGCGGTGGGCAGCCGACGGATCAAAACTTCGCAACGCGTTTGTGACTTCATGGGTTAACGGGATCAAAGTTCAAGATAATGTTGAGCTGCCAAATAAAACTGGGGCCGGAAAAGCCGAGGCCCCGGTATTGCTTCCAATTCGCTTTCAAGACCACGGCGATCCCGTCCGGTTTCGCAACGCATGGGTGGTCGATCGCGGAATCATGTCAGTCACATTCCCTGTGATCCCAACAAGAAAAGAACGTCAAACGGCGATTAGAATCGAAAAACAGAAACTGCGAGCCGCTGCAAAAAAAGCACGTAAAAGTAAAGCGAAAAACAAACGCGACAAGAACGGCAAGCCTCGCAAAAAGAAAACGAACAAAGAAAAAGCAAAGAAGCCAATGGAAAACCAAGCGAAAAAGCCATCGGCTGCGAACGCCACAAAGTAAGAGATTATTTGCTTTGTTTCTTTTCACAATCACCCACTCGCCGAACACGCGATTCTTAGGTTGCTTGTCGACAACAATTCGATTGCAGCAGAAAGCAACTGTGTGGAGTAACGAAAACTCGGTTATGATGTTGCGGAGAGTTCGCCCCAACTTTTAACAATCAAGGTTTCGCTGATGAGAAAACGATCGCTTACCATTGCCGCGTCGATGGGCGTGCTATTTTGCTTTTTGATTTTTGCCGAATCTTTTGCACAGGACAAAGTCAAACCGGTTCGTATGGGCGCTGGAGAAATGACGTTTGACACAGTTCCTGGTTGGGGACTGCGGCCAGATGGAAGTTCAGCTATTGGATCGACTCATGGCGGAGTTGTAGTCGACAAAGCAGGCAACATCTACACCAGCGCCAAGAAAGGCGTATTTGTCTTCTCACCCGACGGCGTTGTAATTCATTCGTATCTTGGCGACAAATATTCCAATCTTCATGACATTGAGATTCGCGAAGAAGACGGGAAAGAGTTTATCTACGGTGCCCGCAACGTCGACGCGGAAGGGATTAAGTTCGATGTGAAATCGGGCGAAATCGTTTTGAAGCTAAAACTTCCTGAAGAAGCAGGACTTGGCGCGATCAAGTTCAACCCAACCGCGATCACCGTCGCATCCAACGGCGACATCTATCTTTCCAACGGCTACGCCAGCAACCACATTTTTCGCTATGACAAGAACGGCAAATACCTTTCGCATTTTGGCGAAAAGGGAAACGGGCTCAAGCAATTCAATACGGCTCATGGCATGACGCTTGATACTCGATACGAAGCGCCACGATTGTTAATCTGCGATCGCAACCACCAACCTAAAGGGCGATTGGTTCATTACAGCTTGAAGGGCGAGTTCATTGAGGAAGTGGTAACAGGCCTGGGGATGCCAACCTCAGTTTCGATCCAAGGCGATTTTGTTTCGGTTCCCGACTTGCATGGGCGAGTCGTTATTCTGGACAAGACCAACACAATCATTGCAGTGCTTGGCCATAATCCCGATAGGGCTCAAGGCAGAAATTTCAATGTCAAACAGAGCGATTGGGTGGAAGGCATCTTTAGCGGAACGCATGGATCTTACTGGGATGCCGATGGAAATCTCTACGTACAAGATTGGAACGTCGACGGCCGGATCATGAAACTCAAAAGAGTTCAACTAGCGGAATCGAAGCAATAGCAGGAATTTGATGTATGAGTGAATTCGAAGCAAATTCGAATCGCGGAGAGCTTGCTGGCTACGATGTCGACCTCGCTTTGCCTCCATCAAAGATTGCCATCGACGATGCTGCCAGAGCCGTCCGCCAGGAATATCACGACTGTTCACAATGGAAACGCCTGCATTGTCATCGAGTTAGTTTGTTCTCTGAACGAGAGCGCGGAACAGTTTTCGTCGTCCAGGCTGGAAGCTCCATTGATTTCGATTGGACTTGGGAAGGCGCGGTTGCTTTCAAGCCAAGATCAATTGATGACTTTGGGATGCTTTCCGACTTTGCACTCGAAAACACTATTCATAATGACGAAATCGTTTGGTCAGGAGAGATCCTCGAGGTAGACGAGCAAACCGGGTGCTTGTTTCTCAGTGTTGAAAACCCAGAATCGATGCCGACGACGGGTTCATTCTTCGTTCGACCCTTTGAATTTCTATCTGTACTCGATGCCGTTTACAACGATTCGAGCTTCGAAAGCGAACAAACATTGCTCCCTGCCAGATTGGAGGCAGCGAAGGGTGGCGTCCATCCAGCCATTACCCCATCACTTGATAAAGGGTTGTCTGAGCTGAATCCTTGGTGGCGCCATTCGTGGAACATTCTTTGGGGGCCACCGGGAACGGGAAAAACTTACACGACTGGACGACAAGTTGCTGCCATCGTGCGAGACGACCCCGATGAGCGCATCTTAATTGTTTCAACAACCAACAAAGCGACGGATGCAGTTGCAAAATCAATTGGGAGTGCTGCGAAAGAACTGGTGCCCGATTCACTTGACGATGGCCAGCTATTGAGGGTCGGCAAAGGAGCATCGTTTCGGCAATTCAAGATCGATGGTTTGGTCACGATGTTGAGGGGAACGGAATCTGACGTGCTTGCGAAGATTGACAAGTTATCGAGTCAATTGCAGTTGTTCGACAATATGGAAGAAAGGGCTCTGGCTCGAAAACAGATTACTGAACTTAAGACGGGCGGGACCGATCGTAGCTCAAAAAATTTTCTGGACCCCAATGTTAGAGTTGTTGTTTCGACTGCATTCAAGGCAATGTCGATGTTGCGAAATGGCATGGTGAAGTCACTATTTGAAAATGGCCAAGCTCCCTTCACAACGATCGTTATAGATGAGGCTGGTTTGATTTCCAGAGTCGCCGTGGCCGCGCTGTCTTTGCTCGCTGCAAAACGGGTGGTTCTTGTGGGCGATTCGAAACAGCTTGCTCCGATCAGTCGGATTTCAAGAGTGTTACCGAATCGTCAAAAGACATGGTTGGCCAGTAGCGGTCTGAGTCACTTGGATGGTTTAGAACAATTGCCAAAGGCCGTACACCTTCTTTCTGAGCAAAGAAGGATGCATCCAGATGTATGCAAAGTCGTTTCGGACTTTCAGTACGATGGAGTGTTAACGACGGCCAAAGAACGGGTCGAGGAAGAATCAACACTCCCAAGTTCCATCGCAGACTTTGGCAGGGCCATTTGGTATGTGCTGGACGAAGACGCAAAGGACTTGGCTTCCATCCGTGCGGAACGAGGGTCTGGCAACAAAAGTTGGATACGAAAGGCAACCTTGAATGTCTTGCAAAAGTTATTGTCGACGAAGAAGCTTCGAAGTTGCGATGGGCTTTTCATTTCTCCTTACAAAGCGCAGGCACAGATGGTTTCCAAGCAGTTTGGTAAATGGAACCTGAGCTCTTGGGAAGCATCTACCGTCCATAGCCAACAAGGTTCTGAGGCCGACATCGTCATCTTTGACACGGTCAATGCAGGTAGTTACAACTGGCCTTATGAAGAATGGAAGCGACTGGTCAACGTCGCACTTAGTCGAGCACGCGAGGCAGTCATTGTCTTGGCAAGCCGTAGTGAAATGGATGAGCCCTATCTGAAGCCACTAATATCGGTTTTGAAACAAGGTTTTGTTGAAAAGACTTCCGATGGCTATCACTGGCGAGATCTGGCAGGAGGTTCAGTTGTCGATTTTGAAAAAGTTAATGAACTGAAATCGCCCTACCGTTCAAAACACAAGAACCCAAACAGCTTGGGAAAACAATTCGATGATCGCCGCCAGTTGAAGCCCGTGCATTCCAAAGAGCAACAGAGGCTTTCCAACTTGGAGCTGGATGGAAAACCAAGGCTGGTTCGTGGGGTTGCTGGCAGCGGCAAATCATTCGTGCTGTGCGATTGGCTTGCAAAGATTGTCCAACGAATCAAACCTGACTCGAACAAAAAAGTTTGGGCTGTTTACGCCAATCGATCGTTGCACAAACTGCTACGACAATCCGTTGAGTCTGCTTGGGAAAGGATCAACGAGGATGATTTGTTTGAGAAACAAGTGTTTCCATGGGAGAACGTTTCGCTGCTCCACATTAAAGATGTATTGGCTGGGATCTTGCCTGAGGCTTCTATGTCAATCGACCGTTTTGATTTTGACTATGACCGTGCAGCTGAAGAGTTTCTTAATCGACACGATGTTGATCAGCTTCTACCTCGATGTGCAGCCCTTTTTATTGATGAAGCTCAGGACATGGGGCCATCGACATTGCGATTGTTATTGTCGCTGGTTGAGCAAGGCGACCCAAACGACGAAAACAGCCGCTCAGCACATATCTTTTATGACAATGCTCAGAACATCTACGGTCGAAAGACACCGACTTGGTCAGAGTTTGGGTTAAATATGCGCGGCCGTTCGACAATCATGCGTGAGAGTTTTCGATCGACTAAACCAGTTACGGAGTTGGCGGTCAATGTTCTGATGCGACTTTCAGAAGACGAAAACAGAAAAGACCAGAAGGAACTAATGAGTTTAGGGCTCGTCGAGTCTACAACGCGAAAGAACCAACAGTGGCTCAATGTTCGCTACAACCAAATTCACGGCCCATCACCGATCTTTCAAACGTTCGACAATCGGAATGAAGAAATTGTTCGAATTGCAAAACACATTCGGCATCTGACTCAAGAAGAAGCTGTTCGCCCTAACGATATTTGTATCATCTACAACGGGAAACGCTTGGCCGAAGATCTTCAAACACAGCTAGCGCCAGCTCTTTCGAAAATTGGAATTGAGTTGTCACTTCAGGCAAGCCGTCCTTTTGAACGCAAAACCAACACGCTGGTGATGACAACCTCGCACTCCTACAAAGGCTACGAATCAGAAGTTGTCCTCATTCCGGGTGTCGATCAGTTTGTGACCGGGGAAAGGGTGATACTTGCAAACAATATTTATGTTGCCATGACTCGTGCTAGATCTTTGCTTGCCATTTATGGGACTCGCAATAGCTCACCTGCGACACTTCAGATTTTCGACACATTGAATCGGTGTATTGAGCTATTGAATTCAAACGCAGAAGCGGTATTCGAGAGAAGTGAACTGGACGACTTCAATGACTTACTTGCGGAGATTGGTGTCGAGCATCAAAAGTGGCTGCGCCAGCTATGGAAGCGATTCGAAATCAAGCGAGAGCCAATTTTGGATGTATCAGGCAAAGTGTTAGCCCAGCCATTGTTTTGGTTTAAACATGGCGACAAACAATATGTGGTTCACCACCATCAAGAGAAAGAAAACTTGCGTGCGAACTTCAAGCCATTAGCGATTGGCCAACCTGTTGGTCTGGACTGACTTGAAAGTTGAATTGGATCCGTTGACAGGCTCCGCTCTTATTACCTACATGCAACTGACCATTCAGTGCGCACTCAATTGCAATGGCTACTGGATTGAGGTCTGTTGGCGACTAATCCGTGTTTTTGGTAGATGCTGCCCCGATAAGCATTTGAAACTCTTTTTTGAATCGTTTGTGCTGAGGCGAGCCTTTGGTCGTTTGCGTGAGTTGTTCTCGTATGAACGCGAATCGGCGATGGGCGGCAACAACCAAAGATAAATCGGCGTGGCACCGGCGACACTGGTTTCGTAACGGTTGCCGTGGGCGGCCGTTGCGCTGGGCAGAGTCTTGGTTGTCACCAAGGTTGTTCGTAGTAGGTTGACTCACAAGATCCTCGCGAGAGAGATTTAGCTGGCAATGTTCCGATTCCTGACCGCATTGGCCTAAATAACAAATGCATTGGCAAATCGCTTCCCAAGCCCACGTTGGCCTACCGCATCGCCCAAACTTTTTCCTGATTTTTGCAATATCCAGAATTTTGTTGAATGAAAACTTGGTACTCGTTGGTTCTTTGTTTTTAAATAGCTAGAAGACATTCAAAAATCTGCTACGCGTTTGAAAACGCCCGATATTTCGAAACACTTTTGTTTTGAAAAAGGGTTTTGAAATGCCCTTTAAAACAATCAGCCAATGAATCCATTCAACAAAAGACTGTATCGAGGCGACTCAACTGCATTTGTTGAATTGTATGACCAGATTGGCGAACGAGTATTCCAATTTGTTTTCGCCCGCATTGGATCCCAACAAGACGCGGCCGACATTGCTCAGGAAGTATTTGTCAGAGTCGTCAAATCACATCGAACGCTCGCCAAAGCTGACAACCTCGCGAGCTATGTCTTTATGATCGCCCGAAACGAGACCATCCGCTGGCTCAACAAAAACAAACGTAACCAACAGTCGCTGGAAACGAAACAGGACGACGAAGCAACATGCGGCTCAATCGAAAACGTTGTCGATTCAAACGACTGGGTTAACACTTTGCTTGGGCGTCTTGAGGAAGTTGATCGGGAAATTGTGCAACTCAAAGTCTTTTCCGAATTGACTTTCAAAGAAATCGCCAACATCGTCCAGCTTCCCGAATCAAACGTAACCTCCAGATACCGGCGCGCAATTGGCAAGCTCGAATCGCGACTCGCCCAAACTCAAATCGACGCTGACTTGTCTGGCCAAACAACGAAAAAGCAACAGGCATGAATAACTCACAAAAACTGACAGCGATTCTCAAAGAACGGCAAACGGCTCCTCCGCCAGACCTACGTGCCAACATTGCGTTGGCAATGGAGAAAGAGCTGAAGAAACAAACATTCAAAGATGACGTCAAATGGCTGGGGTTGTGTCTTGGCTTTTTTCTGGTCGTACTTGGCAGCCTTTGGTTGCTGCTTTATTCAGCCGATAAACAACTCGAAAAATTTTCGGACTCAGCGATTGCTTCCACCGAAATCCGACTTCCTCGGTGATCTTGAAAGCGCATCATAAGGCCCAAACCCAGCTGGACGTGACAAGCTAACAGTTCTTCTCATTAGCCAAGAAAATTTCCCTTCAAAATTCAAAGGTAGATAAAATGCCCAAATCAAAAATTGCAACATGGACTGGCTGGCTCGTCGTCGCATTCTCAATGGCGATGGGTCTCATTGGCTCATTTGGATTTGCAAGCCATGCCCGATTCCATTCACGAATCGAAAAACTTGAACTCGATGGCGAACTCGTTTCATTGGACGATCAGATCCATATCGTTGAAGACGAAAAAGATGATGCAATCACCTACCTGTTGAATGCGGCAAAGCCAGCACATGACATTTATCTCAAAAGCCCCTATTGCGAAACGGATACAAGTTTCCAAGACTCTGTTCCGACTTTTGAAAAACTGATGGAAGAGCATCCCGATGTCTTTGAAAATATCGACAAGGCGATTGCTGCGCCAGATTCAAGCGTAGTTTTCGATCTAAAATCTGACAGATTTTTGAGTGCTTTGTATTTGCAAAAAATTGGATTTGTGCTCGGCTGGAAAGGCCATGTTCACAACGCGAAAGGCCAGTTCAATGAAGCCGCCAAAACTTCCATTGATATGATGAAGTTGGCAGAAACATCAGAGTCTCGGACGATCATTGATTCCCTCTTGGGTGTTGCAATACGATCGCAGGCAATGGATATCGCATACGACGCGGTTGCTTCAAACAAAGTTGACGATGAACTCGTTACTACGATTTGCAAGATGCTAGAGCATACAACCCCGATGGCCAATTACAAAAGTGCCCTCGAGACGGAGCGGTCGATTTCTGTTTACTACCTAATCAACCCAGAACTTAGCTATTCCTCTGATTTCGAACTCGAAACCGAGCCAAGCGGACTTGAGCAACTGGCTTCGTTGATCCCAGCCGGGGCAGTAATTGTGCAGGGAAACTGCTTTCTTGACATGATGGAGAAAGCAATCGAAAACAGTGAACTTGCTCTTTCTATTCAGAGTGCCGAACAAGAGCCTAAGTGGTCAATCGTAAATGCGTTTAGCATGAATTATTATCAGCCAGCCTACAACAACATCAGAAATGCGTTCGGCGAAAGTCTCGCCAAGACCCGTGCTGCTCGCATCGCAATCGCTCTCCAAACAACTGACGGTGCAGCACAACGCGATTCCTGGACAGAAGAATATCTGGTCAGCATTGGTGTTCCTCGCGAAATGACAATTGATCCATTTGCGGATAAAACCATGATCATTAAACGGGAAGACGACCAATGGCATGTTTATTCCAAAGGCCCCAATTCCGACGGTGGTGACGAAGCGGAGTCAGCCGAGAGAATCGGTGCGTTCCCAAGATAAAAAGTTTGTCTCTCACGCAGTCTGGCCAACCGCGCCGCAAAAATTGAGGCTCAATCAACCAACTCAGCGCTGCCCAGTAAGCTTATATGGGCAGTCTTTTCTTTATAAGGCACCGTTATTCTGGCGGCCGGAAACCAACCGTTCTATTTTTTGGACTATCGGCCGAACCAATCGCCGTGCTTTCTCGCCATTGGCGTGAAACGCCGAGGAGCCTAACACTTTGTAATCCTAAGTTTCGTCGGACGATGAATCCGCCGCAGGTTTGCTAAACGGAATCTGCAAATATGCTAGGGCTCCGGCATCTCGAGCACTTTGAGAGTTTTATTGTTTTCGCCCCGATTCTTTCTCAGGGATAAAAACTAAAAAGCCAACGACATTGCCGCAGGCCTTTTAATGGAATCGGCGGGTGAGTTAACTCGTTCCAAAATCCGCAATGCCAGGCGTGTCGGAAATCTGCCGCCCCGTTAACCAATACTCTATTGTTTCTGTTTCAGTTTCCCCAGGACCAGGTTCGTCAAATCGATTTGGCGGTGATACACAATCTGATTTTCGATCGCGAGCTTGGCATCTTCCGGCAGTACGTCCTCAACTTTACTCCTGCCGCCGATTGCGATGAATCCTATGCCGTAAGCCAAACCGACCTCGGCAGTGGTTTGTTCAACCATTCGTTTGGCTGCGTTACGGGCTTCGTCTTGCTTTTTCCGATACTCCTGTTGCGCTTTTTCATCGTCTTCAGCCGGTTTTTCAATGGAATCAAGATCGGCCTTCAAATTCGGCATTGAGTTCAGCACATGATCCACATCGATAAATGCAACGACTCGTTTATCCTCTGACTCGACTTGCATTTTGGCGATCCGCTCAAGATTATCGTCCGATTGGATGGCCTCAATCACTAGATCCGTGAGGTCCATTCGAGTTCGGTAAACAACCGGATTCATGTCTGCGTTGTCTATTCGCGGAACATCCAAGAGCGTTTTTTCTTCCAGGTTAGTTGTATCTACGCGAAGAACAAACTTGATGCCCTTTGCCTTGGCGAGAACCCCAGTCGCCCTTTGAATTATCTTGTAGGCATCCCATTGGGCTTTAATATCAACTGCGGGCAAATCTTCAATTGAATCCATCACTTTCTGGACATCCAATACGGCGACTTCGTAGGGTTGGTTCTCTTGTCCGCTCGAACATGGACAACTGATCAGAATTGGAGCAGCGATAAGAGCAGCGACAATTAATCGAGTTAGTAGAAGTGTCATCGGCGAATTCCTTTTCGTGTTTTTTAAACTGGCTTGACCCCCTAAACAATTTTTGGAATACGCAATCTTCATGCCACAGGAAATTTACGCATTTCGCTGCTGAATTCAGTAGTGCATGCGGTAACGTTTTCAAACTTTTGTAACTGCTGCAAAATTTCGTGGAACTTCGTCGGATTTGTTGAGTTCGACTTCCTTGGTAAATGCATGCGAAATCTACGGCGCGGAACCAAATTTATTCGGCACCAAAAAAGCAGCTGGGTGTTGGAACGCCAGCCCTTATTCGTACAGGTCGAATTCAAAGTCGTATTCAGGACGATCAAGTAGTCGTAACTTTTCCAATCGCAGCCACACTCACCCTTCCTATCGCCCGCGTTCAAGCTCATACAACAATGATCAAGCTTCAACAATCGATCAAGCTTCAATAATTTGTCGCGCAATCGGGGCGGAACCTTCTTGAGCATTTCACCCTACGGCTTGAACTATGGCTATCGCGGAGGCGTCTCCAGTTTCTACCGACCAACAAATTCAATTGGCAGCTTCGGCATTGGAATCAATCAATACTCAAGTGGCTTCGGTCGACCTTATGGATCGTATGGTTATGGATCATCATACAATTATGGATCATACGGTTCTTATTACGGAGCCAACTATCCGCCGCAATACAACCAGCCTTCGATTGGATTGAGCGCGGCCGAGCAGGCTGCCAGAACAACTCAACCACGAACGATCATCAACGACGCTGGTGGTGGCCAACAAATCGTCAACGACTTTTACCCAAAGGTTTCGACCACAGCTTCTGGACGCGACATTCAAAGACGATCCGAAATGGCGTTCAAAACTGGCGACTACCGCAACGCGGAATCTCTTGCGAGCCAAGCGATGGTCATTATTCCGAATCGCCAGTCGGAATGCCCGTTTGGCCAATCAAGGCAAAAAAAGGCCGTTCGCCCCGGTCTCGCAATCAAGGTGAACGGCTCTTACCTGCAAAAGCACAGGGTTTGAATTTTTTTGCATCGATTAAATTTTCCACCGCCAAGAATTTTTTAAACGTTCCGCCAAGCGACCTCTGCGATATTGCTTCCAGCGAAACAACATGAGTCGTTCGATCACTTGGCGAAACGAGAATCGGTTTCAAAAAATTCGTTAGACCGTTTCGTTTCAGAGTGTCAACAATCCTTGCCAGCCGTCTCTATTTGTCATCGACGCCTTGCAATATTGAATTGACAACGGAACCAGAAGGAGCTTGTATTTGGTTGGAACCAGCAGGCCCTGTGAAAATCTGCCCTGTGATTGATCCACTAAATATAGAGACTGGCTCTGAGGTAGTGACTCGTGCTTGAAGAACTGGTACCGGCTGGCCATTGATGTCGAATGCGGACGTTACATCCGGATCCTGAATTAAGAAACCATTTCCGATGGGTGCATTCGGAATAGCGTTGTTTAAAGTTGTGTTGGTTGAATTTAAGATTGAATAGGTTTTAGTATTTCCACTCTGAATTGGGGACTCATACAATCGCACCGCTTCTGGCACATTAGCCGCCTCCACGGGCCAAGTTTGAAACTGGTGTACCGGGTGTTCAGATGTCGTTGGCACTGAGTCTTGAATAGCGAAAGACGGATATTGGTTCTGTAAATTTTTTGCAGAAAATCGAACATGCTCCTGCGCTGTATTTTGCAGGCTTGGACAATATTGAGGGGCTGGCTGGTTCCTGTTGATGCTGAAACTGAGTATGCGCCCCCGTCGAAAAACCTGAGCTTCAGCGGGATAATTCGAGGTTGCCAATAACACAATTACAAAGAACATCAGGCGTAACATCAGTCGATCCATCTTTTGAGGCGTACGTGAGTCAATTTTCGGAAGAGTAAAGTGCTATCAAAACACGCGAGAAGCCGGCTACAATGGCGCAATCGTTTCGATCTCCGAACGAGGGTAAAGCGTACTTTTGATCGGAATCTTCCACAAAAATTGGATTTTTCTAAATAAACTTCGACGTTCTCCACAAATCACAATTCCCAAAGAAACAATCTAGTCGCTCAAGAAACTCGCACTCAGCCAACTTTCATGTCCGAAAAAACTTTGGAACGACGTTTTGAAAAGAAGACGGAAACGTCTTATAAGTTTTGGTGTATCTCCCGGAATCGAAACTACACCAAAGTCAAATTCGGAAAGATTGGCACCCACGGAACGACTCGAGATAAACGTTTTGAAACCAACGAAGAGGCACAGACGTATCTTGAAAAACAAATCAACTCAAAGTTGAAAAGCGGCCCATGCTACGTTGTTATTCCATCCGCTTATTCTTACCGGCGCAAAGTGCCCATGCTACGTTAATATTCGGTCCGCTCAACCATACCGGCGTTGCTGGGCACTCTTGCTGGCGGAAGGTTTGACAACACAGCTTCTCCGAATCCAAAAGTGATCACAACAAAGAGCATTTTACCAAAAACAAATCACGTTAACAAAGAGGCGGTGTGGCGACTTTGCAAACCAAAACGCGACACGGAGCGAACGAACCTGTAAACCAAACGACGCGACCATACGTAAAAACCATGTTGTGCGAAGCGAGGTCACTTATCGCCATTGGAAGGGTTAATCACAGCGTTCGCAAACGAGAGGATCACGCTCGCGGTGGCACGTTCGATCGTGTGGTCATCAGCGCGGCAGATATCCATCTGAGGGTGTGACACAACAGCGGTGTAGTGTCGAGTATCACGTTCGCCATCCCATTTGATGAGGAAGACGCCACCAAGACCTTTGATATGTTCGATGAGCGGAAGGAAGCCGTCGACGCCACTGCCGGGAGAGTCCGGAATCGGTACGTTGAGTTGCATATAGAGCGCCTCAATGTCGGATTGGATATCGGCGGGCAGAGTACTCAATAGACTGGGTCACACAAGGGAAGGTTTTTACGACACCGCTTCTCTCCGAAGCTAACAAACGTCGCAACAAGGAATAGTTTACCTAAAAGAAATCACGTTGCCGTCGTTTGAAATGGGTGAGATGAAAGCAGTCACGCGATTCAAACCGCATGGAGTTGTCGGCGTGCTGGGCCCGTTCAACTTTCCGGCTCACCTTCCCAACGGTCACATCGTTCCTGCGATGC
>CAYZGP010000147.1:0-13589 GCA_964478065.1 uncultured Pirellulaceae bacterium
GATGACGAACTCTAGTTCGGATCACGAAGATGGGTCAATGCAGATTCAGTCCATTGCAAGCAGCAACTGCAATTTGCAGATTCACAGACTGGCTCCCAAAAAATTCGTAACGGTTTTGCTGGCCGGTCAATCTGAGAACATTCAAAGCGTTTTGAAAAAAGCCCTATTTGCCCTCGAAAACGATAGTAGTTGGCTACTATATCGGTGCGTGATGGAGCAGCAAAATAGGGGGATTTTTGACCTCTTCCTGTCACTATGTCCTGCAAAAAGAGTTATATTCTCTTACAACATATTTGTCGCCCAACGACGCGACATTTCAAAAGCCCACACGGGGCTTGAGCAACACTAGCCTCAGCAGGACGCCGCTTCTGGCGCGACCTTTTCTACACGAACGGCACATACTTTGTACTCGCCCGTTCCTGTCACGCTGTCGCCAGCGTCATTGGTCAATAGGTTGGCACGAGATTCGGCAAAGTGCATTGGCATCCAAATGCATCCTGGCCGAACGCGTGGTGAAACCCAAGCTTCAGCAATTACTTCTCCGCGCCGCGAACTGACTTTAATTTTTTCACCGTGTTCGATTTCTAATTTTCGCGCATCACTTCGATGGATCTCAATAAAGTTGCCTCGCTGTTTCGCAACCGGTCCCGGATCTCGCCGAGTCTGAGTCGCACTGTTGTAGTGATACAAAGTACGGCCTGTCGAAAGTACCAACGGAAATTCGTTATCAGGAAGTTCTGCACTTGGGCGATAGTCGACGGCTTGAAATTGAGCCTTGCCGATCATCGGTCCGTCCAAGTGTAACGTCGGAGTACCTGGATGATCGGGATCGGGACACGGCCATTGAAGTCCAGCCGTGTTTTCTTCCAAACGCTCATACGAGATCCCGGCGATTTTTGGCGTCAATGAAGCATACTCGGCAAATATTTCTTTGGGGCTTTCATATCGCGGCATGTCATAGCCAACGGCTCGGGCTACATCACATAAAATCTGCCAATCCTCGCGGGCGTTGCCTGGCGGATTGACCGCTTTGCGAACTCGTTGGATTCGTCGGTCGCTATTGGTGAACACGCCATCTTTTTCTGCAAAACAAGCCCCCGGGAACACGACGTCGGCGAAACGGGTTGTCTCGTTGTGGAAAATTTCCTGGCACACCACAAACTCGCATTGGTTCAATCCCTTTTCGACTTTCGTCACATTGGGCTCGGAGATCACAATGTCTTCGCCCATCACATAAACGGCCTTCATTCGCCCTTCGGCCATCTCCTTCATCATCACGTTCAAGTTTAAGCCGTCGTTGGGAGAAAGCGGCACGCCCCAAGCAGCTTCGAATTTTTCTCGAACTTCATCGTTGGTCACAGGTTGGTAGCCCGGATAATAAATCGGAGTCGCGCCGGCGTCGTTGGCGCCTTGAACATTGTTCTGTCCACGCAAAGGATTCATTCCCGCTGCATGAACTCCGAGATGCCCCGTCATCAAAACCAGATTCGCCAGGCAATAGACGTTGTCCGTGCCGTGAGTATGCTCCGTAATCCCCAGCGTATAATAAATGCCGGCGTGACGAGTCTCGGCATACCAGCGCGCTGCCTGTCGAATGTCTTCAGCTGGAACGCCTGTGATTTTCTCGGCTTCTTCAGGCGGGTAGTTTAAAACTCTCGCCTTAACAGCGTCGAAATCTTCGGTGTGTTTTTCAATGAAGTCTTGATCGTACAATTCTTCGGTTACGATCACGTTGGCCATCGCCGAGAGCAGCCAAACATCCGTTCCGGGTTTCAATTGCAAATGCAAGTCAGCCATTTCCGCCAGCCAAATCTCTCGCGGGTCAGCCACGATCAATTTCGCACCATTTTGACGAGCACGCTTCATTTCCATCGCGATGATTGGATGGGCTTCGGTGGTGTTGGATCCAATCACAAACATCAATTCCGAATCGCGAATCTCATCGATTGAGTTTGTCATCGCACCCGCACCAAACATTGTCACCAGACCGGCGACCGTGGGAGCGTGTCAGGTCGCGGCACATTGATGAATGTTGTTGGTCCCGAACACAGCGCGGGAAAGTTTTTGCATCAAGTAATTCTCTTCGCCGGTACAGCGTGACGAAGAAATAAACCCCAGTGCGTCAGCTCCATACTTTTCCTTGACCGACAGCAATCCTTTCGCCGTTGCATCAAGTGCCACTTCCCAACTAACAGGATGAAGCTCACCATCTGGTCCGCGCATTAACGGCTCGGTGATTCGATCTTCGTGGTGCACAAAGTCATACGCAAACCGGCCTTTGACGCAAAGGTTTCCATCATTAAGCGTTTCACCTGGCTCAGGGCTGGTGATCTTCACGACTTGATCGTTCTGCACATGCAAGTCGAGCTGACATCCGACTCCGCAAAAATTACAAGTCGATCGGGTTGTCTGTGCTCCCAGCTTTACCAAATTCGCAGGCGCTTTTTTCTCAATCAAAGCCCCTGTTGGGCATGTTGCGATACAACCGCCGCACAATTCGCAAGTCGTATCCAACAGCCCTCGTTCGCCAGCCGTTGAAATCGTCGTTTCGCTTCCTCGGTTAGACAACGTGATCGCGTTGACGGCTTCTACTTCGTCGCAGTAACGGGTGCAACGTGCACACAAAATGCACAAGTCCGGATTGAATTCGATATAAGGGTTGATGTCTTCCGGCCGGCCGATTCGTGGTGCTTCGACGGGCTCGAGGTTCATCGGCTCGATCGTTTTACAAAGCTCCCTCAATTGATTCGTGTTCGCTGTTTCGATCGGCAAACCGTCGGCGTCAAGTTCATGATCGGCCATGTACATGCTGTAAAGTACAGTGCGGTGTTTTTGAATCCGATCCGACTCAGTCGTGATCTTCATTTCCGGATGCACCACCCAAGCACAGCCCGGTTGCAATCGCCGTTGACCTTCGACGTCAACAAGACAAACTCGGCACGCGCCCGCTGGCTCCAAACGCGTATCGTGACAAAGCGTTGGAATCTCGATGCCTTCGCGTCTTGCGACATCGACAACCGTCTCGCCCGTTTTAGCAACGCAAGATTGACCGTTGATCTCGATCGTAAACGTTTCGACTTTTTTGTTGTTGAGGTAGTTCATATCGAACTTCTTTTAAAATTTTGATGAGCCAGATTACTTCGTAGTATCGTAGGATCGCATCGTTGATGCTAATTACTAATCGTCACGCGAATTTGGATTCAACTATCTCTATTTTCAAACGCTTCGGGAAAGTGCTTTCGCGCCGATTCAAGCGGTTTGGCTGCGACCATTCCCAATCCGCAAATTGAGCCTTCTTCCATCTCCCACCCAACGTCGTCGGCCATTTCCAATGAAACGGGATCGCCGATTTGAATGTACTTGTCGACTTGCCGACGAATGTATCTTGTTCCAATTCTACACGGAGCACACTGGCCGCAGCTTTCTCTTTCAAAAAACTCCAACTGCCACCCAGCCGCTTTGGCCATATCAACCGTATCATTGATAACCACCACGCCAGCACTGCCCATCATTGAACCAGCGTCCGAAAGATGTTTATAGTCCAGCGGTATATCTTTTTGCGACATCGGCAAGAACCCGGACGACGCGCCACCGGGAGAAAATGCAATCGGATTACCGACGTAACCACCCGCGACGGAAACCAATTCGTCCAAACTCACGCCAAGTGGAAGTTCGTAGACACCTGGGGCGTTTACGTGTCCTGAGATGCAATAAAGTTTTGAGCCGGCTTCGGTTTTGCCAAGTGCTTTGAACCACTCGCCGCCGCGATGAATGATCGCGGGCACACACGCAATCGTTTCAACATTGTGAATTAAAGTCGGTTTGCTGCGGAATCCTGATTCGGTTGGGTAGGGCGGTTTCAGTCGCGGCATCCCACGCTTGCCTTCAAGCGATTCAAGCAGCGCAGTTTCTTCGCCACAAATGTAGGCGCCATGGCCTTTGACAATTTTGATTTCAAAGTCCGCCAGTTGCTCGGCGGCTTCCGCGATGGCTTTTTCGATGGCGCGATATTCGTTGGTGTATTCGCCGCGGATATAAATGTAGATCGAATTGGTTTCGACGACCGTTGCAGCAATCGCAAGCCCTTCCAACATCTTGTGCGACTGGCGCAAAATCAATTCACGATCCTTGAACGTGCCTGGTTCGGCTTCGTCTGCATTACAAACAACATATCGCTCGGCTTCCGATTGCTGCCGAAGTGAAGTCCACTTAAAGTGAGCTGGAAAACCGGCGCCACCGCGGCCTTGGAGACCGGATGCTTTTAACTGCTCAATGACCGCGTCTGCCCCCATCTCTTTTGCTTTGGCCAATGCTGAATAGCTCAAGTCAACATCGCCAGCCAGATTCATCGGCAACTCAGGATCATCGGGCGTGATCGAAGTATTATGTTTCGCGTACGTCACCAACTCCATCTCTTCATCCAACGACGCAGGAGCAAGATCGCACTGCCCCAAACAACTGACGCGTTCGACTTCTTTTCCGCTGGCGGTAAGCTCATCCGAGAGTTTGTCGGCGCCAAACATTTGACAGGTCAGACCATCACAAAGCCGGATTCGTTTGCCCGGTTTACTGATGAGCGTATAAAATAAACCCGTGCCCCAAATGTCGGCTTCTGGGACGCCAGTTTGTTGAGAGACTTCGCGAACCGATTCTTCCGTGACGCCTCCTTTATGTTCCAGGAGTTCGATAATACGTTCACGCTGTGCGTTCGGTTTTTGCATAATCTTTTTGGTTCACAAGTTCAATTGAATCGACATCCGAAACGAATCGTGATTTAATTTTTTATCGGCGGTCTTTGGCTACCAACAGGATACAAAAACCTCCGGCTGATTGCATCGTTAATCAGAAACTTCATTTTTGTGCTTGTGTCCATATTCTGAAGAAGAGTTTCCATTAACGCAAGATTGGGATCTTTCTCTTCAGCTTTCTCTCCGAGGCACCGAGCGCAAGGACGTTAGTTCAACGCAAAAGCCACGATTGGGACGTTGTTAGAAAACCAACCGTCAAGAATATTAAACTGCCCCTCGCCGGACTAAACCGTCGACTTCTTTCAAAAGTTTCGGCAAGCGATGTGGGCCAAACATCTTCATTACATTTTCAGCCGCCTCAGCAATCCCCATCCCTTTGGCCGTTACAAACAGCGGTCGATCGCTTTGGCCTCGTCGAATCGAAACGGCCAAGTCATTACCTGCGAAATTTTTCTTTGCCACGCCCACCACAATCACTTGTTCGTTGAGGGCTTCAAACAGTTTCTCACCCAACCCCGGTCGGCCTGTTGCCAGTTGAACGTAACCATCAACGATGATCGTATCGATCGGCTCAGTGACTTCGTCAAGCAATTTCAAGATCGGTGGGAGTTCACGTTTGTAAAACTCACCGGGAACGTATTGAGCAATTTCATCAACAACGACGACATACCGATTGCTTGCATCTTGCGACTCCCAATTCTCAAACACAAGACATGCAGCGACCGCAGAAGTTTTCGCTCCCTTTTCTTCATAGGCCACATCGATGCATACGAACATTTAGGTCTCTCGGTATTACAAAATCGTCTTGCAAAAAAATCTCTCAGCAAACAACCCCCATGAGAGCCTCGACTTCAATAAAAGTTCGCGCTGCGTCCAACTGCGTCGTTTCAGTTTGATTACGCGCGTTTTTCATCAGAATTTGGCAGCGCACTGTCAATCATGTCAAGAAACTGGCGCACGCCAACCAGCAACCGATCACTCATCCCAAAGATTAGCAACCGTATAAGGTCCACCTTCCATTACCCAAAATCGCCCATGGACATAACGATGATTGATCTCGATATTGTCAATTAAATTCATTTCTTCATCGCTCAAATCAATCGATCCAGCGGCAAGATTATCGGCCAACCGTTGTGGATTGGATGACTTGGGAATCGCCGACGTTCCTCGGTTCACTGCCCAAGCAAGAATGATCTGCCCAGGCGAAAGACCGCGCGACTTTGCCATCTCCAAAATCTCAGGCGACTCAAACATATTAGGATCAGAATCATGACGCATCCGCTCCGGTCGATCTCCCGAGCCAAGCGGCGAGTAGGCAACCAATTGAATATTTTGATTTTTGCAAAACTCTGCCAATTCAACCTGTGGCAAAAACGGATGACACTCGACTTGATTTGCACTCGGAGGAATTTTGCAATCTTCAAGGATGAGTTTCAGCTTCTTCACGCTGAAATTACAAACGCCGATGTTGCGACAAAGCCCAGCTTCCAAACAACCCTCGAGTGCTTTCCATGTTTGGGTGAGCGGCATCTCCTCAAGCGGCAACATATCGGCAGCCGTCTCGGGTCGATGCACGTCATGCCGAAACACAACAGGCCAGTGGATCATAAACAAATCCAGATAGTCCAACTGCAAATCGGACAACGTTTTCTTCAACGCTTCTTGAACCAAATCCGGACGATGACGATTAGACCAAAGCTTTGAAGTAACCCAAACATCTTCACGTTTGATTTCACCGGCGCCAAAAACATCCGCAAACGCCGCACCGACATCCGACTCGTTTAGGTAAATCGGCGCACAGTCAATGTGGCGGTACCCCAACTCCAAAGCCGTTTTAACCGCCGCGGTCGCCGTTCCGTCTTCCATTTTCCAAGTGCCCAAACCGATGGACGGCATTTCGCCTTGGGGTAATTTATACTTTTTCATTTCAATTTTCTTTGGTTACCAGATGCGACATTGAACGTGAACAGTTTTGAGGGCTTCTTTTTATCGCATCCATTGGGCTGCGCCCACAACCTCTATAAAAGCAGGCTAAAAAGCAAATCACACAACTCGCTCAGCACCAGCGTAAATATTAAACCGATTGTCCGAAGCAAACCCAATGAGCGTCACACCAAACTCTTCAGCCAACTCGACCGCCAAACTCGATGGCGCGCCCACGGCAACCATCATCGGCACCGAAGCCATCAAAGCCTTTTGCACCAATTCGAAACTCGCCCGACCGCTGACCACCAAAATCTTCCCAGCCAGCGGAAACGTTCCTTGCTTCATCTGCAATCCGATCAATTTATCAACCGCATTGTGCCGCCCAACGTCTTCGCGGATGTCGATCACTTTACCGTTCGCGTCCGCCAAACCCGCTGCGTGAAGCCCGCCCGTTTGGTCAAAAACGTCTTGTAAATCTCGCAAGCTATTTGGCAATCCGAAAATCTTATCACGCTCGACCTTAACAGAATCAGCCAACCGTTTTGTGCCTTGATTCCGCACCGCATCCAGTGATGCCTTCCCGCAAATCCCGCAACTGGACGTCGTATAGAAATGCCGTTGAAGTTTTTCCATCTCCACGCCGACGTCTTCACCCAATTCAACCATCAACGTATTTCCGCGAACTCCGTTTTCCGGAGGCGGGCCGACGAATTCACATTTCGTGATTTGATCAGGATGCGAAACGATGTTCTCGGAAAGCAAAAATCCGTAAGCCAACTCTTCATCGTTTCCAGGCGTACGCATCGTGATCGAAAGGCTTTTGCTTCGACGTTTGTCGCAGGGCCCAAACACAACCCGAATCTCCAGCGGCTCCTCGGCGGCCACAACGTCATCAACGTCTTCGCGCGAATCGGGAGTCACTCGTGACACAATAATTTTGCGTTGCGAGTCACCAGCACGAGAATCCGAGTTGTCGTTTGATTTTTTTGACAATCTATTTTTCTTTTGTCACAGGAGTTTGTTGCTTCTTCTTTTTTTGCTTGGCATCCTTTAGTTGCGAAGATATTTTTTCCCAATCGACTGCCGCCGACCAATCCAGCAGCGCCGCCAAACTTGCGTAATCGTCGGTCCACTTTACAGGCCGCAAATCGTCTGGCCATGGCGACTGATTCGAATTCACAACCTCAGAGTTGATCACTTTTTCGTTTCGCGTCAATAAAACCCATCGAGTTTCAATTTCCTTATCGGCTGATACATAGTCGATCAAAATCGGGGTCAGCTCATGGTCTTTCGCGTGCTGGAAAATCACTGGGCGCAGATCGATAAAACTATTGGTGATATGAGCGATCAAAATTCCATCAGGATTCAGGTGTTTCAAATACAAATCGATACATTCGGTCGTCAACAGATGAACCGGAATCGAATCGCTGGAAAACGCGTCCATGAAAAGCAGATCAAAATCCATCGATCCATTTTGATCAAACTCTTTTTGCAATTGAATCCGGCCATCGCCAAGTTTAACAGAGCTTGTTCCTGGCGATTTTTTCAAGAAAGTAAAGTGTTCGTTCGCGATCATTTCGACCATTGGATTGATTTCATAAAACCGAATTTGATCGCCTTGTTCCAACCAAGTCGCCATCGCGCCTGCACCAAGCCCGAGGACGCCAACGTTCAGCCGAGATTCCGAACTTGCTCCATCTCGCATCGCTTCAAACGCAACCCCCACGCCGCTACCCGGCACGTAATAACTGATGTGCTCGAGATCATTGCCTTCCTTGAGCGATTGTCCGCCGTGTTCGATTCGACCGTTAATAAACTTACGATAATCGCCGTCATCAACAACCGACGCCAATCCATATTCGTTGCGCCCGCGGAACTTGAGGCCTTGATCGTCGTTTGGATCGAGAAAATAAGTCAGGCTGCTTAACACAAACCCAAGAGTGATAAAGATTCCGCCTGTCATTAACCACGACGGAGTTTTCGCAGGTCCTATTGAGACGCCATTTTCTTTCACCGGCGCGACGTTGCTTCCCATGGGAACGACAGTTGCCAGCGCCACCAATAGGCAAATCATGATCCCGACATGGAACTCATAAAACCCAGAGAACAAATTCGGCGCAACGACGCAAACGAAAATTCCGCCCAGTGCACCGCCGACGGCAATCCATAAATAAAAGGCCGTTAACTGGGAGCGGTGAGGCTTGAGCCGTTCCAATTCCCCATGACACGTCATTGCAGCCGCAAAACAAACGGTCGCAAGCCCGCCGACTTGGAGAAGCAACCCCGCCATCACGTTTAGATGCACCAACGCGATCGCAACAAAAGAACTTACCGCCAACAGCGGAACAAAAACGCGTCGACGATAAAGGGCAGGGCGGTCAAAGCAAATAATGAACGACAACAGATACAACGCCAACGGTAAAATCCAAAGAAACGGAACCGAAGCGACTTCCTGGCACATTAGATTGGTTGTCGCAAGTAACACCGTCGACGCCGACATAGAAAGCAAAATCCAAAGCGGCATTCTGGCCCAATACGAAGATCTTGGAGTCGAACTTTGCTCATCCAATCCCGATACCGGTTCCGCCCATGAGTCTTTCGCATACGTCTGCCAACCGCACCACACACAACAGGCTGCGAACAGATAAAAACCAAATTTCCAATACGTCGCTTGCTCGGCCAGTGGGAAAAATCGCTCGATAAGAAACGGATACGACACCAACGCCAACATCGAGCCGAGGTTTGACAAAGCGTATAACCGATACGGCGATTGGTCGGCGTGGGTTGTACTTTGCCAAGCTTGAATCAGCGGGCCGGTCGTCGACAAAACGAAGAATGGCAATCCAATCGAAGCAGCAAGAACCGTCACGATCGCAAGCGTAAGGTTTTCGTCTCCGGCCGGTTTAAGCGAATCCGGTGGAGTGACCGATGTTAGTATCGCGGCGACCAGCAAAACGACAAAGTGAACGCCAAACGCAATTTTGGGCGGACATACTTTACGAATCAAGTGAGCGTAGAGATAGCCGAGCAGCAATGCCGTTTGAAAGAACATCATGCAGGTAGTCCAAACGGCTGCCGTGCCTCCAAACCAAGGCAAAATCAAGCGTGCGATCATTGGCTGAATTTGGAACAGCAAAAATGCACTTAGGAAAATCGTAATGCCGTATCGAATCATGGCTCTATCGTAATTGCAATGAACTTCGCCAGAAAGACCATGCAATCCGGCGCCGCGTTGCATCACAACTGCAACTGCGATTTCGGTTGGATGTTACATGACTCACTGTGCTTCAGAGTGTGGTTCAAGCAGGTTAAGAAGATACCCAACTCACACCCAACCTTTCTCCGGATTGAGTTTTTCACGGCCTAGATCGGACTAACCCCAATTCAGTCTCAAGGCAAGCCACGTCGTGGTTGGACGAAACAATTCATAAATTCGCAGATTCATATTCGCGAAATATTGTGGAAACTTCTGCCGGTATTCGGACACTAAATTTATCGTTATCATCGAAGCTATGAACAACGATAAAATTGCAAAAACGCTTTCTCAACTTGCCGACCTCCTCGAATTCACTGGAGCCAACGCCTTTCGATTGCGGGCCTATCGTAACGGTGCGAGGTTGATCAATGAACTGCCTGACTCAATCGCGTCGATGATCAGTGCGGGCGAAGATTTGACGAAACTGGACGGCATCGGCAAAGGCGTTTCCGATAAATGCCACGAGCTGGTTGAGACGGGAACGCTTAAGCAACTCGAAGAGCTACTAACCGAAGTTCCCAAAACCGTTTTGGATTTGCTGAACGTTCCAAAACTGGGACCGAAAAAATGTGCGGCGCTTTTTAATGAGCTTGGAATCGAAACGCTTGAGCAGTTAAAGGCGGCTTGCGAAGCCGGTGAAGTTCGCGTGCTCTCAGGATTTGGAGCGAAAACCGAACAAGCGATTTTAGACGGAATCGCAATCGCGGCAGCGGCGAACGAACGAATCCTGTGGGCCGAAGCGGACAAAATTGCCCAGCGATTGCGCGAACACATGAACGGCTGCAAACAAGTCAAACAGCTGGAGTTCGCCGGCAGCTATCGACGTGGTAAAGAAACAGTTGGCGATCTCGACATGCTGGTCGATTCATCCAAGAGTGACAAAGTGATGGATCATTTCGCAGAATTTGACGAGATCACTTCCGTCATTGTTCGCGGCGACACGAAGATGTCAGTGCGACTGGATAATGAATTCCAAGTCGACCTTCGAGTCGTCCCGAAAGATTCATTCGGCGCTGCCTTGCAGTACTTCACCGGATCCAAAGACCACAACGTCTTGATTCGTGGCCGTGCAAAACAAATGGGATTGAAGATCAACGAGTGGGGCGTTTACGACACCAACGACAAAGAAAAATGGATCGCAGGCAAATCCGAAGTCGACGTTTATGAGACGTTACAGCTTCCCTATTTCGAACCGGAAATTCGAGAAGCCCGTCGCGAACTGGACTGGGCAGACAAAAGTGAGCTACCCGAACTGATCGAGCTGAATGATATCGTCGGCGATCTTCACATGCACACGACGGCCACCGACGGTAAGGCTTCGATTGAAGAAATGGCAGACGCCGCACGTGCACTTGGACTTAAATATATCGCGATAACTGATCACTCAAAACGCGTCGCAATGGCCAACGGATTGGACGACAAACGATTGCTGGCTCAGTGGAATGAGATTGACAAAATTAACGCCAAGAGCGTCGATGACTTTTTGATCTTGAAGGGGATTGAGTGCGACATACTTGAAAATGGCGATATGGATTTGCCAGACAAAGTCCTGGCGAAGGGTGATTTTATTATTGCCAGCGTTCACTACGGCCAGAATCAACCACGTCAACAAATCACCGATCGCATCACTGGGGCGATTGAGAATCCACATGTAACCATGATTGCCCATCCGACTGGGCGACTGCTGAACAAACGCGAAGCTTACGAAGTCGACATCGATGCCGTTTTTCAGGCGGCCAAAGAAAACAAAAAACTGGTCGAGCTGAACGCGAACCCAATTCGGCTTGACCTCAACGACGTCTATTTGCTTGCCGCGAAAACCCATGGCATTCCTGTGGTAATCAACACCGATGCGCATCGCACTAAGGGCTTGGAAAATATGAAATACGGAATCAAGCAGGCCAGACGGGGCTGCCTGACAGCCGGCGATGTTGCCAATACGAGGAGTTGGGCCAAGATGAAAAAGCTGTTTGGAAAGTAGGCTCGCCCCACTGTCTTGCCCAAAAATCCCGCAAAACCGGATGATTAACTGCTGAGACATGACTCATTCTCAATGCAGGCTATGATTGAATGTGGAACGGAAATTGAAATTCCGAAAAATGGAGTAGGCTTTCCACTTTTTTGAACCGCTCGCAATCCTCTATTCGATTGAATTGAAATGAATCACTTGTCATTCAAAACTACGTTCGCCATGCTCGCCATTTGCGTTTTGCTTTTTGGCACTCCTGAAAATGGCCTGGCCGTTCAAGGCAAGTCCAAAGGAGCCGCAGCCGCCAGAAAATCGTTTTCGAAATCGACGGGGAGAAGTCAAATTTACTCGGTCCCGAGCAAGCGGACTGGACTCGGAACGCCAAGCCCATACTCGAGTTCACGCGGACGTTCGAGTTCCAACTTTACAAACCGCAGCCACACTCACCCCTCGTACGTTGCCCGACCATCGTACAACAATCGTTCGTATAATAGCCGTTCGTACAACAGCAGTCGGTCGTACAACAGCCGGTCAAACTTCAACAATCGAAGTTTTTCCAATCGAGGAAGCACTTTCTTGAGCGTGTCGCCGTACGGATTGAATTTTAGTTACGGCAGTCGTAGCGGCGGCGTCTCAAGTTATTATCGCCCCACCAACAGCATCCGTTACGGGATTGGGATCAATCAATTCTCAACTGGCTATGTACCGCTTTACCGCTCGACCTACTATGGTTCTAACTTAAACGGCTCCTATTACGGCGCGGATTACCCGCCATCGTATGCATTGAATCCAGCCGAACAAGCAGCCCGAGACCAATTGTTCAATCAAGGCAACGCCCCAGGGTACGTTCCAAATCAAACGATCATTAACGACACCACAACGAACAAGCCCATTGTCAACGAATTTTATCCGCAGATTTCGACGACGGCCGCGGCGCGAAGTTTACAACGTCGCGCTGAATTGGCATTCAAAACAGGCGACTATCGAGATGCGGAAACGCTTGCCAGCCAAGCCACTGTTGTTGAACCAGACAATGGGCAGATGATGTTGTTTGCCGCACAGGCAAGCTTTGCCAATGGTAATTTTTCGCAATCCGCAACATTCTTAAAAAAGGGCACTGAGAATTTGCCACGTGAGAAATGGAATTCGGTTGTTAAGAACTACAAAGAATTTTACGGGCGTAACGACTACGTATCGCAAACCAATCGCCTCACCCAACACCTGGCTTCAAACCCAACGGACGCAAATGCGTTTGCCGTTCGCGGGTACCACTATGGCTCGCTAGGTTATATCGAAGCTGCAACCTTGGACTTCCAAAGTGCGTTGGCCGTTGATCCGAATCACGAATTGTCTCAACGATTATTGCCAGTTCTGGGTACGATCCCCCAGCCCGTTTCAGAAGAAGTTGAAGCCCCCATCCCGACAGCCACCGTCATACCAGACGAACGGATGATATACCTTGTCCCACAGGCGGACGTAGACATTCGACCACAGGACATACCGGTAACTGGGACGATTGATTCACTTGAGAGCGAAACCGGATCGTCCATTTTGCTGCAAGGTCCCATTAAGTAGGCTGTGTACGTTTAACATGAATTCTCGATCAAATTTCTGCTCGCGTTGTTGGTAGTTGGAGCATTTCTGGCGAACTACTTTGTCGCGCAACAATCCAAGCGAGCGTCACCAAGCG